>CAJUEC010000006.1 GCA_910585155.1 uncultured Oscillospiraceae bacterium
AAACTGGAATTTACAGCGGCAATCATAAACTGATATCCACTGATTTTGACCTCAAATGCCGTATCGCCCCACGGCTGAACCATCAGCGCAGTTGGTTTCAGCACCAAATGGTTCTCATATATCTGCTCGAGCTGTCCACCAGGTACAGTCATGTAGAGTTCAACTCCACATCCAATTTGTGAAAGCTGATTGTCAGGAACATATCCCTCCGTGATACCAAGCAGGACAGAGTTGCCGCAAAGTGATACCCCCACCAAAGGGTCACCACTCTCCCAAGGCTGCGAAAAATCAATATTCCACCCAACAGCAGTAAATTCCTCTGCTGCCTTATAGGGGTCTATACAAGCAAGAATCGGCCGAATCATTTTTACGCCCTGCCTTTACTCATACATATAAATGGGGATTTGCAGCGCTACGCCAGCAGCTCCTTCAAAATCCCGGCGCACTCATCCACCGTCAGCGCGGTGAGGGGCACGTCCACCCCCGCCTGCCGCAGCTCGTAGAGCAGGGCCACCGGCTCGGGCACCTCCAGCCCCAAAGAGCGCAGGCCGTCCACGTTCTGGAACACCAGCGCGGGGCTGTCGTCCGCCACGATGTGGCCGTCGTGCATGACGATGAGACGGTCCGCCTGGGCGGCCTCGTCCATGTGGTGGGTGATGAGCACCACGGTGATGCCGGCCTCCCCATTGAGGCGCTTTACAGTGTCCAGCACCTCTTTTCGCCCCACCGGGTCCAGCATGGCGGTGGGCTCGTCCAGCACGATGCACCGGGGGCGCATGGCCAGCACGCCCGCGATGGCCACCCGCTGCTTCTGCCCGCCGGACAGCAGGTGAGGGGCGTGGCGGGCGTAGTCGGTCATGCCCACGGCGGCCAAAGCGGAATCCACCCGCTCCCGGATTTCCTCCGAGGGTACCCCCAGGTTCTCCGGGCCGAAGGCCACGTCCTCCTCCACCACGCTGGCGACAATTTGATTGTCCGGGTTTTGAAACACCATGCCCACCTGGCGGCGGATGTCCAGCAGCCTGTCCTCATCGCAGGTGTCCAGCCCGTCCACGTACACCTTGCCCCCGGAGGGGAGGAGGATGGCGTTGAAGTGCTTGGCCAGGGTGGACTTGCCCGAGCCGTTGTGGCCCAGGATGGCCACAAATTCCCCCGGCTGTATGGACAGGGAGACCCCGTCCAGCACCGTGGGGGCCACGCCCTCCTCGGTGGTGTAGCGGAAGGTGAGGTTTTCAGTTTTCAGGATGGGTTGAGCCATAGAAGCTACCTCAATCAGATCAAAGTTTTGGGGATACGGCCAGCTCTGACGCGAGCCGGGGAAACAGCCGCCGCAGGGCCGCACCCAGCAGAAAGCCGGAGAACACGCCCAGGGCGTTGAATATAATGTCGTCCACATCGAAGTACCGGCCTACAAATAGCTGCCAGCACTCGATCAAGGCAGTGATGGCGAAGCTGAGAAGGACAGCCCTCCTCCAGCCGAAGCCCCGCCACAGCAAAGCGGCAAAAAAGCCGAAGGGGAGGAACATAACGATGTTTCCCAGAATATTGAACAGGCTGTCCAGCTGGGAGAAGGGGATGAGGCTCACCCGACGGGAGAGGCCGCTTACATCGAAATAGGGGGCGGCATGCCCCAGAAAGGCTGCGGTCACATAGCCGGGCTGGGGAACCAGGGTGAGGACGGCCATGCCCCCGCAGTAGGCCCAGAACAAGGCCATGGCCCCTTCCCGGGCCGTGCCGCTGGACAGCCCTCGGGTGTCCAGACGCCTGCGCCGCGGCAGGAGCAGAAGCAGGTGCGCCAGCAGCCCCGCCCCGAAGCCGGGGAGCATGTAGAACACATACCGGGCGATGTGCGCCATTACCGGGCCCTTTCCGCCGTCCATCGGCCCGTGGCCCCGCAGGGCAGGGCCAGCCCGGTGGCGGTGACAGGCAGGCCCAGCTCGTCGGAGACGGTGCGTCCGCCGAATTTGCCGCCCACCACGGTTTGCAGCATATAGGTGAGCACCGACGGGGACAGCCCCGTGGTGTAGGAGTTCAAGATCACAAACAGCGGGTCGTCGGACAGCACCCCCGCCACCAGCTCCACAAAGGGGTACAGATTTTCCTCCAGCTTCCACACCTCGCCGGAGGGGCCGCGGCCGTAGGAGGGCGGGTCCATGATGATCGCGTCGTATTTCCTGCCCCGGCGGATTTCCCGCTCCACGAACTTGGCGCAGTCGTCCACAATCCAGCGGATGGGTTTGTCCTCCAGGCCGGAGGACTTGGCGTTGTCCCGGGCCCACTGGACCATGCCCTTGGCCGCGTCCACATGGCAGACGGACGCCCCCGCCGCCGCGCAGGCGATGGTGGCTCCGCCGGTGTAGGCGAAGAGGTTGAGCACGCTGACGGGCCGCCCGGCGTTTTTGATCTGCTCCCGGGCGAAATCCCAGTTGGCTCCCTGCTCGGGGAACACCCCGGTGTGCTTGAAGTTCATCAGGCCCACATTGAAGGTGAGGTCCCGGTAACGGACCTGCCAGCGCTGGGGGACGCTCTTGTCCGCCCACTGGCCGCCGCCGGTGCTGGACCGGGCGTACCGGGCGTCGGGGCGTTTCCAGCCCCGGTGGGCGCGGGGGGTGTTCCAAATGGCCTGGGGGTCTGGCCGCACCAGCAGCTTGTCCCCCCAGCGCTCCAGCTTCTCGCCCCGGCCGCAGTCCAGCAGCTCATAATCCGTCCATTGGTCCGCCAGCCACACAGAGCCCACCTCCTGCACATAGAGAATCAAGACATTATACAACATCGGCGGGAAATAGTCAAATCCTAAGCGGATTTCCAGAAAAAACCGCCGGGGCAGATGCCCCGGCGGTCAGCCTGTCAAAAAAGCCTCGCAGAGCTCGCGCCATAGGCGCGAAAAATGGAAATCCATGTTCCCCGGCGGCGCTCTTTATGCGCCCAGCTCCACCCACAGGTCGTTGTATAGCTTTCGGGTTTCCTTGGGGAGCACCAGATAGCTCTCACACCGCTCCAGCACGTGGTCGGGGGCGGCCATGATCTCGTACAGCTCGGGGTCCAGCTCCTCGCCGTACAGCTTCTCATAGTAGGCGGGGTACTGCTCCAGGGCCTCCTTGTTGGGGGAGGCGTACCAGATATAGTCCATGTTGGCCAGGTTGGCCTTGGTGGAGGCGATGAAGTTGATCCACTCCATGGCCTCGTCGTAGTGGGGGGCGTCCTTGAGGACGCACATGGCGTCCACAAACCAGTTGGCCCCCTCCTTGGGGATGACGTAGCGCAGGTCCACCCCGTCCGCCTGGTTGTCCAGCATGGAGAGGTAGTCCCCGGCGTAGTAGGTGGCGATGGCGGCGTTGCCCCCCTCCATCTTCTGGAATACCTGGTCCATCACCTTGGCCTGGAACACCCCGCGGCGGCTGGCGTCGGCGATCAGCTGGAAGGCCTCCCGAATCTCCCCCTGGTCGGTGGTGTTCACCGAGTACCCCAGGTAGAGCAGGGCAGAGGCCAGGGCGTCCCGGGAGTTGTTGATGAGCAGCACGCTGCCGGCATACTGGTCGTCGTACAGGACGCTCCAGCTGTCCAGCTCCCCGTCCACCATATTGGCGTTGTAGATCAGCCCCAGGGTGCCCCAGGTGTAGGGCACGGTGTACCTGTTTTCCGGGTCGTAGGGCAGGTTGCGGAACCGGGGGTCGATGAGCTGGAAGTTGGGAATCTGGCCGTAGTCCAGCTCCTCCAACATCCCCTCCTCGATGAGCTGGGAGATCATGTAGTCGGAGGGGACGATCACATCGTAGTCCGCGCCGCCGCTCTTCAGCAGGGAGTACAGCGCTTCGTTGCTCTCGGCGGTCTGGTAGTTCACCCGAATGCCGGTCTCATCCTCAAATTGGGCGATGAGGTCCTCGTCGATGTACTCCCCCCAGGAGCACACGTTGACCACCGGCTGGGAGCTGGTGGCCCCGGTGAGCAGGACCACCGCCGTGATGAAGGCGCAGGCCATGGCGGCGGTGAGGCCCCGGCGGGCCCAGGTCCAGGCGGGGGAGGAGAAGCGCATGGACAGCTTTTCGAAGAAGGAGGGCTCCCGCAGGCCCTGGCGCTCCGCCCGGCGCTCCTGGCGGATCTCCCGCACGTTGTTCAGCACCAGCAGCGCCAGCACCGACAGAAACAGCAGGGTGGACACCGCGTTGACCTCCGGGGTGATGCGCTTTTTGGTCATGGAGTAGATGCGCATGGCCAGGGTGGAGGTGGCGGAGCCGGCGGTGAAGTAGGAGATGACAAAGTCGTCGATGGACATGGTGAAGGCGATGAGGGCCCCGGATACGATGCCCGGCTTGATCTCGGGCAGGATCACCTTCCAAAAGGCCTGCATCCAGGTGCAGCCCAGGTCCTGGGCCGCGTCCACCAGGTTCTTGTCCATCTGGCGCAGCTTGGGGGCCACATTCAAAATGACATAGGGGATGTTGAAGGCGATGTGGGCCAGCAGCATGGTGCCGAAGCCCAGGTGGAGGCGGGTGGGCAGCTCAATGGCGCTCTGGATGGTATTGAACCACTGGGCAAAGGCCCCCCAGCCCTGGAAGAAGGCCACGAAGAACAGGCACAGGGACACGCCGGTGACGATGTCCGCGTTCATCATGGGGATGTCGTTGACCACCAGCAGGGCGTCCCGCCGGCGCTTGGACAGGGAGTACAGGCCGATGGCGGCGAATGTGCCCGCCGCGGTGGCGATGGCGGTGGCCAGCAGGGAGACCAGCAGGGTGGTGTACAGGCTCTCCATGATGAGCCGGTTCTGAAACAGAGCCCGGTACCAGTCCAGGGAGAAGCCCCGCCACACGGCGCTGGAGTCCCCGGCGTTGAAGGAGAAGACGATGAGGAAAAAGATGGGCAGGTACAAGAATAGGAAGGTGAGGCCGATGAACAGGCGGCTTCCCACGCGGTTCGTCCGTTTCATCACATGATCACCGCCTGTTCTTCGCCCTCGCCAAAGTGGTTCATGACCACCATGCAGACCACCACAATCACCATCATCACCATGGAGATGGCGGCGCCCAGGTGGGGGTCGTAGGCCCCGCCCAGGAACTGAAGCTCGATGAGGTCGCCCAGCATCATCTGGCTGCCGCCCCCCAGCAGCTGGGAGATGGCAAAGGTGGACACCGCGGGGACGAACACCATGGTCACCCCGGACAGAATGCCGGGCAGGGACAGGGGAAAGATCACCTTGCGGAACACCCGCAGGCTGTCCGCCCCCAGGTCCCGGGCGGCCTCCACAAGAGAACCGTCCAGCTTGACGATGACCGAGTAGATGGGCAGGATCATGAAGGGCAGGTAATTGTACACCATGCCCAGCACCACCGCGCCGGGGGTGCCGATCATCTGGATGTGGTCCACGCCCAGCAGGTCCAGCAGGCCCACGGCCCGGAACAGCTGGTTGAGCAGGCCGTTGTTCTCCAGAATGGACATCCAGGAGTAAGTGCGCAGCAGAAAGTTCATCCACATGGGCAGCATGATCAGGGCCATGGCCAGGCGCTGAAACCGGGGGCCCTCCTTGGCCATCCAGTAGGACACGGGATAGCCGATGAGCAGGCACACCAGGGTGGCCAGCAGCGCCAGCCAGAAGGAGCGCAGAAACACGTTCAGGTACAGCCCCATGCCGGTGAAGTTGTCCAGGGTGGGGTAGGTGGCGTTGGTGACGGGGTCGGCGGCGGTGAAGGCATACACCGCCATGATGATGATGGGGATGACCACAAACAGGGCCATCCAGATCACGTAGGGGTAGGCGAACCAGGAGCGCTTATTCCTCATAGCCGCCCTCCCGGGAGTCACTCTCCTCTCCGTCCTCGCCGTCAGGCTCCACCACGTCCAGCTCCTCGTACTCCTCGGAGTAGGAGGAGTAGTCGCCGAACAGGCCGGAGTACTGGCTCTTTTTCATCACGTGGATGCCGTCGGGGTCGATTTTGATGCCGATCCGGCTGCCCTCGGGGCAGAAGTCGGTGGTCTGAATCAGCCATTTGAAGCCGTAGAAATCCACAATGGTGTCGTACAGGGCGCCCTTGAAGGTGACGGAGGTGACGGTGCCCTTGAGCTGTCCCACCGCCTCGTCCACGATGTCCACGTCCTCCGGGCGGATGACCACGTCCACCGGCTCGTCCCGGTCGAAGCCCTTGTCCAGGCACTGGAAGCGGCGGTTGAAAATCTCCACCACCCCGTCGGCGCGCATGACGCCGTCGATGATGTTGGACTCGCCGATGAAGTCGGCCACAAAGGCGTTCTTCGGCTCGTTATAAATGTCCGTGGGGGTGCCGATCTGCTGGATGCGCCCGCCGTCCATCACCACCACGGTGTCGGACATGGCCAGCGCCTCCTCCTGGTCGTGGGTCACATAGATGAAGGTGATCTCCATCTCCTGCTGGATGCGCTTCAGCTCAATCTGCATATCCTTGCGCAGACGCATGTCCAGCGCGCCCAAGGGCTCGTCCAGCAGCAGCACCCGGGGCCGGTTCACCAGGGCCCGGGCGATGGCCACCCGCTGCTGCTGCCCGCCGGACAGGGCGGATACGGGGCGCCGCTCAAAGCCCTTCAGGTTCACCGTCTCCAGCATCTCCATCACCCGGTCGTGAATCTCCCGCTCGGAGACCTTCACCTTTCGGCCGCTGCCGTCCGCCTTGGGTATGCGCAGGCCGAAGGCCACGTTCTCAAACACGTTGAGGTGGGGGAACAGGGCGTACCGCTGGAACACCGTGTTCACCGCCCGCTGGTTGGGGGGGACATGGTTAATCCTCACGCCGTCAAACAACACGTCCCCAGAGGTTGGCGACAAAAACCCGCCTATAATGCGGAGCGTGGTTGTTTTGCCGCACCCGCTGGGGCCCAGCAGCGTGAGGAATTCCTTATCATTGATGTACAGATTGATGTGGTCGAGCACGACCTCGTCGCCGTAGGACATGACGCAGTCCCGCAGGCGGATCAGCTCCTTGGACATGTATCCTCCCCCATTTCTAATGATGAGTGTTTTGTCAGCTCCCTTTTTATATTCCCCAAGATGCGCCTGTGCTTTTTTGGTTTGTATCCCTCGCTCCGGTCCATCCGGGACGGCGCGCCTAAGCTCACGCTTCTTGGGGTTTCACGGATAGCGAGATACACTATAGCGGTTTGCCACAGGAATGTCAATCATTTTGTAAAAAAATGCTCGGAATTTGTCTGCCATTTTTTTCTGTGGGAAGAGCGGGAAAAGGCGGGGCGGCAAAGCCGCCCCGCCCGGGGGATTGGGGTGTGGGTGCAGGAGGCGTGGGCGCGCCTAAGCTCGCGCTTAAATTCCCTGCCACAGCATGGCGTCGGCCACCTTGAGGAAGCCGGCGATGTTGGCGCCCGCCTGAATGTTGCCCTTCATGCCGTACTTCTCGGCGGCGGCGGCGCAGGCGGCGTAGATGCCCTCCATGATGCCCTTCAGCTTGGCGTCCACCTCTTCGAAGCTCCAGCTCAGCCGCTCGCTGTTCTGGCTCATCTCCAGGCCGGAGGTGGCCACGCCGCCGGCGTTGGACGCCTTGGCAGGGGCGAACAGAATACCCGCGGCCTGGTAGGCGGCGATGGCCCCAGGGGTGGAGGGCATGTTGGCCCCCTCAAACACGCCGATGCAGCCGTTGGCGATGAGGGCGTTGGCGCTGACCTCGCCGATCTCGTTCTGGGTGGCGCAGGGCATGGCGATATCGCAGGGCACGGTCCAGATGCCGGTGCAGCCCTCCACATACTGGGCGGAGGGGACATAGTTCAGGTAGGTTTTGATGCGGTCCCGCTTGACCTCCTTAATCTCCTTGATGACCTTGTAGTCGATGCCGTTCTCGTCCACGATGTAGCCGTTGGAGTCGGACATGGCGATGACCTTGCCCCCCAGCTGGGTGCACTTCTGGTTGGCGTAGATGGCCACGTTGCCGGAGCCGGAGATAATCACCCGCTTGCCCGCGAAGGACTTCCCGTTGTCCCGCAGCTGGGCGTCGGCGAAGTAGCACAGGCCGAAGCCGGTGGCCTCGGTGCGGGCCAGGGACCCGCCGTAGCTCAGCCCCTTGCCGGTGAGCACGCCGGTGAACTCGTCCCGGATCTTCTTGTACTGGCCGAACATAAAGCCGATCTCCCGGGCGCCCACGCCGATGTCGCCGGCGGGCACGTCGGTGTCCGGGCCGATGTGGCGCTGCAGCTCGGTCATGAAGGACTGGCAGAACCGCATGACCTCGCCGTCGCTCTTGCCCTTGGGGTCGAAGTCGGAGCCGCCCTTGCCGCCGCCCATGGGCAGGGTGGTGAGGGAGTTCTTGAAGATCTGCTCGAAGCCCAGGAACTTGATGACGGACAGGTTGACGGTGGGGTGGAACCGCAGGCCGCCCTTGTAGGGGCCGATGGCGGAGTTGAACTGCACCCGGTAGCCCCGGTTGACCTGGACCTTACCGGAATCGTCCACCCAGGGCACCCGGAACATGACAATGCGCTCGGGCTCCACCACGCGGCCGATGATGTTCTGCTGCTCATAGCGGGGGTCGGCCTCCACCACCGGCTCCAGGGACTCCAGCACCTCCTCCACGGCCTGGAGGAACTCGGGCTCGTGGGCGCTTTTCTTTTTCAGATCGTCCAGCACGGACAGGAGATAAGCGTTTTTGATCGACATAGTTGTCAGCATCCTTTCTTCCTTGAAAGTAGGGCTTGATTACAGTATCCTATTTTACACCGTTAAAGTAAATTTTGCAAGACTGAGATAGAGAAATTGCAAAAACGATTTTTACAAAATTTTTGGCCGGAGCGGGAACCTTTTTGGCGTGCCGGGCGTCTTATGGGTGTCCGGACAAGTGAACTGCGAGGAGATGGTACGGAAATGGAGTGGACCCGGGAGGAATTTGCCGCGGCGGTGGCCGAGCACAGCCGGTCGATGTACCGGGCGGCCCGGGCGGTGCTGGACAGCGACGCCGACGCCCAGGACGCGGTGGCCCAGGCGGTCTTGCAGGGGTGGCAGTCGCTGGACGCGCTGCGGGACAAGGCCGCGGTGCGGCCCTGGCTGGTGCGGATCGCGGTGAACTGCGCCTACGCCCAGCGCCGCAGGCAGGGGAGGGTGGTCTATCTGGACGACCTGGCTCAGGAGCCCGCCGCCCCGGAACCGCCCCGCTATGACGGGCTGTGGGAGGCGGTGTCCGCCCTGCCCCCGGACCGGCGGGCGGCGGTGGTGCTGTTCTACTATGAGGACATGGGCGTGGAGGAGATCGCCAGGTGCCTGGGCATCCCCCGGGGGACGGTGAAATCCCGGCTGTCCAGGGCCCGGAAGCAGCTGAAGGAAATGCTCTGCGACGAGGAGGGCAGTTATGGAACAGTTTGACAAGATGTTAAAGGAAATGGCCGAAAAGGAGGAGTGTATCGTTCCGGATGGATTTGACCAGCGGTTGAAGGACGTATTGGGGAATCTGCCGCCCAGGGCGAAAAAGCGGGGGCTGGGCGCGGTAAAGGGGGCGCTCATCGCGGCGGCGGTGTGCGCGGCCCTGATGGGCACGGCGCTGGCGGCGTCCCCGGGGCTGCGGGAGATACTGGGGGCGTCCCTGGGCGGCTTCGCGCCCTACGCCCAGGAGCAAGTGGACAAAACCTATGTGATGGACGGCTTCGAGGTCAAGGTGCTGTCCGCCCTGTCGGATGGGTCCACGCTCCGGGCCTATGTGCAGGTTCGGGACCTGGAGGGGGACCGGCTCGGCCCGGAGATGGAGCCCTGGGGGGCGGTGGATGTGCTGACCGAAGAGGACAAACAGGGCGGGGGCACCTTCCGTTCCTTTTCCGTCGATTCGGGATACGCGGTTTACGACGAGGAGAGCAAGACCGCCCTGCTGGTGTTTACCAGCTGGGCCCAGGGCTTTGGAGACCTGAAGAACGCCAAGCTGGAGATCCGGCATATTTATGACTATATGTCCCACATCGAGTATGAGCGGGTACCGGAGGATGAAATTCCCGAAGGGACAGAGGTGGGGGGCAGCGCCTACCTTGTGCGGCCCGTGACGCCCTTCAAGCTGAATGACGTACAGCTGACCATTCCGCTGGAGGTGGAGTCCATGCCCAGGCTCACCTTTGGCCCGGATACGGAGCTGGCGGCGGGCATCCACGCGGAGTCGGTGGAGCTGTCTCCCCTGGGGTTAACGGCCATGATTCTCATGGAGAACGGCACCAGCGAGGTGTTTATGGAGCCTGTCCGTGCGCGCATGGCGGACGGCACGGAGGTCAAATATGATGAGCGCAACTGGATGATGCCCACAGGGCAGGGCACCTACATTGACCAGGAGACCGGGAAATACGGCTGGATCTATGTTTGGAATTTCCCCGATGCCCTGGATTTGGACCAGGTGGAGGGCGTCTATGTGGGCGGGGCGTACTACCCCGTGAAATAGGGAAGGAGCGGCCCTGGGGAAACCCGGGGCCGCTTTTGTGCCTTGACCTCCTGGGATCAGGGATCCTGTCCCGCTATCGGATTCGTCAGTTCCTACATTATAAATAATCAGCAGAGAAAGCAATTTCCGTTCTCGTATGCCGCCCGCTTTGAATTTTTATAGGCGGCCAATCATCATAGAAATAGCCGATTGGCCCTTGACAAGCCCCTCCCGGTGTGATAAGCTATCAGCACCTGTGAGCAGGGCTTTCTTTTTGTGCGTATTTTTACGGGGTACGCTCAAAAACCCTGGCTCCCCCTGAGGACCACAGGGAGGCAATGCGCCGACCCCCCGCAGCCATTCGCAACGGGCGTAATCCGCCCGTTTCAGGCGTCGGAGTCGGCAAGGCTTCCGGCGCTTTTTTTGCCGGACGGCCAAATTAAAAGGAGGTGCCGAGAGATGGCGAAAGCCGGGAACCGTGTGAAGATCGTCCTGCGCTGCTCCGAGTGCAAGCAGCGCAACTACAACACCAAGAAGAACAAGCGCAATACCACCGAGCGCCTGGAGCTCAACAAGTACTGCCCCTTCTGCAGAAAGCACACTCTGCACACCGAAACCAAGTAATGGGCGCCGCTCAAAGGAAAGAAGGGTTAAAGTAAATGTCTGAACAGGAAAAGCGGGACAACGCCGCCACTCCGCAGGAGTCCGTAAGCTCCGAGAAGAAGGCCAAGGCCCCCAAGGAGAAGAAGAAGGAAAAGAAGCCCAACCGTGTCCTGCGCTGGCTGAAGGACTTGAAGGGCGAGCTGAAAAAGGTCACCTGGCCCTCCGCCAAGGACGTGGTGAAGAATGTGGGTATCGTTATTCTGTGCGTCATCCTGGTGGGCATCTTTATCTGGGTGTTCGACTTCCTCGCCCGCGCGGTGGTGGAGGCGCTGCTCAGTCTCTTCCATTAAGGTGGCCCCATGGCGGACGAACTGAAGTGGTACGTGGCCCACACCTACTCCGGCTATGAGAACACTGTGGCCGTGTCCATTGAGCAGGCTGTGGAAAACCGCAACATGCACGACTTGATCACCGAGGTGTCCATCCCCCTGGAGACGGTCACCGAGATCACCGAGACCGGCCCCAAAACCGTGGAGCGCAAGGTGTTCCCCGGCTATGTGCTGGTGAAGATGGTCATGACTGACGAGACCTGGCACCTGGTGCGCAATATCCGGGGGGTCACCGGCTTCGTGGGGGCCGCCAACAAGGCCATCCCCCTCACCGAGGAGGAGATCGCCGCCCTGGGCGTGGAAAAGCGCGAGGTGGTGGTGGGCTACAACGTGGGCGACAGCGTGAAGATCACCGACGGCGCCCTGGCTTCCTTCATCGGCACAGTGGAGGAGCTGGACACCGAACGGGGCAAGGTCCGCGTGGTGGTGTCCATGTTCGGCCGGGAGACCCCCGTGGAGCTGGAACTGGACCAGGTGGAAACCATCTGAGCGTCCGAGCCGTCGTGAGCAGCGCGGATGGACTGGAGCGAGGGTGAGCGCAGGGCCGCGCAGCGGCCCAAGACCAGCCCGAGTCGGAAGGAAACCGCGCGTCGCGAACAGGCGAGGCGTGATAACAAGGCAAGAAAAACATGGCAGGCCAGGACCTGCCAGTGGGAGAGACTTCTCAGGGTCTCGTCACCACCACATTTCATGTAGGAGGTGCTGTTTCAAATGGCACAGAAAATTACTGGATATGTCAAGCTGCAGATCCCCGCTGGTCAGGCAACCCCGGCCCCCCCTGTGGGCCCCGCCCTGGGCCAGCACGGCGTGAACATCGCCGCCTTTACCAAGGAGTTCAACGAGCGCACCAAGAAGGACATGGGCCTGATCATTCCCGTGGTCATCACCGTGTACGCCGACCGCTCCTTCTCCTTCATCACCAAGACTCCGCCCGCCGCCGTGCTCATCAAGAAGGCGTGCAACATCGAGTCCGGCTCCGGCGTGCCCAACAAGACCAAGGTGGCCACCCTGTCCAAGGCCGACTGCCAGAAGATCGCCGAGACCAAGATGCCCGACCTGAACGCCGCCAGCCTGGAGGCCGCCATGAGCATGATCGCCGGCACTGCCCGCTCCATGGGCGTGACGGTGGAAGAGTAAGGGAAAGGAGGAATTACAATGGCTAAGAAAGGCAAGAAGTATGTGGACAGCGCCAAGCTCATCGACCGCGCCGCCCAGTATGATGTGAACGAGGCCATGGAGCTGGTCATCAAGACCGCCACCGCCAAGTTCGACGAGACCGTGGAGCTGCACGTGAAGCTGGGCGTGGACTCCCGCCACGCTGACCAGCAGGTCCGCGGCGCCATCGTCCTCCCCCACGGCACCGGCAAGACCGCCCGGGTGCTGGTGTTCGCCAAGGGCGACAAGGCCGACGAGGCCCGGGCCGCCGGCGCCGACTTCGTAGGCGATATGGATATGGTGGAGAAGATCCAGAAGGAGAACTGGTTCGACTTCGACGTGGTGGTGGCCACCCCCGACATGATGGGCGTGGTGGGCCGTCTGGGTAAGATCCTGGGCCCCAAGGGCCTGATGCCCTCCCCCAAGGCCGGCACCGTCACCCCCAACGTGACCCAGGCCGTCAACGAGATCAAGGCCGGTAAGGTGGAGTACCGTCTGGACAAGACCAACATCATCCACTGCCCTATCGGCAAGGTGTCCTTCGGCCCCGAGAAGCTGGGCGACAACCTGATGGCCCTCATGGGCGCCATCGTGAAGGCCAAGCCCGCCGCCGCCAAGGGCCAGTACGTGCGCAGCTGTGTGGCCGCATCCACCATGGGCCCCGGCGTGAAGCTGAATACCGGTAAGTTCGCGTAACGCAACAGCGTCCGAGCCGTCGTGAGCAGCGCGGATGGAGCGAAGCGAGGGCAAAAGCCCAAGGCCCATGCAATGGGACTGGGGTTTGCCTGAGTCGCAGCGAAGCCGCGCGTTGCGAACAGGCGAGGCGTGAGTACAGCGTCCGAGCCGTCGTGAGCGCGTCGGCGCAAGTTCCACATCTCTCGCCTCCGGCTGCGCCGAAGGCTCGCTCATTCCGCTGCGCCTCCTTTCCCCACAAAGCCAAAGGGCGGCTTTGCGGGGGCCCCATAAGGGCCGCGCAGCGTGAGTGCAACAACATAACAGAAGGGCCGCCGGAAATTTCCCGGCGGCCCTTTCATCTTTGATGGGGTACGCTCAGTCGATGCACTTTTATGATTGCAAAAAATTTTGCCTATTGACACAGGGGGAAAAAAGTAGTATAATGCCAAAAGTGTTCAAAGACAGCGGGTGACATATAGCGCTGAGCCGTCGTGAGCAGTGTGGATGGACCGGAGCGAGGGCAAAAGCCCAAGGCCCACAAGGTGGGGCTTTGGTTTTGTCCAAGTCGGAGGGAAGCCACACGTCGCGAACAGGCGAAGCGTGGATACTGTCGTAAATCCCGCCGAGAATGCAGCCAATACGCCAAGTTTGCGCTGTTTTCGTGTGGACACGAAAGCGGCTTTTTCTTTTTGAAACGCCGCCATCCAATACCCGGAGGTGAATTCAAACAATGCCTAACGCAAAGGTTCTCAGTGAGAAGCAGGCCATCGTGGCCGCTCTGGTGGACGACCTGAAGGCCGCCAGCTCCGGCGTCCTGGTGGACTACAAGGGCATCACCGTGGCCGAGGACACCGCCCTGCGCCATGAGCTGCGTGAGAATGGCGTGGAGTACGCCGTGGTGAAAAACACCCTGCTGCGCCGCGCCCTGGACGATGTCAATCTGGGTGAGCTGGACGAGGTGCTCAGCGGCACCACTTCCATGGCCATCTCCAAGGAAGACCCCATCGCCCCCATGCGCATCGTCAACAAGTACGCCAAGCAGATGGGCGACCGCTTTAACATCAAGGCCGGCTTTATGGACGGCAAGGTGCTCCCCCTGGACGACGTGTTCGCCCTGGCTGAGCTGCCCTCCAAGGACGCCCTGCTGGGTCAGGTCCTGGGCATGATGCTGGCCCCCATCACCAGCCTGGCCATCGTCATCAAGGCCATCGCCGAGAAGGACGGCCAGCCCGCCGCCGAAGCCCCCGCCGAGGAGGCCCCCGCCGCCGAGTGAGCGGCTGTCCCGCAACGGGACGCAACATATTAACATTTGAAAATTAGGAGGAATCTTATCATGGCTAGCGAGAAGATCACCGCTCTGATCGAAGAAGTCAAGGCCCTTACCGTCCTGGAGCTGAACGACCTGGTCAAGGCTCTGGAGGAGGAGTTCGGCGTTTCCGCCGCCGCCATGGCCGCCCCCGCCGCCGGCCCCGCCGCCGCCGCTGTGGAGGAGAAGACCGAGTTCGACGTGGTTCTGGCCGGCTTCGACGCCGCCGCCAAGATCAAGGTCATCAAGGTGGTCCGCGAGATCACCGGCCTGGGCCTGGCCGAGGCCAAGGCCGCCGTGGAGGGCGCTCCCAAGACCTTGAAGGAGGCCGTGTCCAAGGACGAGGCCGAGGAGCTGAAGAAGAAGCTGGAAGAGGCCGGCGGCAAGGTGGAGCTGAAGTAATCCACGCCCCTGCTTTTACAAAACGCGAACGGACCCGAGGAAATCCCTCGGGTCTGTTTTTTGTCGATTATATTTCATGAAAAATCGACCGGGGAAACGGTGGGACAGATAAGGAAGCGGGTAGCCCCGCCTGTGGAGGGGTAACCGCTTCCAGGCCGCCGACTAACCCACTTTATTGGGAAACAGCTTGCGCCTTTCGGCCATTACATTAAGAAGCTTCAGCATGATATTATTGGGTTGCAAAACTAAAAAGCATATGTTACAATAATTAATTAAAAAGCGACTTAGTTTGAGAAAATTTTAGTTAATACATCCAGTGCAATTAAAATTTATTTGAGGAAAGGCGGTGTTTTAAATGAAAAGAAAAGGATGGTTCCTTTCCGCCGCCGCTTGCTGCACCCTTGCTCTGATCTGCTGTACCATCGCCGCATTTGCTGAGTTTCATGGCGAAGCTCCCATGCCAGAAGTGCATATTCCCGGCGAGGAGGAAATCCTGGAGTATGGCTACCCGGTCAATCAAAAAGGGCAATGCATCAGTTTTTGCAGGTCAGCAAAAAAGCAGGTGATAAAATGCGTGTGATGGCCATTGATTACGGCGACGCCCGGACGGGGGTGGCGGTGTCCGACGCCGCGGGGCTGCTGACGGGATACACTGAGGTGGTCCAGAGCCGAAACCGGTCGCGGGCGGCGGAGGAGATCGCCCGAATTGCCCGGGAGCGGCAGGCGGAGGAGCTGGTAATGGGTTTTCCCCGGAACATGGACGGCACCGAGGGGCCCCGGGCCCAGCTGTACCGGGAGTTCGCCGCCCTGGTGGAGGAGAAGGCGGGGATGCCGGTGCGGCTGTGGGACGAGCGGCGCACCACCATCGAGGCCCACCAGATCCTCCACGCCTCGGGCAAGAAGATGAAGGCCCACAAAAAAAATGTGGACGCGGTGGCGGCCAGCCTGATCCTGGAGGGGTATCTGGCTTGGCGGGCCAAAAATCCCTGAAGCAAATCCCCAGCGGACGTCCGCCGGGGATTTGTTTTGCAACACTATTCCGCGTTTCCTTTATGTGCCCTCAGTTTCCGGAAAAACACAGCAGCGGCGGTCAAACAAGCGGCGGTGGCGGAGAAGAAGAAGGCGAGACGGCCCAAGACAAGCGGCGTGGGGATATGGCCCAAATGATACCAGCTCAACGTTTCAAATACGAACAGCGTTATGACAAGGGACAGGGCGGCGATCGCGATGGCGACTATGACTGCGGTTGCTTTTTTCACAGGCGTTCCCCCTTACGCCAGCTCGGCGGTATCGAGGGCAATCATCAATTCTTCATTGGTGGGGATGAGCAGCACCTTCACCTTGGAGTCGATGGCGGAGATGATGGCCTCCTTGCCCCGGATGTTGTTGGCGTCCGGGTCCATTTTGATGCCCATGAACTCCAGGCCGGAGGCGATGGCCATGCGCTGGTCCGCGTCGTTCTCCCCCACGCCGGCGGTGAAGATGACGGCGTCCACCCCGCCCATGGCGGCGGCGTAGGCTCCGATGTATTTCTTCACGCCGTAGTTGAACATATCCAGCGCCAGGGCGGCCCGGGCGTTGCCCTGGTCCCGGGCGGAGCACAGGTCCCGGAAGTCGGAGGACACCCCAGACACCCCCTGAACGCCCGATTTCTTGTTGAGAATGTTCACCATTTCCTTGATATCCAGCCCGTGCCTGGTCATCAGGTACTCCAGGATGCCCGCGTCCAGGTCGCCGGAGCGGGTGCCCATGGGCAGGCCCGCCAGGGGGGTGAAGCCCATGGAGGTGTCCACGCTCTTCCCGCCGGCCACGGCGGCAATGGACGAGCCGTTGCCCAGGTGGCAGGAGATGAGCTTCAGGCTCTCGATGGGCTTGCCCAGCATGTCCGCCGCCCGCTGGGTGACGTAGCGGTGGCTGGTGCCGTGGAAGCCGTAGCGGCGGACCTTGTCCTGCTGGTAGTACTCGTAGGGCAGGGCATAGGTGAAGGCCACGGGGGGCATGGTCTGGTGGAAGGCGGTGTCGAACACGGCCACCTGGGGCACGCCGGGGCCCATGACCTTGGAGCACGCCTTGATGCCGGTGATGTTGGCGGGGTTGTGCAGGGGGGCCAGGGGGATGCACTCCTCCAGGGCGGCCATCACCTTGTCGTCGATCCGGACGGAGCAGGCAAAGGTCTCCGCGCCGTGGACCACCCGGTGGCCTACCGCGTCGATCTCATTCATAGAGGAGATGACGCCCCCCTCGGGGTTCACCAGGGCGGTGAGCACCGCCTGGATGGCCTCGGCGTGGGTGGGCATGGCCACGTCCGCCGCGTCCACGGTGGGCTTGCCCGGGGCCTTGTAGGTGAATTTGCCGTCGATGCCGATGCGTTCGCACAGACCCTTGGCCAGAACAGCCTGGGTGGCGGTGTCCAGCAGCTGGTATTTCAGGGAGGAGCTGCCGGCGTTGATGACGAGGACTTTCATGGTTGAAGCACTCCTTTGTCGTATGTTGCGTATCCCAGCCGGGGACGCAGCCATACAGAACTGGGTATTTACTTTGGGACAGGTTTGGGATTATAATGAGAGGCGGCAACGCCAGATACGGTCGCAGCGCGGCCATACAACGACATATTATACTACACGGTACGGATTATCGCAAGCATTTTCTCGATTTTGCCGAAAAAGAAGCGCGGAGGCGTGCGGAGCAGCGGGCTAACTCCGGAGCGGAGGGGAAAGCCCAAGGAGGGGCCAGGGGCCCCGGATGGGTTTTCCCGCAGTCGGAGGAGTTAGAACCGCGTTGCGCAGCCGCCGCAGCGTGATCAGGAGGAGCCCCCTTTCCGGGGCGCGGCCTCCGGCGGGGTACTTTCTCTCGCATGAGAGAAAGTACCCAAAGAGAATGCTTAAGGGGGAAAATGCTCGCAGGCTCGCACTTTTTCCCCCTTAAGAATCCCGTTTTTACGGAGACCAATTTACGGAGCATGAGCAATGACCCTTCCGGCGCGTGGTGGTCGGGATGCGGGGCCCCTATTAGGCTGCCGCATGTGGGTGCGGCATGGAATGTGACTGCGGTCCATAATCTGCGCCTGGGGGGGGCGGGGGTTTTTGCCCCTTGTGCGGAGGCCGGGCCCGAAGGGACCCGGCAAAGGAGAACATCAAATGGGTGTCGTGGGAATCATCGCCGAATACAACCCGTTCCACGCCGGGCACGCCCTCCACATCCGGGAGACCCGGAACCTGCTGGGGGACTGCGCCGTCGTCGCCGTGATGAGCGGGAATTTCGTCCAGCGGGGGGAGTGCGCCCTGCTGGACAAATGGACCCGGGCCCGGGCCGCCCTGGAGGGGGGCGCAGACCTGGTGCTGGAGCTGCCCACAGTGTGGGCCGCCGCCTCGGCGGAGGGGTTTGCCCGGGGGGCGGTGGGCGTGCTGGCGGCCACGGGGGTGGTTACCCACCTGTCTTTTGGCAGCGAGTGCGGCGAGGTGGACGGGCTCCGGCAGGTGGCCGCCTGCCTGGACAGCGCGGCCTATCGGGCCGGGCTGCGCCGTTTTTTAGATGGAGGCCTGTCCTTCGCCGCCTGCCGCCAGGGGGCGGTGGGGGAGCTGCTGGGGGAAGGGCCGGCCGGTCTGCTGACTTGCCCCAACAACAACCTGGGCATCGAGTATATCCGGGCGCTGAGCGGGCTGGGGAGCGAGATCCGGCCCGTCACGGTCCGGCGGGCGGGGGCGGGTCACGACGGGGGAGACCATCCGGAGTACCCCTCCGCCTCCTTCCTGCGGGAGCGGATTTTGGCGGGAGAGCTGCCCGCGGACAACCCCGCCAGCCTGAAATATGGGGAGCGGGCGGCGCTGGCCCGGCTGCGGGCCATGGACCAGGGGGACTTCGCCGCCCTGCCCGACTGCGGGGAGGGGCTGGACCGGCGGCTGTTCCGGGCCGTCCGCCAGGGGAGGAGCCTGGAGGAGGCGTACGCCCTGGCCAAGACCAAGCGGTACGCCCACGCCCGCATCCGCCGGGCCCTCCTCTGGGGGGCGCTGGGGCTGAGAGAGGACCACCGGCCCGGGGAGGTCCCCTATCTCCGGGTGCTGGGGGCCAGCGGGCGGGGCAGGGAGGTCCTGCGGGAGATGAAGGGCCGGGCCGCCGTGCCTCTTGTCACCAAGCCCGCCCACGGCAGGGGGATGCCCCTGCTGGAGCTGGAGGCCCGGTGCACCGACTTCTACCAGCTGTGCCGCCGGGAGCCGGGGGGCTGCGGGCTGGAGTGGACGGCCAATCCGGTGATGGTATGAGGAGCGGGGGTACGCACCCCGGCAAAGACAAGGTCACAGCGACGATGAAATTCTGAAAGGAAGATTGGCAAATGAGAGCTTATGAGAGACTGCTGAAGTATGTGAAGTTCCCCACCGCCTCCTCCGAGGAGACGGGGACCACCCCCTCCACCCCCGGCCAGTGGGAGCTGGCCAGGGCCCTGGTGGACGAACTCAGGGAGCTGGGACTGGAAAATCCCGGCGTCAATGAGCACTGCATTGTCACCGCCTGGCTGCCCGCCGCCCCCGGCCATGAGGACGCCCCCGCCCTGGGCCTGCTGGCCCACATGGACACCTCCCCCGCCTTCTCCGGGGAGAACGTCCGCCCCATCCTTCACGAGAACTACGATGGGGGCGACATCGCGCTGCCCCAGGGGGGCCGGGTCATCAAGGCGGCGGATTTCCCCTTCCTGGCGGGGCTGAAGGGCAAGACCCTCATCACCGCCGACGGCTCCACCCTGCTGGGGGCGGACGACAAGGCGGGGGTTGCCGAGATCATGACCCTGTGCGAGCGGCTGGCCGCCGGGGATATCCCCCATGGGCGGCTGTGCGTCGCCTTCACCCCCGACGAGGAGATCGGCGAGGGCCCCGACCACTTCGACGTGGACGCCTTCGGGGCGAAGTACGCCTACACCGTGGACGGCTCCGCCGCCGGGTCCATCGAGTATGAGAACTTCAACGCCGCCTCCGCCCGGGTGGAGATCACCGGCGTGTCTGTCCACCCCGGCTCTGCCAAGGGCGTGATGGAGAACGCCCTGCTCATCGCCCAGGAGCTCAACGCCCTGCTGCCCGCCGGCGCCGTCCCCGCCAGGACCGAGGGCTACCAGGGCTTCTTCCACCTGGACCGTCTGGAGGGCACCGCCGCCCAGGCCCGGATGGAGTATATCATCCGGGACCACGACAAGGGGGAGTTCACGGTGAAGAAGGCCCTGATTCAGCGGGCCGCCGCCCAGGTTCAGGCCGCCCACCCCACGGCGAAGGTGGAGGCCGTTGTGAAGGACAGCTACTACAACATGCGGGAGAAGCTGTCGGACTGTATGCACCTGGTGGACAACGCCAAGCGGGCAGCGGAGCTGGCGGGGCTCGTCCCGGCGGTGGAGCCCATCCGGGGGGGCACCGATGGGGCCCGGCTGTCCTACATGGGCCTGCCCTGCCCCAACCTGGGCACCGGCGGCTACAACTTCCACGGGCCGTTGGAGCTGGCCTGCGTGGAGGAGATGGACGCGGTGGTGGAGGTGCTGCTCCACATTGTCCGGGCCTACGCTAAATGATTCACAGTTTGTTGATTATTTTTCCAGCCAGCGGGGCTATAATGATGTGAATGTTCCGAGAGGAGGAATTTTCCTTGATGTACCGAAACGACCATTACGGCCCCATCGACCGCTTCTGCGCCAAGCACCCCGGGTTCGGCGTGCCCAACCTGATGATGTACATGGCCATCGGCCAGGGGATCGTGGGGCTGCTGGACCTGTTTACAAGGGGGGGGCTCAGCGGGCTGATGATGTTCAACGGGGCCCATATCCTTGCCGGGCAGGTCTGGCGGCTGATTACCTTTGTCCTGGTGCCCACGGACAGCAACCCCTTCTACCTGCTGCTCAGCTGCTACATCTACTACTGGACGGGCCAGATGCTGGAGCGGGAGTGGGGCACCGCCAAGTTCAGCCTGTTCTACCTCAGCGGCGTGGTGCTCTCCGCCCTGCTGGGCCTGGCGGTGGGCTATGCCAGCATCTACTACATCAATCTGTCCATCTTCCTGGTGATCGCCACCCTGTACGGTGAGATGCAGGTGCTGTTCATGTTCGTCATCCCCATCAAGATGAAGTGGCTGGCCATTCTGGACGTGGTGCTCATCCTGGTGGACGTGGTCCAGTTTGCCCAGATGGGGGTGTGGGTCTTCGCCCTGGCCCCCCTGGCCAGCTTTGTGAACTATTTCATCTTTACCTGGCCCTTCTGGTCCATGAAGCTGGGCTTTGTCCGGCGGCGGGCCGACCCCCAGGTCATCAACTTCCGGCGGGCCCAGAAGCAGGCGCAGAAAAAGGCCCGGGAGACGGGGGGCTACCTCCACAAGTGCGCCGTGTGCGGCCTCACCGACCAGGATGACCCCAATATGGAGTTCCGCTACTGCTCCAAATGCGACGGGTACTACTGCTACTGCGCCAACCATATCAACAGCCACATTCATATCCGCCAGGACTGACACAGAGCGGGGGCATTCCCCCTTGAAATGCAGTCCGCAGCGTGAGAAGGGAGGGGCGCCCGGCCGCAGGCCGGGCGCCCCTCCCTTTGTGGAAGGCTTGACGGAGAAGGACGGCGGCTCACTGCCCGTCCAGAAGGGTGGCCTGGAGGAGCACCGGGTTGTGGTCGGTGTACTGGAACTGGCGGTCCAGCGTCTCCACGCTGTCCAGCTGGACGTTGGGGGAGAGGATGAAGCCGTCGATGACGTAGAGCTGGTTGCCCGCCGGGTCCGGGTCGTAGGGGTGGTTGAGCAGGCGGCAGCTGGGGACCGTGAGGTCACAGGCAAACTGCCAGCCCTCTGGCAGAATGCCGCTTTCCAGCACGCCGGGGGTCCAAAGGGAGGCGTCCTGGATGGGGAAGGCGTCCAGCGCGCCGGGGAAGGTCTGGTTGAAGTCGCCGCCGGCGATGACGTAATTGCCCTTCTCGTACTCGGCGGTGAGGAAGTCCATGAGCATTTTTGTCTGGGCGGCCTTGCCCTCGCCGTCGTCATAGGCCTCCAGATGGAGGTTTACCAGCACCAGCTGCCTGTCAGAGCCCTCCAGCGGGACATAGTTCACCAGCAGGCACCGCTTCAGGTTGGCGGCGGACACCGGCCAGGAGAAGGGGCAGGGCAGGGCGATGCGCTGGGCTTTCTCCACGGGGAACGCGCTGAGGCTTTGCAAGCCGCTGTGGACCTTGCCAAGAGGCGGCCAGGGGAAAGGAACGAAGTCACAGGAGTAATTCAGGGCGTAGGAGCTGGAATAGTATAGTTCAGAGGATTCGTTGAGGATGTGGAGATAGCTTTGATTGACGCCGTAGGTACGGGAGGAATCGGTGTCCACCTCTTGGAGGAAGTACACATCCGCCTTTTGCCCGGTCAGCTGGCCGGAGAGGCCCGCCAGGTTGGTCTCCATCTGCTCCCGAGTGGGGGCCACGTCCGCTCCGCCATCCATAAAGAAGTCGGAATCCGCCCCCAGTCCGGCGTACCCGGTGTTTTGAGACAGCACAGTGAGGCTGTCCCCCGGGGCGATGGTCTGATTGGCGAAGGCGGCAATGTCCAAATCCTCCACCGGGGCAGGCTTATACTCCCGCACGGTGAGCCAGCCCACCAGTCCGGCTGCGGCCAGCAGCACCACGGCGGCGCATATGCCCACCCATTTCAAGATCTTTTTCGCCATAGGATCATCCTCCAAAATGTAATTTGCTTCTTGGCGGCGGAAGGCTTCTAATCCGCCGGAGCGGGTTCACTCCATTGGAACAGCTGCTTTTGCCGCAGCAGATAATAGCCCAGCCCCGCCGCGTCGGCCAGCAGCCAGCCGATGGGCACCGACCACCAGATACCCGCCACCCCGACGGCGGGGAGGGCGGAGAGCAGGTGGGCCAGCGCCACCCGGGTGCCCAGGGAGATCACCGTGAGCACCACCGACATGCCCGGCCGGCCCAGGGCCCGGTACAGGCCGTACAGCAGGAACAGGCAGCCGATGCCGCAGTAGAACGCCCCCTCGATGCGCAGGTAACGCACCCCCTCCAGAATGGTGGCGGTCTCCCCGGCCTCCACGAACAGCCCCATCAGCGGGGCGGCGAAAGCCCACACCAGGGCGGAGACCACCAGGCAGAACGCCAGGGAGGCCGCCGCCGCGCCCCGCAGCCCGGCGCGGATGCGCCCCTCCTCCTTTGCGCCGTAATTCTGGGCGATGAAGGTGGAAAAGGCGTTGCCGAAGTCTTGGACGGGCATGTAGGCAAAGGCGTCGATCTTCACCGCGGCGGCAAAGGCGGCCATCACCGTGGGGCCAAAGCTGTTCACCAGGCCCTGGACCATGAGGATGCCCAGGTTCATCACGGACTGCTGGACACAGGTTAGGATGGAGAAGCCGGCGATCTCTTTCACCCGGCTCCAGCGCAGCCGCAGCCCGCCGGCGGGGCGCAGCTGGGGGTGTCGGGCCAGGGCGTAGGCCATGATGCCCAGGCCGGAGACGTACTGGGCGATGACGGTGGCCTCCGCTGCCCCCGCCGCGCCCCGCTTCAGCCCCAGCACAAACCACAGGTCCAGCGCGATATTCAGTGCGGCGGATCCCCCCAGAAAGGCCAGCGGGACCACGGAGTTGCCCACCGCCCGGAGGAAGGAGGCGAAATAATTGTACAAAAAGGTGGCGGCGATGCCCCAGAAAATCACGGCCAGATACTCCCGCATCATGGGCCACACCGGGCCGGGCACCCGCAGGAACACCCGGACCCAGTCCAGACAGGCGAAGGCCAGGACGTTCAGCGCCAGGGTGAGGGCGGCCACCAGGACAAAGGAGGCGTGGGCGCCCTCCCGCAGGCCGTCCTCATCCCGCTGGCCAAAGCGGATGGAGAACACCGCGCCGCTGCCCATGCAGAGCCCCAGCAGGATGGAGGTGAGAAAGGTCATCAGGGTGAAGGAGGACCCTACGGCGGCCAGGGCGTTTTTCCCCAGGTACTTGCCCACAATCAGGGTGTCCGCCACGTTATAGCACTGCTGGAGCAGGTTGCCCAGGATCATGGGGAGGGCAAAGCGCAGCATGGAGCCCATCACGGGCCCCCGGGTCAGGTCTGTGTTCATATCCGCTGTCTCCCTTCGGTTACGTCCATTGTAGCCGTCCGCCGCCGTTCTGTCAATGGCTGGCAGGGCCGGGGTTTAAGAACCTGTATTCACAGCCGAGGATGCCGGCTGGCCGAGGGATTTTCCCGTCAGGCAAGGCGAATTTTCGCAGGAATAATTGTGTTTATTTCAAGAAAATTCAACGCCGCATGACGGGAAAAGGCCCGGTCAGATGGTGAATTGAGGTTGTGAATACAGGTTCTCAGCAGCTGGTCAATCGCCCCGGCTTCTTAACCCGCTTGAAACCTCTTGCAATTTTCGACAGGATTGGGTAAAGTAGACGGTGAGCGGGCACGCCCGGCGCGGGCGGACCGCATGACCAAGAAAGGCTGTGAGCATCCATGTATAGCTGGTTTGACCTGGGGCTGTTCCTGCTGGCCTACTCCTTCCTGGGGTGGACGGTGGAGGCCGGGTACTATGCCGTCACCCGGCGGCAGTTCTGCAATCGGGGCATCCTGTCGCTGCCGCTGATCCCCGCCTATGGCTTCACCTTTTTCCTGCTGATCCTGGTGCTGCCCACCCTGGCGGGCCGCCACATCCTCTCCTTCCTGGCCACCATGGTGGTGTCCTCCGTGGTGGAGAGCATCGCCGACCATTTTTTCCGGCGGGTAGGGCCAAAGATCGAGTGGAACCAGGAGCGCAGCCGCCTGCTGTCCGGCACGGGAAGGGGCCTGCTGGCCTCCGCCCTGGTGGCTGGGGTGTACTATCTGACCTATCTGATCATACATCCGATGCTGCTGGCGGGGCTGCTGCTGGTCCCCGAGGTGCTCAAGCAGGTTGTGGTGCTGGTGGAGCTGGCGCTGATCGCGCTGGATTTTTCCGCGGTGTTTTACGCCGTGCGCACCGGGGACGCCTCCCGCTACGAGCGGCGGCAGGCGGGGAGCGGCCAGGGGAAGCTGGCCTCCCGCATCTACAACACCGTGTGGAAGCGCCTGCAAAAGGCCTACCCGGGAATACACCAGGCCGGAGAGGGGACGCAGGGGACCTACACCTTCGCCAAGGGCCTGTGCTGGGACAAGCTGGTGTGGGTGTTTCTCCTGTCCGCCCTGCTTGGGGACATCATCGAGACGTTTTACTGCGGCCTGGTGGACGGGCAGTGGATGAACCGCTCCAGCGTGCTCTACGGCCCCTTTAGCTTCGTGTGGGGGCTGGGGGCGGTGGTGCTCACCGTCACGCTCCAGGGGCTGGCGGAGAAGAACGACCGCTACGTCTTTCTGGCCGGTTTTGTGGTGGGGGGCGCTTACGAGTACCTGTGCAGCGTGTTCACCGAGATGGTGTTCGGAACGGTGTTCTGGGATTACAGCGATATGCCGCTGAACATCGGGGGGCGGACCAATATGCTGTTCTGCTTCTTCTGGGGCGTGCTGGCGGTGGTGTGGATCAAGGTGATCTACCCGCCCATGTCCAAGGGGATTGAGTCCATGCCCCCGCTGGCGGGAAAGATTTTTACCTGGATTGTGGTTCTGGTGATGGGCTGCAACGCCGTGCTGACCAGTGCGGCCATGGTGCGCTACAGCGTCCGGGCCGTCCAGCCCGAGCCGGCCAATTCCTATGAGGAGTTTCTGGACCAGCAGTATGACGACCGGTACATGGAGCACCGCTGGCCGAACATGATTGTGACGGAGGGGAGCGGCCAATAACATAAAGAGGGACCGGGGGACGCCTGAGCAGGCGTCCCCCGGTTTTTTCAAAGAACAGGGCCGTTGGTGGCCTCCTGAATGTCCGCGTAGTACCAGGCGTCCTTGGGGTTGTCGGCCCACTCCCGCGTGTCCGGGGGCGGGCGCACCCCGTCGGGCGCACGGCCCAGCATCCGGTTGCATATGGCGATGGCCTCGGCCCGGGTGATGGGCTCGTCCGGCAGGAACAGGCCCTCGCTGCCCTGGACCCAGCCGGCCTGGACGGCCCTGCGGATGGCGGGAGCCGCCCAATGGCCCTGGGTGTCCGGGAAATCTGCCGTCCCGCCGCCGTCTTCGCCCTCCAGCAGCGCGGCAGCAAAGGCGGTGAACTCCGCCCGGGTGATGAGCTGGCCGGGCCGGTAGGAGCCGTCCTCGTAGCCAAAAACGATTCCCGCGCTGGCGCAGGTGGAGACGGCGGCGCCGTACCAGGCGGCCGGGTCCACGTCGGAAAAGCTGTGGGAGCCCTCCCGGCTGGCGGCGCGGAACGTGGCGGTCATCAGCCGGTAGAATACGGCGGCGGCCTCCGCCCGGGTCATGGGGTCCAAGGGGCGCACGGTGCCGTCCTCATAGCCGGTGATATAGGCGAAGCGCTCCGCGGTGTTGAGCCCTGCGGCGGACAGGGGGACGGCGGGTTCGTCGATGAGGGTGGACTCCGCGCCGGAGGCGGGAGGCTCCTGGGGGGCGGGGAGGGGGACAGAGTGGGAGACAGCGCCGCAGCTTCGGCAGATTGTGATCAGCCGGTCCCCGGCGGTCCGCTCCTCCCAGTCGTGGGCGCGGGGGATGGTTCTGGTCTCCAGCACCTGGCCGCAGGCCGGGTTTTTGCAGATGACCTGCGCCTGGCCGGAGACACATTGGGTGGGCTCTTTGATGATTTTGACGTAGGTCTCCTCGTGGGAGCAGGGGGTGAGAGGGGGAATCTCCTGCTGGGCCGTCCAGATTTTACCGCAGACGGCGCACCGCAGACCCTCCGTGAGCCCGGGGGACGAGGGGGTGGGGGCGAGGGGAGGGAGGATCTCCTTGTCCCCGTCGGCGCAGGGGTGCGGGGCGCGGCAGATGGCGCACAGGCCGTCCATGTAGCTGTGGGCGCAGGGGAAGCCGCAGGTGGAGCACGTTCCATCGACGTCAAAGCGGTGTCCCCCGCAGGGGGTTTTGCACAGGGCGCACGCGCCGGCGGCGCTGTCCCAGGTGTGGGGCAGCTTGGGCAGGGAGACGTTGGTGGAAGCTTTGCAGACGGTGCAGGTGCGCCGCAGCCTACCCTCGGAAGAGCAGGTGGCCTCCTTGACCACCACGCCGGGGTCCTGGGGGTCGTAGGTGTGGGGGAGGGGGTCGATTTTTCTGGAGGTGTGGGCGCCGGTGGTGTCGCCGCACACCGAGCAGTAGACCCACTCAGAGCCGGCATTCCGGCAGGTGGGAGCCGTTTTGACCACCACCCGGCCGTCATACCGGTGGCCGGTCTTGGGGATGGCCTGGGTCTTGGTCTCCTGGCACTGGACGCAGGCAAAGGTCATAACCCCCTGGCCGGTGCAGGTGGGGGCCAGGGTGACCGCGCCGGCGTCCCACTGGTGGACGCATGGGGCGGCGTCGATTTTGCCCCCTGGGGCAGCCTGTGCCCCGCCGGGCAGCAGGGCCAATCCCAGGGCGAGGGCCAGCAGCAGGGCCGCGCCACGGCGGACAATTTTTTGGAATGATTTCAAGTGCTCTACTCCCTTTCTCCGCTCTAAAATGGAACAGCAGGCCGGAATGCAGCGGTTTGAAATCCGACCGTCAATATAGGACCATGGCGCCGCCCCCTTTCCGACAAAGGCAGAAATTAGTAAATTCCCAAATAATTCTACCATACATTGCGTGGAGACGCAACGGAAATTTCGACAAATTTCGTTGGTACTCGACGAACGCCGTCGAGGGGGGAAGATGCCGCCGTCCGCGCCTAAAGCGCAAAAAACCGCCTTCCGCGAGACAGTTCTCGCGGAAGGCGGAAAGCGTTGGCGGGGCAGGGGAGCCGCGGAAGACAGCGGAAGGCCGCTCCCGGGTCAGTCTGCTTTTTTTCGGAAAATGATAAACTTGCTCAGCACATAGTTGACGATGACCACCACCACGTTGGCGGCGAGCTTGACAACGGTCTCATTGCAGGAAAGCTGGGCCACAAAGAGCCACAAAATCCCCGTTTCCAGCCCCAGGGAGAACACGCGGGAGGCCACCATCTGCCACAGCTCCCGAAGGGCCACCCGCCAGGTCCAGTCCTTGGAGCGAAATACAAACAGCTTATTGACGAAGTAGGCGAACAGCACGCTCACCGCCCAGGCGATCACATTGCTGGCAAGCAGCGGAACGTGGAAGCCGTTTCGCAGCAGGAAGTAGGCGGCATAGTTGACGGCAGTGGTCATGACGCCCCAGAAAATATAGCTGATCGGCTCCCGATACTGGCGTAAAAGGCCGCGAATGGTATCAATCATCGCATTTCCTCACAGGGCCATGCGGTAGATCTCCGCCATGTCCGCCTGATACAGCAGCTTGGCGGTGCCCTTTTTGCCTCCCGCCCCCTTGGCGCAGGAGGCCGCCATGGCCAGAATCTGCTCCTCGGTGGGCTCCACCCCCAGCTCCCGCAGGGTGACGGGCATATGGATGGAGCGGAAGAAGTCCTCCAGGGCGGCGATGCCCCTGAGGGCGGTCTCCTCGTCGGAGGCCCCCGGCTCCACATTCATCACATTGCGGGCGAACTTGACGAACCGGGGCAGGCAGTCCCGGTACACGTACCGCGCCCAGCTGGGCCACACGGCGGACAGCCCCGCGCCGTGGGTCACGTCGAACATGCCCCCCAGCTCATGCTCCAGGCCGTGGGATACGAAGTCCATTCCGTCCGCCCCCAGGCCGGTGAGGTCGTTGTGGGACAGGGAGCTGGCCCACATCACCTCCGCCCGGGCGTCGTAGTCGGCGGGGTTGTCCCGGAGGATGAGGGCGTTTTTCATCACCGTGCGCAGCAGGCTCTCGGCGATCTGGTCGGTGAGCTCCATATTGCCCCCCTGGGTGAAGTAGCGCTCCAGGGTGTGCATGAGGACGTCGGTGCACCCCGCCGCCGTCTGGTAGGGGGGCAGGGTGACGGTGAGCTCCGGGTTCATGACGGCCAGCTTGAGTCGGCACAGGTCATTGCGGTAGCCCCGCTTTTCCCCGGTGTCCTGGTTGGTGATGACGCTGCTGTTGCTCATCTCGCTGCCCGCGGCGGCGATGGTGAGCACACAGGCCACCGGCAGGCAGGCCTTGGGCGTCCGCCTGCGGTCGTAGAGCTCCCAGACGTCGTATTCAGGCTCCGCCACGGCGTATCCGATGGCCTTGGAGGAGTCGATCACCGAGCCGCCGCCCACCGCCAGGATCAGCTCCGCGCCGAACTCCCGGGCGAGAGCCGCGCCCTCCCGGACCTTGGACAGCCGGGGGTTGGGCACCACGCCGCCCAAAGAGGTGTGGATGATCCCCTCCTGGTCCAGGGACGCGGCCACCCGGTCCAGCAGGCCGGATTTCACGGCGCCGCCGCCGCCGTAGTGGATGAGCACCCGCTTCACCCCCAGCTCCTGGAGCAGCTGGCCGGTGCGGCGCTCCGCCCCCCGGCCGAAGACCACCCGGGTGGGGGCGTAATATTGGAAATCAAACATAGGAAGGCCTCCCTTTGCAGTCATTACCTCCCATTATAAACGAATTTTTCCCGATGGCAAGTGTTTTGTTGCGGTCGGGCCGGACGGCTGCGGCGCGGGGGAGAAGGCGGCAATTTCCTGGTCTGGGTATTTTTGTCGTGACTTTTATTTTGAGCTGTGGTATATTTGTGGAGAGAGAAGGAAAAGGCGGATGAGGATATGAAAATTTTGATTGTGGACGCCCAGGGCGGCGGCATCGGCAGGCAGCTGGTGGCCGCGGTGAAGAAGGCCTTTCCCGACCAGGTTGTGACGGCGGTGGGGACCAACGGCGTGGCCACCGCCGCCATGCTGAAGGCGGGGGCGGATTTCGCCGCCACGGGGGAGAACGCGGTGGTGGTGAACTGCGGTCGGGCAGATGTGATCCTGGCACCCATCGGCGTGGTCATCGCGGACGCCATGCTGGGGGAGATAACCCCCGCCATGGCCCTGGCGGCGGGGCGCAGCTCCGCCAAGCGGATTCTGCTGCCCATCGGGCATTGCGACAACATCGTGGCTGGCGCGGACGGCCTCAGTGTGGGCCAGCTGGTGCAGGAGGCGGTGGAGTGCCTGCGCTCGGTGCTGGGGGGCTGAGCGGTATAGCGAGTCAGATTTTGTGTAAGAACCTGTATTCACAGCCGAAGCCGCCGGATGGCTGAGGGATTTTTCCGGCAGGCAAGGCAGATTTTCGCAGGAATCATTGGGTTTATTTCAAGAAAATTGAACGCCGCATGCCGGGAAAAGACCCGGTCAGACGGTGGATCGAGGTTGTGGATACAGGCTCTAAGTTATGAAAGGAGAGATGGACAATGAGCAAGCCTGTTTTGGTCATCATGGCCGCGGGCATGGGCAGCCGGTACGGCGGCCTGAAGCAGCTGGACCCGGTGGGAGGGCACGACCAGGTGATTCTGGACTATTCCATGTATGACGCCCGCCGGGCGGGGTTCGAGACGGTGGTGTTCGTCATCAAGCGGGAGATTGAAGAGGAGTTCAAGGCCCGGGTGGGCCGCAGGGTGGAGCGGCACATGGACGTAAAATACGTGTTCCAGGCCATGGACGACCTTCCGGAGGGCTACGCCGTGCCCGAGGGGCGGGCAAAGCCCTGGGGCACCGCCCAGGCGGCCCTGGCCGCCCGGCATGTGGTGGACGGCCCCTTTGCCATCATCAATGCCGATGATTACTACGGCCCGGCGGCCTACCGGGAGATCTACAGCTATCTGCGCACCCATCCGGACGGGGAGCGCTACGCCTACGCCATGGTGGGCTACCGGGTGAGGAACACCGTGACGGAGCACGGCTCCGTGGCCCGGGGCGTGTGCGACGTGGGGGGGGACGGCACCCTCGTTGACATCCATGAGCGCACCGCCATCGAGAAGGACGGAGACGACGCCCGCTACACGGAGGACGGGGGACAGAGCTGGACGGCCCTGCCGGGGGACACTCTGGTGTCCATGAACATGTGGGGCTTTACCCGCAGCTTTTTGGACGAGGCGGAGGCCCGCTTCCCCGCGTTCCTGGACAAGGCTCTGGTGGAAAACCCGCTGAAGGGGGAGTATTTCCTGCCCAGCGTGGTGGATCAGCTCATCCGGGAGGACAAGGCCCAGGTGCGGGTGCTGCCCAGCGAGGACAAGTGGTACGGCGTCACCTACCGGGAGGACAAGCCCACTGTCACCGCCGCCATCGCGGCCATGACGGAGGCGGGGCTCTATCCGGACCAGCTGTGGCCTGAGCGCTGAACGGGACGGAAGGAGGAGCGGAGCATGAGGATCGAACTGAAGCGGGGCGGCCTCGCCGCCGCGGTGGATACCAAGGGGGGGGAGCTGGTCTCCTTCCGGGACGAGCAGGGGACGGAGTATATCTGGAGCGGTGACCCCAGCTACTGGCCGGGGCGCAACCCCAATCTGTTCCCCATCGTGGGCAGTTTGAAGGAGGGCCGGGTGCGCATCGGCGGGCGCAGCTATGAGATGGGCCGCCACGGCTTTGCCCGGCAGATGGAGTTCTCCCTGGCGGAGCAGGGGGAGGACTTTGCGGTGCTGGAGCTGTGCCAGTCGGAGGAGACGCTGGAGCAGTACCCCTTCCCCTTTGTCCTGCGGGTGCGCCACCAGCTTACGGAAAACGGGTTTGAGACCCGGTTTGAGATACGCAACCCCGGGGAGGAGGAGCTGCTGTTCTGCGTGGGCGGGCACACCGCCTTCAACTGCCCCATGCGGGCGGGGGAGCGGTTTGAAGACTACCGCCTGGTGTTCGACCAGGTGGAGGACGCCTGCCCCGCCGTGCCCACCGCCCAAGGGCTGCTGGGCGGCGGAACGGGACCGGCGCTGGACCACTCCGACACCATCTGCCTGGACCACGCCGTTTTTGACCAGCTGGACACCCTGATTTTTGAGGGGCTGCGTTCCAAGGGAGTTACCCTGCGGCACAAGGACGGGGGCAGAGGCGTGCATATGGATTTCAGCGAATTCCCCATGGTGGCCTTTTGGACCATGGCCAACGGGAACGCCCCCTATATCTGCCTGGAGCCCTGGCACGGCTGCGCCGCCCGGGAGGACGAGAGCGGCGACTTTGCCGATAAGCCCCATGTGATCCGGCTGGCGCCCGGCGCGGAAAAGCGGCTGAGCTACCGGGTGGAGCTCCGATGAGGCGCGGGGAGCGCCCGGTGATATCAATCAGAAGGAGAAAAGCAGCATGAAAAAAGCCATCCATACCGATAAGGCCCCCGCCGCCATCGGCCCCTATTCCCAGGCGGTCCGCTGGGGCAATGTGATCTACGTGTCCGGCCAGATCCCCATCGACCCCAGTACCGGCGCCTTTGCCGGGGAGGACATCGCCGCCCAGACCCGGCAGTCCCTCACCAACATCAAAAATATTCTGGAGGCGGAGGGACTGGACCTGTCCCATGTGGTCAAGACCACCGTCATGCTCCAGGACATCGCCGACTTCGCCGCCATGAATGAGGTGTACGCTGAATTCTTCACCGCCCCCTATCCCGCCCGGGCCGCCTATCAGGTGGCGGCCCTGCCCAAGGGCGCCCGGGTGGAGATCGAGTGCGTCGCCGCGTTTTAGACGGGTGGAGCGTTTGATGGACTGGAAGGCTCTGCTTTGAACGCTGTGAGGAGGAAGTCATGTTTCGTGTGATCAAGACGGAGGGCAGGGCGCGCCGGGGGGAATTTACCTGCCCCCACGGCACCGTGCAGACCCCGGTATTTATGAATGTGGGCACCCAGGGGGCCATCAAGGGAGGGCTGTCCGCCTTCGACTTGAAGGACATCGGCTGCCAAATTGAGCTGTCCAACACCTACCACCTCCACCTGCGCCCCGGGGACGAGGTGGTGCGGCAGCTGGGGGGGCTGCACCGGTTCATGCGGTGGGACGGGCCCATGCTCACCGACTCCGGCGGCTTCCAGGTGTTCTCCCTGGCGGGACTGCGGAAGATCACCGAGGAGGGGGTCACCTTCTCCTCCCACATCGACGGAAAACGGATCTTCATGGGGCCGGAGGAGTCCATGGCCATCCAATCCAACTTGGGCAGCGACGTGGCCATGGCCTTTGACGAATGTGTGGAGAACCCCGCCCCCTACGATTACGCCAAGGCCTCCTGTGAGCGCACTCTGCGCTGGCTGGAGCGGTGCAAGGCGGCCCATGACAGGCTGAACGCCTTACCCGGCTGCGTGAACCCGGGGCAGGTGCTGTTCGGCATCAACCAGGGGGCCACCTATGAGGACCTGCGGGTGTGGCACATGAAGGAGACGGCCAAAATCGACTGCGGCGGCTACGCCATCGGCGGCCTGGCCGTCGGTGAGCCCACCGAGGTGATGTACCGGATCATCGAGGCGGTGGAGCCCCACATGCCTGTGGACAGGCCCCGGTATCTCATGGGGGTGGGCACACCCTCCAACATCATCGAGGCGGTGGCCCGGGGGGTGGACTTTTTCGACTGTGTCATGCCCGCGCGCAATGCCCGGCACGGAAAGCTGTTCACCTGGAGCGGGGCGCTGAACCTGAAGAACGAGCGCTTCAAGCTGGATGAGCGGCCCATCGACCCCAGCTGCGGCTGCCCGGTGTGCCGCAATTTCTCCCGGGCCTACCTCCGCCACCTGTTTGTGGCGGGGGAGATGCTGGCCATGCGGCTGGCGGTGATGCACAACCTGTATTTTTACAACGATCTGGTGCGGCGCATTCGGGATGCCCTGGACGCGGGGCAGTTTGCGGCCTTCCGGGGGGAGCACGCCCAGCGGCTGGCAGGCAGAGCGGACTGAGGGACGTGAAGTTTTTTGAAAAAAGGCTTGTCTTTGTCAGGTTTTTCCGCTATAATGCTTTTATTGCCGTAAGCCAGCCAACAATGAGACATAGGAGGAACAACCATGCTTAAACTGTCTGCCGCCGCCGCTGCTGGGGGCGGGTCTATGATCCCGTCGATGCTGATGATTGTCGCCATGGTGGGCGTTTTCTATTTCATGCTCATCCGGCCGGAGAACAAGAAGAAAAAAGCCGCCGACGAGATGCGCAGCAGCTTGAAGGTGGGGGATACCATCACCACCATCGGGGGGATTGTGGGCACCATCTGCGCGGTGAAGGAGCAGACCGTGGTGATGGAGACCGGCGCGGACCGGGTGCGCGTCGAGTTCACCAAGTGGGCCATCTCCAGCAAGGGAACCCAGAGCACGGAGGACGCGCCCGCCCCGGAGAAAGAGGAGAAAAAAGAGAAGAAGGATAAGAAGGCCGACAAGTGACCTGACGCCGTGGAATGACAAGCACCCCTTTTGCATATGGTATAGAAACCATGTGAAAGGGGTGCTTTTTATGGGGAAGACGGAGGCGCAGGGGACCAACGCGGTGCAGATGGCTACGGGGGTGGTCCTGGGCGGCCTGCTGGCCCTGGGGGTGGAGCTGATCGTCCTGCTTTTGGGGTCTGTGGCGGTGTCCAACGGCATTTTGAAGGAGGACGCCGCGCCCCAGCTGACGGCGGCCGCCTGTGTGCTGGGCTGCTTCATCGGCGGCCTGCTGGCCTGCGCCCGTTGGAAATCCCGGCGGCTGCTGGGCGGGCTGGCCGCGGGGGCGGTGTGCTATCTGCTGATTTTGGCGGTGGGCCTGCTGATGAGCGACGCGCTGGAGCTGGGGGGCCAGGCCCTCATCGAGCTGGCGGGCTGCTTGTGCGGCGGCGCGCTGGCGGGCATGCTGGGGGGCATGAGGAAAAAGAAGCGGTCCGCGCCGCGGAAAAAATAGCGCGTCACAGTGAGGAGACTGGCGAAAAAGATCCGCAAAACACCTAATCAGTGCTTCCTTAAGTCCAATTGTGGGAATGACATAGAGATATGGCGGAGAAACACTTGACAAAAGGGAGCAAAGTATCTATAATTCTATAGAACAACTGTTGCGACTGATCGCCCGCCCAGCGGGCGGCAGTCTCTGCCCCTGCCGCTGGAACCGGCGGGGAGAAAGGATGAGACAAAGATGGCCAAGGAATACAAGCTGAGCGCCGAGCGCCTGGAGGAACTGAAAAAAGAGCTGGTCTATCTCAAGACCGTGCGGGAGAAAGAGGTGGCCGACCTGATCAAGGAGGCCCGCTCCTTTGGCGACCTGTCGGAGAACAGCGAGTACGACGAGGCGAAAAATGAGCAGGGCAAGCTGTACTCCCGCATCGCCGAGGTGGAAAATATCCTGTCCAACTGCGTGGTGATCGAGGAGCGCGCCGACGACACCGATACAGTGCGCATGGGCAGCCGCATCACCGTGCGGGATGCGGTCAGCGGCGAGGAGGAGACCTACCAGGTGGTGGGCTCCCAGGAGGCCGACCCCATGAACGGCCGCATTTCGGAGGAGTCCCCCTTTGGCAGGGCCCTGCTGGGCAAGGCCATCGGCGAGATCGCCGTGGTGGAGGCCCCCGCGGGCAACATTGAGTACGAGGTGGTCGCCATCCAGCGGTGAGGGCGTCCAGCGGTATACAAAGGAGAGAGTGTCAATGTCTGATCAGAACAACCAGCAGCAGCCCGCCCAGGAGGAGCCCTCCCTGTCCGAGCTGCTTCAGATCCGCCGGGACAAGCTGACCGCCCTGCGGGAGCAGGGACAGGACCCGTTTGTCATCACCAAATTCCACGTCACCCATCACAGCGATGAGGTGAAGGACCGCTTCGAGGAGCTGGAGGGCCAGAATGTCCGGCTGGCCGGCCGCCTGATGAGCAAGCGGGGGATGGGCAAGGCGGTGTTCTCCGACCTCCAGGACGGGGCGGGCCGCATCCAGCTCTATGTCCGCATCGACGATGTGGGGGAGGAGGCCCTGGCCGCCTTCAAGAAGTACGACATCGGCGACATCGTGGGCGCGGAGGGCGAGGTGTTCCGCACCAAGCGGGGGGAGATCTCCATTAAGGCCAGGACCATCACCCTGCTGTCAAAGTCCCTGCTGCCCCTGCCGGAGAAGTTCCACGGCCTCACCGACGTGGAGACCCGCTGCCGCCAGCGGTATGTGGACCTCATCGTCAATCCTGACGTGAAGCGCAATTTCATCGTCCGCTCCCAGTTCATCAAGCACGTCCGGGACTTCATGGACGCCCGCGGCTTCATGGAGGTGGAGACCCCGGTGCTCAACACCATCTCCGGCGGCGCCACCGCCCGGCCCTTCATCACTCATCACAACACCCTGGACATCGACATGTACATGCGCATTGCCACCGAGCTGCCCCTGAAGCGGCTGATTGTGGGCGGCCTGGAGCGGGTGTACGAGATGGGCCGCATCTTCCGTAACGAGGGCATGGACAACCGGCACAACCCGGAGTTCACCACCATCGAGCTGTATCAGGCCTATGCCGACTTCAGCGACATGATGGACCTGTTTGAGGACCTGCTGTCCTCCGCCGCCCAGAAGATTCTGGGCACCTATCAGGTAGAGTGGCAGGGGGAGCAGATCGACCTCACCCCCGGCTGGCCCCGCCTGCCCATGCACGAGGCGGTGAAGCAGCACACCGGCCTGGACTTTATGGCCATCACGTCCGACGAGGAGGCGGTGGCCGCCGCCAAGTCCATCGGCGTGGAGCTGCCGGAGACGGCGGACAAGACCTGGGGCAACGCCCTGTACGAGGTGTTTGACCAGCGGGTGGAAGGCAAGCTCATCCAGCCCACCTTTATCACCATGCACCCGGTGGACGTGTCCCCGCTGGCCAAGCGCTCCCCGTCGGACCCCCGGCTCACCGAGCGGTTTGAGCTGTTCATCTGCCGCAGCGAGATGGGTAACGCCTTCTCCGAGCTCAACGACCCCATCGACCAGCGCCAGCGCTTCCAGAAGCAGGTGGAGCTCCGGGCCAAGGGGGACGACGAGGCGGGCATGATGGACGAGGACTTCCTCACCGCCCTGGAGTACGGCATGCCCCCCACCGGCGGGCTGGGGATCGGCATCGACCGGTGCGTCATGCTGCTCACCAACAACGACTCCATTCGGGAGGTCCTGCTCTTCCCCACGATGAAGCCGCTGGACTGATTTTAGTTTGGAAATGGTTTCGCCGGTAGGGAAAACAGTTAAAAGGTGAAAAGAAGGCCCCACGGATTTTATCCGTGGGGCCTTCTTTGATACCTCGGACTTGACAGGGCAGTGGGCTCTGTGGAGATCTGGTCACCCCCGCAGAATTTTTTCCATTGGCTTTCCCTTTGCCAGCTCGTCGATCAGCTTGTCCAGATAACGGATTTCCCGCATCAGCGGGTCCTGAACCTCCTCCACCCGGACGCCGCAGACCACGCCCCGGATCAGCGTCCGGTTCGGGTTGAGCTGGGGGGCGCTGAGGAAGAACTCTCCGTATGGGACGCTGGAGGAGCGGAGGAGCGCCAACTGTTCCGCGCTGTACCCCGTCATCCAGCAGATGACCTGGTCCACCTCAGCCTGCGTCCGCCCCTTTCGGACGGCCTTGTTCAGCAGAAAGTCATAGACCTTCCCGAAATCCATCTGAAATACCTTGTCGTTGTTCATCGTCTACGCTCCCAGCCATGATATCGCAGTTTCTCCCACGTGAATGCTGTCTGGCGTCTGGATCATTCCAGCACCGCCCCCCGGGCGGCGGAGGTGACCAGCTTGGCGTACCGGGCCAGGTAACCGGTCTTGATCTTCGGCTCGGGGCAGGTCCAGGCGGCCCGGCGGGCGGCAAGCGTCTCCTCGTCCGCCAGCAGCTGGATGGAGCAGGTGGGGATGTCGATGGCGATCTGGTCGCCCTCCTCCACCAGGGCGATGGGGCCGCCCTGGGCGGCCTCGGGGCAGACGTGGCCGATGGAGGCCCCCCGGGTGGCCCCGGAGAACCGGCCGTCGGTGATCAGGGCCACCGACTCCCCCAGCCCCATGCCGCAGATGGCGGAGGTGGGGTTGAGCATCTCCCGCATCCCGGGGCCGCCCTTGGGGCCCTCGTAGCGGATGACCACCACGTCGCCGGCGTGGATTTTGCCGGCATAGATGGCCTCGATGGCCTCCTCCTCGGAGTTGAACACCCGGGCGGGGCCCTGGTGGCGCATCATCTCCGGGGCCACGGCGGAGCGCTTTACCACACAGCCCTCGGGGGCCAGATTGCCCTTGAGGACGGCGATGCCGCCGTCGGGGGAGTAGGGGGTGTCGATGGGACGGATGAGGTTGTGGTCCCGGTTGACCACGCCCTCCAGGTTCTCCGCCAGGGTCCTGCCGGTGCAGGTCATGACGCTGGTGTCCAGCAGGCCCTTCTTGTTTAGCTCCATCATCACGGCGTGGACGCCGCCCGCCCCCTCCAGGTCCTCCATATAGGTGTCCCCGGCAGGGGCCAGGTGGCACAGGTTGGGGGTCTTGGAGGAGATCTCGTTGGACAGGTCCAGGTCCAGCTCAATGCCGCACTCGTGGGCGATGGCGGGGAGGTGGAGCATGGTGTTGGTGGAGCAGCCCAGGGCCATGTCCACGGTCTCGGCGTTGTGGAAGGCGGCGGGGGTCATAATGTCCCGGGGCTTGATGTCTTTTTTGACCAGTTCCATGATCTGCATCCCGGCGTGCTTGGCCAGCCGCAGCCGGGCGGACCACACGGCGGGGATGGTGCCGTTGCCCCGCAGGCCCATGCCGATGGCCTCGGTGAGGCAGTTCATGGAGTTGGCGGTGTACATGCCCGAGCAGGAGCCGCAGGTGGGGCAGGCGGCGTTCTCGTACTCCTCCACCCCCGCCTCGTCCAGCTTGCCGGCGTAGTAGCCGCCCACGGCCTCAAACATATGGGACAGGCAGGTGCGCCGCCCATCGTTGAGCCTGCCCGCCAGCATGGGACCGCCGGAGCAGAAGATGGTGGGGATGTTCACCCGGGCGGCGGCCATCAGCAGGCCGGGGACGTTTTTATCGCAGTTGGGGATCATCACCAGGCCGTCGAACTGGTGGGCCATGGCCATGGCCTCGGTGGAGTCGGCGATGAGGTCCCGGGTGACCAGGGAGTATTTCATGCCCACGTGGCCCATGGCGATGCCGTCGCACACGGCGATGGCGGGGAACTCGATGGGGGTGCCCCCGGCGGCGCGCACGCCTGCCTTGACCGCCTCGGCGATCTTGTCCAGGTTCATGTGGCCGGGGACAATCTCGTTATAGGAGCACACCACGCCGATGAGGGGGCGCTCCAGCTCTTCCCGGGTGTAGCCCAGGGCGTAGAACAGGGAGCGGTTGGGGGCGGTGGGCACGCCTTTTTTCACGTTGTCGGAACGCATAGCGCAAGTCTCCTTTATGGGAAGTCCCCGGCTATGCCGGGGACTTCTGGCGTTATTTGGTGCTTAGTTGGAGGCGGTGTCCAGGTCGGAATCGCCGCCCCAGATCATGTTCTTGCGCAGCTCGCCGCCCACGATCTCCATCTGGTGCTTCTTGAGCTGCTGGCGCTTGGAGTTGAAGAAGGTGCGGCCGTTCTTGTTCTCCGCGATCCACTTGCCCGCGAAGGTGCCATCCTGGATGTCGGACAGCACCGCGCGCATACGGGCCTTGGTCTCCTCGTGAGGGATGACCCGGGGGCCGCTGACGTACTCGCCGAACTCGGCGGTGTCAGAGATGGAGAAGTTCATGGCCGCCACGCCGCCCTTGTTGATCAGGTCGATGATCAGCTTCATCTCGTGGATACACTCGAAGTAGGCGTTCTCCGGCTCGTACCCAGCCTCCACCAGCACCTCGAAGCCGCAGCGCATCAGGTCCACCACGCCGCCGCACAGCACGGTCTGCTCACCGAAGAGGTCGGTCTCGGTCTCGTCGTGGAAGGTGGTCTCCATCACGCCGGCGCGGGCGCCGCCGATGCCCGCGATGTAGGCCAGGGCGATCTGATAGGCGTGGCCGGTGGCGTCCTGCTCCACCGCCACCAGGCAGGGCACGCCCTTGCCGGCCACGTAGGTGGAGCGCACGGTGTGGCCCGGGCCCTTGGGGGCGGCCATGAACACGTCCACCCCGGCGGGGGGGACGATCTGCTGGTAGCGGATGTTGAAGCCGTGGGCGAAGGCCAGGGCCTTGCCCTCGGTCATATAGGGGGCGATGTCCTTCTTGTACACCTCGGCCTGGACCTCGTCATTGATCAGCATCATCACGATGTCCGCCCACTGGGCGGCGGCGGGGACGGTCTTCACCGCCAGCCCGGCGGCTTCGGCGGCGGGCCAGCTCTTGGAGCCCTCCCGCAGGCCCACGCACACGTCGCAGCCGGAGTCCTTCAGGTTGAGGGCGTGGGCGTGGCCCTGAGAGCCGTAGCCGATGATAGCGATTTTCTTGCCCTTCAGCCAGCTCAGGTCGCAGTCTTTTTCATAATACATCTTTGCCATGATAAACACTCCTTGATGATGATATTCAGCAGACTGACAGCATTCGGCTTTTGCACCAAATATCTATCAATTTGTCGCGCATATAGAGGGGGTTGGGAAGTTTTCACTTCCGTACCTGTTTGAAAGCTCACAAAATATTTTTGCCTAAATCGAACTCGTCCCGAACCTTATTGCTGGAATTGTTGCGGATTGTAGCCTCGCCCCGCTCCAGGGCCACCATGCCGGTGCGCACCAGCTCCAGGATGCCGAACTCAGCCAGCAGCTTTTCCAGCGCGTCGTCCTTGGACTCCTGGCCGATGATGGCTAAGGTCAGGCTCTGGGTAGATACGTCGATGATGGACGCCCGGAAGATGTTGGCGATCTGGATCACCTCATTGCGCACCTCCCGGCTCTCCGCCTTCACCTTGATGAGCACCAGCTCCCGGCGGATGGACTGCTCCGGGGGGAGCAGCCGGACAGAGTAGACGGAGAACTGCTTGCGCAGCTGATTGATGATCTGGCCGACCTGGGCCTCGCCGCACAGCACCTCAATGGTGATGCGGGACACCGCCGGGTCGTCGGTGGTGCCCACCGCTAGAGATTCGATGTTGTAGCCCTTCCGGGAGAACAGCCGGGACACCTGGCTGAGCACGCCGGCGGTGTTTTCCACCAGCACAGACAGGGTGTGGCGCTTTATGATGGTATTCATGGCGTTTCCTCCCTCCCTTAATGTAACAGGAACTCGGTGACGGGGGTGCCGCCGCTGACCATGGGGTGGACCATGGCGTCCATGTCGATGGCGCAGTCGATGACACAGCCCCGGCCCGCCTCCAGCGCCTGCCGGAAGGCCTCCTCAAACTCCGCCTGGCTTTTGGCCCGGAAGCCCTTGAGGCCGTAGGCCTCCGCCAGCTTCACGAAGTCGGGGCCCCGGTCCAGGGTGGTTTGAGAGAACCGCTTTCCGTAAATCAGATTCTGCCACTGGCGGACCATGCCCAGGGTGCGGTTGTCGAAGATGACGGTGATAATGGGGAGGTTGTAGTGCTCCACGGTGGCCAGCTCGTGGCAGTTCATGCGGAAGCAACCGTCCCCGGTGCAGTGGACCACCACCTTGTCCGGGTTGCCCACCTTGGCCCCCATGGCGGCCCCCAGGCCGAAGCCCATGGTGCCGAAGCCGCCGCTGGTGAGCAGCTGGCCGGGCCGGGAGAAGTGGTAGTACTGGCAGGACCACATCTGATGCTGGCCCACGTCGGTGGCGATGATGGCGTCGCCGCCGGTCAGCTCGGAGATGGTCTCCAGAATCTCGTGGGCATGGAGGATGTTGTCCTTCTTCAGCGGAAGCTCCTTCCGGGCGAACACCTGGGATTTCCAGGCGGAGAAGTCGTGCTGCGGCAGGGTCTCGTTGAGCAGCTCCAGCACCCGCCGGGCGTCCCCGATGATGTGGTGGCAGGTCTGGACATTTTTGTCGATTTCCGCCCGGTCGATGTCGATATGGACAATCTTGGCATTCTGGGCGAAGGAGGGAGGATCGGTGGCCACCCGGTCGGAGAAGCGGCAGCCGATGGCGATGAGCAGGTCGCACTCCGCGGTGGCCATATTGGAGGCGTGGGAGCCGTGCATGCCAACCATGCCGGTGAAGAGGGGGTGATTGCCGGGGCAGGCCCCGCCGCCCATGATGGTGGAGCCCACCGGGGCGTCCAGGGTCTCAATGAACCTGCGGAACTCCGGCACCGCGCCCTTGGAGCGGATCACGCCGCCCCCCACCAGCACCATGGGCCGCTGGGACTGGGCGATGAGCTCCAGCAGCCTGTCAATGTCCCCCTGGTCCGGCTCGGGAACCTTCATCTCCCGGTTGGACCGGCGCAGCAGGGTTGCCAGCCGCCCGTGGTTCGGATGCTCCGCCACCGGGAGATAGGCGTACTCGCCTTCGGCGGCGGTGACATTCTTGGCGATATCGATGAGCACAGGTCCGGGACGGCCGGCCCGGGCAATGGCGAACGCCTCCCGGATCACATCCGCCAGCTCGTTCACGTCCTTCACCAGGAAATTGCACTTGGTGATGGGCATGGTGATGCCGGTGATGTCCACCTCCTGAAAGGTGTCCTTGCCCATCAGGTGGTCCGCCACGTTCACCGTGAGGAACACCGTGGGGGAGGAGTCATAGTAGGCGGTGGCAATGCCGGTGACCAGGTTGGTGGCCCCGGGGCCGGAGGTGGCGAAGCACACCCCCACCTTGCCGGTGGACCGGGCATAGCCGTCGGCGGCGTGGGACGCGCCCTGCTCGTGGGAGGTGAGGTAGTGGTGAATTTTTTCACCGTAGCCGTGGAGCTCGAACTCGTCGTAGATGTTCAGAATGGTGCCGCCGGGATAGCCGAACACCGTGTCCACGCCCTGCTCCAGCAGGCACTCCATCACAATCTGGGACCCTCTCATCAACATATGGGAAACCTCCTTATGGGAAATGAAAAAGAGCGCAGCCCGTCCGAAAATAGGACGAAGCCACGCTCCGCGGTACCACCTAAATTTCCCCCTGAGGGGGACGCTCAAGGCCCGATAACGGCGGGCTTCCGTTCCGGCCTACTTGGACGCGGGTTCAGCCGGACTGCTCACAGGGGACGTTCATCCGTCCCGCTCACGAAGGCTCACACCAGCCGCCTTCTCTCTGGGCTTGCGCGGGGGGACTACTCGCCTGATCATCGCATATTTTTGCGTATTACAAACATAATAATGCGTTGACGCCGATTTGTCAATGTAAAAATGTCCCGGACCGGGAAATTGCGCGGCTCAACCAAAGTTGAAGCGGCTTTCATCCGTTTTTTGGCGAAATGATCAAGAGGCGGGAAGAGCGTACGCTCTTCCCGCCTCTTGGGTTCCCCTATGCGCCTGTCCTCACGCTTTTCAGTGGCAGCCGCAGCTGGTGCCGTGGTCGCCCAGCTTGAAGGACGCGCACTCGGTCTCGCCGCACTTGCACACGCTGTTCTGGCAGTGGCCCACCTGGATCTCGTTGAGGGTGCAGCGCTGGTCCTTGTGGTAGGTGCAGCTGTTCACAGTGCACTTGATGCTGGGATTGGTCTGGTTCATCATGGTTGTTACCTCCTTGTATCCTACAAATTATATCGAATACAAGGGAGAGTATGTCCCGGGAGCGGGAGAACTATTCAGGTTTTTCCGGCGCCTGGCCGTCCTGAGGGGGGGCGTCCTTGGGCTGAGCGGCCTGGGCGGCGGGTTTGCGCTGAAAGCGGGGGATGAACCGGCGGGCGAAGCCGCCCTTGCCCCGGCCCTTCACATAGAAGTAGCCGATGGTGGAGAACACCACCGCGCCGATGAAATTGACGAACAGGTCCTTCATGGTGTCGATGATGCCCACATCCAGGTAGCCCCCCAGTCCAAGCGGCATCTGGGTGCCGTCCTCCAGCACCAGGATCACGTCCTGGATGCCCTTGACGATCACGGCGGCGGTGCCGTGGTTGGGGTCCAGGTTGACGGTGGAGATGGTGTTGATTACGGTGTCCTTCTGCATGTCAAAGAGCAGGAACTGGTCCATGGAGAACTCAAAAAACTCCCACAGCACGCCGATGGTCATGGAGAAGCAGAAGGCGGTGACCGCCATGAAGAAGGGGGACAGGTGAAGGGACACTTTTTCCTCCCGGTTGAGGATATCCACCAGGGCGAAGCCGATGGCGGCGCACAGAAAGCCGTTCATGGTGTGGAGCATGGTGTCCCAGTAGTGAAACTGGGTGTAGTAGGACTGGATTTCTCCCAGAATTTCGGCGGCGTAGATGAACAGGAGGATGATGACCTCCAGGGTGTCGGGCAGGTCGATGTGCAGCCGCCGCTCGAACATGGAGGGTAGCATGAACAGCACCAGGGTGAGCACGCACAGCAGCACGTTTTCAAAGTTTCCGTTGAAGAACTGGGCCACCAGCATCAGCACCACCGACAGCCGCAGCACAAAGTAGACGGTGTACACCAGTTTTTTATTTTCTATGTGGCGCCATTCATGGCCCTTGGGCTGCTTTTTTTCTCGCTTTGGCATGGTGCGCTCCTTTCTTGTACGGCCGGCCGGCTTTGTCAAAAAGCGGTGTCAGCCTGCGCCCCTCTGGCGCATAGTATGTTCCTGGAGGTGATTTTTATGGATCTGCGAAACGATCAAATTACACTGGGTGAGCTTTGGGACAATCCGAAGAGCCGGGCGGTGTTCCAAAAGCGCATTCCCATGCTGGCCAAGCACCCGGTGCAGGGGGCGGCCCGAACGGTGACGCTGGAGCAGCTGCGGGATTTTATGTCCGGCTGGGTGCCGGGGATGATGGTCAACGGGGTGATTCAGGACCTGAAGAGGCTGTGAACCCCCAACATACATAGAGATAAGCATACCAAAAAACGGGCCCGCTGTCAATCGACAGCGGGCCCAAGCCGTATAGAGGGGAGCGGTGGGCTCTATTGTCCCGCAATTTTTCGCCCGGTGGGGGTGGCGGCCAGACCGCCCTCGCCGGTCTCCCGCAGGGAGGTGGGCATGGCGCGGCCCACGGCCCCCATGGCGTCGATCACCTCGTCGCAGGGGATGCCGCCCTCCAGCCCAGCCAGAGCCATGTCGGCGCAGGACAGGGCGTTCACCGCCCCCATCACGTTGCGCTTCACGCAGGGGACCTCCACCAGCCCGGCCACCGGGTCGCACACCAGCCCCAGCACGTTTTGCAGGGCCATGGCGCAGGCGGCGGCCATCTGCTGGCCGGAGCCCCCCCGGGCGTGGACCAGGGCGGCGGCGGCCATGCCCGAGGCGGAGCCCACCTCCGCCTGGCAGCCCCCCTCCGCGCCGGAGATGGAGGCCCGGGAGGCGATGACCTGGCCGAAGCCGGCGGAGACGTACAGGCACCGCACCATCTCCTCGTCGCTGAGCCGGTCCTTGCGCTGGAGGGGGATGAGCACCGCAGGCAGCACGCCGCAGGCCCCGGCGGTGGGGGCGGCCACGATGCGGCCCATGCAGGCGTTGTGCTCCCCCAGCTTCAGGGCCACGCCGATGACCTCCTGGATGAAGGGGCCGCAGATGGAGTTGGCCAAGGTGGCCATTTGGGCGCCCTGGCCGCCGGACAGGCCGCAGGGGGAGCGGCGGGTGGGGTCGTAGTCCAGCACGGACTGCTTCATCACCTGCCACAGCTGGGTCATTTTGGACAGGCTGTCCTCAGCGGACACCGCCCGGTCCTGGCAGTCGTCCTCCAGCACGGCCTGCCACAGAGCTTTGTCCGAGCTGGCGGACAGCAGCGATTTTACGGAGCCAAACATGCTCAGCCCTCCTCCAAATTCAGATAGATGCAGCGCACCACGCCGCCCAGCAGGTCAATGTCCTCCAAAATTCCCTCGCTCACGGGCTCGTCGCACTCGATGACGGTGACCGACAGGCCGCCCCGGCGGTCCCGATAGAGCTGCATGGTGGCGATGTTGGCCCCCCGGCGGGCTAGGCAGGAGCTCACCTCGGACACCACGCCCGGCTCGTCCTTGCCGCGGATGATGAGGGTGGGTAGGTCGCCGGAGAAGGCGGCCTCCAGGCCGTCAATGGAGTTGACCCGGATGCGCCCGCCCCCCAGGGAGGAGGCGGACACCGTCACCGTGCGGCCCCGGGAGCCCACCAGCGTCATGACGGCGGTGTTGGGGTGGGCGTCCCGCAGGACCACGGAGCGGACGGTAATCTCCAGTCCGGCGGCCTTGGCCAGCTGAAAGCTGCGGGGGATGTTGGGGTCGTCGGGGGCCATGCCCAGCAGGCCGGCTACGATGGCCTTGTCGGTGCCGTGGCCGGCGCCGGTGGCGGCAAAGGAGCCGTGGAGGGCGATATCCGCCCGGGCGGGCTGGAAGCCCAGCAGCTTCCGGGCGATAAAGCCCATCCGTGCGGCCCCGGCGGTGTGGGACGAGGACGGCCCCACCATGACGGGACCCATGATATCGAAGATGTTCAAAGGGAGCACCACCTTTCCAATATGGCGGACGGCACTGGGCCGTCCTCAAGCGCGAAGCGCCGCCGCGCAAGCGGCGTCCAAACCCTTTGCGGCGCAAAGGGTTTGCCGCAGGGCGGATTCACTCCGCCTGAGGATGTGAAATCAAGCGGGGTCCCCGGCGGCAGGGCCGCAGGGGAGGGGCCCCACCATGACGGGACCCATGATATCGAAGATGTTCAAAGGGAGCACCACCTTTCCAATATGGCGGACGGCACTGGGCCGTCCTGGCTATTCATGGTTGAGATCCGAATGATGATCCGCGTAGTCGATGATTACCTTTTGGCAGTCCTTGCAGGCAAACGCGGACACGGCCGACCCCTTGGAGAAGGAAAATCTGGACAAAAGCAGGGAGCCCTCGTGAAATTCAGCGCGGGCAAAGGTCCGTCTTTTGCCGCCCTTGATCCATGAAAGCTCCTGAGGACTGTGGATCAGGCCCAGCTCCATCTCCCGGCCGCAATAGGGACAGTCCATCAAGCGTACCTCCTTTTACAATGAAATTGGCACAGTGATTGTAAAATCGTTTGAAGGCTGTGGTGATGATCTAAGTGCCGCTCGCGGTTTCTCAGGCGCGTGGGCGGTATCGGGTCTATTATAATCCCCCCGCCGGTGGGTTTCAAGAAGTTTTGACAAAAAAAGGCCGGACCAGGGGACAGCCCTGGGCCCGGCCTGAGAGACGGGTCATGGATGCGCCGGGGGAAGCCGCAGCCAGTCCTCCCGTTCCAGCAGGTAGAACAGCCCCTCGTGGGGGACTCCGTCGCTGAGGGTGACGGAGCCTGTCCGAAGATACCGAAAGCCGGATTTTTCAATCACCCGTCTGGACCGGGGATTTTCCACAAAGTGGCCGCACAGCAAAAGACGGCAGCCCGCCTCCTCAAAGCAGAACGCGATGGCCCGGCCAACCGCCTCGGTCATGAGCCCCCGGCCCCACTGGGCTTTGCCCAGCACATAGCCCAGCTCCCGGCCCGCCATGTCGTCATAGGCGGGCGGGAGGGGGATGCTCAGCGGTTCGATGCCCAGAGAGCCCACCACCTTGCCGGTCTCCTTCAGCTCCAGGGCAAATGTGTCCCTGCTCTCGATGAACCGGGACAGAATGGCGCGGGATTCCTCGATGGAGGTGTGGGGCTTCCAGCCCGCCATCTGGCCTACGCCGTCCACCTGGGCGTACTCGTACAGGTCCTCCAGATCACCGGGCTGCCAGGTGCGCAGGACGAGGCGGTCCGTCTCCAGGCAAACGCCGGTCAGATCGATGGGGGCGTTCATTTATTTCACCACCTGGGCCTTGATGAGGTTGGTGGTGCCGCTGCTGCTCAGGGGCACGCCGGCGGTGATGACCACCGTGTCCCCGGACTGGACCAGCCCCTCCTTTTTGGCGGTATCCACGCACAGAGAGAACAGCCGGTCGGTGGAGTCCACGTTGCCGGACAGGAAGGGGACCACGCCCCAGGAGATGGCCAGCTGGCGGCGCACCCGCTCCTCGGTGGTGAGGGCGGCCACGGCGCAGCCCGGGCGGAACCGGGAGATCATCCGGGCGGTGTAGCCCGACTGGGTGGCGGTCAAAATGGCGGTGGCCCCCAGGTCCATGGCGGTGAGGCAGCTGGTGTGGCTGATGGCGTCGGAGATGCTGCTGGTGTGGTCGAACACCGTGTTGCGGAACCGCTTCCAGTAGTCGATGCCCTCCTCGGCGGCCTCCACGATGCTCACCATGGTCTGGAGGGCCTCCACCGGGTGCTTGCCCGAGGCGGTCTCGCCGGACAGCATCACGCAGCTGGTGCCGTCAAACACGGCGTTGGCCACGTCGGACACCTCCGCCCGGGTGGGGCGGGGGTTGCGGATCATGGAGTCCAGCATCTGGGTGGCGGTGATCACCACCTTGCCCTTGTGGATGGCGGACTTGATCATCTTTTTCTGGAACACCGGCACCTCATAGGCGGGGATCTCCACGCCCAGGTCGCCCCGGGCCACCATGATGCCGTTGGCGGCGTTGGCGATGGCGTCCAGGTTGTCCACGCCCTCCCGGTTCTCGATTTTGGCGATGATGCCCACGTCCTGGCCGCCGAATTGGTCCAGCACGGAGCGGATCTCCATCACGTCGGAGGCGCGGCGGACAAAGGAGGCGGCCACGAAATCGAAGTCATTTTCCACGGCGAAGCGCAGGTCCTCCCGGTCCTTGTCGGTGAGGGCGGGCAGGGCGATGGACACGCCGGGGATGTTGATGCTCTTGTGGTTGGACAGGGGCCCGCCGGTGACCACCCGGCAGTGGATGTCCTGGCCGTCGACCTCCTCCACCTCCAGATCCACCAGGCCGTCGTCGATGAGGACGTGGCAGCCGGGCTGGAGCTCCTGGTGAAGGTTGGCGTAGGTGACGGACACCTGATGGGCGTCGCCGTCCACATCCCGGGTGGTGAGGGTGAAGGGCTCGCCGTCCTGGAGCTCAATGCGGTCGCAGGCAAAGGCGCGGATGCGGATTTCAGGGCCCTTGGTGTCCAGGATGGTGGCCACGGGCCGGCCCAGGCTGTCCCGCACCCGCTTGAAGCGGGTGAGCAGGGCGCCGTGGGTCTCGTGGGTGCCGTGGGAGAAATTGAATCGGGCGGCGTCCATGCCGGCCGAGATAAGCTGCTCCATGACCTCCTCGCTGTCAGAGGCGGGGCCCAGGGTGCAGACGATTTTTGTTTTCCTCATAATGTGTTCCTCCATTTACGAAAACGCGGGTGGTTTAGGGCTTGTTTGAACATTGCCAACGGGCTCAGACGATTGGGCTTTTCCGCCTTGCGTTGTTGAAATACACAGAGTAGTTCCGCGTCAAAGCGTCTCCTCCGGCGAAAAATCCCCCGCCGCTGCGCAGGCTGCCGGTTTTCAAACAGAGCCCGGTCCTTACAGTACCCCCACATCATACACAAATGGATGGAAATGTCAAGCCTTTGAGGGAAAAGTTCCACAATATGCCCATTTTTCAGTGGAAGAAGGGGGGAGCGTTCAGTAAAAATGAGGCGGAGCGTACAACGCTCCGCCTCGGGCTCAGTCTGTGTGCTCCTGCTCCGGGAGCGGCTCCGCCCTGGACACAAGGGCCCACTCCACCCGCCGGTCGGTGAAGTTGAGCACCCTGATGTGCAGTCCCCAGGCGTCCACCTCGATCTGGGCGCCGTCCTCCGGGATGACGGACAGCTGGGCGAACACCAGCCCGCCCAGGGTGTCGGATTCCTCCTCCGGGGGGATCTCCGCCTCCAGGGCCTGGGCCACCCGCTCCAGGTCGCAGCCGCCGGACACCTTCCACAGTCCCGGCTCCACCTGCTCCAGGTCCTTCTCCTCCAGGGGATCAAACTCGTCGTAAATGTTGCCCACAATCTCCTCCAGCAGATCCTCCATGGTCACCAGGCCGGAGGTGCCGCCGTACTCGTCCACCACAATGGCCATATGTACCTTTTTGCTCTGCATGTCCCGGAAGAGAACGTCGGTGCGGACGGACTCGGGCACAAAGTAGGCGGGGCGCAGCAGTTCGGAGAGGGGGCGGGGGCGCTCTTCCTGGGCGTTGAGGAGAAAGTCCCTGGTGTTGAGGACGCCCACGATGTGGTCCGCGTCCTCCTGGTACACGGGGAAGCGGGACCGCCCGGAGGCGAGAATGGCCTGGAGCACGTCCTCGCTGGTGTCCTGCGCCCACACCATGACCATGTCGGTGCGGTGGACCATCACGTCCTCGGCGGTGGTGTTGTTGAATTCAAAAATGTTCTCGATGAGCTCTTTTTCCGAGGCCTCGATGGCGCCCCGCTCCTCGCCCAGGTCCACCATCATGAGGATCTCGTCCTCGCTGACGTCCTCCTGGTCGGCCTTGGGGTCGATGTGCAGCAGGCGCAGCACGCCGTTGGTGGATTTGGACAGCAGCCAGATGATGGGGCGGAAAACCGCCGCCACCGCGGACACCGCGCCCACGGTGAACCGGGCCACCGTCTCCGTCTTCTTCATGGCGATGCGCTTGGGCACCAGCTCGCCCAGCACCAGGCTGAAGTAGGACAGCACCAGGGTGATGAGCACCACCATCAGGTTGTTGAGGGCGTGGGGGTCCAGAGCGGTGACGCCCTTTTCCTCCACCAGCCACTTCACCAGGGGGTCGGAAAAGCTGTCCGCGGCGAAGGCGGAGGACAGGAACCCGGCCAGGGTGATGGCGATCTGGATGGCGGACAAAAAGTGGTCCGGGGCCTGGGTGAGCCTGAGCAGTCTGGCCGCCTTTTTGTCCCCCTCCTCGGCCTGGCGGCGCAGCTTTGTCTCAGACAGGGAGATGACGGCGATTTCAGCCGCGGCGAAAAAGGCGTTGATGAGAATCAGGATGGCGAGTAAAATCAGCTTCGGTAAGAACGGGTCGTCGGACAAGATGGATGACCTCCTATTGGGCAGCGGTCTGTTGGATTTGCCGCTCTATTCTATGCGGCGCAGACCCTAACAGCTCACAGTATAGCAGACTTTTGAAAAAAAGCAAGGGAGCCGCCGGCTTTCGCACGCGAATTTGACCGGCGGCTCCCCAAGGCCGTTTTACTCCAGCAGTGCCAGCAGGTCCTCCTTGGGACGGGCGCCCACAGCCTTGCTGGCCACCTCGCCCCCCTTGAACACCAGGAGGGTGGGAATGCTCATCACGCTGAACTGCATGGCCAGCTCGGGTTGCTCGTCCACATTCACCTTGCCCACCACGATGTCGTCCCGCTCCTCGGCGATCTGGTCCACAATGGGGGACACCATGCGGCAGGGGCCGCACCAGGGGGCCCAGAAGTCCACCAGCACGGGCTGGGCGGCGTGGAGCACCAGCTCCTCAAAGTTTTCCTTGGTGATGGTCTGTACGGACATGGCGGCATCTCTCCTTCAGTTGAATTTGTAGATCCTCTGGGCCACCCGGTAGAGCTGCACCGACAGCTTCCGCCCCTGATAGCCGGGGATATTGGTGCCCACGTTGGTCAGCCGGTAGCGGCAGCGGCGGTAGAGGGGGGCGTCCTTCTGCCGCAGGTACTCCCACAGCTCGGTGCGCATTCCCAGCGCCTCCGGGGTCCCCCGGATCACGGCGAAAATGGACGAGATGGACATCATCATGGACAGGTAGTTGAACATATACCGGCCCAGTTTGGGCTGCACCGCCTTGAGGGCCATGACGTCGTGGGCATCAATCATCTGCCGGGTGACCCGGACCTGCTGGTCGATGCGCCCGGCCATCACCGACTCGTTGACGCTCTGGTCCGAGCGGCCGATGAAATAGCGGTACAGGTCCAGGTTCATATAATACAGCGTCTTGACATAGGGCAGGGGCTGGTAGACAAAAATATTGTCCACGTAGAAGGTGTGCTTGGGCAGCTCCAGGCCGCAGTCCCGCAGCAGCTGGGTGCGGTAGATCACCGAGTGCATCAGCAGGTATTGGGAGGTGCGGAAGCGGTGGATGGAGTCCCAGGTGATGATCTGGTCGGAGGGGAACACATTTTTGTAGCCCATGACCTTCTGGGTGTTGTCCTCCACGTGTTCATACACGTAGTTGGCGATGAGCAGGTCCACCGGGGCGGGCATGGCGGCAAACTCCCGCAGCTTGGCCATCACCTTGGCCAGGGCGTCGGTGTCCAGCCAGTCGTCGGAGTCCACCACCTTGTAGTACAGCCCCCGGGCGTTGCGGATGCCCTGGTTCACCCCCTCGCCGTGGCCGCCGTTCTCCTGGTGGATGGCCCGGATGATATTGGGGTGCTTTTCCGCCCACGCGTCACATTTGGCGGGAGTGTCGTCTTTGGTGGAGCCGTCGTCCACCAGAATGATCTCCGCCTCCTCACCGGCGGCCAGCAGGGTCTCCACGCAATGGTCCATGTAGGCGGCGGAATTGTAGCAGGGGACGGCAAAGGTAATCAATTTGTCCATTGGAATTCTCTCCTCACTCTAAGTATGCCCGGCTGGGCGGGTTTAAAGCAGTGGATCTGCCGGCGCCAGGGCCCGGGCGGCAATGGCGTCCTCGTCGGCGCAAGCTCCGCTCGGCCTCATCCGGCTTGGGCCGGATATCCGCCGCTGCGCTGCGCCTCCTCTCCGAACCAAACCCGCTTCGCTGGGCTTCAGTTCGGGTGTCGCAGCAGCTGGTCACTCAGTGCCAGAGCCCGGGCGGCAATGGCGTCCATATTGTAGTATTTGTATTCCGCCAGACGGCCCAGCAGGCAGAGCCTGGGGTACTGGTCCGCCTCGGCCTTGTACTTGGCGTACAAAGCGTTGTTTTCGGGGTTGATGATGGCGTAATAGGGGATTTCGCCGTCCGCCCCGGTGTAGGCTTTGGAGTACTCCTTCATGATGGTGGTCACGCCGGGCTTTTCCTGGCCGGTGAGGTGCTTGAACTCGGTGATGCGGGTAAACGCCCCGTCTGCCGTGTAGTTTACGGTGCCGTGGGTCTGGAAGTAGTCCTGGGGCAGGGTCTCATAGCCGAAATCCAGGGTGCGGTAGGGCAGAGGGCCGAACCGGAAGGAGAACAGCTCATCAGCCTGGCCGGTGTAGATCACGGGGCCGTCAAACGCCGCCCCGTCCAGTTTGATCACGCCGCCGGCCAGCTCCAGCCGGGAGAGCGCGTCCGTCCCCGTCTCCACGGTGATGCTGGGGTGGTCCAGCATCCGCTGGAACATGGGGGTGTAGCCCTCCAGGGGCATCCCCTGGTAGGCGTCCTGGAAATAGCGGTCATCCGTGGACAGCCGCACCGGCACCCGGGCGGTGGTGGCGGGGTCGATCTCCTCCGGGGTCTGGCCCCACTGCTTCATGGTGTAGTGGACGAACACGTGCTCATACACGTAGTCGGCGATGGCGGCGATCTCCGGGTCGGGATTGTGCCGCAGCTCCAGGATGGTCACCTGGCTCTGGGCGGGGTAGGCGTCCAGCAGTTTCCGGCCCAGCCGCGCCCCCTCCGTCTCCCCGAAGGCGTTTTTCATGGAGTCCAGGTTGAAGGGGACGGGGAAGAAAAACCGCCCGTCGGTGGACTTGTGGGCGGGGACCACCTCGGGGTTGTCCCGGGGCAGGTTGGCGATCACCCTGTGCTGATAGCGCCGCCACTTGGTGAACCGGGACAGGTAATCGAATACCCGCTTGTCATTGGTGTGGAAGATGTGGGGGCCGTACTGGTGGATCAGGATTCCGGCCCCGTCCAGACAGTCGTAGGCGTTGCCGCCCACGTGGGGGCGGCGCTCCAGCACCAGCACCTTTTTGTCTCCATCCTCCGCCAGCCGCCGGGCGGCGACAGCGCCGGCATAGCCCGCGCCCACGATGACAACATCATAAACCATACAAAGCGTCACATCATTTCTCCGTTAAAATTGTGGGGAGATTGCTCCCCAGATGGGGGCCTGTTTTCGAACAGGCTCTAGGAATTATACCATAAATCATCCGGCGGGAAAAGAGCAAGATTATAAAAATTTGATAAAATTTCCCGCTGCAAGGCCCGGGAAGAGGCGGCGTCGGCGCCGAGGGGGAGGACAAAGAATTGGGATTGTCAGGAGAGACAAGCTGTGGTAAAATACAATAAACCGTCGATACCAAACGGAAAGAGGGAGATCGGATGGAAGGCACCGCCGTCATTCAAAAATTCCGCTCCGCCCTGGGCGGATTCAACCGCCAGGACGTGCAGCAGTACATTGAGCAGACCGCCGCGGCCCACCGGCGGGAGCTGGACCAGCTCCAGGAGCAGCTGACCCAGGCTGAGGACCGGCGGATGCAGCTGGAGGCGGCGCTGTCCGGCGCGGAGAGCGCCAAGAGCGGCGCGGCGGCGGAGGAGGCCAAGGCCCGGGCCTGTCTGGAGGAGTCCACCCGGACGCTGGCCCGGCTGCGGGGGGAGCTGTCCCAGACCGAGTCCAAGCTGATGGTGGCGAAGAAGGAGCTGGAGCGTTTGCAGGGCCAGGTGGGCACCCTGGAGCCCATGGCCACCAGCTATGTGCAGCTGAAGGACCGGGTGGCCACCGTGGAGCTGGACGCCCACCGCAAGGCCCAGGACACGGTGAGCCAGGCGCAGGCGGAGGCGGAGCGGATCCGGGGGGAGACCAGGGCCTGGCTGGAGGAGGTGCTGGCCCAGTACGACCAGCTCCACCAGGGGATGGACGGGCTGCTGGAGCAGGCCCAGCGGCTCAGTCGGGGCTCCAAGCGGCTGGGTGAGCTGGACGAGGCTGCCGCCGTCCTGCGGGAGCTGGGAGGGCTGAAATGAGCGCCCTGCCGGTGCATACGGCGGAGCTGGCCGGGGTCCTGCCCCGTCTGCGCGCCGGGGACCGGGTGCTGCTGAGCGGCACCATCTACACCGCCCGGGACGCCGCCCACAAGCGGCTGTTTGAACTGCTGGATGAGAATAAGCCCCTGCCCTTTGCGCTGAGGGGGGCGGTCGTCTATTACGCCGGCCCCACCCCCGGCCAGCAGGGGATGGCGGTGGGGGCCTGCGGCCCCACCACGGCGGGGCGGATGGACGCCTTTGCTCCCCGGCTTTTGGATCTGGGCCTCGGGGCCATGATCGGCAAGGGGGAGCGGAGCCAGGAGGTGGCGGAGGCCATCGTGCGCAATGGGGCGTGCTATTTCGCCGCCGTGGGCGGCGCGGGGGCGCTCATCGCTCGGTGCATTGAGGCGGCGGAGGTGATCGCCTTTGACGATTTGGGGTGTGAATCCATCAAGCGCATGGCGGTGAGGGACCTGCCCCTCACCGTGGCCATTGACAGCGGGGGAAACGACCTGTTCCGGCAGGGCAGGGCGGAATACCGCCGGGAGGGTTGAGGGCCTGCGGTTTTTTCGCGCCGCCGCGCCTGCTGGACCAGGCGCTCCCCGCTGCTGATTGAGAAAAAGGCGGTCTCCATGCTGTGCATGGGGGCCGCCCTTTGTCAGTGGGAATGCGTTTCACCACAAGCTTGCTGAGATTTCTCAAAATGGGTGCAATCACAAGCCGCGCGGGCCGATTGAATCAGTCCTTTCTTGACACGGGGCAGTCATCCTGCTATGATGTTACAAAACGGCGCCGTGGATGAGCGCGATTCTGTTTGACTTGAAATCAAATGAAGAGCGTGGTAAAATGTACGGCGGCAGAGAGCAAAACGTGGCATGGGGGAGAAATTCCGTGCCGCTGTTCATTAGAAATTTGTCCCAGAAGCATACCGGCCCGGCCGCCGGTATGCTTTTGCGCGTTGGAAAGAGGGCGCTGTGTTGGAGCGAGAAGTGATCACCAGCCGGGCCAATCCCCTTCTGGCCCGGGTGCGGAGGCTGAACAGCCGCCGCTCCTTCCGCCGGGAGGAGGGGGCCTTCGCCGCAGAGGGGCCCAAGCTGCTGGCTGAGGCCCTGCGGTGGGGCTGCGGGCTGGAGGCGGTGATCTGCGCCGCCGGCGCGGACCTGCCGGAGCTGCCCGGGGGTGTGCGGCTGGCGGAGGTGCCGGACAGCCTGCTGGCCTCCGTCGCGGACACGGAGAGCCCCCAGGGCGTGGTGTTTATCTGCAGGGGAGGGGCGCTCGCCCCGCCCGCTGAGCTGGCCGGGGGGCGCTATCTGCTGCTGGACGGGGTGCAGGACCCGGGCAATGTGGGCACCATCTGGCGGACCGCCGACGCCTTTGGGGCGGACGGGCTGATTTTGTGCAATGGCTGCGCCGACCCCTGGAATCCCAAGACGGTGCGCGCCACCATGGGCGCGGTGTTCCGCCTGCCTGTGTATGAGACCGGGCTGGAGCGGGCGGCGCAGCTGCTGGAGCGGGCCGGAATTCCCCTCTATGCCGCGGCCCTGCGGGAGGATACCCGGGATGTGCGGGCAATCCCCCTGGAGCGGGCGGCGGTGATCATCGGCAGCGAGGGGCGGGGCGTGTCCCCAGAGGCCCTGGCGCTGTGCCGGAAGACCGTCAGGATCCCCATGCGGGCCCGGTGTGAGTCGCTGAACGCGGCAGCGGCGGCGGCGGTGGTGCTGTGGGAGATGGCGCGGAACGACTGAGAAGCGGTGTCAATGCCGAAGAGCGGCAGGCTTTGAATAGATCGGACAGGAGGGAGGCAGCCTATGTCCAATTTGAAGCATTGGATCTGGCTCACCCAGCGCAGAGGGCTGGCGGGACAGGCCGCCTTCCGGGTGCTGGAGCACTTTGGATCGCCGGAGCAGGCCTACGTGGGGGACGAGGGAGCCTACGCCCTGGTGGGCGGGCTGTCCGGCGAGGCGGTGCGGTCCCTGATGGACAAGTCCCTGGACGGGGCCAATGAGGTGCTGGGTGACTGCGACCGGCTGGGCATCCGCCTGCTCACCCTCCAGGACGCCACCTATCCCGAGCGCCTGGCCGCCATACACCAGCCGCCCATGGTGCTGTACTGGAAGGGGCGGCAGATCGCCTTTGACGAGGAGGTGGCCATCGCCATGGTGGGCACCCGGGGCGCCACGCCCTACGGGGTGCGGGTGGCGGCCCAGCTGGCCATGGAGCTCACCCGGAAGGGGGCGCTCATCGTCACCGGCATGGCCCAGGGTATTGACGCGTCCGCCGTGCGAGGGGCGCTGAAGGCGGGGGGGCCGGTGGTGTCCGTGCTGGGGTGCGGCATCGACGTGGTCTACCCCCGGTATCACTGGGAGCTCTATGAGGATGTGGCGGCGGTGGGGGCGCTGATCTCCGAGTATCCGCCGGGGACGGAGCCCCGGGGCGGAAACTTCCCCATCCGGAACCGCATCATCAGCGGCCTGTCCGTGGGGGTGGTGGCGGTGGAGAGCGGCCGCGCCGGCGGAACGCTGCTGACGGTGGGCCACGCCCTGGACCAGGACCGGGAGGTGTTCGCCGTCCCCGGTCCGATTGACGCCTCGGAGAGCGAGGGAACCAACCGTCTGATTCAGGAGGGGGCGGCCAAGCTCATCCTGGAGGCGGACGACGTTTTGTGCGAATTTGAGGAGCGGTTTCCCGCCCGGCTGCGCCCAGCGCGGGAGCTGTCCCGGGAGGCGGCGGAGCAGCGGCTGGAGGCCACGGCGCCGCCGGACCAGCCGGCGCCCAAAAGGGAAAAAACACAGCCCCCCAAGGAGAAGGTGGAATATCTCCGATGGGCAGACTGTAAAGATAAGCTGACCGACGACCAGCGGGCGTTGCTGCTGAGCATGGACGGGGGCGTGTTCCAGGCGGACGACCTGGTGGAGCGCACCCAGATACCGGCCCGGCGGGTGCTGTCCGCCATGACCCTGCTTCAGCTCCAGGGCTATGTGTCGGAGGAGAGCGGCAAGCGGTTTCGCGCTGCCGTCAAATTAAAAATGGAGTAGTAGATGGTGATGGCAAAGATGAATTTGGTGATTGTGGAGTCGCCGGCAAAGGCGAAAACCATTGGAAAGTATCTGGGCCCCGGCTTTGAGGTAAAGGCGTCCATGGGCCATATCCGGGACCTGCCCAAGAGCAAGCTGGGGGTGGATGTGGCTACCTTTGAGCCGGACTACGAGAACATCAAGGACAAGGCGGATGTGATCAAGGATCTGCGCAAATCCGCCAAGGCCAGCGACAAAATCTATCTGGCTACCGACCCGGACCGGGAGGGAGAGGCCATCTCCTGGCACCTTCAATCGGTGCTGGGGGTGCCCAAGGAAAAGACCTGCCGGGTGACCTTCAATGAGATCACGCAGAAGGTGGTCAAGGAGTCCATCGCCAGCCCCCGGGACATCGACCAGGATTTGGTGGACGCCCAGCAGGCCCGGCGGGTGCTGGACCGCATTGTGGGCTATCAGCTCTCGCCCCTGCTGTGGAAGAAGATCAAGCGGGGCCTGTCGGCGGGGCGGGTGCAGTCGGTGGCCACCCGCCTGGCGGTGGAGCGGGAGGAGGAGATCCGCGCCTTTACGCCCCAGGAGTACTGGTCCATCACCGCCGACCTGGCCCGGGTGGCCCCCAATCTGGGCGGCTTCCAGGCGGAGTTCTACGGCAGGGAAAAGCGGATGGAGCTGACCTGTGAGAAGGAAGTTCAGGAGGTTGTAAGTGCCGTAAAGGATTCTCCCTTCACGGTTATCAGCGTGAAGCGGCAGGATAAGCACCGCAGCCCCGCGCCCCCCTTCACCACCTCCACCCTCCAGCAGGAGGCCTCCCGGAAGCTGAACATGATCCCCCGGCGCACCATGTCTATCGCCCAGCAGCTCTACGAGGGCATTGACATCCAGGGCGTGGGCACGGTGGGTCTGATCACCTATATGCGTACCGACTCGCTGCGGCTGTCTGAGGAGGCGCTGGCGGCGGCCAAAACCTTCATTCAGAGCCGGTACGGCAAGCAGTACTACCCGGAAAAGACCCGGCGCTTCAAGTCCAAGGGCAACGCCCAGGACGCCCACGAGGCCATTCGCCCCTCCGATGTGAACCTCACCCCGGAGGACCTAAAAAAGAGCCTCACCGCCGACCAATACCGCCTGTACAAGCTGATCTGGAGCCGCTTTCTGGCCTGCCAGATGGCGGTGGCGGTGTATGACAGCGTCACCATCGAGACGGAGTCGGCGGGCTACCGGTTCCGGGCCAGCCACTCTTCTGTGAAGTTTAACGGCTTTACAGCGGTTTATGAGGAGGGGCGGGACGAGGACGAGGAGGCCCCCCAGTCGCCCCTGCCCGACCTGAAGGAGGGGGAGGGGCTGAAGCTGAACAGCCTGACCCCGGGCCAGCACTTCACCCAGCCCCCCGCCCGGTTCACCGAGGCCACCCTCATCAAGGCGCTGGAGGAGAAGGGGGTGGGCCGTCCGTCCACCTACGCCCCCACCATCTCCACCATCACCGACCGGCAGTATGTGGTGAAGGAGGGCAAGTATCTGCGCCCCACGCCCCTGGGCGAGGTGGTCACAGGGCTGATGAAGGAGAAGTTCCCTGACATTGTGGACACCGACTTCACCGCCCAGATGGAGAGCCGCCTGGACAAGGTGGAGGCGGGGGAGGCCCAGTGGAAGCAGGTGCTGGGGGAGTTCTACACCGGCTTTGACGCGGAGCTGAAGAAGGCGGAGAGCGAGCTGGACGGGGAGCGCATCAAGGTGCCGGATGAGGAATCCGACGAGGTGTGCGACCTGTGCGGACGGAAAATGGTGGTGAAAATGGGCCGGTTCGGGCGGTTTTTGGCCTGCCCCGGCTGGCCGGAGTGCACCTTTACCAAGCCGCTGGTGGTGGAGATGCCCGGGCGGTGCCCCAAGTGCGGGGGCCGGCTGGTGAAGCGCACCGGCGTGAGCAAGAAGAACAACAAGCAGTACACCTATTATTGCTGTGAGCATTTGAACAGCAAGGTGGAGGCCAAGCGGTGTGATTTCATGACCTGGGACGTGCCGGTGAAGGACAACTGCCCCATCTGCGGCTGGACCATGTTCAAGCTGGCGGGGAAGGGCTTCAAGCGGCCCTTCTGCATCAATGAGGCCTGCTCCAATTTCACGCCGGAGGACAAACGGGGCGGATATAAGAAGAAGACGGACAGCGCCCCGGCGGAACAGGGCGAGGCGGCGGAAAAGCCCGCGAAAAAAACCGCGGCCAAAAAGACCACCTCCTCGGCCAAGACCACGGCGGCGAAAAAGACCACAGCCACCAAGAAAACCGCCGCGAAGAAGACGGCCTCCGCCAAGAAGACCGCCACGGCCAAGAAAACCACTGCGAAAAAGACCACTGACTCCTGAACTGTGGTGAAAAACCGTGATGCAGGGCAGGGGTCTGGCCTTCGGCTTGGCCGGCGGTGCGCCGCTGGCTTACCGCTCCCGCCGCTGCAGGCGTAGCGCGTCAAAAATAGAGATCCGTGAGTAAAGGACGATATTTGATGAATGTAACCGTCATCGGCGCGGGCTTGGCCGGGTGCGAGTGCGCCTGGCAGCTGGCCCAGCGGGGGGTGTCTGTCACCCTTTGTGAGATGAAGCCGCAAAAGATGACCCCCGCCCACCACAGCCCCGGCTTCGCTGAGCTGGTGTGCTCCAACTCCCTGCGGTCCGACCAGCTGGAGAACGCCGTGGGGCTGCTGAAGGAGGAACTGCGCCGGTGCGGGTCTTTGATCCTGCGCTGCGCCGACCAGACCCGGGTGGAGGCGGGGGGCGCCCTGGCCGTGGACCGGGAGGGGTTCTCCGCCGCCGTCACCGCCGCTGTCCGGAGCCATCCGGGGATCACGGTGGCGGAGGGGGAGGTCACCTCTATTCCCGATGGCCAGGTGGTGGTGGCCTCCGGCCCGCTGACCTCGGATGGGCTGTCCGCCGCCATTGCGGAGCTGCTCCCCGGGGACAGCTACCTGAATTTCTACGACGCCGCCGCCCCCATCGTTACCTTTGAGAGCATCGACATGGACCACGCCTGGTTCGCCTCCCGCTACGACCGGGGGACGGCGGATTACATCAACTGCGCCCTGTCCGAGGAGGAGTACCTGGCCTTCTGGAGGGAGCTGTGCGGGGCCCAGGAGGCGGAGGTCCACGGCTTTGAGGACAAAAACGTGTTTGAGGGCTGTATGCCCGTGGAGGTCATGGCCCGGCGGGGGGTGCAGACCCTGGCCTTCGGCCCGCTGAAGCCCCGCGGCCTCCCTGACCCGAAAACCGGGCGGGAGCCCTACGCCGTGGTGCAGCTGCGCCGGGACAACGCCCAGGGGACGCTGTACAATCTGGTGGGCTTCCAGACCCATTTGAAATGGGGGGAGCAGAAGCGGGTGTTCTCCATGATCCCGGCGCTGAAAAACGCGGAATACGTGCGCTACGGGGTGATGCACCGCAACACCTATCTCAACTCGCCCAGGCTGCTGGACCGCTATTACCGGGTGCGGGGGAACGAGCGCGTGGCCTTCGCCGGGCAGATCACCGGGGTGGAGGGGTATGTGGAGTCCACCGCCTCCGGCTTTCTGGCGGGGGTGGAGCTGGCCCGCCGCCTGCTGGGTCAGGAGCCCTTGGATTTTCCCCAGGAGACGGCTATTGGTGCGCTGGCGCTGTATGTCAGCCGTGAGGGCGTGGCGGATTTCCAGCCCATGAACATCAACTTTGGCATCATGCCCCCCCTGGACCACAGGGTCAAGGGCAAGCGAAACAAAAACGGGGCGCTGTCCCAGCGCTCGCTGGGCATCGTGGACGGACTGAAAGAGAGACTATAAAGAGGAGGCCGACGGAATGCGCATCATTGTGGACGCAATGGGGGGCGACAACGCGCCGGAGGCGCCGGTCAAGGGCGCGCTTTTGGCAATTGAGGAATACGGCGTGGAGGTGGTCCTGGTGGGCCGGGGGGAGGACATTTTGGAGGCCCTCCACAGCGCGGGGGTGGGGGAGCTGCCTCCGGGCCTGTCCATCACCCACGCGGACCAGGTGGTGGAGATGTGCGACAACCCGGCCACCGCCTTCAAGGAGAAGAAAGATTCCTCCCTGACTGTGGGGCTGAATCTGCTGAAAAGCGGAGAGGGGGACGCTTTTGTGTCCGCCGGGTCCACGGGGGCGCTGCTGTCGGCGGCCACCCTGCTGGTGAAGCGCATCAAGGGCATCCGCCGGGCGGCCATGGCCCCAGTGGTGCCCACGGGCGGGGGCGGCTCGGTGCTGGTGGACTGCGGCGCCACCGCCGAGGGCACGCCGGAGTTCCTGCTCCAGTTCGCCTTCATGGGCAGTTACTACGCAGAGCGGGTGCTGGGCCGGCCCGAGCCCCGGGTGGGCCTGCTGAACATCGGCACGGAGCCCTCCAAGGGCACCGGCCTCCAGCGGGAGGCCTATCAGCTGCTCCAGAAGGCCAAGGAGGAGGGCCGGGTGAACTTCGTGGGCAATGTGGAGGCCCGGGAGGCGGTGGAGGGGGCCGTGGACGTCATCGTGGCGGACGGCTACTCCGGGAACATCTTCCTCAAGGCGGTGGAGGGCGCGGGGCTGTTCCTCACCCGGGAAATGAAGAAGATGTTCATGAGGAGCTTCAAAACGAAGATCGCCGCCCTGCTGATGAAGGACGGCCTGCGGGACTTCAAAAAGCTGCTGGACGCCAACGAGGTGGGGGGCACGGCGCTGCTGGGCATCTCCAAGCCGGTGGTGAAGGCCCACGGTTCCTCCAATGGCTATGCCATGAAAAACGCCATCCGGCAGGCCATTGAATGCAAGCGCTCGGGCATGATTGAGGACATCGTGGAAAACGTGGAGCATATGCGTCTGCCGGTCCGGCCTGCGGGCGGCGAATCTGACGAATAAAATGGCGAAAAAATTGTCAAAAATACTATTGACAGCCAGCGCCAAAGCCCCTATTATGTTGTTGATTAAAGCAACATAAAAGGAGCTGCTCAAACATGTTTGAGAAACTGTGTAAACTGATTGCTGAGCAATTTGGCGTGGACCCCGAGACCATTACCGCCGACACCGCCTTTGTGGAGGATCTGGGCGCGGATTCCGTGGACCTGATGGACCTGTCCATGGCGCTGGAGGACGAGTTCGGCATGGAGGAGATGGACAGCGAGGACATCGAATCCATTGTCACAGTTGGCGACCTGCATAAGTACATGCAGGAGCGTCTGGATGCCTGACATTGCGTATCAACGGTGAAAAAGTCCCGCCAAGGCGGGGCTTTTTCTGTAGCGGAGGGAGCTTATGAACGAGCTGGAAGAAAAGCTGGGCTACCGTTTTCGGGACCGGGGACTGCTGGAGCACGCCATGACCCACAGCTCCTACGCCAACGAGCACCGGGGCGCGGGGCTGACCAGCAACGAGCGGCTGGAATTCCTGGGGGACTCGGTGCTGGGGGTGGTGGTGGCGGACTACCTGTTCCACGAGCACCCGGACATGCCCGAGGGGGAGCTGACCCGCACCCGGGCGGCTCTGGTGTGCGAGGGGAGCCTCCACGAGGCGGCCAGGGGCCTGGGGCTGGGCCGCTATCTCCGCCTGGGCAAGGGGGAGGACGCCGGGGGCGGCCGGAAGCGGCCCTCCATCCTGGCGGACGCCACCGAGGCCATGCTGGCCGCCGTCTACCTGGACGGGGGGATGGCGGCGGTGCGGCCCATCATCCGGGCGCTGATCCTGGACAAGGAGGAGGAGAAGGCCGCCGACCGGGACTACAAGACCGCCCTCCAGGAGCTGGTGCAGCGCACGCCGGGGGCGGCGGTGAGCTATGCCCTGGTGCGGGAGAGCGGCCCGGACCACTGCCGCAGCTTTGAGATGGAGGCGTCGGTGGACGGGAAGGTCATCGGCGCGGGCGCGGGCCGGACCAAGAAGGAGGCCGAGCAGATGGCGGCAAAGGCGGCGCTGGAAAAGCTGAACGGGTGAGCTGAGGAGACTGCGATTTGGATAAGGCCGAACTGCAAGAACGTATGCGGAAGCTTTTGCAAAGGCAGCGGATGTGCTTGACCATTCAAAAGCTGCTCATTGTGTTGGCAATTGTGTTTTATCAATGCGCAATCGTATTGCTGCCCGCCCGCGTGGTGCTTGTCATAGTCTGCGGCGGGATCTTGTCCAATCAGGCGACTTCACTTGCCAGGGGAAAATTCCCCGATGTTCCTCTGCGGGCGTGCCGCATTGGTAAAGGAGAGGGTTGGGACCCATACATCATGGAAGAAGCCAAACGGCTCGATGACGCATTGACGGTCAAGCTGTTGAAATTCAACCGTTGGACGATTTATCATGTTGTGGTCGGGGTGTTGGGTAATGTACTGATGTGGTTTCTCTCAGCCGCCCTTGTTTTTTGAGAAAAAATTTGCTATAATATCCCTATTATGGAAGGGAGGGGCGCCATGGAAGCCCCCATCTACCACCTGGACAAGGTGGTGAAGGCCAAGCAGGAGGACATGGAGGACTTCGACGGCCCCCTGGACCTGATTCTCCACCTGCTGAGCAAAAACAAAATCGAGATCCGGGACATCAACATCTCCCAGCTGCTGGACCAGTACCTGGCCTGGATGGCCCAGCGGGAGGAGCTGAACCTGGAGGTGGCCAGCGAGTTCGTCACCATGGCCGCCCATCTGGTGTATATCAAGACCCGGATGCTTTTGTCCATCGACGACGAGGTGGCCATGAGCGAGATGGAAGAGCTGATGGCCGCCCTGGAGGAGCACAAGAGCCAGGAGACCTATGTGAGGATCAAGGACATCACCGGGGCGCTGAGCGGGCAGTACGAATTTGGCCGGGACTACCTGACCAAGCAGCCTGAGCCGGTGAAGGTAAACAATACCTACACCTATGTGCACGACAAGGGGGACATTTTGGCTGCCCTGCGCAGCCTGCTGGCCAGGACGGACAGCAGGCTCCCCCCCGCGACAGCGGCCTTTGAGGGCATTGTGGGCCGGGAACCCTACCCGGTGGCGGACAAGGCCCGGTCCATATTGGACAGGCTCATCCAGTTCGGCGTGGCCCGGTTTCGGGCGCTGTTCAAAACCAGCCGGAGCCGGTCGGAGGTGGTGGCCACCTTTCTGGCCATTCTGGAGCTGTGCAAGGCCAACCGCATCCACCTGGCGGGGACGGCGGAGGACTGCACCGTCACCAGCACGGTGGACGACCTGCCGGAATCGGTGGACGTGACGGTGGAGAGTTACTAAAGGAAGCGCGGAGAAGCGGTCAGCGAGGAAGCTTGGAGCGAAGCGAGGTCAAATTACAGGGCGCGGCGCGGCGTGACGTGACAACAGCGAAAGGAGGAGGCCCACAATGGATTTAAAAGAGCTGGAGAGCGCCATTGAGGGCATCCTGTTTGCCGCCGGGGAGCCGGTGCCTGTGGAGCGTCTGTGCCTGACCCTGGAGCAGGACCGGGAGACGGTGGACAGCGTGTGCCAGCGCATGGCGGATTCCTACCGCTATGAGCGCAGGGGCATCCGGCTGCTGAGGCTGGAAAACAGCTGGCAGATGTGCTCCGCCCCCGAGCAGGCGGGCTATATCCGCAAGGTGCTGGAGAACCGCAAGCCCGCCAAGCTGTCCCAGCCCGCCCTGGAGGTGCTGGCCATTATTGCCTATTTCCAGCCGGTGACCCGGGCATATATTGAGCAGGTCCGGGGGGTGGACAGCTCCTACACCGTGGGACTGCTGCTGGAGCGGGAGCTGATTCGGGAGGCGGGCCGCCTGGCGGTCCCGGGCCGGCCCATGCAGTTCCGCACCACCAAGACCTTCCTGCGCGCCTTTGGGCTGTCCTCCTTGGACGAGCTGCCGGAGCTGCCCTCCGCCACCCAGGAGGAGGCCCAGCTTGCCTTGGAGATGGAATCTGCCCTGCGCCGCCTCCGGGAGGCGGAGAACGCCCAGGCGTCCGAGGCCGAACCGGCTGGGGGGGAGGAGGCATGACCTTTTTCAAGGTGCTGTTGGCTGTGCTGGCCGTCCTCTGGCTCATCTCCCTCATCCGCGTGGGAGGGAGGGTGAGCTACGGGCAGGCGGGGCTGTTTGCGTACCTTCTGATGGGGCCGGTGAAGCTTCAGCTGTTCCCCATGGCAAATGCGTCGGAAGGGAATTGGAGGTCAAAGGCGAAAAAGCCCAAAAAGGAAAAGCCGCCCATGGCGGAAAAGCATAAGAAGGAGCCCGGAGAGGGCCGGCCCGGCACCCTGTCCCGGCTGATGAAGCTGCTTCCGGTGGTGGGACAGGCCTGCGGGTCGCTGAAGCGGAAGATCCGCATCGATGAGCTGGAGCTGGAGGTCATCTGGGGCGGGACGGACGCCGCCGCCGTCGCGCTGGGATATGGGCGGGCCAACGCGGCGCTGGGAATGCTTTGGCCGGTTTTTGACCATAATTTTAAGGTAAAGCGTCATTCCTTCCAGATCAGCGCGGACTATGGGCGCACTGAGCCGGCGGCGGAGCTTCGGGCTGCGGTGACCATGACCGTGGGCCAGATGATGACGCTGGGCGTGCACTATGGCGTGAAGGCGCTGTTCACATGGATTAAGAGCGGGAGACCCGCGGCCAAAAGACAGGAGGCATAAAGTCATGAGTGAAAACAACCATCCCATCAGCGAAGTGCTCCACATCACCATGGACAAGGTGAAGGAGATGGTGGACGCCAACACGGTGGTGGGCCAGCCCATCACCACCCAGGACGGGGTTACCCTGATTCCGGTGTCCCGGCTGTCCTTCGGTTTCGCCACCGGCGGCTCCGATTTTGGGAAAACCCAGAACACACCCAAGAATTTTGGCGGCGGCGCGGGGGCGGGGGTCAGCGTCATCCCCATGGCCTTCCTGATTGTGAAGGACGGCTCTGTGCGCATGCTGCCGGTGGCGCCCCCGCCGGGGGATACCGTCAGCCGGGTGGTGGATCTGGTGCCCGATATGTTTGAGCGGGTCACCGGCTATATTGACAAGAAGAGCGCCGGGGAAGCCGAGCAGGAGGTTCTGTAGTCCCGCGCTCGGATAAGGCCGGGCGGTCAAGGCCATACTACTCCCATCTGAGTACTCGGATGGGAGTGACCTTTTTGTGAGAAAACTGACTGGTGCGCTGGCCGTGATGCTGGCGCTGGCCGCCCTGTGTCCGCCGGCGGAGGCGGTGGACACCCATGCCTCCTGTGCTGTGCTGATGGACGCTGAGAGCGGCCGGGTGCTCTATGAGCAGGATGCCCACCGGCCCCGGCTCATCGCCAGCATCACCAAGCTGATGACCGCCCTGGTGGCGGCGGAGCGGGCGGAGGACCTGGACCAGGTGGTGTGTGTCCGGGGCGAGTGGCTGGGCAGCGAGGGCTCGTCCATTTACTTGAAGGCCGGGGAGGAGATCACCCTGCGGGGGCTGCTGTACGGCCTGCTGCTCCAGTCAGGCAACGACGCGGCCATGGTCCTCGCCTGCCACACGGCGGGGAGCGAAGAGGGTTTTGCCGAGCTGATGAACCAGAGAGCGGCGGAGCTGGGGATGAAAAACAGCCATTTTGTGAACCCCAGCGGCCTCAACCACGACGACCATTACTCCACCGCCTATGACATGGCCCTGCTGGCCCGGGCCTGCCTGAAAAACCAGACGGTGGCGGACATCTGTGCCACCCCTTCCATCACCATCGGCACCCGCACCTTCGTCAACCACAACAAGCTGCTCACCCGTTACCAGGGCTGCGTGGGGATGAAGACCGGCTTCACGGAAAAGGCGGGGCGCACGCTGGTGTCCGCCGCCACCCGGGAGGGCCAAACCCTGATCTGCGTTACCCTCAACGATGGGGACGACTGGAACGACCACTGCCGGCTGCTGGACTACGGGTTTGAGACCTTTCCCCGGCAGGTGCTGTGCCGGCAGGGGGAGGTGCTGGGCTCGGTGGCAGTGGAGGGCAGCCTTATCCCCACTGTGGCGGCTGTAACCGCTGGTGAGGTGGGCTATCCGCTGAAGGCGGGGGAGAAGCTGACCATGGAGGTGGAGTTGGACGGCTCCGCCGCCGCGCCCTTTGCCGCGGGCCAGCCTGTGGGCGAGGCGGTGTGGAGGAAGGCGGGAGAAATTGTGGCCCGGGTTCCGCTGGCGGCTCAAAACGGGGCTGGCTGGGACGTGAGAGAGCCGCTGAGCTTCTGGGAGCGGCTTTGGGCGGAGCTGCACGGGGCGGCATGATTGACGGGACGGAGGTGGCAGCGTGGAGGAACGGCTGCAAAAGCTGCTGTCGGCGGCGGGGGAGTGCTCCCGCCGCCAGGCGGAGGGGTACATACAGGCCGGCCGGGTGACGGTGAACGGGCAGACGGCCCAGCTGGGGGACCGGGCGGACCCCGCCCGGGACCGGGTGGAGCTGGACGGAAAGCCGGTGCTCACCCGGTCGGGGCGCACCTACATCATGCTGAACAAGCCCCGGGGCTATGTCACTACCCTGTCCGACGAGAAGGGGCGGAAAACGGTGGCGGAGCTGGTGGCGGACTGCCCGGCCCGGGTGTGGCCGGTGGGGCGGCTGGACATGGACTCGGAGGGGCTGCTGCTGCTCACCGACGACGGGGCGCTCACTCACCGGCTGACCCACCCCGCCCACCAGGTGGAAAAGGAGTACCAGGTGCGCGTCATCGGTGATTTGGAGCGGGCGCTGCCCCTTCTGTCCGCCCCCGTCTGGTCGGAGGGGGAGGAGCTCACCGCAGACCGGGTGGAGCGGACGGGGAGGGACACCGTCACCGTGGTGATTCACCAGGGAAAAAACCGGCAGGTGCGCCGTATGTGCGCCGCCGCCGGCCTGAAGGTGAACCGCCTCCGGCGGGTGCGGGAGGGCGCGGTGCGCCTGGGCGGGCTGCGGCCGGGCCAGTGGCGGCCCCTTACGGCGGCGGAGCTGGCCGCTTTACAGGAGTGAGGGGAAATTCGTTCAAACCCCCTTGCTTTTTAACTGGCAAAACGGTATGATATGCCTGTTGGCGCAAAGCGATCTGCGCCGGGAGGATAAAAAGAGAGTAGGGTTGCTACACCATGAGCCGTGATATTTTGAGTGCCATTCGAAACGGAATGAACTCTTTTTCCAAGGGGCAGAAGCTGATTGCCCGCTATATCCTGGACAACTACGACAAAGCCGCCTTTATGACGGCGGCCCGGCTGGGGCAGGCGGTGCGGATCAGCGAATCCACCGTGGTCCGCTTTGCCGCCGAGCTGGGCTATGACGGCTACCCCGCCATGCAGAAGGCCATGCAGGAGATGATCCGGGGCAAGCTCACCACTGTGCAGCGCATTGAGGTCTCCTATGACCGCCTGGGCTCCCAGGATGTGCTGGACAAGGTGGTACAGTCGGACATTGAAAAGCTGCGGATGTCCCTGAACGAGCTGAACCGGGCGGATTTTTCCGCCGCTGTGGACGCCATTGTGTCCGCCCGCCGGATCTATATCCTGGGCGTGCGGTCGTCGGCGGCGCTGTCTGATTTTCTCTCCTTCTATTTCAAGCTGATTTTTGACAACGTGTGCCAGGTGCAGACCAGCCTGGCCAGCGAGATGTTTGAGCAGATGCTCCGGGTGGGGGAGGGCGACGTGGTCATCGGCATCAGCTTTCCCCGGTACTCCACCCGCTCCGTGCGGGCCATGGAGTTTGCCCGGGACCAGGGGGCCACGGTGGTAGCGGTTACGGACAGCGATATGTCGCCCCTGTACGACACCGCCAACTACCGCCTGCTGGCCAAGAGCGACATGGCCTCCTTTGCGGACTCCCTGGTGGCGCCGCTGTCCATTATCAACGCGCTGATTGTGGCGGTGGGACGGAAAAAATCCGAAGAGGTTACCAGCACTTTTGAGCGGCTGGAGCGCATCTGGGACGAGTATCAGGTGTACGAAAAGGTGGAGTATGAGGACAAATAAAGTTCTGGTGGCCGGCGGCGGAGCGGCGGGCATGATGGCCGCCATCACTGCAGCCCGGGCCGGCGCGCCGGTGGTGCTGCTGGAGCCCAATGAGAAGGTGGGGCGGAAGCTGTACATCACCGGGAAGGGCCGCTGTAACCTCACCAACAACTGCGGGCGGGATGAGCTGATTGGGGCTGTTCTCCGCAATGGAAAATTCCTTTACAGTGCCTTTGACCGCTTTGGCCCGGCGGAGACGATGTCTTTTTTTGAGGGGCTGGGCCTCCGGCTGAAAACGGAGCGGGGCAGACGGGTGTTTCCCGCCTCCGACCGGGCGGCGGACGTGGTGGACGCCTTGTTTTTCGAGCTGCGCCGTCTGAGGGTGGAGCTGCGCCGGGACCGGGTCACCGGCCTCCGTGTCCAGGAGGGCGGGCTTACCGGCATCAGCACCCAGGGCGGCGGGAGCTTTGAGGGGAGCCCGGTGCTGGTTCTGGCCACCGGGGGGGCGTCCTATCCCCGCACCGGCTCCACTGGGGACGGGTACCGGCTGGCGGCGGAGGCGGGGCACAGGATCACCCCCATCCGGGGTTCCCTGGTGCCGCTGGAGTCGAACGATCCGTGCTGCGGGCAGATGCAGGGGCTGTCCCTGCGCAACGTGGAGCTGCGCATCCGGGACAGCCGGGGAAAGACCGTTTTCCGGGAGCAAGGGGAGCTGCTGTTCACCCACTTCGGTTTGTCCGGGCCGCTGGTGCTGTCCGCCTCCGCCCACATGGATTTCAGCCGGTCCGGCTATACCGCGTGCATCGACTGGAAGCCTGCGCTGGATGAACAGACGCTGGACGCCCGCCTGCTGCGGGACTTCGCGGCCCGGGCCAATCAGGACTGCGCCAACGCCCTGGGCGGGCTGGTGCCCCGGTCCGCTGTGCCGGTGATGGCGCAGCGGGCGGGAATACCGCTGGACGCCAAGGTCCACGATATTCGGAAGGACCAGCGCCGGTCTCTGCTGGCGGCGCTGAAGGGGTTTACGATTCCCATCACCGGCGCCCGCCCGGTGGAGGAGGCGGTGGTCACCTCCGGCGGCGTGGCGGTGGGGGAGGTGGACCCCAGGACCATGGAGTCCAAACAGGCCAGGGGCCTGTTTTTTGCCGGGGAGCTGCTGGACGTGGACGGCTACACCGGCGGATTCAACCTTCAAATTGCGTGGTCCACCGGCTTTGCCGCGGGGCAGGCTGCGGCGGAGCGCGCGGCGAATATGTAAGGAAGGGGCGTTCCTATGAGTTATCGCAGCATCGCCATCGACGGACCCTCCGGCGCGGGGAAATCCACCTTGGCCAAGCGGTTGGCCCAGGAGCTGGGCTTCCTCTACGTGGACACCGGAGCCATCTACCGCACGGTGGGGCTGGCCGCCCGCAGCCGGGGGGCGGATCCGGACCGGGAGGCCGAGGTGGCGGCTGTGCTCCCGCAGCTGGCCATCACCATGGGCTACGGGGAGGACGGCCTTCAGCACATGTTCCTGGACGGCCAGGATGTGACGGCGGCGATCCGGGAAAATGAGATCTCCGCCTGGGCCTCGAAGGTGGCGGCCCTCCCGGCGGTGCGTGAGTTCCTTCTGGAGATGCAGCGCCGGACGGCGCGGGAGCACGACGTCATCATGGATGGCCGTGACATCGGCACCGTGGTGCTGCCCCAGGCGGATGTGAAGATTTTTCTGACCGCCGCCCCCGAGGCGCGGGCTCAGCGCCGCTTCCGGGAGCTGCTGGAGCGGGGCCAGCAGGCCGACTTCGACCAGGTGCTGCGGGAGGTTGTGGAACGGGACCGCCGGGACACCCAGCGGGAGACCGCCCCCCTGCGTCAGGCGGAGGACGCGGTGCTGGCCGAGACCACCGGTTTGGACCTGGAGGAGAGCTTCCGGCTGCTGCTGGGGCTGATCCGGGACCGGCTGGGCGTTGAGGAGGAAAATACGTGAAAAATCGGGTGTATTCGGTGATTTATCCCATTATCTGGGTGTTTATGAAACTCTTCCATCCCTGGAAGGAGGTGGGGGCGGACAACATCCCGGAGGGCGCGGCGGTGATCTGCGGAAACCACACCACGCTGGGGGACCCGCTCTATGTGGTGTGTGCCATGGGGGGGAAGCGGCAGACCCACGTGATGGCCAAGGCAGAGATCATGAGATGGCCGGTGATTGGCTTTCTGCTGAAAAAAGCGGGGATTATCGGGGTCAACCGGGGAAAATCGGACATGGCCGCGGTGAAGGAGTGCCTGCGGGTGCTGCGCGGCGGGGAAAAGCTGCTCATGTTCCCTGAGGGAACCCGGGTGCGGGAGGGGGAGACCTCTGAGGTGCGCACCGGCGCGGCCATGTTTGCCGCCCGCACCGGCGCGCCTCTGGTCCCTGTCTACATCTCGCCCAAAAAGCGGCGCTTCCGCAAGACGGTCGTGGTGTTTGGCCGGCCCTATTACCCGGAATTTGAGGGGCGCAAGCCCTCTGCCGACGACTATCAGCGTATTGCCGACGATCTGCTGGAGCGGGTCCGCGCGCTGGGGGAGCAGGCGGAATGATGGTCCGGGTGGCCAGGAGCGCCGGGTTCTGCTATGGGGTGCGCCGGGCGGTGGACATGGCGGAGCAGGCGGCGGCACAGGGCCCGGTGTACCTGCTGGGCCACATCACCCACAACGACCATGTGATCCGGCGTTTGGAGGGGATGGGGGCGGTCACCATCTCCGCGCCGGAGGAGGCGCCGGAGGGCTCCACGGTGCTCATCCGCGCCCACGGCGAGCCGGACGGGACCTACCGTGCCCTGGAGGCCCGGGGCTGCCAGGTGCTGGACGCCACCTGCCCCAATGTGGCCCGGATTCATCAGATTGTGCGGGACGCCGAGGCGCGGGGCCGCATTCCGGTGATTGTGGGGGAGGCCGACCACCCGGAAATTCTGGGAATCGTGGGGTGCTGCAGGCGGGGACTGGTGGCTGCGGGATGGGGCGAATTGGAACAAATTATGCAAAAAGTGCCGGAATTGCCGGGACAGCCCCTGACTTTTGTATCCCAAACCACGGCTATTTTGGTTAATTGGGAAAAAATCGTGGAAAACGCAAAAAAAGTGTGTACAAACGCGGAATTTTTTGATACAATATGTAATGCTACGTCCAGGCGGCAATCTGAAGCCCTGGAATTGGCCGGTCAATGCGATGGAATGATCGTCATCGGCGATCAGAAGAGCTCCAATACAAGGAAGCTCACCCAGCTGTGCCGCAGCCGCTGTCCCTTGGTGGTTCAGGCGGAGCGGGGGGACGGCATTGACCGGGAGCAGTTCCGACAGATCCGTACGCTTGGAATCACTGCCGGCGCATCCACGCCGGAGTGGATAATAAAGGAGGTCAGCAACAAAATGAGCGATGAAATCATGGAGATTGAACAGTCCTTCGCGGAAATGCTGGAGGAGTCGTTCAAAATTTTGAATACGGGGGATCGGGTCACTGGAACAGTTGCCGCCATCACGCCCACTGAAGTGCAGGTGGAGCTGGGTGTAAAGTATCCCGGTACCATTCCCCTGTCCGAGCTGAGCGACGATCCCGACGTGAAGGTGGAGGACCTGGCCAAGGTGGGCGAGGAGATCGAGGCCATTGTAATGCTGGTCAGCGATCGGGACTGCGTGGTCAAGCTGTCCAAGAAGCGCCTGGACGCGGACAAGAATTGGGAGACCGTGGAGAATGCCGTGGAGAACAAGGACGTTCTGGAGGGCATCATCACCGAGGAGAACAAGGGCGGTCTGGTGGCCAGCGTGAAGGGCATCCGGGTGTTTATCCCCGCCTCCCAGTCCGGTAAGCCCCGTGGCGCCGACCTGGCGGAGATGGTCAAGACCCGCGTGCAGCTGCGCATCACTGAGGTGAACCGCGCCCGCCGCCGCGTGGTGGGCTCCATCCGCGCCGTGGCCGCCGAGGCCCGCGCCGCCGCCGCCGCCGCCATCTGGGACAACATCGAGGTGGGCAAGCGGTACAGCGGCACCGTCAAGAGCCTCACCTCCTACGGCGCCTTTGTGGACATCGGCGGGGTGGACGGCATGGTTCACATCTCCGAGCTGTCCTGGTCCCGCATCAAGACCCCCTCTGAGGTGGTCAGTGTGGGCGATCCCATCGAGGTGTACGTCATCTCCTTCGACCCGGAGAAGAAGAAGATCTCCCTGGGCGTGAAGGACCACAGCCAGGAGCCCTGGACCGTGTTCACCGAGAAGTATTCCGAGGGCGACGTGGCCTCTGTGCGCGTGGTCAAGCTGATGACCTTCGGCGCCTTTGCCGAGATCGTCCCCGGCGTGGACGGCCTGATCCATATCTCTCAGCTGGCCGATCACCGGGTGGAGAAGCCCGGCGACGTGGTGAGCGAGGGCGACGTGGTGGACGCCAAGATCACCGCCATCGACGAGGAGAACAAGAAGGTTTCCCTTTCCGTCCGCGCCCTGCTGGAGTCCGCCCCTGCGGAGGACGATATGGACGAGGACCCTGAGGAGTAAAAGCAGTTTCTATATGGCATGAAAAAGGCTGCCGCAGCTGCGGCAGCCTTTTTTAATCAAGAGGTGAAATATGTCAATGATGAGACCGGATGTTGTGATTGTCCCGTGTGCCGACTACACAGAGGGGGAGACCCGGGCGGCCCTGGAGCGGGCGCTTGCCCCGCTGGGCGGGCTGGACTGGGTGGAGGCCGGAATGAGGATTGCGGTAAAGGTGAATCTGGTGACCTTTGCCAAGCCGGAAAAGGCGGCAACCACCCACCCCAGCCTGCTGTGCGCGCTGGTCCGGCTGCTGGCGGAGCGGGGGGCCGACGTGGTGGTGGGGGACAGCCCGGGAGGGCTGTACAACGCAGCCTATGTGAACCGGGTATACGCCGCCACCGGCATGAGAGAGGTGGAGCAGGCGGGGGGACGGCTGAATCAGAATTTTGAGCAGAGCGCGGCCCAGTATCCCCAGGGGAAGGTGTGCCGCCAGTTCCACTACACGGCGTGGCTGGACGGGGCGGACGCGGTCATCAATCTGTGCAAGCTGAAAACCCACGGCATGATGGCCATGACCTGCGGAGCCAAAAACCTGTTTGGGACCATTCCCGGCACCATGAAGCCGGAGTACCATTTTCGCTACCCGGATCCCCGGGACTTTGCCCGGATGATTGTGGACCTGAACGAGTATTTTAAGCCCCGGCTCACCATTGTGGACGCGGTGGAGTGCATGGAGGGCAATGGCCCCACCGGCGGAACGCCCCGGCATATGGGGGCGCTGCTGGCGGCGGAGAGCCCCCACAAGGTTGACTTGGTGTGCGCCGGCCTGATCGGCCTGAAGCGGGAGGAGGTGCCCACCCTGGAGGCGGCGCTGGAGCGGGAGCTGATCCCCAGCTCGGAGTCGGAGCTGAGGGTGGAGGGCGACCCCGCCGCCTTTGCCATTCCGGACTTCCAGCGCATCACCACCGGCAACAGCCACCTGTTTACCGGCAATGGAAAGAGCTTGTTCGGCAGAGTGGAGGGCTTTGTTATGGGCTGGGCCCTGTCTCAGCGGCCCGTTGTGAAGAAGAAGGAGTGCGTGGGGTGCGGCGAGTGCCGTGATATCTGCCCGGCCAAGGCCATCACCATGGTGAAGCAAAAGCCCCGCATTGACCGTAAGGCCTGCATCCGCTGCTTCTGCTGCCAGGAATTTTGCCCAAAGAGCGCGATGAAGGTGCACCGCACCCTCATTGCCAGGCTGCTTGATTGAATAGAAAAACGCCCCCGGCGGAAGCCGGAGGGCGTCTCTATTATGCAGCCAGGGTAAACAGGGAGTAGAAGAGGCCTTTTTCGTCCATGAGCCGGCGGAATGTCCCGCGCTCCTGGACCTGCCCATTGCGCATGACAATGATCTCGTCGTACTGCGCCATCAGTGTCTCCTCCAAACGGTGGGTGACCACCACCCGGGTGAGGCCGTCCAGATGGAGGATGGCGTCGGTGACGGCGAAGGCGGTCTGGTTGTCCAGGGAGGCGGTGGCCTCGTCCAGCAGGAGCACCGGCGCGCCCCGGAGCAGGCAGCGGGCGATGGACACCCGCTGGCGCTCGCCGCCGGACAGGCCCACGCCGTTTTCCCCGCAGCGGTAGTCCTCCCCCCGCTGGGCCAAAAGCTCTGACAGGCCGGAGCGATTTACAGCATCCTCCACAAGCTGGTCCGGGAACTCCCGGAACATGGTTATGTTGCCCCGGATGGTGTCGTCAAAGAGGAACACGCTCTGCCCGATGAGGCTCATCAGGTCGTACAGGCTGTCGGGGTTCACCTCCCGCAGCTCCCTGCCGTCGATGGTGATGGAGCCGTCGTAGCTGTCATAAGCGCCCATGAGCAGGTTGAGCAGGGTGGATTTTCCCGACCCGGAGCCGCCCACAATGGCGTATTTTTTCCCCGGCTCCAGCCGGAGGGAGACGTCCCGGAGCACCGGCTTGTCCGGCTCATAGCCGAAGGTGACATTTTCCAGGGCGATGGCCTGGTTCAGCACCGGCGGGATGGCTTCACCGGTGCGGCCGGCGTTCTCCTCGGTGACCTGGGCCAGCTTGTCAATGAGGGCCTGGGCGGCCTTTCGGCTGGCCCAGTACTGAGGGATGACGTTGATGGGCTGGATCACGAAGTTGCACAGGTTGACGAAGATGAGCACCGTGCCCGCAGTGATATCCCCCCGGATGGCCAGGAAGGCCCCCAGAAAAAAGATACCGAACTGAAGGGCCTCAGCGCACAGGACCTGGCTCACCGCCGTGAGCAGGCACTCCCACCAGTAGCGGCGGCGCTTGCCCTCCTCCACATCCCGGTTGGAGGCGTCGAACATCCGCTGGGCCTCCCCCTCGGCCTTGAAGCTCTTAATGACCGCGAAGCCGGACAGCAGTTCTTTCAGCTGGGCCACAAAGCCCTCGTTCTTGTCGCTCACCGCCTTTTCCCGCGCCGCCAGCTCCTTGCCCATGAGCAGGGCCCCGGCCAGGGGGAAGAGGGACAGCACGATGGTGGCGGTGGCCAGAATCGGACTGTACCAGAACATCATACCCAGGGAGCCGAAGAACAGCAGCACATGGTAGACCAGCAGGAAGGTGCGCTTGAGGTAGTTTTCCTCCACCGAGTTCACGTCGTTGGTGAGGACGGAGATGTACCGGCCCGTGTTTTCCCGGGAAAAGGCGCTGATGCTCTTTTCCGACAGATTACGGAAGGCCAGGGACTTGTACTGGGTCAGGGCTTTGTACGTAAAGCTGGATTTTGTCCAGTACATGCCGACGGAGGTCAGAAACATGACGACAAGAAAGATTACGGTGAAGACCAGTGTCCGTCGCAGCCAGTCCAGATCCCCGGCGGCCACCACGTCGATGACCTCACCCAGCAGCCAGGAGCCGATGAGATTGCCGGGAAAGGACAGAACGGTCAGAAGCATGGCCAGGACGAAGCGCAGGTGGTTGTTTTGATAAAAGGCCCGGTAATACTGACGGGCGGCGGGATTTTTTGGCGTTTTTTGGCTCATTTCGGTTCTCCTTTGCAGCTATGTGTATGCGGCGGGGTTGGGGCCCTGGAGGAATCGGTGGACGGTGGAGGCAGTACGTGGGACAGCCGTCCGCATGTGGTGGGACTGGGGCCGCGGGACAGTTCCAGCTCGTTGTCGTGGTCGTCCCAGAGCAGGTAAAAAGCATCGTGCTTTTCCAGCAGGCATCGGGTAAAGAGAAGAAATGGGGTAAGGGCCCAGTTTTCATGGACAATGTAGGCATTGACAGAACCCGTTTCCATCTCTAACTCCAATTTCTTCACCAGCGTCAGCTCCTCCATGCTGGCCAGCAGCTCCGCCGTCTGCTCCGGGGGCTGGTTCAGCTGCTTGGCCAGCACCTCCGGCACATAGTAGCGGGCGGTCAGGTCGTTGTGGAGCCGCTCCATCAGCTCTAAACAGCCGGGCCGGGCCAAGAGGGCAAACAGGCGGCGGCACAGATCCCGGTCCGCAAAATAGGCGGCATAGCCCGCCTCTGGGCGAGGCCATATGGACATGAAGGACAGCTCCTCCGACCCCACGCCGAAGAGAAGCCCCTCTTTGATATCCACCGCTACACGCAGCAGAACATCTTCGCCGCCCACCCGAACAGTGCAGTTATCGGAATACTTCAGCTCCGGTATATCGGGGGCATCTATGCGGTGGTTCATGATGATCCGGGAGGCCGACCAGGTCAGGCGGCACAGCTCACTGATCCGCTTTTCCTGGGAAAGGGACAGCAGCCAGCGGTTCAATACATTGTCCATGTCCTGTACTGTGCCTCCCTCCCGGCCAAAGAGGGCGTCAACGCTTACCCCCAGCTGGTCGGCCAGGGCGGGGAGGAGCTCCACATCAGGTGCGCCGCCCTTCTCCCACTTGCTCACCGCCTGGGCGGATACACCCAGCGGCTGGCCCAGCTGTTCCTGGGTGAGACCCCGCGCCCGGCGCAGCTCCGCGATGCGCTCACTCAGTATATTGACCATGAAACCACCTCAATTCGCTTGATGGTTGTATCATAACAAAAACAATAGTTGAATGCAATGGCGGTTGTTTTGTCAAAAATCAACCAATGATTGAAAACAGGCAAAAAGACACCGGCGGGATGTGAACACAACCCGCCGGTGCTGTTCAAGTCATCTCAGCCCATGCAAAAAATTTGAGAATCCGGGTCACGAAAAAAGGTGCGTCCGGACAGGCTTCGGTGATGGCCTTGTGGGCCTCCGTCAGCGCCTGATCGCTGAGGCCCTCCAGAGGAACGAGGATGGTTTTTACGCCGTCCGCCACTTGCCCGATGGCCAGGGGAGCAGAAGCCATGCCGCCCACGGCGACCCTGCTGGCGGCCACAACGCCTCCGGCGGCATACACGCCCACGGCGCATCCGCCCACCGCCAGCCATCCCAGGGCGACGCCGCCCCAGGCCAGCGCGCCCAGCGCCACCCCGCCGATGGACGCGCCTCCCAGCGCCACCGCCCCCAGGGCCAGCAGCAGCCCAAAACTCACCCCGCCCAGGGAGAGCAGCCCCACCGCAACGCCTCCCAGGGCCACGAATCCAGTGGCGATGTTGCCGATGGCGATGATGCCCCGGGCCCAGTGATCCCGATGGCCCACATTGATGTGGAGCAGGGGCAGGCCAAAGAGGGTGCGCCGGCTCTTATACTCATAGTGCCAGCTGTCGTGGTAGTAGTGGTGGACCACAGTGGAGACAGGCTGAGGCGGCGCGGCGGGCTCATGCTCCGGCGGGGGCGGGGAAGGGGGAGCGGCGGCCTCCTGGCCCGTCACCAGATAGTCCAGTGAAACATGAAAATAATTGGCCAGGGCGATGAGGTTGTCCATATCCGGGCGGGATGTGCCCGCCTCCCATTTTTGAACCGCCTGGCGGGTGAGTCCCAAGAGATTGGCAAGCTCCTCCTGGGACAGCCCGGCCTGGCGGCGCAGCTCAAATAAGCGGTCTCGAAAATCCATTGTGATACCTCCGAAGAAAGACTGTCCGGCGCCTTTTGGACAGGGTCATTTTAGCAAAAAACGGCAGTTCCTGCAACCAAAAACAGTGTCCAATTTGACAACTTTAGGTTGCGGAGAAGCCGGGAGCAGGGAACTAAGGCCGGAGCGAAGGCGAAAGCCCAGCCGCCGCGCGCACCGCGCCTACAGCGGTGGGAATGGAATTTGCGTCCGAGGCAGGGGCTGCCTTGCTTTTCCCGGCCGCCTATAGTACAATGAAACCCATACAAAGGAATGAGGTGATTTCAATGGACAATCAGACCATTTTATCCGCCGTAGACCACACCCTGCTCGCCCAGACCGCCACCTGGGAGGAGATCCGCCAGACCTGCGACGACGGAGTGGCATACGGCTGCGCCAGTGTGTGCATCCCGGCCAGCTATGTGAGGCGGGCGGCGGATTATCTGGGCGGGAAGCTGCCGGTGTGCACCGTCATCGGCTTCCCCAACGGCTATTCCACCACAGCCGTTAAGGTGTTTGAGGCCCAGGATGCCATTGCCAACGGGGCGAGGGAGATCGACATGGTTATCAACATTGGCTGGGCCAAGGACGGTCGGTGGGGCGAGCTGCTGGCCGAGATCCAGGCGGTCAAGGCCGCCTGCGGGGAACGGGTGCTGAAGGTCATCGTGGAGACCTGCCTGCTCACCGACGAGGAGAAGGTCCGCCTGTGCCGGATTGTGTCGGACAGCGGGGCAGACTATATCAAGACCTCCACCGGTTTTTCCGCCGCCGGGGCCACCCGGGAAGACGTGGCGCTGTTCAAGGCCAACGTGGCCCCCCATGTGAAAATCAAGGCGGCGGGGGGCATTGCCAGCATCCAGGACGGGTTGGACTTCCTGGCTCTGGGGGCCGACCGGCTGGGCACCAGCCGCATTGTCAGGCTGGTGAAGGGAGAGCGCTGAGACAGGTAAACAGGCGGCCCGCCGGATGGACGGGCCGCCTGTTTGCCCCCATTATTTTTTGACGCGGAAGGACTTCAGCGCCTGCTTGCGGCGGAGCAGCTCCTCCTTGGCCAGCGCGGCTGCGGCCAGAAGATCCTCCTGGCTGACGGAATACCTGCGGCTGGCCGTCATGGTGCTGTAGGCGCGGCGGAACCGGCGGCTGACCTGCTCCAGCTGGGCCACCTGTTCACTGTACCGCTGGCGCAGGGAGGCGGCGCTGTCCTCCAGCATGTCGCCCAGCTCGGCCTTGCCCAGGGCCATCTGGACCTGGAGCTTCTGCCCCAGCTGGGTGACGCTTTCCACGTGCAGCGCCACCAGTACGAGGTTTCGAATGGTGGCGGTGGCGTCCACCGCCAGCAGCGCCAGGAACGCGCCGCACAGCATGAACTCCAGCCACATGGGGAGGTCCTCCACCAGCTTTTGGATGGGCGGATGGATGAAAAAAATCACAAGGTAGGACAGGGCGCCCCAGGTCAGGGCCACCCACAGGCACACCCGGCCCTGGAGATTGAAGCGGTACTGGGAGTAGTCCCAGTACTTGACGTGGGTTGTGACCTCCAGCACCCAGCCGACCAGATATTCCCAGGAGGTCATCACCACCACCGCGACCAGGTAAAACAGAACCAAATTAGATTTCAGGGGGGTGAAAAACAAGATCATCAGGGTCACCCCGCCGCCATAGATGGGACAGATGGGGCCGTACAAGAATCCCCGGGGCACCAGCCGGCGCTCCAGCACAGAGCAGTAGCAGGTCTCCATAATCCACCCCAAGAAGGAGTAGAGGATGAAATAGAGGAACAGCTTAGAGAGGGGAAAGCCCAGGATGGTCAATTGTGTTCAGCCTCCTCACCGTCTGCCAGCAGGACCCCCAGCAGCGCATTGTACATCCGGTCCGGATGGGCGAGATAACGCTCAGCCAACCGCTGGGCGTCCGCCTGGGTGGGGGCCAGCAGGGTGAGGGAAAAGAGACTGCCCTGGTCGTCGTCCATGGACAGGGACACCTGGAAGCCCAGGGGCTGCTCCTCCACCTGCGCCCGGACCTGCGCTTTGCGCTTCAGCGCCTGGTTCAGTGGGGCTAGGCGGCGGTCGCACCGCTGGCGGATGACGGGGGAGAGGCTGCTCTCTCCCGCGGCGCCGGCCCGCCGGCCCCTGTCGGTGACCGCGTAGACGTCCTCCTGCTGCTCCAGGTGGCCGCTGCCGGTCAGCTCGGACACCGCCTCGGCAAACTGAAAGTAGTCCACGCCGCTGTCACACATGGCCAGATCGGTGAGGGTGTCGAAATCGATAGGGGCGGAGACGTGGTCCATGATGTACAGGACCAGCAGCTTGATGTCCAATTTGTCGTGGATGAATCCGGCCATGGGCGAATCCTCCTTCTGCCTGTGAAATGCTTACCAAGTATTATAGCGAATTGGCCTGGAAATGGCAAGTGGGATTTCACAAGCTGTACGCACAAGATCAAACGGATGCTTGATCCGATGTGGTCCGCCGCTCAGCTCCGGGTGACCAGAGCCTGATAGAGCTGGACCATATAGGCCCAGGTGGACCGGTCCAGGGTGCCGGTGACGGGCAGGCCGGCCAGGCGCTGGACCTCCCGAATATTTTGATAGGTCTCTCCGTCATTGCAGCAGTTCATCTGGCAGGGGCTGAAGTTGGTCATCACCGTGGTGAGGGAGCTGAACATGGCCTGGACGATGCGCAGCACCTCGCACTCCTGGCCCTCCACGGCGGTGTAGCTGCCGTTGGGCAGCACATTGAGGGCGGGAGGGAACCCATACATCAGCTCCACGTGGACATAGGCGTCCCGGATGGCGTTCCAGGTGGCCAGATCCACCACGCCGGTGACGGGAAGACCGTTCTCCCGCTGGAACACCATGACGGCCTCCAGGGTGCGCTCGCCAAAGATGCCGTCCACCGCCAGCCGGGTGAGAATGTCGTTGTGGATGGCCAGCTGATTGAGCATGTATTGAAGAGAGCGGATGGGCTGTCCGTTGTGCTCGGCCTCCATGATGCCGGGCGCGTTCGATCCATTCATTGCGTGATCCCTTCCTTTCAGTTGTCGGAGCTTCCGTAGCCCAGGTCGTAGCCGGGGAACTGGCCCGACATGACCCGCTGCTCGATCTGCTGGGGCGTGGTGGGCAGTCCGGCCCCGGCCAGGGCGGTGCGGGCGATGCCCAAATACTCGTCGTAGATGCCCTGCCAGGTGGCCTGGTCTACCACGCCGGTGACGGGCAGGCCCAGGCGGCTCTGAATTGCGTTGACGGCGGCGGCGGTCTGGGGGCCGAAAATGCCGTCAATGGCCAGCACGGGCACGGCGGGGGAGAACTGGCCGATGATGGAGATGAAGTACTGGAGGGCGGACACGGCCACACCTGTGCTGCCCTCCCGGAGGGTGACGCCGGGGGCGGGGCCCTGAATCTGGGTGAAGGGCTGGCCCTCGCTGACCAGCTCGGACAGCTTTCGGACCGCTCCGTGGAGGGATACCAGCTTATACCAGGTGCCCTGACCCACAATGCCGTCGGGGGTGAGGTTGAAAATCCGCTGGAACTGCTTTACCGACTCCTCGGTCTGGGAGCCAAACACGCCGTCCACCGGGCTGATGCGGGGGATGGCGGGGTAGTTGCGGGAGATGCGGTTGAGCATGGCCTGGAGCACGGTGACATAGCTGCCGGAGGAGCCGGTCTGCAGGGGGTAGCCGGGGTAGGAGTATTCAATGTCGCGGATCGGGGCATTGGATACCAGCTCAATATTGTCTCCATAATAGTGGCGCAGGATATCCATGGTGCCCATGCCCTGACGGGCCAGGGACTCGCTGCCCCACTGGGACAGGCCGTCACAGGTGACGGTGGTGCCGTTGCAGAACTTGGCGGCCAGGGGCTCCACAAAGCCCTTCCGGCGGATGTAGGTGGTGAACAGCTCATCCACCAGATTATCTACATTTTCAAAGGTGCTCCGCCCCTTGATGAATTTTTGGTCGTTCATGGTGGAGGCGGTGATGTCGAAGTCGTAGCCCCGGCTGGGGTAGTACTCGGTGTACACCCGATTCAGGGCGAAGGAGATCTGGGCCAGGATGTTGGCCCGCAGGGCGGCCTCCGGCCAGGTGGGGTAAATCTCGCTGGAGGCCACGTTTTTGATGTAGTCGGAGAAGGGGACGGTGACGTTTTCCGCCCACTGGTTGGCCGGTCCAGTGTGGACGGTGATGGTCTGGGGTATGTAGGGCGTGACTGAGATAGGCATAGGGAACCTCCTTATTTGGCGCCGGTCACAGCGGCTGAGGGGTGACAATCACCGGCGCGGCGTTGATATCGCCGCCGGCGGGCTGGGGCAGGGGGACCAGCGGGACATTCTGCACCGTCTCCACGCCTGGAAATACCTGGAGCTGCTCAAAGGTGGCCAGGTAATAGTCCGGATGCTCCACCACCAGGGAGTAGTCGGAGAAGGGGGCGGCCTGACCCGGGCTCATGCTCAGCGCATGGTCGGGGGCCTCCAGCTGGATGGGCTTGGTGCCGCCGCTCTCGTCGGTGGTTTGAATGGAATACACCTTCCTGCGGTCGCCCTCACCGGGGCTGGAGATGATGACGGTGGCGCCGGAAACGGGCAGCTGGGCCTGGGACGTGAAGGCGCGCACGACAAGGGATCCTGTTTGAGGCATGGACGATTCCTCCTTGTTTCATATGGCCCAGCTTATGCGTCGGATGGGAAAATGTGAATTTCTCGTCAATCAAATTGACAAACAGCCGGAAAAGGAGTAAAATATAGCACAATAATTTTTGTGTGAGGAACGGTTGCAAGATGAAGAAAGATAAGATATCCTCTGCGGTCATCCGCCGCCTGCCGCGGTACTACCGGCATTTGGACGATCTTTACCGCGGCGGGACGGTGCGCATCTCCTCCAGCCTGCTGGCCAAGTCCATGGGGCTCACCGCCTCCCAGATCCGCCAGGACCTGTCCTGCTTCGGCGGCTTTGGCCAGCAGGGGTATGGCTACAACGTGGAACGGTTGCGGGCCGAGGTGGCGGAAATTCTGGGCATGAACCGGGACCACACGGTGGCGGTTCTGGGGGCCGGCAATTTGGGCCAGGCGCTGATGGAGAACTTTCCCTTTTCGTACAATGGGTTTCGCCTGGTGGCCGCCTTTGATGTTGACCCCGGCCTGGTGGGCAGCCAGCTGAGCGGGACCCCGGTTTACCATGTGGATACCCTGGAGGACTACATCAAGGAGAACCCAGTGAGCGTGTGTGTGCTCACCGTGCCCGGGGGGGAGGCGGTGCGCATTGCGCGGCGGGTGGCCGCCTGCGGCGTGACCGGCATTTGGAACTTTACCAATGTGGAGCTGCCCCAGCAGGAAATGCCCGATGTGCGGGTGGAGGACGTCCATTTTGCCGACAGCCTGCTCACCCTGAGCTATATGATTTCTGAGGAGACGCCATGAAAAAGAAGCTTCTGGCCGGGGCGCTGGCCCTGGCTGTTCTCACCGGAGGAACGCTGGCCTTTGCTGCGGACCAGTCCCAGACATTGGTCTCCCTCGGCTATCTGAACGGGACCTTCTGGGATGATCTGAAAGCCATTGTGAAGATGGATGTGGATCGGAACACCACGGCCCTATACAATGACGCTGTGGAGAAGGTGGGGGCGGGGGGTTCGGCAGGTGCCCCTGCCGCCCAGACCGGCAAAAATGGGGATGTGGTGAGCGCTGCCACCGGCTCTGTCCTGGTGTGGACGGAGGGGAACGGCATCGTGCGGGGCGGAACGCTGGTGGACGCCACCGCCGGCGCGGAGGTGACCGCCGGGGGAGCGCTCACGGTGGGGCACCGCTACCTGGCCGGGACGGATGTGGCGTTGGTGGTGACCTCCGGCGCCGCCGGCTGGATGGCGGAGGGGGCGTGGACGGTGACTTCCGGCCAGCCGGTCCTGCCCTTTGTGGACGTGCCCCAGAGCGAGTGGTATTACAGCGATGTAGCCTATGTATATCAGAACGGGCTGTTCAACGGAGACAGCCCCACCACCTTTGTGCCCGACGGGGCGATGGAGCGGTGCATGATGACCACCGTGCTCCACCGTTTGGCGGGGGAGCCCCAGGTGAGCTATTCCGGTCTCTTCCGCGACGTGGCGGATGGACAGTGGTATACCGCCGGCATTATGTGGGCGGGGCAGCAGGGCGTGGTGTCCGGGATCGGGGACAACCTGTTCGACCCCTTTTCCTCTGTGACCCGCCAGGAGATCGCCGTCATTCTGCACCGCTACGCAGCTGGAATCGGGCGTGACGTGAGCCAGTCCGCCAGCTTGTCCGGTTTTTGGGACGCGGCCACGGTGGCGGACTGGGGAGAGGCCGCCATGTCGTGGGCGGTGGCCTCGGGCATTGTCAACGGAAGCGACGGCGCCCTGCTCCCGGACGGCTACGCCACCCGGGCTGAGGTGGCGGCAATGCTCCACCGATTTGTGAACTGGGCCAATCGATGACTTGGACCGGGAATCGGATGGGTCAAATCCGATTCCCGGCCATTTTTAAAAAATTTTAAAAAGGCTGAAAAAATCTCTTGCATTTTCTGGGATGATGTGGTATGATGTCTAAGCTGTAAGAAAGACATGCGGCTGTAGCTCAGTTGGATAGAGTGTTTGGCTACGAACCAAAAGGTCGGGGGTTCGAATCCCTCCAGCCGTACCAGTCGCCGCAAGCGTCATATCGCTTGCGGCGACTTTTTCAAGGTCACCGCTCGCTCATTTTGCTGCGGCTCCTTTCCCTACAAAGTCAAAAACCGGCTTTGCGGGGGCCACGGTTTGGCGGGGCGTGAAAAGCGATTTTGCCACATTGGACCAAAAGGAAAGACACGCTGAACGGCGTGTCTTTTTTGTTTTTAAAAAGCTTTGCAGAGCTTGCGCCCAAAGGGTCCAATCGAATGAAAAAAATACCTGCTTTGAACCGAGGCAACCGGCACATAATGAATCACGGGGATCATGAAGAAAAAGCAGGAGGCATGAAGAATGAAGCTGAAATTTTTTGCTGTGGCCATGGCTTTTGTTATGGCCGTTGCCCTGACAGGCTGCTTTGCCGGCCGTGAGGAGAGCTCCAGTCCGGTGGAACCCACCAACAGCGTGTCCTCCGACAGCGGAAGCCGCGCCAGCGCGGGGGTTGGGAGCGATGCCCGGAACAGTGCTGGGGTGGGCAGCGACGCCCGGAACAGCGCCGGGGTAGACGACATTCGGAACAGTGCTGATGTGGGCGATGATGCCGCCCAGGGCGGCGGCGCCGGCGGCACCAACGATCTGGACAATGACGGGGTTCCCGACGGCAGCGCTGGCCGGAGCCGTTCCGGCGTGGGCAGAGCCGTGGACGACATCGGCGACGCAGCGGGGGATCTGGCCCGAGGCGCGGGCAATGCAGTCCGTGATGTGGGAGACGCCGTCGGCGATGCGGTCAGCGACGTTGGCCGCGCCGTGCGCTAAACAACACAGAGCGGCCGGGATTTCCGGTCGCTCTGCTGTTTTTATTGGAGTGCGATGTGGAAGGTTCCGGAAAAATGGTCCATCCGCAGGGTGACGGTACAGCGCCGGAGCTGACTGACGTCTATGCGCACAGAGGCGTCCCGGCCATAGAAGACGGAGGCGGGGGAGAGGAGGGTGCCGTCCGGGGCTTTCACCTCGAATTCCAGCGCACCGAAGGCGGTCTCGATCTCTACGGCAAGGGCGGAAAATTGTTTGAAAATTACAAAGTTCCGGCGCATAAAACCGGCGGCGTTGGACATTTTTCCCTCCCACCGGGTGGGCAGACTGTAAGAGGCGTTGAGGATAAAAACCCCCGCTTTGGTAACCCCAAATCCACAATAGTAGAGAATGATTGTCAAAGGGATAAAGATTGCGGCCAACATCAGCGCGATTTTCATGGGAACTGCCTCCCGTCAAAGCTCCAGCCCAATGTACTTTTCCATGGTGTCCAGGTGGCCGATGCCGCCGGGCTCCTCGCCCACCTTATAAAAGCCGTGGGCATGGTAAAACCCCTTGGCCCGCTCATTTTCCGGGGCGCACCGCAGGCGGAGCACCTGCCGCCCCATGGCCCGGTATGTACACACCGCCTGGCCCAGCAGCTGGACCCCCAGCCCCTTGGAGCGGAACGCCGGGGCCATGTAGAAAAAGGGCACCCTTCCCGCCTGATCCTGGGCGTCCTGCCGCCAGTCCATCTGGAGCACGCCCACGGGGGTGTCGCCCAGCAGGGCCAGCAGGACGCAGCGCTCATCCTGGGCGCTGTTTTTTTCCGCCACGGCCAGGAAGCCCTCCCCGTCAAAGCCCTCCATGGTGCCGTGGCTGGCCTGCCAGCCGTCCCGCCGGGCGGCTAAGTAAGTCTCCCGCTCCTGGGGCAGGAGCAGGGGGCGGAACCGCAGGGCGTTGCGCTCCATGCCGGGGATGCCGTAGGCGCTGCTGGCCTTGGGCAGGGGGGAGGCGTCCCCCAGGTGGCTGTCATCGTTATAATAGGCCACCTTGACCTGCCCGCCCTCCACCTCCAGCTTGGCCACGCCGGTGTTGTTGGACAGGGGGATTTGATCCATCTCCTCCACCTTCAACCCCAGCCAGGCGGAGAGCCCGCATTTGATGGCGCAGCCGTGGGAGGTTACGGCCACCGTCTGGCCCGGGTGGGCGGCGGCGATGCGGGCCAGGGCGGCGGTCATCCGCTGGCGCACGTGGGGAAAGGTCTCGCTGCCCTCCACCTGCCAGCCGGGGTCGCAGGACAGAAAGGCGGTGAGGCTGTCCCGGTGGTCGTGGAGGAGCTGGCCCCAGGGCACGTCCTCCCAGACGCCCGCGCCGATCTCCCGCAGGCCGGGATCCACCCGCAGGGGGAGGCCCCGGGGGCGGTAGATGGCCCCGGCGGTGGCCATGGCCCGGTAGAGGTCGCTGGAGTACACCGCGTCAAAATGGACGCCTTCGAACCGCTTTTCCAGGGCTTTGACCTGCTCCCGGCCCTTGAGGGTGAGCAGGCCGTTGTGCCAGCTGTGACAGCGGCGGTAGAGGTTGCCCTCCGCCTGTCCGTGACGGATGAGATAGATGGTGGTCATCAAAATTCCTTCTTTCTATGTTACCAGGGGCGCACGCCGCCGGTGAGCTGGCTGACGGCGCACAGTCCCTGCTCTGCCGCGAGCTGCGCCAGCCTGTCCCGCACCTTCAGCGGGACATAGGGGTCGGCGAACAGAGCGGTGCCCACTGCCACGGCGGAGGCCCCCGCCAGCATAAGCTGGGCCGCGTCCTCGCCGGCAGACACGCCGCCCATACCCAGAATGGGCAGCTTGACGGCGCTGGCCACCTCCCACACCATCCGCACGGCCACGGGGAGGACGGCGGGGCCGGACAGCCCTCCGGTGTTCATCTTGAGGATGGGGCGGCGGGTGTTCACGTCGATGCGCATTCCCCGCAGGGTGTTGATGAGGGAGAGGGCGTCCGCACCCCCGTCCGCCACAGCCCGGGCGATCTCGGTGATGTCGGTGACATTGGGGGAGAGCTTTACCATCACCGGGACGGAGGCGTGTTTTTTTGCCTCCCGGGTGACCTCAGCGGCCAGGTCGGGCCGGGTGCCGTAGGCCAGCCCCCCGGCCTTCACATTGGGGCAGGAGATATTCACCTCGATCATGTCCACTCCGGAGGCGGACAGCTTTTCGCACATGATGCCATATTCCTCTGGGGTGTTTCCGGAGATGTTGGCGATGATCTTCACGTCATGCTGGCGCAGGAAGGGGAGCTCATCGGCGATGAACGCGTCCACGCCGGGGTTTTGCAGGCCCACGGAGTTGAGAATGCCCATGGGGGTCTCGGCGATCCGGGGTGAGGGATTGCCCTCCCTAGAGTGAAGTGTTAAACCTTTACAACAGATGGCCCCCAACGCAGACAGGTCAAAGAACTGGCTGTATTCCCGGCCGAAGCCGAAGGTGCCGGAGGCCACCACCACTGGGTTTTTCAGCGACACTCCCGCCAGGTCCACCGACATGTCGATATGGGATATATCCGGCTGCTTCGGAGCGGGGAAGGTCTGCTCCGGCCCACAGCCGTTTCCGGCGTGCCCCACCGTGACCTCGGGAAGAAGGTGCTGTTTCTCACGCATCCCAATCCACCTCCTCGGCGTCGAATACCGGGCCGTCTTTACAGACGTGCTTCATGGTGCCGTCTTTCATCTGGATGGCGCAGCCCAGGCAGGCCCCCACGCCGCAGGCCATCCGCTCCTCCATGGACACCTGACAGGGAATGCCAAATTCCGCCGCCACCGCCGCCACGCTCTTCAGCATGGGCCTGGGCCCGCAGGCCAAAATAGATGTAAAGGAGTTATCCTTTTCAAGAAGATCCCGTACCTGACCGTCCACGAAGCCGTGACGGCCCAAGCTGCCGTCGTCGGTACAGATGTAAGTGCCCTCACAGTGGCCTTGGAAGCGGCTGACCACCGCGGGGAAGGCCTTGTCCTTGGAGCGGAAGCCCAGCACCGCCGTCCGGGGCCATCGCAGCCACTCGCCGCACATGATGAGGGGCGGTACGCCGATGCCTCCCCCCACCAGCAGATAGTGCCCCTCCTGAGACACATCGAAGGTTTTTCCAAGGGGGCCCAGCACATCCAGATGGTCTCCGACCCTGCGGCGGGACAGCCAGCGGGTGCCGTCTCCCCGAACCTCGAAGATCAGCGAGACCAGATCCTCCGGCTCATCCCAGCCGGCGATGGCCACCGAGATGGGGCGGCGGAGCAGGCGGCTGTGGCCGCATTTTACCTGCAAAAACTGCCCGCCGGTGAGTCCGTGCTGCCCCACCAGCTTGCCCGCTTCCAGCACTATCCACCAGGTGTTGGCGTCCAGCTGGGTCATCTCAACCACAGTACAAATTTGTTGAACTGCCATTTTATCTCCCCTAAACTGATTATGGTAGTTTTAAGTTCTCTTCTTTTTGCTTCTTTTTCTTTTCTCTCAAGAAAAGAAAAAGAAGGCCTTACAGGATGGTAACGTACTGCTTGATCTCGTCCCGCATCTTCTCCGCAGCGGCCCGGGCGGCCTCCTGGTAGTCCGCGCCGTCCCTCCCGGTCTTCTGCCAGGCGCACATGATGGAGCGGGAGGCGTTGACGATGGCCCCCCGGCCCAGCTCATCAAAGGCGTGGCGCACATCGGCGGCGGTACCCCCCTGGGCTCCGTAGCCGGGGACCAGGAAGAACACCTTTTCCAGGCGATAGCGCAGCTCCTTGAGGACGGAGGGGTGGGTGGCTCCCACCACCGCACCCAGGGCCTGGTAGTGGTTTTTTCCCTCGGTGCCCTGGCCCCAGCGCTTGATCAGGTCGCCCATGACAGTGTACACCAGCCGGTCGCCGGCCACGATGTCCTGGAGCTCTATGGAGGAGGGGTTGGAGGTTTTGGCCAGCACAAAGGCGCACTTGTCCCGCCCGGTGCAGTCCTTCAGGAAGGGCTTGATGGCGTCGGACCCCATGTAGCCGTTGAGGGTGACGCAGTCGGCATCGAACACGGGGCAGGGGGTCCCGCCCACCTGGGTAGTCCCCAGCCACGCCTCGCTGTAGGCGGCGGCGGTGGTGCCGATATCCCCCCGCTTCACATCGGCGATGACGAACAGGCCCTTTGCCTTGGCGTAGGTGATGACCTCCTCCAGGGCCTGCATCCCCCGCCAGCCCAGCATCTCAAAATAGGCGGACTGGGGCTTGACGGCGGGCACCACGTCCGCCAGCGCGTCGATGAGGCCCTTGTCAAACTCCAGCACTGCCTGGGCGGCAGCCTCCAGGGTCTCGCCATATTGCTCAGTGTACCTTTTGAGGATGAACGGGGGGACATACTCCACCCGGGCGTCCAGCCCGGCCACGGTGGGGTTCTTTTTCGCCTTGATCTTGTCCTGCAATACGTCAAATGACATGATTCAGCCCTCCATATAAATAATATTTCCCTGGGAAATGGTGTATTTGACTTTTCCCCGCACAGTCCGGCCGTGGAAGGGGGTGTTACGGCCCTTGGAGGCGAATTGGTTTTTGTCGATGACCCACTCCTGCCCTGGGTCGAAGAGCACCAGGTCGGCGTCTGTGCCTACAGCCAGCGTCCCCTTGTCCAGGCCCAGCAGGGCGGCGGGGGAGGCGGACATCAGCGCCAGCACCCGGCCCAGGGGCAGCAGCCCCGTGTGGTACAGCCCGGTGAGGGCCAGGGCCAGGGAGGTCTCCAGCCCCACCATGCCGCTGGGGGCGTCGGGCAGGGGCTGGGCTTTTTCCTCTGCGGTGTGGGGGGCGTGGTCTGTGACGATGGCGTCGATGGTGCCGTCGATGAGGCCCATTCGGATACCCTCCACGTCCGCCTGGGTGCGCAGGGGCGGGTTGACCCTGGCCATGGTGCCCTGGCGCAGCACCTCCTCCTCGGTGAGGGTGAAGTACTGGGGGCAGGTCTCGCAGGTGACCCGGACGCCCCGGACCTTGGCCTGCCGGACGATGTCCACCCCTCGGGCGGTGGAGATGTGGCAGATGTGGACATGGGCCCCGGTTTCCTCCGCCAGCATCACGTCCCGCATGATCTGGAGCTCCTCGGCGATGGCGGGTCGACCGGGGAGGCCCAGCGCCTGGGACACAGTCCCCTCGTTGACGGCGTAGCTGCGCACCATGTCCCGGTCCTCGCAGTGGTCCAGCAGGGGAAGGCCCAGCTTTTTCGCCTCCTGCATGGCCCGCCGGAGCAGGGCCAGGTTTTGGATGGGCACCCCGTCGTCGGTGAGGGCGGGGGCCCCCGCCGCCTTCAGGGCGGCAAAATCGGTGAGCTGCTCGCCCTTCTGCCCCAAGGTCACCGCCCCGGCGGGAAGGACGTTCACCCCGGTGAGGGCGGCTTTGTCCCGGACCAGCCGGACCATCTCCGGGCAGTCTGTGGCGGGCCGGGTGTTGGGCATGGCCACCAGGGTGGTCACGCCCCCCCGGGCGGCGGAGGCGCAGCCGGTGGCCACCGTCTCCTTGGCCTCGAAGCCCGGCTCCCGCAGGTGGACGTGCATGTCCACCAGGCCGGGGGCCGCGGTCAGCCCAGAGGCGTCCAGCACCTGGGCGCCCTCCGCCCGCAGGCTTTCGCCGATTTGGACGATCTTCCCATCTTCGATCAAAAGGTCCAGCGGACCGTCAATGCCGTGGGCGGGGTCCGGCACCCGCCCGCCTTGAATCAGCAGACGCAAAAAAATTCCCCCTGTACCGTCATATCAAAATCTTTTTTTATTATATCGGATAAAAAGGCGGAACGCAACGGACAAAAGAAAAGAAATCGGCGGCGGGCAGGTCCCGGGGCAGGGCAGGATGGACAAGAAAAGGCGGGGCCCCGCTGGGGGCCCCGCCTTTGGTGCAAGTAAGCCTGTAAGCCGGGTTCTGTCATTTAAGACAGCCATCTATCTAGGCGCACCGTTGCCAGTGCGCTCCAGCCGCCTCCTGAACACGGCCGGGCCGGCCATTTGTGTTCCCACGGCGTTGCTCCGGATAGAGTTTACAGCAATGGGCGCTTGACACGCCATTGGGTGAGCTCTTACCTCGCCTTTCCACCTTGACCCTCGCCTCCCCATGGGGGAGACGAGGGCAGTCTATTTCTGTTGCACTTTTCCTAGGGTCGCCCCCGGCGGGTGTTACCCGTTATCCTTGCCCTGCGGAGCCCGGACTTTCCTCACGGACGGCCTTTCGGCCTGGCCGCGCGGCTGTCCAGCTTACTTGCGGTTTTGATTGTACTTCATCTTTAGGTGATTGTCAAATGAATTTAGATGGGGTATAATACCAACTATATGGGCTTGGCGCGGTCCGGCCCTGTGCGGAGTGTAATTGGGAGGTGCGCGTGTCAATGGATTCTGCGCTGAAGGAGTATTTCAACTCGCTGAAGGGAAAGCGGGTGGCGGTGATCGGCCTGGGAGTGTCCAACCAGCCGCTGGTGGAGCGCCTGCTGGACGCCGGTGTGCCGGTGCTGGCGTGTGACAAACGGCGGCGGGAGGAGTTCAACGGCCTGATCGAGGCGCTGGAGCGCCGGGGGCTGGAGACCGCCCTGGGCCCCGGCTATCTGGACCATCTGGACGGGGCGGACGTGATCTTCCGCACCCCCGGCCTGCGGCCCGACGTGCCCCAGATCGCCCGGGCGGTGGAGGGGGGAGCCAGGCTCACCTCGGAGATGGAGGCGTTCCTAGACCTGTGTCCCTGCCGCATTGTCGCGGTGACCGGGTCCGACGGCAAGACCACCACCACCACCATCATCGCGGGGCTATTGAAGGCGGCGGGCTATCGGACCTTTGTGGGGGGGAACATCGGCCATCCTCTGCTGTGCCAGGTGGACGACATCCGGCCAGACGACATCGTGGTGCTGGAGCTGTCCTCCTTCCAGCTGATGACGGTGCGGCAGAGCCCCAGCATCGCGGTGGTCACCAACCTGGCCCCCAACCATCTGGATGTACACAGGGACATGGAGGAGTATGTGTCCGCCAAGCGGAATATTTTTGCCTACCAGGACGCCTGCGACCGGCTGGTGCTCAACGCGGACAGCGAGATCACGGCGGGCTTTGCCGCCCAGGCCAGGGGGGCGGTGACCCTGTTCAGCCGCAGGAAGAGGCTGGAAGACGGCGTGTGCCTGCGGGAGAAGACGGTGTTCTGCTGCGGCCGTCCGGTGCTGCGCACCGATGACATCCTGCTGCCCGGCCTGCACAACCTGGAAAACTACATGGCCGCCATAGCGGCGGTGGACGGCCTGGTACCCGACGAGGTGATTCGGGACTTTGCCAGGACCTTCGGCGGAGTGGAGCACCGCATTGAGCTGGTGCGGGAGCTGGACGGGGTGCGATACTACAACGACTCCATCGCCTCCAGCCCCAGCCGGACCATCGCGGGGCTGCGCTCCTTCCGGCAAAAGGTGATCCTGATTGCCGGAGGCTACGACAAGCACATTCCCTACGACGTGCTGGGACCGGAGATCGTCCAGTCGGTGAAGGCCCTGCTTTTGACCGGGGACACGGCGGAAAAAATCAAGCAGGCCGCCCGCTCGGCCCCGGGGTACCAGGAGGGCCAGCCGGAAATTCTGGACTGCGCCGACCTGAGAGAGGCGGTGGAGCGGGCCAGAACCCTGGCTCAGCCGGGGGACGTGGTGATGATGTCCCCGGCCAGCGCCTCCTTTGACCGCTTTCGCAACTTTGAAGAGCGGGGCAGGGCATTTAAAGAGCTGGTGAACGGATTTTGCTGAAGAGGTGAGTATGTTGGAATTGGAACAGATTTTGGAACGGCTGTGCGGGTTGGGAGCCCCCTCCGGGTTTGAGCGCCCGGCCGCACTGGCGGCAAAGGAGCTGCTGGAGCCGCTGATGGATGAGGTGCGGCTGGATCGGTTGGGCAATGTGATCGGGGTGCGCCGGTGCGGACGGCCCGGGGCAAAAAAGCTGCTGCTGGACGCCCATTTGGATGAGGTGGGAATGACCGTCACCGGCGTACAGGACGGGTTTCTGCGCTTTCAGGCCAGAGGGGTGGACACCCGGATGCTGCCCGACCGGGAGGTAACGGTGCTCACCGACCCGCCCATGCTGGGGGTGGTGGCCTGCCTGCCGCCCCATGTGCTGACGGCGGAGGACCGGGAGAAGGCCCCGGAGGTCAAGGACCTCTTTGTGGATGTGGGGCTGAGCCAGGAGGAGGCGGAGCGCCGCATCCCCATCGGCACCCCCATGGTGTACCGGGCGGACTTCACCCGGCTGGGGGAGCGCCAGCTGTGCGGCAAAGCCTTGGACGACCGCGCCTGCTTTGCCGCGCTGCTTCGCGCGGCGGAGCTGCTCCGGGAGCGGGAGCTGGACGTGGATTTGTATGTGATGGGCAGCGTGTGCGAGGAGACCGGCGGCGCGGGGGCCGCGGTGGGCGTCCAGGCTGTGGAGCCGGACTTTTGCGTGGCGGTGGACGTGACCCACGGCAGGACGCCGGACAGCCCCAAGAATGAGACCTTTGTGATGGGGGGCGGACCCGTGGTGGGCATCGGCCCCAATATGGCCCGGTGGATGGTCCGCCGCCTGCTGGACAGGGCGGAGGCCCGGGGCATCGCCGTCCAAAAGGAGGTCATGGAGGGAAGCACCGGGACCAACGGCTGGGAGATGCAGATTTGCAATGAGGGCATCGCCACCGCAGTGCTGTCCGTTCCGCTGAAGTATATGCACACCCCGGTGGAGGTGCTGGAGGCCCGTGACGTGGAGGACTGCGCCCAGCTGCTGGCCGCCTTCGCGCAGGACCTGGGAAAGGAGGGAACCGCCCATGCTTGAGACGCTGAAAACGCTGTGCAGTTTGTCCGGCGTGTCCTCCCGGGAGGACCAGGTCCGGGACTATATCCGCCGCCGGGTAGAGCCCCATGCCGACCAGGTCCGGACGGACGCCCTGGGTAATCTGATCGTGTTCAAACGGGGGGCCCGGGCGGCGGGAAACAGGCTGATGCTGTGCGCCCACATGGATGAGGTGGGGCTCATCGTCAAGTCAGTGACGGACGAGGGCTATTTGAAGTTCGGCTACGTGGGCGGCATTGACCGCCGGGTTCTGCTGGGCAAGCGGGTCACGGTGGGGGAGCGGGCCGTCCCCGGCGTCATCGGGCTGAAGGCCATCCACCTCACCACCCCGGAGGAGCGGAAAAAGGTTCCCAAGCTCACCGATCTCTATATTGACATCGGCGCGAAGGACCAGGCGGAGGCGCTGGCCCAGGTGGAGCTGGGAGACATATGCACCTTCGTCAGCGACACGGTGGAGTTTGGCAGCGGAATGCTCAAGGCAAAGGCCATCGACGACCGGGTGGGCTGTGCCGTCATGGTGAAGCTGCTGGAGGAGGAGCTGCCCATGGACTGCACCTTTGTGTTCTCCGTGATGGAGGAGGTGGGCACCCGAGGGGCCTTTGCCGCCGCCTTTTCCGTGACGCCGGAGACGGCGCTGGTGCTGGAGGGGACCACCGCCGCCGATCTGCCCGCCCTGGAGCCCGACCGGCAGGTATGCTGGCCGGGGAAGGGGCCCGTCCTGTCCTGGATGGACGGGGGCGCCATCTATGACCGGGGGCTGTTTGAGCTGCTGCGGGAGCTGGCCCAGCAAAACGGCCTGCCCTGGCAGATCAAGCACTACCTGTCCGGAGGGACCGACGCCAAAGCCATCCAGCGCACCAAGGCGGGGGTGCGGGTGGCCGGGATCTCGGCGGCCGTACGGTATCTCCATGCCCCCAGCAGCGTATGCAGCATTTCCGACGCAGAACAGATGCTCACGCTGGCCCGGCTGTTTATCCGGGCCATGGCGGAGCGCTGACAGGAGGAGTTAAATATGGATATGATGAACACATTGACGCGGCTGGTGTCCGCCTTCGGCCCCTCCGGCCAGGAGGACGGCATCGCCCAGGTCATTGAGGAGCTGGCCCGGCCCTATGCGGACGAGATCTTCCGGGATACAATGGGCAATCTCATCTGCCGAAAAAAGGGGAGCGGGCCCAAGGTGATGTTCAGCGCCCACATGGATTCCATCGGGCTGGTGGCCACCCACATCGATGAGAAGGGGTTTGTCCACATGGGCGCGGTGGGCGGAGTGAGCGTGGGAGAGGTTCTCTATGCCCCGGTGCGGTTCTCCAATGGGGCCCAGGGACTGATCTGCCCGCCGGAAAACGGGGAGCTGGCCAAGCTGAAGCTGTCTGATCTGGTGGTGGACGTCGGCGCCTCCGACGAGGAGGAGGCCAAGAAGCTGGTCCAGGTGGGGGACACAGCGGTGTATGACACGCCCACCAGGGCGGCGGCGGGACGGGTGATCTCTCCCTATCTGGACAACCGGATCTCCTGTCTGGTGCTGCTGATGGCGATGGAGCAGCTGAAAGCCTGGGAAAACGACCTGTATTTTGTCTTTTCCGCCCAGGAAGAGGTGGGGACCAGGGGGGCAAAAACTGCGGCCTGGGCCATTGATCCGGATTACGGCATCGCGGTGGATGTCACCGGCACGGGGGACGAGCCGGGAAGCAAGCATCAGGGCAGCAGCCTGTGCGGCAAGGGGGCGGCGGTGAAGGTGATGGACCACTCGGTGATCTGCTCCCCGGCGCTGGTGGAGCGGCTGATGGCCCTGGCGGAGAAAAAGGGCATCCCCGCCCAGCGGGATGTGCTCCAGATGGGCGGCACCGACGCCGGCCCCATCCAAAAGACCCGGGCCGGTGTGTACGCGGGGGGAATTTCCATCCCCTGCCGCTATACCCATACCCCCGCCGAGCTGGCGGACCTGGGGGATGTGCGCGCCTGCGCGCAGCTGGTGGCTGCCTTCGCTGAATGCCGCCTGGAAGCCTGAAAAAGCGAGATAGGACGGTACTTGTAAATGGATGATACCTTACAGATATCCGGGCGGGTGCGGGACCTGGCGGAGCAGGCGGAGCAGGGGCTGAGAGAGCAGTTTGCCCGCATAGACCGCATCGCCCAGGTCAACAGCCAGCGGGTGCTGGCCGCCTTCCAGCGCCACCGGGTGGCGGAGAGCTATTTCGCCGGTACCACAGGCTATGGCTATGACGATTTGGGCCGGGACAAGCTGGACGAGATCTACGCGGAGCTGTTCGGCACCGAGGACGCTCTGGTGCGGCTCCAGTTTGTCAACGGCACTCACGCCATTGCCTGTGCCCTGTTCGGCGCGCTGAAGGCGGGGGATGTGCTGGTGTCCGCCGTGGGGGCGCCCTATGACACCCTGCTGGGAGTGGTGGGGGCGGTGGATAAGGGCCACGGCTCCCTCCGGGACTATGGCGTGGAATACCGGCAGGTGGAGCTGGTGGATGACGCGCCCGACCTGGCCGGCTTGACCCAGGCGGTGTCCGACCCGAGGGTGAGGGCGGTGCTGATCCAGCGCTCCAGGGGATACGCCACCCGGGCGTCGCTGTCGGTGGAGGAAATCGGAAAGCTGTGCGGGGTGATCCGGGAAAACAACCCCTCCGCCGCCATTCTGGTGGACAACTGCTACGGCGAATTTGTGGAGGAAAAGGAGCCCACCCATGTGGGGGCCGATCTGGTGGTGGGGTCCCTCATCAAAAATCCCGGCGGCGGGCTAGCGCCCACCGGGGCCTATCTCGCCGGGCGGCGTGACCTAGTGGAGGGCGCCGCGATGCGGCTGACCTGCCCGGGAATCGGACGGGAGTGCGGGGCCACCCTGGGGAACAACCGGCTGCTGTATCAGGGGCTGTTTCTGGCCCCCCACACGGTGGCTCAGGCGCTGAAAACCGCGGCATTTGCCGCCCGGCTCATGGAGCTGTTGGGCTACCGGGCCCAGCCCAGGTCCGACGAGGTGCGCCACGACATCATTCAGATGCTCCATCTGGGCGGGCCGGAGGCGGTGAAGCGGTTCTGCAAGGGCATCCAGTCCGGCGCGCCGGTGGATTCCTATGTCACCCCGGAGCCCTGGGATATGCCGGGCTATGACTGCCCGGTGATCATGGCGGCGGGGGCGTTCATTCAGGGGGCGTCCATCGAGCTGTCCGCCGACGCGCCCATGCGGGAGCCATACACCGTCTACCTCCAGGGCGGATTGACCTACGAGTCGGGGAAGACCGGCGTGATGCTGGCGGCGGAGGAGCTGCTGCGCTGACATAGGCCGAGCCGTTCCGCGCATACAGTGGCCCATAGGGGGTGCCTGTATGCCTGTAAAGTTAAAACGCTTGCATGCTGTTTTACGGCAGGGGCGCAGACCGATTGTGCTGGCGGCTCTGGTGGTGCTGGCACTGATTGTTCTGATGATCCGGGGGCTGAACGCCCGGCTGCGCCCGGTGCTGGAGGCCGCCGCATCCAGCCGCGCCGCCGGCCTGATGACTCAGGCCATCGATGCCGCTGTTGACGACTGCCTCCAGGAAAATGGTATGAGCTATTCGGACTTTGTCACCTTGGAGCGGGACGCGGCGGGGCGGGTGACCTCGATCACCAGCAACACGACCGCGAACAGCCGCTTTAAACGGCTGGTGACGGAGTCCATTGCCCAGCGGCTGAGCGCCCTGGACCGCGGCGAGCTGGGGGTGCCGCTGGGCACGCTCACCGGGGAGCCGCTGCTGCTGGGGGCGGGGCCGGCAATTCGGACCCGGGTGGACTCGGTGGGGGATGTGGCGGCGGATTACGCCAATTCCTTCACCTCTGCCGGGGTAAACCAGACGTTGCACCGGGTTTCCCTGGAGATTACGGCCACAATCCATCTGTTTCTGCCCGGAGGGGTGCTCCCCGTTTCTGTCAGCAGCAGTGTGTGCGTGGCGGAAACCGTTATTGTCGGAGAGACGCCCGACACATATTTAAACCTAGAAAAGGGGATCGGCTGAATGGATCTACAGGCCCAGGCCGCACAGCTGCGGCGCACGCTCAACGAGCACAATTACAGCTACTATGTACTGGACGCGCCCACCATTTCCGACTTTGAATATGATAGGATGCTGCGGGAGCTGGAGGAACTGGAGGGGGCCCACCCGGAGCTGGTGACCCCGGACTCTCCCACCCAGCGGGTGGGGGGCAAGGCGCTGGACAGTTTTCAGCAGGTGACCCACCGGGTGCCCCTGCAAAGCTTGCAGGACGTGTTTTCCCCCGATGAGCTGCTGGACTTCGACCGCCGGGTGCGGGAGAGCGCGGACGGCCCGGAGTATCTGCTGGAGCCCAAAGTGGATGGCCTGTCCGTTGCGCTGGAGTATGAGAACGGTGCGTTTGTCCGGGGGGCCACCCGGGGAGACGGGCAGGTGGGGGAGGATGTGACCGAAAATCTTCGCACCATCAAATCTATCCCCATGAAGCTGGAAAACGCCCCGGCGGTCCTCATCGTCCGGGGAGAGGTCTACATGCCCCGAAAGACCTTTGAACGGCTCAACGGTGAGCGGGAGCTCCGGGGGGAGCCCCTGTTCGCCAATCCCCGTAACGCTGCCGCCGGGTCCATGCGGCAGCTGGACCCCAAAATCGCCGCCGCCCGGGGGCTGGACATGGTGGTGTTCAACATCCAATACACCGACCATCCACCTTTTGAGACGGACAGCGCCGGTCTGGACTGGCTGAGAGGGCTGCGCTTCAAGGTGATTGACTATCAGCTGTCCCAGGACATGGAAAAAATCCAGTCCGCCATCTTTGCGCTGGGGGACCAGAGGGAGAAATATCCCTTTGACATCGACGGCGCAGTTGTGAAGGTAAATAACTTAACACAGCGTGATGCGCTGGGGGAAACGGCGAAGTTCCCCCGGTGGGCGGCGGCCTACAAATATCCGCCGGAGCAAAAGGAGAGCGTGGTGGAGGACATCGTCATTCAGGTGGGCCGCACCGGGGTGCTGACGCCCAAGGCGGTGGTGGCGCCCGTCCGGCTTGCGGGCACCACCGTCACCAACGCCACCCTTCACAACCAGGATTTCATCACGGAGAAGGATATCCGCATCGGGGACGCGGTGGTGGTCCAGAAGGCGGGGGAGATCATCCCAGAGATCGTGTCCGTGGTAAAGGAGAAGCGCCCGGCGGGGACTGTGCCCTATCTCCTGCCCACGGTGTGCCCGGTGTGCGGAGCGGCGGTGGCCCGGGACGAGGACGGCGCCCACATCCGCTGCACCGGGGCGGAGTGCCCCGCCCAGCTGCTGCGCAACCTCACCCACTTTGCCAGCCGGGACGCCATGGACATCGAGGGGCTGGGCCCCGCAGTGGTGGAGGGACTGGTGAACGCGGGGATGGTCAAGACCCCCGCCGACCTCTATCGCCTGGACCGGGACCAGGTGGCTGGTCTGGAGCGAATGGGGAAAAAATCTGCGGATAACCTGCTCTCCGCCATTGAGAGGTCCAAGGGGAACGACCTGTCCAAGCTGCTGTTCGCCTTTGGCATCCGGCAGGTGGGGCAGAAGGCGGGGAAGATCTTGGCGGCGCGGTTCGGTTCGCTGGACGCCCTGGCCCAGGCCACGGAGGAGGAGCTCACTGCCATCGACGATATCGGCGGCATCACCGCCAAGTATCTGACCGAGTGGTTTGCCGCCCCCCAGAGCCGGCACCTCATTGACGCGCTGAAGGAGGCAGGGGTGAACATGGACAGCCAGGCCGCCCCCGTGGGGGACAGGCTGGCGGGGCTCACCTTTGTGCTTACCGGTGAGCTGTCCGCCTGCTCCCGGAAGGAGGCGGGGGAAAAGCTGGAGGCCCTGGGGGCCAAGGTATCCGGTTCGGTATCCAAAAAGACGGGGTGCGTGGTGGCGGGAGAGGCTGCCGGCTCCAAGCTGAGAAAGGCCCAGGAGCTGGGTGTGCCTGTGCTGGACGAGGAGCAGTTCCTCATATTGGTGGGGGAGCGGGACGGCGACGCAGAAGGCCTGCTGGCCCAGCTGAGAAAATAGAGACAGAGGGGGAGGGCCCATGGAACTGAAGTTTGCCCGCCTGAGGGGCGGCTTGACGGAGCTTTGCTCTGCGGCTGAGGCCGGCGGTATGTTAGGAGGGCGCCAATGAGTGCGCGTGCAGAAAAAAAGCGCCGGCTGAGTGACCGGGGTCGGATGATCCTGGCGCTGGTCGTGGTGGCGGCGTCGGTGGCAATGACCGCACTGAGCCTGCACAGGAGCGGTTCACTGACCCTGGATAACCTGTTGGTGGCGCTGGGACTCAAGGCTCCGGCGGCGGTGACGCTGGAGAGCGTCCCGGAATACGCCGGAGAGCCCTACGCGATTCTTCAGGACAATCAACCGGGCTTCGGCTTGGAGGATTTGACCCTGGAGCCCTTTGAGTTCTACAGTGAGCTGGATTATTTGGGCCGGTGCGGAACGGCCTATGCCAATGTTTGCCAGGAAATCATGCCCACTGAGCCCCGGGGTGAGATCGGGCAGGTGAAGCCCTCGGGCTGGCGCACCGCGAAATATGACTTTGTGGATGGAACCTATTTGTATAACCGCTGCCATCTCATCGGCTACCAGCTGTCGGGGGAGAACGCCAACGAGAAAAATCTCATCACGGGAACCAGGTACATGAATGTGGTTGGGATGCTTCCCTTCGAAAATATGGTGAATGATTACGTAGATGACACCGGCAACCATGTGCTCTATCGGGTGACGCCTGTGTTCAGCGGCAGCAATCTGGTGGCCAGCGGCGTCCAGATGGAGGCTTTTTCCGTGGAGGATGAGGGGGAAGGCCTGTGCTTCAATGTCTACGTCTACAATGTCCAGCCGGGCGTGGTGATTGACTACGCCACCGGGGAGAGCTGGGCGGAAAACAGTTGACGCCGAAGGAAAGCGCCGGCCCTCCATGGAGGGCCGGCGCTTTGTCTGTGGGAGGTTATTTGTCAAAGGCGGGGTTGGTGAAGTACACATTTTTCTGATCCATCCGCTCCTTGGCCAGCGCGATGGCCTCACCGAAGCGCTGGAAGTGGACAATTTCCCGCTCCCGCAGGAAGCGGATCACATTGTTCACGTCCGGGTCGTCGGACAGGCGGAGAATGTTGTCGTAGGTAAGGCGGGCCTTTTGCTCTGCGGC
>CAJUEC010000007.1 GCA_910585155.1 uncultured Oscillospiraceae bacterium
GCAACACCGGGGGCATTGTCATCGCCGCCAAGACCGCCGAGGCCCTGCGGGTGATGAACCAGAAGATCCGGGACCGGGAGCTGCAAAAGCTGTACCTGTGCGTGGTCCACGGGGCGATGCAGCCCCGGGAGGGCCAGCTGAAGGGGTACATTCTCAAGGACGAGGACAGGGCCCAGGTGAAGGTGTACGACCACCCCATCCCCGGCGGCAAAACGGCGGTGACGCTGTACCGCACGCTGGAGACCCGGGGCGGCCTGTCCCTGGTGGAGTGCGACCTCATCACCGGGCGGACCCACCAGATCCGGGCCCAGTTCGCCGCCGCGGGCCACCCCCTGCTGGGGGACGGCAAGTACGGCCGGGAGCGGGACGACAAGCGGTTTGACCGCAGATTCCAGGCACTGTACTCCTACAAGCTGAAATTCCAGTTCACCACCGACGCGGGGTGTCTGGAGCATCTGAACGGGGGCGAGTGGACGGTGGAGGACGTGGACTTTGTGGCGGAATATTTTCCCAAGGGGTGAGGGGCTTGGCCTGTGAAATCTTAAAGCTGCGGGACTGCCCCCAGTGGCTGGACCGGGGGGCGGCGTGGTTCCACGCCAAATGGGGCGTGCCCCTGGATGCCTACCGGGAGAGCATGGCGGCGTGTGTGAAAAACCTGGGCGCGGTCCCCCAGTGGTATGTGGCCGTAGACGGCGGGCAGATCCTGGGCGGGCTGGGGGTCATCGAGAACGACTTCCACAACCGGCCCGACCTGGCCCCCAACGTGTGCGCGGTGTACGTGGAGGAATCCCACCGCCGCCGGGGCGTCGCCGGGGCGCTGCTGAACTGCGTCTGCGCCGACATGGCGGCGCTGGGGGTGGACACCCTGTACCTGCTCACCGATCACACGGCGTTTTACGAGCGGTACGGCTGGCAGTTCCTCTGCATGGCCCAGGGGGAGGGGGACGCGGAGCCCTCCCGGATGTATGTCCGCAAATGGGGTGTGTGAAGGATGTGGAACGTCAAAAACTACAGGTTTGGTTTTGACCCCTGGGGGCTGGGGCTGTTCCTGCTCGTCATGCTCCCCAACCTCATATGGTTTGCGGTTCCCGCCCCCAATGACATCCTCCGGGCGGAGTCGGTCACGCCGCTGCTGGATGCAGTGGGACAGGTCTTTCAACTCGCCATGGCGGCGGCGCTGTGCGGGGTACGCAATATTGCGCAGGATCAGCCCATGAAGCGGGGGAATCTGGCCGGCACAGCCGCCTGCGCGGCGCTGTACCTGGCCGGATGGACCGCCTATTACGCCGGGATTGCCAACGCCGCTGTGGTCCTCGACCTGTGTCTCGCCCCCTGCGGCCGCGTTTCTGGCATTCGCGCTGGGGCGGAAAAGCGGGATTGCCCTGCTCTCAGCCGGCGGGTTCACCGTCTGCCATTTCCTGTTTGCCGTTATCAATTTCATCCTGTGAGGCAGATAAAAGCCCCTCCCCCGCTGTGCGGGGGAGGGGCTTTTATCACTGGATGGACACTACCTGGTACCCGGCCTCCTGGACGGCGGCGCGGATGGCCTCGTCGGACACATCGCCGGTGACCACGGCGGTCTTGCTGTCCAGGTCCACGGTGGCGGAGGCCCCGGGGATGGCATTGAGCGCCTTGTCCACGTGGGCCCGGCAGTGCTGGCACATCATGCCCTCAATCACAACTTTCTTTTCCATCACTTTTTGTTCTCCTTTCACTTCAACGGCGGTTATCTCGCCGGATTTCACTTGAGAATTGGCCTGGATGCTTGGCTTAAAGAACCGCAGGCGCAGGGCGTTGCCCACCACGCACACCGAGCTGAAGCTCATGGCCGCCCCGGCGATCATGGGGTTGAGCTGGGGCCCGCCCCAGATGGCCAGCAGCCCCGCCGCCACCGGGATGCACACGGCGTTGTAGAAAAACGCCCAGAACAGGTTCTGCTTCACGTTGCGGATGGTGGCCCGGGACAGCTCCACCGCCGTCACCGCGTCCACCAGGTCGGACTTCATCAGCACGATGTCGGCGCTCTCGATGGCCACATCCGCCCCCGCGCCGATGGCCAAGCCCACGTCCGCCCGGGCCAGGGCCGGGGCGTCGTTGATGCCGTCCCCCACCATGGCCACCTTCTCCCCCCGCTCCTGGAGGGCGGCGATCTGCCGCTCCTTGTCGGCGGGGAGCACCTCGCTCACCACCTCTGTCAGGCCCAGCTCCTTCCCGATGGCCTGGGCGGTGCGCCTGTTGTCCCCGGTGAGCATCACCACCTTGAGGCCCAGCCTTCGGAACCCCTCGATGGCCGCCCGGCTGGACGCCTTCACCGTGTCCGCCACGGCGATGATGCCCACCAACCTGCCGTCCTCCGCGAAAAACAGCGGCGTCTTGCCCTGCTTGGCCAGCTCGTCGGCGAGCATGGCGTCCTGGCCCAGGTCCACTTTTGCGTCGGCGAGCATGGCGGCGTTGCCCGCCAGATAGGAGGCCCCCTGGATGGTCCCCCGGACCCCCTTGCCGTGGACGGCCTCAAATTTCTCCACCGGCGCCAGGGGAATGCCCCGGTTCCCGGCCTCCTCCACGATGGCCGCCCCCAGGGGGTGCTCCGACGGCTTTTCCAGCGACGCCGCCACGCAGAGCAGTTCCTCCGCCGTGGTCTGTCCCAGGGGGTACACATCCGTCACCTTGGGCTTGCCCTGGGTGACGGTGCCCGTCTTGTCCAGCACCACCGTGGTGACGGACCGCAAGTGCTCCAGCCCCTCGGCGGACTTCACCAGGATGCCGTGCTCCGCCCCCTTGCCGGTGCCCACCATGATGGCCACCGGGGTAGCCAGCCCCAGGGCACAGGGGCAGGAGATCACCAGCACCGCCACGCCGGAGGTGAGGGCCCGCTCCACGGACCCGGTGGCGATCATCCAGACCACGGCGGTGACCAGGGCGATGGCCATGACCACCGGGACGAACACCCCGGCCACCTTGTCCGCCAGCTTGGCGATGGGGGCCTTGGAGGAGGCCGCCTCGTCCACCAGCCGGATCATCTGGGCCAGGGTGGTGTCCTCCCCCACCCGGGTGGCCCGGAGGGTGAGCACGCCGGACTTGTTGATGGAGGCGGATATCACCGTGTCCCCCGGGCCCTTGTCCACCGGGATGGACTCGCCGGTGAGGGCGGACTCGTCCACGCTGGACGCCCCCTCCACCACCACGCCGTCCACCGGCGCCGAGGCCCCGGGCCGCACCAGCAGCAGGTCCCCCGCCCGGACCTGCTCCACCGGCACCTCCACCTCTCCCCCGTCCCGGAGCACGGTGGCCGTCTTGGGTGTGAGGTCCATGAGCCGGGCGATGGCCTGGCCGGTCTTGCCCTTGGACCGGGTCTCCATGTACTTGCCCAGGGTGATGAGGGCGAGGATCATCCCGGCAGACTCGAAGTACAGGTCCATGGAGTAGTGCTCCACCAGGGCCATATCTCCGTGACCCAGCCCCCAGCCGATGCAGTACAGCGCCGCCACGCCGTACACCACGGCGGCGGCGGAGCCCACGGCGATGAGGGAATCCATGTTGGGGGACAGGTGGAACAGGGTTTTGAAGCCCACCCGGTAATACTTTTGATTGATGACCATGATGGGCACGGTGAGCAAAAACAGGGTGAGGGCGTAGGTCATGGCGTTTTCCGCGCCGTGGAAGAAATGGGGGATGGGCCAGCCCATCATGTGGCCCATGGACAGGTAGAACAGGGGGATCAGGAACACAAAGGAGGCGATGAGCCGGGCCCGCATGTTTTTCAGGTCCTCCTCCATGGCGTCCGCCGCGGGCTGGGCCTGAGCCCGCTCCCCTGCGGCGGCGGACAGGGCCGCGCCGTACCCCGCCTTCTCCACGGCGGACACGATCTGGTCCGGGGTGAGGGCCCCGTCCCAGTCCACCGTCATGGACCCGCCCAGCAGGTTGACGTTCACCTCGCACACCCCGTCCAGCTTCCGCACCGCCTTGTCCACGTGGGCGGAGCAGGCGGAGCAGGTCATGCCGGTGACTGTAAATTTTTGTTTCATAGCACACCCTCCTCCGGCATGGCCTGCTCCGCCAGACGCGTCAGCGCCCGCGCCGAACGGCGCGTACAAGCGTTTTGCCGAAGGCAAAACCTTGGCGCAGGGGCGAATTCACTTCGCCCGCGCAAGTGAAATTCTCTTGGGGCCCCAGCGGCGGCAATGCCGCCGCTGGGAGAACAGGTCATGCCGGTGACGGTAAATTTTTGCTTCATTGTTGATTCACCTCGCCTGTTGTCGCGCTTCTCATAGTATTTTTCCCAGCGCCTTCACCAATTCGTCGATTTTCTCCGCCCGCTCCGTGTCGCTTTCAGCGTGCTCCACGCAGTGCTTCAGGTGGGCGGTGAGAATCTCCCGGTTGGCCCGGCGAAGCATGGCGTCGGCGGCGGTGACCTGCTGGGAGATGTCCATGCAGTAGCGGTCCTCCTCCACCATCTTGATGATGCCGTCGATCTGGCCCCGGGCGGTCTTCAGCAGCCGCAGCACCGTCTTCTGGTCAGCCATCATGGGCGGACCCTCCTCTCACTCAAACACTCCCCTGGGGGGTAGTGTTATCCTACCATACAACTGGGCTTTTGTCAACCAAAAAATTTCCGCATTTGAACACCGAGCCCTATAATAGAATTTCTTAAAAGTAGAGCTTGGAAAGGGTGGGCAGCTGTGTTTCAAAAAAATGACTTCCCCGTGCTGGAATTTGATGACACTCCAACCGCGAAACTAAATCCGGAAAGCTTTCCCTTCGGCAGGTTTGAGACGGACAGGATGGTGATCACGTTCTTCCCGGAAATTGTGAGCCGGCTGGCGAAGGACGGGCTGATCACGGAGGAGCGGCTGATCCCCGGGGAAAACCCCCTCATGGTCTACCGCTTTACACAGCGGCCCGATGTGCTGCTGACTCTTGGACAAATCGGCTGTCCCGCCTGTGCGGGAAATCTGGATTTATTCCATGCGATGGGCGTTACGAAGGTCATGTTCTGCGGCGGGGGCGGCGTTCTTGACCAAAACATCCAGGTTGGCCAGATTCTGGTGGTGGACGGCGCCATCCGGGACGAGGGGTTTTCCTATCAATACGTCGCGCCGTCAAGGGTGATCCATACCGATCCGGCGGTTACCGACCAAATCGCGGCATATCTGGGGCAAAACAACATCCCATATCTTCGCGGCCTGACCTGGACAACTGACGCGATTTTTCGGGAAACACCCGACCGAATCAGCAGGAGGAAAGAGGAAGGCGCGAAGATTGTGGAAATGGAACAGGCCGGATGCATTGCCGTCGCGCAGTTCAGGGGCTTTGACTATGGCGCGCTGATCTACGGCGGGGATGATCTTTCGGGGGAGGCGTGGTCCTCCAGAGGCTGGAACAGCCGGGAGGGAATCCGGCACGATTTGGTCATGCTGTGCCGGGAACTGGCTGCGGTCATCTGAGCAGGCCGGACAATTCCAGCCTACCAATCCGCTTTACACCGCATGAAAAAGGGCAAGACAGACCACTGGGGCCTGTCTTGCCCTTGCTTTCTTTCCGCAGGCCGCCCTCCCCGCGGGGGGGGGGCGCTATTTTCCCAGCTTCGCCTGGGCCCGGGCCAAAAACTTGTCCGTCTGGATGACGAACCGCTCATGGGTCCCCCCGCCGATTTTCCCCGCCTCGTCGAAGGCGGACACGGCAAAGGTGAGCTTCCGCCCCTCCACGGCGGTGACCTCCGCCTCCGCCCAAACCCTCATGCCCACGGGGGTGGCGGCGTCGTGGGTCACGTCCAGCCGGGTGCCCACCGTGCCCTCCCCCGGGGCCAGGGCGGACTGCACCGCCTGAACGGCGGCGTTCTCCATCAGGGCCACCATCCATGGTGTGGCAAACACCGGCACCAGCCCCGACCCCGCCGCCTGGGCGGTGTTCTCCGGGGTGACCACGGCCTCCGCCCGGCCCCTTCTTCCGATTTCAATCGACATAACAATCCCTCCATCCTTTGCGCTGCGTCCAGTATACGCCATTTTAAGAATTTCTTCAACCCTTTTCTCTTGCGCCCCTCCCCCGCTGTCCGTATAATATATGCAAAAACGTGAAACGGAGCTGCCGCTATGAACCACATCCTGGTCGTTGACGACGACATCCACATCGGCAATCTCCTCCAGGAGGCGCTGGAGGGGGAGGGCTACCGGGTGAGCCGGGCCTACTCGGGCACGGAGGCGGTGCTGGCCCTGGACCGTGGGCGGCCCGACCTGGTGCTGCTGGACCTGATGCTCCCCGGCCTGTCCGGGGAGGCGGTGCTGCCCCGCCTGGCGGGCGTCCCCGTTATCGTGGTCAGCGCCAAGGCGGACGTGGACAGCAAGACCGCCCTGCTGCTGGGGGGCGCGGCGGACTATGTGACCAAGCCCTTCGTCCTGCGGGAGCTGCTGGCCCGGGTGGCGGTGCGGCTGCGGGAGGCCGCCGCCCGGCCGGGGGACCTGCTGGTCTTCGGCCCCCTGCGGCTGGAGCCGGCGACCCGCTCGGCGGGGGTGGACGGGGCGGAGGTCCGCCTCACCCGGACGGAATACGCCATTTTGAAGCTGCTCATGGCCAATCCCGCCCAGGTGGTCACCAAGTCCCGGCTGCTGGAGGAGATCGGCCAGGACACCCCGGACTGCACCGAGAGCTCGCTGAAAACCCACGTCAGCAACCTGCGCCGCAAGCTGCGGGACGCCGGGGCGGGGGACTGCATCGAGTCCGTTTGGGGGATCGGCTTTAAGATGGCCGCGAATCCCCCAAAACCTTGACGAAATCTCAACGATTTCCTTGACCGCTTTCTTGACGGTTTCCTGTTAGGATAGCCTTATCCCAAAGGAAACGGAGGCAATCTTATGGAATATGTACTGGTCACCCAGGGGCTGTCCAAGCATTACAAGGACTTCAAGGCCCTGGACAACCTCACCATGCACGTGCCCAAGGGCAGCATATACGGCTTTGTGGGCCGCAACGGCGCGGGCAAAACCACCCTGATCCGGCTCATCTGCGGCCTTCAGGCCCCCACGTCCGGCGCCTACGCCCTCTACGGCGTGGACAGCGCCCAGCGGGACATCGCCAAGGTCCGCCGGAGGATGGGCGCGGTGGTGGAGACCCCCTCCATCTACCTGGACCTCACCGCCCAGGACAATTTGAAGGAGCAGTTCCGGGTGCTGGGCGTCCCCTCGGACGACGGCATCCCCGGCCTGCTCAAGCTGGTTGGCCTGGAGAACACCGGGAACAAGAAGGCCCGCAACTTCTCCCTGGGCATGAAGCAGCGGCTGGGCATCGCCGTGGCCCTGGCGGGGGACCCGGACTTTCTGGTGCTGGACGAGCCGGTGAACGGCCTGGACCCCCAGGGGATCATTGAGATCCGGGAGCTCATCCTCAAGCTGAACCAGGAGCGGCGCCTCACCGTGCTCATCTCCTCCCACATCCTGGACGAGCTGGCCAAGCTGGCCACCCACTACGGCTTCATCGACGGGGGGCGCATCGTCAAGGAGCTGTCCGCCCGGGAGCTGGAGGCCGCCTGCCGCAAGTGCCTGCGCATTGAGGTCACCGACACCCGCGCCCTGGCCCGGGTGCTGGACGGCATGGGGGTGGAGTACAAGATCCTGTCCGACGGGCAGGCGGACGTATTCGCCCAGCTGAACATCTCCCAGCTGTCCAAGGCTTTGGACGCCGAGGGCTGCGAGCTGCTCAGCGCCCAAGAGCGGGACGAGAGCCTGGAGAGCTACTTCGTCAACCTGGTGGGAGGTGGCTCCCATGATTAAGCTGCTGGGCGCGAATCTTCTGCGGTTCAGAAAAAGCCATCTGTTCTGGGGGACGCTGGCCCTCAGCTTTGGCTTCGGGGTGTTCATGTGCGTCATACGGTTTCGGGAGCATCTGGATTACCACTTTGAGGTGTCGCTGAACTCCGTGTTTTTCGGCTATGCCATGGTGGCGGGCGTGATCTTGGCCGCGTTCATTCCCCTGTTCTTCGGCACCGAGTACAGCGACGGAGCCATTCGAAACAAGCTCATCGTGGGCCACTCCCGCGCCGCCGTCTATTTTGCCAACCTGCTCACCAGCCTCGGGGCGGCTGTGTCCTTTTTCGCCGCCTACCTGCTGGCCTGTACCGTGGTGGGCGTTCCCCTCATCGGCGGCTTAGACCTGCCCGTCCCGGCCACGGCGGCCGCCTTGGGCGGCTCCCTGCTGATGGCGGCGGCGTACTGCGCCGTCTTCACCTTCGCCACCATGAACTGCTCCAAAAAGTCCGTCTCGGCTGTGGCGTGCCTGCTGGGGGTGTTCGCGCTGCTGTTCGCCGCCGTCTACCTCAACGGGCGGCTGGACGCGCCGGAATTTATCCAGGGCTACGAGATGAGCATAGGCGGGCAGGTTGTGTCCGCCAAGCCGGAGCCCAACCCCGCCTACCTCACCGGGATGAAGCGGGAGACCTACCAGTTTTTCTACGACCTGATGCCCACGGGCCAGGGCATTCAGTACAGCAACGTGAACTTTACCAATCCAGTGCGCCTGATGGGGCTGGCGGCGGCCCTGTTCGCCCTGTTCACCGGGGCGGGCGCGGCCCTGTTCCGGCGGAAGGATTTGAAGTAGGTGGGCGGTATGAGGAATCTGCTGGCGGCAAACCTTCTGCGGCTGAGGAAAAGCGTATTGTTCTGGGGCGCGCTGGCGTTCTGCCTCGGCGTCGGGGCCTTGATGTCCCTCCAGCTTTACCAGATGAACCAATATGAATACTTCCCGCTGGACGGAGCCTTTTTTACCTACCCCATATTCGTCTGTATCATCATCGCAGTGTTTATCCCCCTGTTTTTTGGCCGGGACTACAGCGACCACACCATCCGCCGCAAGGTGGCGGCGGGGCATCCCCGCGCAGCCATTTATGCCGCCAACCTGCTCACCGGTACGGCGGTATCGCTCCTGCTCTGCGCGGCCTACATGGCGGTGGTGGCCGCGATTGGCATACCGCTGGTGGGGCCGGTTTCCATGGACCCGGGGCAGGCCGTGCTGATGGTATTGGGCTCGCTGGCGGCAATGGCGGCGTGCAGCGCCCTGTCTACACTTGTCTCAATGGCCTGCACCAGTAAATCCACCTCAGCGGTGGTCTGCATTCTGGGCGCATTCCTCCTGCTGATTGCCAGCATCTACCTGAGGAGCCGCTTGGACGCCCCCGAATTTTACGAGCTTCCGTGGGGGGAGGGTCTGGTTGAAAATCCCCAGTGCCTGAGCGGCACACAGCGGGCCGTGTGCGAATTTGTCTATAACCTGCTGCCGCCTTCCCAGGCCATCCAGTATGCCAGCCGGCAGGCGCAGAATTTAGGGCAGATGCCGCTGTATTCCCTGCTTGTCATCCTCCTGTCCACCGGGGCGGGCATCGCCCTGTTCCGCAGAAAAGATTTGAAGTAGGGGCGGATATCATCCGCCCGCAAAGAGAGGTGGTTCCATGCTCCCCTGGCTGATCTGCGCCGCGCTGGCCGCCCTGGCGCTGGTACTGCTCCTCCGCCTGTACCTGCTCCAAACCAGCCTGGACGACATCGCCGGCCAGCTGGGGGACCGCCTGGCCTCCGACACCAACAACCCCATCTTCCTCCCCACCCGGGACCCCCACGCCCGAAAGCTGGCGGCTGAGCTCAACGTCCAGCTCCGGGAGCTGCGCCGCCTGCGCCAGCGGTACGAAAACGGGGACCGGGAGCTGAAGGAGGCGGTGACCAACGTCTCCCACGACCTGCGCACCCCCCTCACCGCCATCTGCGGCTATCTGGAGCTGCTGGACAAGGGGGACAAGACCCCGGACCAGGCCCGGTATCTGGCCCTCATGGCGGACCGGGCGGAGGCCATGCGCCAGCTCACCGGGGAGCTGCTGCGCTACTCGGTGTCCGCCAGCCTGGAGGATGAGCTTGCCCTGGAGCCGGTGGACCTGAACGGCGCGGTGGAGGAGGCGGTGGCCGCCCTCTACGGGGCGCTCATCGAGGGGGGCGTGGTCCCCTCCGTCTCCCTGCCCGGGGAGCGGGTGGTGCGCAGGCTGGACCGGGCGGCCCTGTCCCGGGTGCTGGGCAATCTGCTGTCCAACGCCCTGAAATACAGCGCAGGGGATTTGGAGGTGTCCCTGACCCCCGACGGGACCGTCACCCTGGCCAACGCCGCCCCGGGGCTGGACGAGGTCCAGGTGGGGCGGCTGTTCGACCGCTTTTACACCGTGGAGACGGGCCGCGGCTCCACCGGGCTGGGCCTGTCCATCGCCAAGGTCCTCACCGAGCGGATGGGCGGGACCATTGCCGCCCGGTATGAGAGCGGACGGCTGGCGATGGCCCTCCGCTTTCCGCCCCAGCCCCCGCCGGCGGCTGGATCGAACCTGTATTCATAACCGAACACACCGGATGGCGGATGGATTTTCGGTTTTGAATACAGGTTCTTAGGGCTTGTTTGAAAAATGTCAACATACCCAATCGACGGGTCTTTTCCCGGCATACGGCGTTGATTTGACTTGAAATACACAAAGTATTTCTGCGTCAAATCGCCTTGCCTGACGAAAAAATCCCTCGCCGCTGGGCACATTGCCATTTTTCAAACAAGCCCTAACCTTTTCCACATAATGGCCGATATATGTATTATAGTCTAGGGAATCTATGTGGAGGCGTGCACCATTATGAATGTGGCGAGCTTTGCAAATCTCTTTTCCCAGAACAATGTGCTTCAGCAAAACCGCGCTGCCCAGCCAGATGAAGCGGGAGGATGTCGCCCTGCTGCTGGAACATACCAAGGCGGCCCGGGAGCAGTTCCTACAGCAGGGCGCGCAAGAGCTGAATCGGCTTTCCAGGGAGGGTCCCACGCCGAGGGAGTTCTTAGGGCGCGCATACTCCATGCTCACCGGGGATGCCAAAAACGCCCAGGACCATTCCCGCTGGGAGATTGACCCTGAAGCCAACGACATTTATGGGGAGATTGACCGCGCCCTGGCGTCTGCCCGCCGGACAACGTCCACCTTCCGCGATGGGGCCTCCAGCGTCCTGGCCGAGCTGAAGCGCCGGGGCTGCATACAGGCGGAAGAGGACTTTTCACTTGACGGCCAGGCATCCGCGGACCGCAGGCCTTCTCGGATGGCGCTGCTGGCCCAGGATATCTGTGATGGCATCCGGAGGGCGCTGCGCCAAAGCGCCGCAGAAAAGGGCGAGCCGCAGATCACCAGGTCCGGCCTGGAGGAATATGGGAATTTCGAGGCCAGCGGCATCGCCGCCCCGGCGCTGCTGGAGGACGGCGCCCCCTGCGCCGGGAAAAAATAGTGGCCTCACCCCTTTCCTTTTCCTCCCTTTCTGCCGATATATAAGGTAAAGGAACCTCTGAATAAATCGGCAAGAGCGATTTGCGAGAGATTTTTCGCTGTTGGGGTCCCCCCTTTGGGTTTGCATCGACGAAGGCGGGATTTCCCAGGAATAGAGGTTCCTAAAGAGATGGGAAGGGGGGAATGCCCATGGGCGTTCAGCCTGTGGCCGGCGTGGGCCGGGAGGAGCAGAGCGAGGAAAAGCAGTATGAGCTGCTGGCCCAGTCCTTGAAAAAGCAGGAGGAGAGCCGCACCTCCCTCACCGAGATGATCCAGGACGCCAAGGAGAAGGCCGACGCCCAGCGGGAGAAGTTCAAGCTGGCCAAGGCCACCCCCCGGTATGGAGACGCCCCGCTGGAGGCCTACGCCCGGCTGAGCCGGGCCCGCACCCAGGCCCAGGTCAGCTCCGCCGCGGGGTACGCCCGCCGCCGCCTGGTCCAGCTCCAGGCCGCCCAGCGCTCCGACCCGGACCACGCCGACCAGATCCGCGCCGCCGTAAACCAGCTGAAAAAGGCGGTGGGCCGGGCCAACAAAAAAAAGCTGGAGCTCACCCGGGAGCAGCTGGCCCGGGCCCGGCAGAAGCGGATGGCCCGGGAGAACAAGCGCCGGGAGGAGCAGCGCATCAAGCAGGAGCTGCGCCGGGCCCAGTCCATGCGGGCCGTGCGGGAGGCGGGCTACCTCCGGGAGACGGACGTGGCCAACCGCCAGGCGGACCAGCTCACCGCCACCAAAATGGAGCTGCGGGCCCAGGCGGAGCAGCTGGGGTCCTCCGTCCACCCGTCGGTGGACGCCGCGCTCCAGGGCTATTGCGCGGGCGCTCAGCTGGCGGCCGCGGACGTATCCGCCCCCATGGAGGCCCCCCAGGTAAACGTGCAGGCATAATTGAACCGCCCGCCGCGTATGCGGCGGGCGGTTTTCTGCCCCTCCCGGGGCGTTATCTCTTCAATTCCTCTATGCCCCCAGCACCTTGGCCGCGTTTTCCTCGGCGAACTGCCTGCTGTACAGGTCGTGGTAGTAGCCGTGGGCCCGCAGCAGGGATTGGTGGGTGCCCCGCTCCACGATCTTTCCGTCCCGGACCACCAGGATCATATCCGCCTTGCGGATGGTGGACAGCCGGTGGGCGATGAGGAAGGAGGTGCGGTCCCGCAGCAGGTGGTCGATGGCGTTTTGGATGTCCTGCTCCGTCTGGGTGTCAATGGAGGAGGTAGCCTCGTCCAGCACGAAGATGCGGGGGTCGGCCAGCACCGCCCGGGCGAAGGAGATCAGCTGCTTCTCGCCGGTGGAAAGGCGGTCTCCCTCCTCGCCCACGTCGCTGTCCCAGCCCTGCTCCAGCTTGGCCGCCACCTTGTCCGCCGACACCGCCCGGGCCGCCGCCTCCACCTCCCCGTCGGTGGCGTCCAGCCGGCCATAGCGGATGTTCTCCCGGACGGAGCCGGAGAACAGGTGGGGGCTTTGCAGCACGTAGCCGATGTTGGAGTGGAGCCACAGCTGGCTGCGCTCCCGGTAGTCCCGGCCGTCGATGAGAATCTGGCCCTGGGTGGGCTCGAAGAACCGGCAGGCCAGGTTCACCAGGGTGGACTTGCCCGCCCCCGTCTCCCCCACGATGGCCACCGTGGTCCCCGCGGGGATTTTCAGGTCAAAGTGCTCCAGCACGTTGTCCCCGCCGTCGGGATAGCGGAAGGTCACGTCCCGGAACTCGATCTCACCCTTCAGCGGCTCCCAGTTCTCCCGCTTGGGGTCGAAGCTGTCGCCGTACTTCTCCACCACCTGGGGGGTGTCGGTGACCTGGGGCCTCTCGTCCAGCAGGCCGGTGACCCGCTCAATGGACGCCTGGACGGCGATAAACTCCGCCAGGTTGGCGGTGAGGTTCTGGATGGGCTCAAAAATGTTCATGGCGTAGGTGATGAAGGCGGACAGGGTGGCGATCTCCAGCGCCTGCTCCTCCACCAGCCAGCCCCCCCGCAGCAGCACGATGGCCACCGTCAGGGTGGAGAAAAACAGGGTCACGGGGATATACACCGCGTTGAGCCGGGCCGCCCGGACGGCGGAGCGGTTCATCTCGCCGGTGAGCTCCCGGAAGCTGCGGATGCTCTGGTCCTCGATGACCAGGGTCTTGGAGGTCTTGGCGCCGGTGATGCCCTCGTTGAACGCGCCGGTGATCTTGGAGTTGATCTTGCGCACCTTCCGGGTCCAGTGGAGGATGCGGGGTTGGAAGTACCCGGTGAGGGCGGCCACAAAGGGCACCACCAGGATGACCACCAGGGCCAGCTGCCAGTTGAGCAGCAGCATGGCGGCAAAGGAGCCCGTCACATAGAACAGCGCGTCGGCGATGTCCATCAGCCCCCAGGCGATGTTGCCGGCGATGCGGTTGGTGTCGTTGGTCACCCGGGTGAGGAGGTAGCCCACGGGGGTGACGTTGTAAAAGGACAGGGAGAGGGTCTGCAAATGCCGGAACAGGTCCCGGCGCAGGTCCCGGCCCAGGTACATCTCAATGCGCATGGACTGCCGGGTGCCCCCCACCACCGTCAGGCTCATCAGGACGATGACCGCCCCGTAGGCCAGCGCGAAGGGGGCCAGCCCCTCCAGGGTGCCCGTCTCGATGAAGCTTCCAATGGCGTAGCGCTGAAACAGGGGCAGGCACACGTCGATCAGGTTGCCCGCGGCGCTGAAGGCGATCATGGCGGCCATGTGTCCCCGGTAGTGGGCCAGGATGGGCAGCAGACGCCTCCAGATGGACCAGTCAAAGGCCTGGGTGTATTCTTTTTCGTCAAAGGCGGCCATTACGCCTCCCCTCCCTTCTGGATGAGCGCCCGGTCGTCGCTGCTCATCTGGATGTCATAAATTTCCTTGTAGATGCCGGGGCGGGAGATGAGCTCGGCATGGGTGCCGAGGTCCGCCGCCCGGCCCCCGTCCAGCACCAGGATGCGGTCGGCCTGCATCAGGGTGGTCACCCGGTGGGAGATGAGGATGACGGTGGACTGGGCCATCCGCTCCTTCAGGGCGGCGCGTATTTTCGCGTCGGTCTCCGCGTCCACGGCGGAGAGGGAGTCGTCGAACACCATCACCGGCGCGTTTTGCAGCAGCATCCGGGCGATGGCCACCCGCTGCTTCTGCCCGCCGGACAGGGTGACCCCCCGCTCCCCCACCACGGTGTCGTAGCCCTGGGGCAGGTCGGCGATGGCCTCATCCACGCAGGCGATCTGGGTGCAGGCGCGCAGCTCCTCCTGGGTGGCGTCCGGCCGGGTGGCGGCGATGTTCTCCCGGATGGTCTGGGAGAAGAGGAAGGGCTCCTGGAGCACCAGACCCACCTGGCGGCGCAGGTCCCCCCGGCTGATGTCCCGGATGTCCACCCCGCCCACGGTGATGGTCCCCTGCCCCTCCTCCAGGTCATAGAGGCGGTCCAGCAGGTGGACCAAGGTGGACTTGCCCGACCCGGTGCCCCCCAGGATGGCGAAGGTGGACCCCCAGGGGATGGTAAAGGACACGTCCCGGAGCACCTCCTGCCCCTCATAGCCGAAGGTGACATGGTCGAACACGATGTCCCCGGCCAGCCTCGCGGGGCGGGCGGAGGGGCGGTCGGCCTCCTCGGCGGCCCTGAGGATGTAGCCCACCCGGTCCATGGACACCCCGGCCTTGCTCATCTCGGACAGCACCCGGCCCAGGGAGCGCACCGGCCAGGCCATGGCGCTGTTGTAGATGACGAAGGCCTGGAACTCCCCCAGGGAGATGGCGCCGTCCACCGCCGCCGCCGTCCCGGCCACCACCACCGCCATGATCTGGAGGCACACCAGCAGCACACCGGAGGCCCAGTACACGCTGAGCACCCGGCCCAGCTCCACCCAGAGGCTGGAGAAGCGGTCGTTCTTCCGGCCAAAGCGGTCGATCTCAAACTTTTCCCGGCCAAAGGCCCGCACCACCCGCACGCCGGTGAGATTCTCCTGGGCGCAGGTGGTCAGCTCCCCCTCCGCCTCGTCGGCCACCTTGAAGCGGGAGGATATCTTGCCGTAAAACACCCCGGAGGCCAGCCCGGTCACCGGGATGAAGGCCAGGGGGATCAGGGCCAGCTTCCAGTTCATCGCCAGCATGATGCCGGTGTACAGCGCGATGAGGAACACCGTGCGCACCACCTCCATCAGCTGGTTGCAGACGAAGGTGCGGATGACCTCCACGTCGGAGGTGCACCGCTGGATCACGTCGCCGGTGGCGTGGGCGGTGTGCCAGTCGAAGCTGAGGCGCATGATGTGGCTGTACAGGTTGTCTCTCAGCTTTTTCACAAAGCCCTCGGAGCCCTTCGCCAGGTTAATCCGCATCCCGAAGATACACAGCCCCCGCACCGCCGCCGCCAGCACCACCGCCCCCGCCGCCGTCCACAGGGCCCGGTAGGGGTCCGCCCGGAGCTGCTCCAGGGGCAGCAGCGCCTGGACCACGCCGGGCAGGTCGGGCTCCTTGGTCCCCAGCACCGAGTCTACGGTGACGCCGATAATCTGGGGCACCAGGGCGTTGCAGGCGGTGTTCATGTACGCCAGCAGGATGGCCCCCAGGAAAAAGCCCCAGCAGCCCTCCAGGTGCCGGAGGACCAGCGCTATTTTCTCCCGTCGGGAGAGCTTTCCGTGTGTTTCCATATCTTCTCCTTTCCCAAATGAGCGCAAAAAAGCGCCCCTCTGGACAGAGGGACGCCGCAAGCCAATGCAATATGGAATGGAATTCCTATTCCACTCCCCAGGCGCGCAAATATCCCAGCCGTCTCGTATTCGTCTCAAAAGACAGGGTGTTCTTTCCAAAAAACACAGTGTTCAACATATTGCGCGCCTCCTTTCTCAATTGAAATTTTCTACAGCGTTGCCCAGTATATGCCTTCTCCCCGGCGTTGTCAACCCCTTTTTTCGAAAAACAGAAGAAAATTTCCATCGTGCGCAAAAAATTCCGGCCCGGGCCCCAAAAAAGCGGGGGGCGGGCGTGTGCCCGCCCCCCGCCGGGAGCCGTATGGCCGCCCCGGGGGAGCGCGCCTTACTGCGGCCTGTGCTTTTCAAAGAGCTCGTCGATCTTCTGCTTGATCTCCGCCGGCTTCAGGTATTTCAGCAGATACCCCGCCGGCTTCATGGAAAGCAGCCTGCGCACCGTCTCCGGGTCCCCCCGCCCGGTGAGGAAGATCACCGGGATATTGGAGAACGCCTCCTCCGAACGGAGCATCTCCAGCGTCTGCTTTCCGTCGCACACCGGCATCTCGTAGTCCAGCAGCACCAGGTCCGGCCGGTTCAGGGTGATGGTTCGGATGGCGGCCACCCCGGATTCCGCCACGGCCACCTCATAGTCCTGGGACAGCATCCCCTTCATGGCCTGGCGGATGGTGGCGGAGTCGTCCACCACCAGAATCTTCCCCTTGCCGCTGGGCTCCTCCCGCCGGCTCAGGTACTGCTCAATCTCCGTGATGGCGTTATCCGCCTCGATGGGGGTGCCGATGCCCTTTTCCAGCAGGTGGGGGGCGATGACACAGTAGGCGAAGTACCCCGCGCCCCCGGTGTTGAACAGCAGGCTCACTTGGGGCTTCTCCCGCTCGAACACCTTCTGAAGCTGCTCGTAGGACAGCAGATTTTCCTCCTTCAGCTCGTAGCCGTCCCAGCTGGGGAAGTGCTCCATCACCCGCCCCACAAACTGCTTGGCGGTGTACCGGGAGGCGTTGATCAGGACAGAGTCCAGCTTGTTGGTCTGAAGGCCCAAGATCCTGCCCACCGTGTTCACCAGCAGCTTTTCCTCAAAAACCAGAATGACCTCCTGCCGCCGCTCATCCCCCTTGGCCCCGTAGATCAGGCGGTAGTACACCCCTTTTCCGAACCGCTCCCCGCCGTAAGCGCTGCTGATCATCTGGGACTCCAGCTGGAACATGTCAAACACCAGCTGGGCGATAACCTGCCGCATGGCCTGGACCTCCTCCTCCGGCAGCAGGTCGGTCCACTTGCTGATGCGCCCCCCGGTGATGGCCATGTCCTCCGTCAGGGTGTGGCCGATGAGCCAGCCGGTGCACACCCCCAGGAAATGGTTCACCGCGTCGGGGGCGTAATCGCTCTGCTCCAGCTCCTCCTCCAGGGCCGGGAGGGTGTGCTCCCGGAATTCCCGGTGGATATGTCTGTGGGTCTCCAGTCCCTCGTAGCCGATAGAGGCCATGTACGCTTCCTCGTCCGCAAAATGCCTCATGGCGTGGGCCTTGAAATACTTGATTCCCTCCTGGCAGGCCCACTGGCCTTTGTCCTCGTCCATGGCAAACAGACGGTTGATGATTTTGAACAGCCGGCGGTGTTCCTGGTCGATTGCCTCCACGCCGATGTCGTAGCTGTCCTGCCATACTACTTGCCTGTCCATACAAGCGCCTCCTTTGATACTCTTTCACTGAATCATTAGAAGCTGTGCCAATCGCCTCAGCACACATCTTTGCGGCCCAAAGCGCCGGCGGACTGCGTGAAAAAATCTTCCAATACACAAAGTATTCCCGCGATTTCTTGCCCTGACATCGGCATTTTTTCTCGCAAATCTGAATACTTCGGCCATTGGTACAGCTTCTTATACGGATTTTCCATAAAATCCAAGCTCTTCTCTCCCAAGTGTTTAGAGGTATTATACCACAGCCGGTATCCCTCGTCTACTCCTTTCGGGCGGGGTTTTCGGCTTCTTTTTTCACCGGGGAAAAATGGCGCGCAGGGGTAGGCAGGAGGCAGAACCTGTGGTATGATAGAGCCGCTGTACACATTATTGATTGTTTCGAAGCGGAAAGGAAGTTGTCATCATGCAAGCAAAAAAACTCACCGCCCTGCTGCTGGGGGCGGCCCTGTCCCTGGGCCTGCTGGCCGGCTGCTCCAGCGGCGCCCCCACCCACTCCCAGGACCCCGCCGGCGCCTCCCCCGCGGTCCAGCCCTCCGGCGCCGGCGAGCTGTCCTCCTTCACTGCGGACACCCTGGCGGGGGACTCCTTCACCCAGGACGACATCAGCGCCAAGGACGTGACCGTCATCAACTTCTGGGGGACCTACTGCGGCCCGTGCATCAACGAGATGCCCGACCTGGCGGCCTACGCCAAGGCGCTGCCGGAAAACGTCCAGCTGATCACCGTGTGCGTGGACGGCGCGGGCAACCCCGAGGGGGCGGAGCGGATTCTGGAGGAGGCCGGCTATGAGGGGGTCACCCTGCTGGGCGGCGACGAGAATTTCCTGGCCGTATGCAACTCGGTCCAGGTGATTCCCACCACGATTTTTGTGGACAGCGGGGGCAGCATCGTGGGCAGCGCCGTCATCGGCAGCCAGGCGGACCTGGCCGCCGCCTTCACAGACGGGGTGAACCAGGTGCTGAAGGCCGCGGGAAAGGCGGAGATCAGCGTTGAAATCGGGTGAGCGGCAAAAGGTGGTGCGGCTGGTGGTCCTGACGGCGGCCATGCTGCTGCTCTCCGCCGGCGCGGCCCGGGGAGAGTATCTGGAGGTCATGGAAAAGGCGGTGCGGATATGCCTGGAATGCATCGGGATCGGGTGAGGCGAAAGCCGGGGCGGCGCCTCCCCCGCCAGCTTCTCATCCAGCTGGCCGCCGCCGCTGCGTTCAACGGCTATGCCGTGGGCTTTCAAAAGGGGAAAATCTTCACCGGGGCCAGCAAGGCGCTGTGCGTCCCCGTCCTCAACTGCTACTCCTGCCCGGGGGCGCTGGGGGCCTGCCCCATCGGCTCCCTCCAGGCGGCGCTGGGCAGCGGAAGGGGCCGGTTCCCCGCCTACGTGCTGGGGACGCTGATGCTCTTCGGCCTGGCGCTGGGGCGGCTGGCCTGCGGCCTGCTGTGCCCCTTCGGGCTGGTGCAGGACCTGCTGCACCGGATTCCCACGCCCAAGCTGAAGGCGCCCCCAAAAATCGACCGCCCCGCCCGGTATGTGAAGTACGCGGTGCTGCTGGTGCTGGTGGCGCTGCTCCCGGCGCTGGTGTCGGCGGCGGAGGGGATGGCCGCGCCGCCCTTTTTCTGCAAGTACCTCTGCCCCGCCGGGACGCTGGGGGGCGGGATCCCGCTGCTGCTGGCCAACCCGGCCCTGCGGCAGGCGGCGGGGGCGCTGTTCAACTGGAAGCTGGGGGTGCTGCTGGTCATTTTGGCCGTCTCTGTTCTGGTGCACCGCCCATTCTGCAAGTACCTCTGCCCGCTGGGGGCCTTTTACGCCCTGTTCAACCGATTCAGCCTCTACCAGATGGAGCTGGACCGGACCAAGTGCGTGGACTGCAAGCAGTGCGAGCGGGTCTGCCCGATGAACGTGGAGGTCACCAGGGATATCAGCTGCGGCGAGTGCATCCGCTGCGGGGCGTGCAGGTCGGTCTGCCCCACAGGGGCCATCTCCTCCGGCTTCGGCCCCAGGCCCAAGGGGGCGCGGGCGGAGGGGGAGCCCCCCGGCCCGGCGTAGAGCCGCCGGGGCAGGGTCCGCCCCTCCAAAAATTTTTCCCGCCCCGCCGGAGGGGCTGTCCCAGTTTTTCCCGCTCATGGGTATAATTTGCACCGCCTCCGTCCACAATAGGGCCGGAGGTGTCATTATGAACAACAAACGAACATGGATCGAAAAATTTGGCGATTTCATTTCAGGAAAAGGTTTCTATCTTGTGGTACTCATCTGTGTGGCCGCCATCGCCCTGTCGGGCTACTACCTGGTGCAGGGCGTGCGCACCGGCCTGGGGGAGGCGGATCAGCCTGTGTCCGGCTCCGCCGCCATTGCGGACCAGCCCTCCGCCCGGCCGTCGGTCAAGCCCTCGGCCCCCCCGGCCAGCCAGGTCCCCAGGGTCACCGCGCCCCCCTCCGCGGCGGTGAGCGCCTCTCCCTCCCCCCAGCCCACCCCCTCTCCTCAGCCCTCCGCCGCCCCCTCCGTCCCGCCCACGCTGGCGCCCGCCCCCCTGGTCTTTACATGGCCGGTGAAGGGCACGGTCATCGCCGGGCTCGCGGTGGAGACGCTGGCCTATAACGAGACCATGGGGGACTGGCGCACCCACGAGGGGCTGGACATCGCCGCCCCCCTGGGCACCCAGGTGCTGGCGGCGGCCAACGGCACGGTGTCCGCCCTGTATGAGGACGACCTGATGGGCACGGTGCTGGAGATCGACCACGGCGAGGGGCTGATGAGCCGGTACGCCAACCTGGCCGAGGCGCCCACAGTGAAGGTGGGCGACGGGGTGACCACCGGGGCGGTGATCGGCTCGGTGGGGGAAACCGCCGCCTCCGAGAGCGGCCGGGAGCCCCACATCCACTACGCCCTGCTGAAAAACGGTTGGCCCGTGGACCCCACCGGCTATCTGCCCCCCCAGTGAACAGATGAAAAGGACCGGCCCCTCTCACGAGGGGCCGGTCTTTTCACGGGCTCAGAGCTTCAGGGAGGGGGCGGAGTAGACCCGGCCGGCCAGCTCGCTGTTGAGCATGTACAGCGCCTTGGCGTCGTCCCCAAACAGCTCCATCTTGCGGATCAGGCCGGAGGAGTTGGCCTCCTCCTCGCCCTGCTCCTTGATGAACCAGTCCAGGAACTGCACCGTGCGGTGGTCCCTGGCCTCCTGGGCGGCGTCGTAGATGGCGTTGATCAGGCCGGTGACGTACTGCTCGTGGGCGTGGGCGGCCTTCAGGGGGTCCATCAGGGTCTTGTACACCTTGTCCGGCTTGGCGATGGCCTCCAGGGTGACGGCCTGGTCGTTGTTGTGCAGGTACTTGTACATGAGCATGGCGTGGTCCTGCTCCTCCCGGGCCTGGATCTCGTACCAGTTGGCAAAGCCGTCCAGCCCCTGCCCGGCGTAGAAGTTGGCCATATCCAGGTATAAGTAGGCGGAGTACAGCTCCTTATTGATCTGATCGTTCAGCAGCGCGGAAACCTTCTCGTTCATCATGAAAAACACTCCTCGTTTCAAAATTGGCGTCGTGCGGCGCGTTCAATGGAAGTATATCACGTTTTGCTCCGGTGTCAACCGTTTTCCGCCGCTTTTTCCAACGCCCGTTTGACGTCCGCCGCAATGGCCCCCATGGCCTCCAGCTCCACCTTGCGCACCTGGCGGTCGTAGGTGTACAGCCCGTTGGTCTCCCCCTCCACGTCGCTGAGCTGGGTGTAGACGCACCCGCACAGGCCGTTGGGGATGGAGGGGAGCACCATCTCGTCGTACATGGCCCGGATCCGGCCTGTCAGCTCCCCCTCCGACCGGCACTGCTCCCCGTAGCCGTAGTTCTTCCGCCCCCGGAACACGTGGCCGTTCACCCGGCGGGAGAAGCCGCCGCACTCGCTGAGCAGCAGGAATTTCCCCGGCCGCCTCCCCTCCAGCACCCGGCTGGTGAAGTAGACGTGCTCGCTGTCCACGTCGCTCTCCCTCTGGGCGAACCAGCCGGAGGTGCTCATAAAGAACCGGGCGGGGTCGGCGGCCTTCAGCAGGCGGTAGATGCGGTCGGAGTTGTACTGGCCCCAGCCCTCGTTGAAGATGGTCCAGCCGATGACGCAGGGGTGGTTTTTCAGGTGGGCGATGGTGTCCAGGCAGTGGCGCTCGAAAAACGCCCGGCGCTTCTCGCCGCCCCCCCTGCCCAGGTCGCCCCGCTTTTTGCAGCCCAAGGTGGGCAGCACCGTGTCCCGGAGGTAGCGGTACTCCCCCGAGTTCACCATGTCCTGGATGACCAGCATACCCAGCCGGTCACAGGCGTAATAGAACGCCTGGGGCTCCACCTTGACGTGCTTGCGCAGGGTGTTGAAGCCCAGCTCCTTCATCCGCAGCACGTCCGCGCCGTACTCCTCCGGGGTTTTGGGCAGGAAGAGGCCGTCCTCAAAGTACCCCTGGTCCAGCACCCCGTGGAGGAAGACGGGCTCCCCGTTGAGGCACAGCCGGGCTCGGCCGTTGATCTGCCTGGTGGTCACCGTGCGCAGGGCGAAATAGCTCTCCACCCGGTCGGCGGCGGTGGCCACGGTCATGTGGTACAGATGGGGGTCGTCAGGCGTCCAGAGCCGGGGGCTGGGCACCTCCAGGCGGAGGGGGACGCCGCTCTTCCCCGCCGCGGTGAGCAGCCTCCCCTGCCCCAGGGGGACCGCCAGGTTGAAGTCCGCGCCCCCCGCGTCCACCTCCACCGTCACTCCGATGAGGTCCGGGGTGAGGCGCACCGACGCCACCTCCCCCCGCTCCGGCACCGCCTCCAGCCACACCGGCTGCCAGATGCCGGACACCGGGGTGTACCACATCCCGTGGGGGCGTCTGTGCTGCTTGCCGTAGGGGTAGGCGTGGGACAGGGTATCCACCGCCTTCACCTCCAGCCGGTTCTCCCCCGGGCGCAGGGCGGCGGTGATGTCCGCGGAAAAGGGCAGATAGCCCCCCTCGTGGCGGACCACGCTCACCCCGTTGACAAAGACCTCCGCCACCTGATCCACCGCCCCGAGGTGGAGCCGCGCCCGGCGGCCCTCGGGGAGGAAGCCCGGGGGGAGGGTGAAGGCCGTCTCATAACGCAGCACGTCCCCCACCGCCCCCTCCCAGCCCGACAGGGGGGCCTGGGGGGACCAGGGCACGCGGACGGGCCTGCCGTTCAGCGTCCAGCCGCCGCTCAGCGGGAAAAAGCTGTCCCGCCGGAGCTGGGGGCGGGGATAGGTCCGGTCCCAACCGCTGTAATCCATAGCCTCGCTTCCTTTTCATCAAAATCAGGTGATCTGGCGCAGGCCTCGTTTTCCCCCGCGCTGACTCCATCATACCAGCTTCCGGGGAAAAAGACAACGGAAAAAGCGCGCCCGCCCCGCCGAAAACCCCTCAGGCCCCGGCGCGCACCAATTCTTTCCACAAGCAGAGCGCCGCCGGGAATCCCCGGCGGCGCTTCGTTTTCACTTGATGGCCTTGGTGCTGACCTCGTCCCCCAGCAGGGCGGCGAAGGCGTCCAGCGCCATGGCCCCCAGGTCCTCCCCGGAGCGGCGGCGGGGGGAGACGGTGCCGTTCTCCATGTCCCGGTCGCCCACCACCAGCATGAAGGGCACCTTCTCCAGGGTGGCCTCCCGGATCTTCTTGCCGATCTTCTCGTTCCGGGCGTCCACCTCGCAGCGGAAGCCCCGGGCCTCCAGCTTTTCGGCCGCCTGGGCGGCGTACTCCTCCGCCCGGTCGGTGACGGGCAGCACCTTCACCTGCACCGGGGCCAGCCACGCCGGGAAGGCCCCGGCAAAGTGCTCGGTGATGACGCCGATAAACCGCTCGATGGAGCCCAGCACCACCCGGTGGATCATGACGGGGCGGTGCTTCTGGCCGTCCTCGCCGGTGTACTCCAGCTCGAACCGCTCGGGGAGCTGGCTGTCCAGCTGGATGGTGCCGCACTGCCAGGTCCGGCCCAGGGAGTCGGCCAGATGGAAGTCCAGCTTGGGGCCGTAGAAGGCGCCGTCCCCCTCGTTGACGACAAACTCCTTGCCCATGCCGGTGATGGCGTCCTTCAAAATGTCCTGGTTGCGCTCCCACTCGTCCACGGTGCCAATGTGGTCCTCGGGCATGGTGGACAGCTCGATGGTGTAGGACAGGCCGAAGGTGGAGTACACCTCGTCAAACAGCCGCACCGTCTCCTGGATCACGTCCTTCATCTGGTCACGGGTCATGAACACATGGGCGTCGTCCTGGGTGAAGCAGCGCACCCGGAACAGGCCGTGGAGGGCCCCGGACAGCTCGTGGCGGTGGACCAGGCCCAGCTCCCCCACCCGCAGGGGCAGCTCCCGGTAGGAGTGGGGCTCGCTGGCGTACACCAGCATCCCGCCGGGGCAGTTCATGGGCTTGACGGCAAAGTCCACCTCGTCAATGACGGTGGCATACATATTGTTCTTGTAGTGGTCCCAATGGCCCGACCGCTCCCAAAGCTGGCGGTTGAGCATGATGGGGGTGGAGATCTCCACATAGCCGTACTTCTTGTGGACCTGCCGCCAGTAGTCGATGAGGGTGTTTTTCAGCACCATGCCCTTGGGCAGGAAGAAGGGGAAGCCCGGGCCCTCGTCCCGGAGCATGAACAGGCCCAGCTCGCGGCCCAGCCGGCGGTGGTCCCGCTTCTTGGCCTCCTCGATGCGCTGGAGGTACTCGTCCAGCTCGTCCTTCTTGGGGAAGGCAATACCGTATATGCGCTGGAGGGTCTCCCGATTGCTGTCCCCCCGCCAGTAGGCGGCGTTGCAGGCGGTGAGCTTCATGGCGTTGCCCTTGATCCGCCCGGTGGAGTCCAGGTGGGGGCCGGCGCACAGGTCGGTAAACTCCCCCTGCTTGTAGAAGGAGATGGCGGCGTCCTCCGGCAGGTCCTGGATGAGCTCCACCTTGAAGGGCTCCCCCTTCTCCTCCATGAAGGCCAGCGCCTGGGCCCGGGGCAGCTCGAACCGCTCCAGCTTCAGCTTTTCCTTACAGATTTTGCGCATTTCGGCCTCGATCTGCTCCAGGTGCTCGGGGGTGAAAGCAAAGGGGGCGTCCATGTCGTAGTACCAGCCCTCGTCGATGGACGGGCCGATGGCCAGCCTCACCTCCGGCCACAGGCGCTTCACCGCCTGGGCCATCACGTGGGAGCAGGTGTGCCAGTAGGTCTTGCGGTACTGCTCGTTTTCAAAGGTATACTGATTGTTTTCCTCGGACATAAAGATTCCTCCTTGTGTTGGGGTAAAAAACAAAAATGCCTCACCCCTGATGATGTTCAGGGGTGAAGCATTGTCACGCTCGGGTTGGACACATACACGGCCCGGCTTCCCTCCGCCTCGGGACAAATCCGGCAGGCACGCCTGCCTGAGTTTTGCCCCTCGCTCCAGTCCATCCGGGCCTATGTGTCTACCCTCGCGCTTCTATAACTCCACGGTTCCACCCTGCTTGCAAGAAGCGCGGAGCCGTCGCGAGCAGCGCGGATGGACCGAAGCGAGGACGAGGGGAGGGCCGCAAGGCCCGGACACCAGTCCGAGTCGCAGGGAAGCCGCGCGTCGCGAGCAGGCGCAGCGTGACAACTTGCCGCTCGTGTCCTCTGATAACGGTGAGGCTCCGTCCCGGTCGTCCCGGGCGGCTCGGGAGGGGTACCGCCCGCCGCACTGCGCGGGGCCCTTCCACCAAATGGGTCCCTCTCTGTGCGCCGCTGCGCGGGCTCTTCTCCGTCATGGCCATTTTGACAGGAAACAGTGTATCACCGGGGCGGGAAATTGTCAAGACTGAGAGGGAGGGAAAACTTGACGCCGGGAGAAAACCATAGTAAAATGATGGGCACTGAAAACCCATACCCAGATCCACAAAAGAAAGGACTGTTAGCATGAGCCTTCATCTTGATCCGGCCATCCTGCCGGTGGGCTGCTTTGACAACGACATCGACCTGTTTGAGAGCCAGTACGCCGTCCCTAACGGCGTGAGCTATAACTCCTACCTCATCCTGGACGAAAAGACCGCCGTGCTGGACACGGTGGACCCCCGCAAGACCCAGGAGTGGCTGGCCAACCTGGATGAGGCCCTGGCGGGCCGCGCCCCGGACTACCTGGTGATCCACCACATGGAGCCCGACCACGCCGGCAGCGTGGCCGCCCTGGCGGACAGGTTCCCCGGCTTGACCCTAGTGGGCAACACCAAGACCTTCCCCATGCTGTCCGCCTTCACCGGGCGGAGCTTCGAGGGGCGCACCCTCACCGTGAAGGAGGGGGACGTTTTGGAGCTGGGGGCGCACAAGCTCAGCTTCCTCATGGCCCCCATGGTCCACTGGCCGGAGGTGATGGTGTCCTATGAGAGCGCCTCCAAGACCCTGTTCTCCGCCGACGGCTTCGGCCGGTTCGGGGACACCGCCCCCGATTCCCCCTGGGTGGACGAGGCCCGCCGGTACTATATCAACATCGTGGGCAAGTACGGCGCTCAGGTCCAGGCCCTGCTGAAAAAGGCGGCGGCGCTGGACATACAGACCGTCTGCCCCCTCCACGGGCCCATCCTGTCCGGGGAGGCGCTGGCCCTGGCCCTGGAGAAGTACGGCGTGTGGAGCAGCTACGCCCCCGAGGAGAAGGGGGTGCTGGTGGCCTACGCCTCCATCCACGGCAACACCGCCCGGGCCGCCCTGGAGCTGGCGGACATGCTCCGCGCCCAGGGGCTGGCGGCGGAGGCCATCGACCTGACCCGCCGGGACTGGGCGGAGGCGGTGGCCGGGGCCTTTCGGTACAGCGGCCTGGTACTGGCCGCGGCCAGCTACGACGCCGGGGTGTTCCCCCCCATGGCCCAGCTGCTGGCCCGGCTGAAGTCCAAGGGCTTCAAGGACCGGGTTGTGGGCCTGATGGAGAACGGCTCCTGGGGCCCCACCGCCCTGCGGGCCATGCTGTGTGAGCTGGAGGGGATGAAGGGGCTCACCATCCTGGAGCCCAGGATCTCCATCAAGGCCGCCGCCACCAACGCCGACCGGGAGAACATGCGGGCGCTGGCCCGGGCCATGGCGGAGGCCCTCTGACAACGGGCACTGGTCATTGACACAGCTTCTGAGAGCCGGCGCGGCCTGAGGCCGCGCCGGCTCCGTCGTTTTTTGGCGGAGAGCGCAAGGAGGCGGAGCAAATACCGCGGAACAGGGCGGAGAATGCTGGGAATCCTGCCATAACCGTTGACAGAGTGCCGCCCAGCGGATATAATGGAAGACGATTCCGTCTGCCCGCAGGGCGGCGGGAACAACGCGGAAACAATGGAGATGCGGGCCATGATACGATTGATCGACGTACATAAAGAATACGACAACGGCACCAAGGCCTTGAAGGGAATCAACCTGCGGATTGAGGACGGGGAGTTCGTATTCCTGGTGGGGCCCTCCGGCTCGGGCAAGTCCACCATCATCAAGCTGCTCACCGCGGAGGTCACCGCCAGCCAGGGCCGGGTCATTGTCAACGGCTACAACCTGAACAACATCCGCCGCTGGCAGATTCCCCACATGCGCCGCACCCTGGGGGTCATCTTCCAGGACTTCCGCCTGATTGAAAAAAAGACGGTGCAGGGCAATTTGGAGTTCGCCATGCGCACCGTGGGGGCCAGCGGCCGGGAGATGCGCAAGCGCATCCCCTACGTGCTGGACCTGGTGGGGCTGGAGGACAAGGCGGACGCCTACCCCAACGAGATGAGCGGCGGCGAGCAGCAGCGGGTGGCCATCGCCCGCGCGCTGGTAAACAACCCCAAAATGATCATCGCCGACGAGCCCACCGGAAACCTGGACCCCCGGCGGTCGCTGGAAATTATGACGCTGCTGGAGCGGATCAACTCCATGGGCACCACCATGCTGGTGGTCACCCATGAGCGGGATCTGGTCAACCGCTTCTCCAAGCGGGTGGTGGCAATCAAGGACGGCGAGATGATCCGGGACGGTCAGGGAGGCTACTATCGGGCATGAGACAATTTAACTTAGGCTATTTTATCAAAGAGGGGTTCCTCAGCATCTTTTCCCACGGGCTGATGTCCTTCGCCGCGGTGTGCATGATCGTGGCCTGCCTCATCATCATGGGCTCCTTCTCCCTGCTGGCGGTGAACGTGGACGGGATGCTCAGCCAGCTGGAGGAGGAAAACGAGTTCCTCGCCTACATCCAGGAGGATTATACGGACGAGCAGATCAACACCCTCATGGACCAGGTAAAGCAGATCGACAACGTGGGCCAGGTGACGTTCATCACCCGGGAGCAGGCCAAGGCCGACTACCTGAAGGGTCACGAGACCGAGGGGCTGTACGTCAACATGCCCGACGAGGTGCTGCGGGACCGGCTTTCCATCCACGTGCTGGACCTGGAGCGGTTCCAGGAGACGGTGGATGCGGTGTGCGCCCTGCCCGGGGTGGCCAACCACCAGGCGGCGGGCGAGGTGGCGGAGGGCTTCGTCACCGTGCGCAACGCGGTCACCGCCCTGGCCTATGTGCTCATCGGCATTCTGGCGGCGGTGTCCCTGTTCATCATCTCCAACACCACCCGGCTGGCCGCCTTCGCCCGCCGGGAGGAGATCGCCATCATGAAGATGTGCGGCGCCACTGACGGCTTCATCCGCTGGCCCTTCATCGTGGAGGGGCTGATCCTGGGGCTCATGGGGGCGCTGGCGGCCTTCTTCCTCCAGTGGGGGGTGTACGCCGCCGTGGGCCGGGCGCTGGGCGAGGCGGGGGCCACGGCCCTGTTCTCGCTGATGGACTTTTCCCTGATCTGGAAGCGGGTGCTGGGGGTGTTCGCCCTGTCCGGCGCCGCCATCGGCGCGCTGGGCTCCGGCATCGCCATCCGTAAGTTCCTTCAGGTCTGAGACAAATAAGGAGGCCCTTATGAAGAAAAAGACCCAGCGGCTCGTGGTAATTCTCCTGGCGGCGGCGCTGCTGCTGTCGGTGGTGGTGCCGGCGCTGAGCATCGTCGCCCGGGCGGACGTCACCCAATCCGACATCCAGAACATCAAGGACGAGCTCGCCGACATCCAGGCGCAGAAAAAGGCGACAGAGGCGCGGCTGGCCGCCATCCGCAGCGACCTGAGCAGCGCCAGGGAGCAGGTGGAGCTCATCCAGGGCCAGGTGGTGCTCACCGAGGCGCAGATCAACGCCAGCCAGGCCCTGCTGGACGAGTTCGACCGGCAGATCGCCGGCAAGGAGCTGGAGATCCAGGGCCTGGAGCAGCAGGAGGAGGCCCAGTACCAGGAGTTTTACCGGCAGGTGCGCTGGATGGAGGAGACAGGGGGCGTGAACTACCTGTCCATCCTCTTTGAGGCCAAGAGCTTTGCCGACATGCTGGACTACGCCATGCTCATCGGCGACATCATGGACTACTCCAACCGCATCATCGACCAGCTGGAGGCCACCCAGCGGGAGCTGGGGGCGGCCCGGGACGAGCTGGCGGCGGACCGGGCGGAGCAAGCCGCGGCCCAGCAGGAGCTGGAGGCCCACAAGGCGGAGCTGGACGTGCAGCGCGCCAACGCCCAGGACCTGCTCAACCAGATCGCCGCCACCGAGAGCGAGTACGCCGCCGAGGCCAAACAGCTGGCCGATACCGAGGCCCAGGTCAACAAGGAGCTGAAGGAGGCGGAGAAAAAGTACCAGGAGCAGCTGGCCGCCCTGGCCGCCCAGAACAATGCCAACAGCGGGGACTGGTACTGGCCCCTCCCCGGGCGGTACCACCTCTCCTCCCTGTTCGGCAGCCGCAAAGACCCCATCAGCGGGCTGCCCGCCAACCACACCGGCACCGACATACCCGCCCCCCGGGGCACCCCCATCTACGCCGCCAAAACCGGGGTGGTCACCACGGTGAACACCAACTACCGGGCCTCCTCCTACGGCTACTACTGCATCATCAGCCACGGCAACGGCTACGCCACCCTGTACGCCCACCAGAACCAGGTTCCCATTGTGAAGGAGGGGCAGACGGTGCAGAAGGGCCAGATCATCGGCTACGTGGGCACCACCGGCCGGTCCACCGGTTACCACCTGCACTTCGAGCTGCGCATTAACGGGGTGCGCAACGACATCATCAAGCTCTACCCCGGCATGACCTTTACCGCCACCAACGCCGCGGGCAAGCGGTATAACATCCCGGGCGGGAAATAGCGAAACCCCAGGGGCGCGGGTGTTTCCCGCGCCCCGTCTCATCTTTGGCAGGGAGGTCTGAACATGGAAGAACAGGCGGTACAAAGCGGGAAGCGGCGGAAAAAACGGCTGCCCGGCTGGGGAAAAACATTACTTACGGTGCTGCTCACCCTGGCCCTGTCCGCAGGGCTGTGGTGCGCCCTGCTGGGGCGCAGCGGCCTGGCCATGGTGGAGACCTACCTGCTGGCCCGGTTCGCCTTTGTGGAGACCGACGCCGACCTGGACGGGGTGGTGGACGCGGGGCTGAACGCCTTTGTCAACGGCCTGGGGGATCGCTGGTCCTACTACCGCACCGCGGAGCAGTACCGGGAGCTCACCGCCACCCGGGCCAACAGCTATGTGGGCGTGGGCGTCACCGTGGACAGCGCCTCCCGGGAGGAGGGCCTGCTGGTCCAGTCGGTGGCCGAGGGGGGCCCGGCGGAGGAGGCGGGGGTCCGCCCCGGGGACATCATCACCGCCGTGGACGGCGTTTCCGTCGCCGGGGAGGCCCGGCAGGAGGCCTCCGACCGGGTCCGGGGGGAGGCGGGCACCCAGGTGGCGCTCACCCTGCTGGGGGAGGACGGGGCCACCCGGGAGGTGACCTGCACCCGGGCCACCCTGCGCAATTCCTCCGCCCGGGGGCAGCTGCTGGAGGGCCAGATCGGCTACGTCCAGCTGAGCAACTTCTACTCCGGCGCGGCGGACAGCTTCCGGCGGGAGGTGGACGCCCTGGTGGAGCAGGGCGCGGCCTCCCTCATCGTGGACGTGCGGGGCGACCCCGGCGGATACGTATCCGAGCTGGAGAAGATCCTGGACTACCTGCTGCCCGAGGGGCCGGTGTTCACCCAGAAGCCCCGGTGGTGGGCCGCGTCGGTCTACCAGTCGGACGCGGACTGCGTGGACCTGCCCATGGCCGTGCTGGTAAACCAGCACAGCTACTCGGCGGCGGAGCTGCTGGCCGCCCAGCTGCGGGAGAGCGTGGGCGCGCCCATCGTGGGGGAGCGCACCTCCGGCAAGGGGTACTCCCAGGTGACCTTCCCCCTGCTCAACGGCGGCGGGGTGGGGCTGTCCACCGCCACCTACTGCACCGGCAGCGGCCGCTCCCTCATCGGCGAGGGCATCACCCCCGACGTGGAGCTGTCCCTGGACGAGGGCGCGGCCATCGGCGGAGAACACGACAACCAGCTCCAGGCTGCCGTGGAGCTGCTCCAGCCCTAGGGCGTATTGACAATTTTCAAACAGCGCCTAGGCGCCGTTTGAAAATTGGCGATGTGCCCAACAGCGAGGGATTTTTTCGCCAGACAAGGCGATTTGACGCAGAAATACTTTGTGTATTTCAAGTCAAATCAACGCCATATGGCGGGAAAGGACCCGCTGCTTGGGCGTGTTGACAATTTTCGAACAGCGCCTAGAGGAGGGAAGCATATGAATCAAGAGGAACGGCGGGTCCTGGTGGCCATGAGCGGCGGGGTGGACTCCAGCGTGGCGGCCTGGCTTCTGCGGGAGCAGGGCTACGAGTGCGTGGGGGTCACCATGAAGCTGCTGGGCGCCCTGCCGGCGCAGCCGGAGGACCAGGGCCGCCCCTGCTGCACCCTGGACGACGCCCAGGACGCCGGCGACGTGGCCCGGCGGCTGGGCATCCTCCACTACACCTTCAATTTTTCCGGCGACTTTGACCAGCGGGTGATCCGCCCCTTTGTCGCCGCCTATGAGCGGGGGGAGACCCCCAACCCCTGCATCGAATGCAACCGATTTTTGAAGTTTGACCGGCTGTACCGCCGGGCCCGGGAGCTGGGGTGCGGCTTTCTCGCCACCGGGCACTACGCCCAGATCACCCCTGGGGCGGCGGGCCCCCGCCTGTCCAAGGCGGCTGACCTGAGCCGGGACCAGAGCTATGTGCTCTACCCCATCCCCCGGGAGCAGCTGGGGCGCACCCTGTTCCCCCTGGGGGGGCTGACCAAGGCGGAGGTGCGGGCCATCGCGGAGCGGGAGGGCTTTGTCAACGCCCGCAAGCGGGACAGCCAGGACATCTGCTTCATCCCGGACGGGGACTACCTGGCCTTCATGGAGCGGTACACCGGCAAAGCCTACCCCCCCGGGGACATCATCGACCAGGAGGGCCGGGTGGTGGGCCGCCACCGGGGGGCGGCGGGGCTCACCATGGGCCAGCGCCGGGGCGTCGGGGTATCCTCGCCGGGGCGCATCTACGTGTGCGGCAAGTGCATGGCGGACAACACCGTCACCGTGGGGCCGGAGGAGGCGCTCTACTCCACCCTGTGCACCGTCCGGGACTGGAACTGGCTCATCGACCCGCCGGACCGGCCCTTCCCCGCCTTGGCCAAGACACGCTACCGCCAGCGGGAGCAGCCGGTCACCGTCATCCCCGGGGAGGAGCTGGTGCGGCTCCGCTTTGACCAGCCCCAGCGGGCGGTGACCCCCGGACAGGCGGCGGTGGTGTACGGCGGAGACGGCTCCGTCCTGGGCGGCGGCGCCATCGTCGAGGCGGTCCCCTAGGCGCTGTTTGAAAATGGCAATGTGCCCAGCGGCAACGGATTTTTCCGTCAGGCAAGGCGATTTGGCGCAGAAATACTTTGTGTATTCCAAGGAAAATTGGCAAAGTATGACGGAAAAAGGGCCTCCGTTTGGGCGTGTTGACATTTTTCAAACAAGCCTTAGCCCGCTATCCCGTTTTTCCGCAGGCCGCCCTGCGCGGAGGAGGGCAGCACAGACGGCCCCCGGCCATAGGCCGGGGGCCGTTTTTTACATCCTTTTCCGCCGGTTCAGTGCCGCCAGTACCAGCCCGGCCGCCGCCAGCGCACCCAGCGCCATGCCCGGGACCAGCCCGGGGGCGGTGTAGCGCAGCTCCACCTGGTGTGCTCCTGCGGGCAGCTCCAGGGATAGAAAGGCGCCCAGCCAGACGCCCAGCTCCACCCGCTCCCCGTCCACATAGGCCGTCCAGCCCTCCTCGGCGGGGATGGTGGTGGCCAGCGTTCCCGCCCGGTCCGTCTGGGCCGCCAGCCGCACCCGGCCATTCTTTTCCACCGATATGATCTGTGTGTTGTCCAGCCGCTCCACGGCGGCGTGGAGCGCCTCCTGGTCCAGCTCCCACAGCCCGCCGCTCCAGGCTTTGGAGGAGCGCACCGCCACCGTCCACGTCTCCCCCGCCGCCGGCGTGCCCAAGCAGTGGACGCTGGCCGCCTCGCTGCTCCCCAGGGACAGCGCCCGCTCCCCGTTTACCCAAACCTCCCGCAGGCCGTCGGCGGACAGGTCGGCGTAGACGGGCTTCCCGCCCCCGGTGAAGGTGAACACCGTCTCCCCCGCCCGGGACTGGGTCTGGGCGGGGACGGGGGCAAACAGCGCCACATTTTCCCCCAGGAGGCCGGAAAACACCTCGTTTTGCAGCTGGAACGGGGTGCTTCCCACCACCTGGCCGTTGCCCAGGGACACAAACGCCAGGGGCAGCGGGTCCGGATTTTTCCACAGCTTCAGCTCCCCCGCCTGCTCCACCAGCGCGTACCCGGGCAGTTCATCCCTGCTGATGACGTAGTTCACCCCAAACAGCGCGTCTGTGGCCGGGGTGGAGCCGTAATAGGCGCACCACATCCAGGCCTGGGCGAAACCCAGGGCCTTGAGGGTCTGGTTCACATCGTAGCTGTAGAGGCTGCTGTAGTGGGTGATGCCGGGGTAGCCGAAGGCCAGGGGGCCGTTGTGCCCCCGGTCCTCCGCGGCTCCCACGCGGAAGAAGCCGTCGCCGACGTCCGCCCGGGCGGCCTCCACCAGCCGGGCGTTGACGGCATAGTCGTCCCGGTACGCCTGATAGGAGGCGGACACAAACTGCCCCTCCAGCCCGCCCAGGAGGAGCCTGGCGTTGAGGCCCAGCTCCACCAGGGTGAAGGCGGCCAGGGCCAGCGCGGCCCCCCGCCCGGCCCAGGCGCCATTCTCCTCCTCCAGCCGCTCCTGCACCGCGCCCAGGGTCTGCACCGCCAGATACAGCAGGACGAAGGACCACAAAAAGCTGTAGCGGAAGGGGAACCAGTTGGGCCGCTGGAAAAAGTGCCAGACCCGGTCCAGGGGGGAGAGCAGCAGGGAGGCGGTGAGCGCCCCCAGCAGCGCTCCGTGGGCCAGCTTCTCCCGCAGGGGGAACCGGGGCAGGAAAAAGTAGACAGCGGCGAAGATCAGCGCCGCCGCGCCGCAGAACAGGTAGGGCGGCGCGCCGTAGCCGATGGAGCCGTACTGCCCGCCCCGCAGCTGGCCCAGCAGGTCCAGGGGCTGGCAGGCCAGCAGCCCGTCATAGCCCACGCTGCCGCCGCTGAACTTGCCGCTGAACATGGCCAGCAGGGTGGGCAGCCACAGCCAGGCCGTCAGCCCCAGGGCACAGGCCGCCCCCCCGAAAAAACGGGCCAGCGCCCGCCCCAGCGCCTTGGGCTCCAGGCGCAGCGCCGCCAGCCGGGCGCACAGGTACAGCGCGCAGAAGCCCCCCACCATGTAGGAGATATACCAGGTGGACACAAAGCAGGCCGTCAGCGCCGCCACAAGGGGCCCCGCCCCCCGCCCCGCCAGCACCCGCTCCACCGCCAGCAGGATGAGGGGCAGCCAGATCAGGCCGTCCAGCCACATGACGCAGATGGAGTACACCATGCTGTAGGACATGAGGGCGTAGCCCAGGGCGCAGACCAGCGCCGCCCCGTCATGGCCGGGAAAGCGCCGGCCGGCGAACAGGGCAAAGCTCAGCCCCGCCAGCCCCACCTTGAGGACGATGAGCAGCATCAGCCCCACGGGCATGGCCTCATTTGGCACAAACAGGGTGAGCAGAGACAGGGGGCTGGACACATAATAGGAGAACACCCCGATGTAGGAGGTGCCCAGGGCCTTGGACCAGGAGAAAAACAGCTCGCCGTTTTTCAGCGCGCAGAAAAACTCCACATACTGGCTGGACATGTCGGACACCAGCACCGTCCGGTCCCCCCAGGGGGCCATGCCCAGGCAGGCGTAGGCCCACAGCATCACCGCCGCCGGAAGTGCGAAGGCCAGGGCGCGTACCGCCCATCCGGCCCGGTTATTCCTCTTCTCCATGGTCTCCTCCCTGTTCCCGCAGGATATAGACGGGCCGCCGCTTTACCTCCAGGTAGGTCTTGGCCAGGTACTGCCCCAGAATGCCTATGCAGAACAGCTGCACCCCCGCCAGGAACAGGATGATGCACACCAGGGAGGGCCAGCCAAAGGCGCTGCCTCCCCACACCAGCTGCCGGACGATGACAAAGACGATGGCGAAAAAGGAGACCGCGCACAGCGCCAGCCCCAGCACCGAGGCGACGGCCAGCGGCGCGGTGGAGAAGGCGATGATGCCGTCCAGGGCGTAGACCAGCAGCTTGAAAAAGGACCACTTGCTCTCCCCGGCGCAGCGCTGGGCGTTCACCGTCTCCACCCACCTGGTGCGGAAGCCCACCCAGGAGAAGATGCCCTTGGAGAAGCGGTTGTACTCGGGCAGGCGCAAAATGGCGTCCACCATCTGCCGGGTCATGAGGCGGAAGTCCCGGGCCCCGTCCACAATCTCGGTCCGGCTCATTTTATTGATGACCTTATAAAACTGCCGGGCGAACCAGGAGCGGATGGGCGGCTCCCCCTTTCGGTCCACCCGGCGGACGGCGGCGCAGTCCCACGCCCCGCCGCGCACCGCCTCCAGCAGCTGGGGCAGCAGCTCCGGCGGGTCCTGGAGGTCGGCGTCCATCACCGCCACCAGATCCCCCTTGGCGTGCTCCAGCCCGGCCAGCATGGCCGCCTCCTTGCCGAAGTTCCGGGAGAAGGACAGCCAGCGCACCCCCCGCTCCCGCCGGGCCAGGGCGCGCAGCGCCTCCAGCGTGCGGTCGGTGGAGCCGTCGTCCACAAAGAGGTACTCCACCTCCACCTCCGGCAGTCCGGCGCACACCGCCGCCGTGCGGCGGTAGAACTCCTCCACCGCGGCCTCCTCGTTGCAGCACGGCACAATAATGCTCAGCAGGTCCATGCTCTTCCTCCTTCGTCCGCCGTCCAGATTGGATCAAATTCCACCATCAAAACGGAAAAAGCGCCAGCCGCGCTTTTCCGCTTTGATGATACCACAGCCCGCAGGCGCTGTCAAATCGGCGGCCTTGTTTTTCCACGCATAGAACGGACCTTTTTTTCACATCCTTTGCTCAGAAGTCAAACTAGAAAAGAGGTTCACGCCATGAAACGAATTGCCGCCCTTGGGCTGGCGCTGCTGTGCCTGCTCCCCGTCACGGCCTACGCCGCCCCTGCGGAGGTCACCGCCCCCTCCGCCATTCTGATGGAAAAGACCACCGGCCGCGTCCTCTACGAGCAGGACGCCGAGACCCAGTACGAGCCCGCCTCCGTCACCAAGGTGATGACCCTGCTGCTGGTGATGGAGGCCATCGATTCGGGCAGCCTGGGCTGGGACGATATGGTCACCGCCTCCACCCACGCCATCTCCATGGGCGGGTCCCAGATCTGGCTGAAGGAGAATGAGCAGATGACCGTCCGGGACATGGTGAAGGCGGTGACGGTGGTGTCCGCCAACGACTGCGCCGTGGCCCTGGCCGAGCACGTGGCGGGCAGCGAGGCCGCCTTTGTGGAGCGGATGAACCAGCGGGCCCGGGAGCTGGGCATGGAGCACACCACCTTTGTGAACTGCACCGGACTGCCCGCCGCCGGCCACCTGACCTGCGCCCACGACATCGCCAGGATGAGCCGGGAGCTGGTCCTGAACCACCCCGCCATCCGGGAGTACACCACCATCTGGATGGACACCCTGCGGGACGGCGCCTTCCAGCTGTCCAACACCAACCGGCTCATCTTCTACTACGAGGGGGCCACCGGCCTGAAAACCGGCTTTACAGACACGGCGCTGTACTGCCTGTCCGCCACGGCGGAGCGGGACGGCATGGAGCTGATCGCCGTGGTGATGCACGCCCCCACCTCCAACGATCGGTTTGAGAGCTGTAAAAACCTGCTGAACTACGGCTTTGCCAACTACGCCATCACCCCCGTCTACCCCGACCAGGCCATTCCGCCGGTGGAGGTGCTGCTGGGGCAGCGGGACACCGTCCAGCCCGTCACGGCCAGGGAGTGCTCCATCCTGCTGGAGAAGAGCAAGAGCGGGACGGTGACCACCCGGCTGGACCTGGCCCCCCAGGTGGAGGCCCCGGTGGAGGCCGGCCAGAAGCTGGGCGAGCTGACCGTGCTGGTGGACGGACAGCAGGTGGACGTCATCGACCTGGTGGCCCCGGAGGAGGTTCCCCGGCTGTCCGTGGGCGGAATCTTCAAGCGGTTCCTCAACACATTGTTCCTCCAGGAAGGGTGAAAAATGCCCGTCTCGCGGTGAGACGGGCATTTTTTATTCCTCTTTTACCAGGGCCTCCCCCGCCAGGTAGATATCTCCCGCGCCCTCGTCGGCACAAGCTCCATATCCCTCGCTTTGGCCTGCGGCCAAAGCTCGCTCATTTCGCTGTGCCTCCTCTCCCCACAAAGCCTGAGGGACGGCTTTGCGGGGGCCCGTTATGAGCCTTCCACCAGCGCCTCCCCCGCCAGGTAGATATCTCCCGCGCCCACGGTGAGAATCAAATCCCCAGGCTGGGCCAGGCGGCGCAGCTTCTCGGTCACGTCGGCCAGGGTGGGGCAGAACACGCTCCCCGGGATCTCGGCCGCCAGGTCCGCCGACGAGATGCCCACCTCGTTGTCCTCCCGGGCGGCGAAGATCTCCGCCAGCAGGGTGACGGTGGGCCGCTGGAGCACCTCCACAAAGTCCCGGAACAGCTCGTGGGTGCGGGAGTAGGTGTGGGGCTGGAAGGCGCAGATCACCCGCCGGTGTCCCAGGGCCTCCGCCGTGTCGAACAGCGCCGCCAGCTCCCCGGGGTGGTGGGCGTAGTCGTCGCACACCTCCGCGCCGTTGTACATCCCCTTATACTCAAACCGCCGGCCCGGCAGCCGGAAGTCCCGCATGCCCTCCTCCACCGCCCGCCCGGGCAGGCGCAGGGCGATGGCCGCCGCCGCCGCCGCGATGGCATTTTTCACGTTGTGCATCCCCGGCACCGACAGGTCCAGATGGGCGTACTTCTCCCCCTTATAAATCACGTCAAAGGAGCCGAAGCCGTGGGCCATGGACAGGCCCTCGGCGTGGACGTCCCCCCGGTCCACGCCGAAGGTCATCACGGGCCGGGTCTCCCCCCGCAGGGTGGCCATGGTGTTCTCGTCCTCGCAGTTGGCCAGGATGAGGCCGTTCTCCGGCACCTTGTCGGCAAAGGCCCGGAAGGAGTGCTCCACATCGTCCAGGTCCTTGAAGAAGTCCAGGTGGTCCGCCTCCACGTTGAGGATCACCGCCACCGTGGGGTAGAAGGACAAAAAGGAGTTGCAGTACTCGCAGGACTCCAGGATGATGGTGTCCCCGCGGCCCACCCGGTGGCCCGCCTCCAGCAGGGGCAGGGTGCCGCCGATCATCACCGTGGGGTCGGCCTTTGCCGCCATGAAGATGTGGGTGCACATGGAGGTGGTGGTGGTCTTGCCGTGGGTGCCCGAGATGCACAGGGCATTTTTGTAGTCCCGCATGATGGCCCCCCAGGCCTGGGCCCGCTCGAACACGGGGGTGCCCCCGTCCAGCGCGGCCCGGATCTCCGGGTTCTCGTCGTGGACGGCGGCGGTGCGCACCACGCAGTCCGCCCCCTCCACGCTCCCGGGCAGGTGGCCGATGACCACCGGGATGCCCAGCCCCCGCAGGTGGAGCACGGTGGCGCTCTCCCGCTGGTCGGAGCCGGTGACCTTCACCCCCGCCCCGTGGAGCACCTCCGCCAGCGACGCCATGGACACCCCGCCGATGCCCACCAGGTGGGCCCGCTTCCCCGGCTGTAAATAGTCTCGGATATTCATCTCCATACTCATTACCCCATATAAAAACGTGATTCCACGCATTTTCTCCATTTAGCACCTCATTATACAATGCCACACAGGAAAATGCAACCATAAATCAGTATAGGCGGGGCGGGCGGGGTTTAGACGGGGCGGACGGGCCGCCGGACAAAAAAACATCCTGGCGGGCACGAGGCGCGGAGCCGTCGTGAGCAGCGCGGATGGAGCGGAGCGAGGAAAAACCGGGTTCCCTGCACACACAGGGAGCCCGGTTTTTTCAAGTCGCAGCGAAGCCGCGCGTCGCGAACAGGCGCAGCGTGACATCACCACCTATCGTCCTGGAAATACAGATTGACATCGCCCATGCCGGTCTCGGCCTCCAGCTCGTAGTCCCCAGCTCCCTTGCGCTCCAGCTTGGTGCCCCGGCTGTCCCCGTTGAGCGTCACGGTGCCCATACCGGTTTTGGCCTCGATGTCCCAGTTCTTCTCCAAACTGCCCATCTGGGCCTCGATGGTGCCCAGGCCGGTCTTGAGGTCGAACTTGGCGCCGATAAACACCTCGCCCACGCCCAGGGTCACATCGCCCAGGCCGGTCTCCAGGTCCACCTCGTCGTAGGCGCGGACCTCGTAGCACTGCACGTCGCCCAGGCCCGTCTCGGCCTCTACCTTTTCCGCCACGTACAGGTTGCTGAGGAACACGTCCCCCAGGCCGGTCTTGACCTTGATCTTATTCGCCATGTCGCCCGTCTCGGGCACGGTGATCACCACATCCATGGCGCTGGCGTCGATGCCAAACATATTTTTAAAATCGTCCCAGCTGGTGATATTCACATGCCCCGCCGAGCCGCTGTCCCGGATCTTGAGCTTGCCGTCCTTGACCTCCCACCGCAGGCTGTAGCCCCCCAGGGTGGTGTTGGAGCTGATATACAGGGTGTAGTCGTCCCCCTCGGTCACCGTCACGTTGCCGATGCTGACGTCCACGTCGATCTCGTGGAAGGGCTCCAGGTATCCGTCCTCCATGGACCAGAAGCCGCCGTCGCCCTCTTCGCTTTCCACGTAGACCGCATCCTCTCTGGCCGTGCCGAATTGGGCCTTGTCCACCTCTTCCACCACCGCAGTCTGCTCCCCTCTGATGAAGGAGGCCACGTTGCCGCCTACGAAGCTGCCCACCACCTGGGAAAACAACGCTACCGGGACGGCGATGAGGGCCAGCACCGCCGCCGTCACGCCCAGGGCGATCCAGGGCCACCGCTTTCTCTTCCTGGGCGTCCAGTGGTCCGCCTGCTCCTGGCTCACGAAGCCGCCCTCCACCGCCAGCCGGCAGGACAGCGCCCAGGGGTCCCCCAGCTCCCGGATCACCTCGGCCTCCCGCTGGGGGCCGGCCTCCTCAAAATATTCCGCGTAGTAGCGCAGGATGTCCTGCCGCTCCCGCTCGGGCACCCAGCGGGACAGCCCTTCCGCCAGCTCAGCCAAATAGGTAAGTTTGTCCATCTTGCTCGTCCTCCTTTAAAAGATCTTCCACGCCGTCCCGGAACTGGACCCACTCCTCCCGCCGCCGGGCCAGCTGGGTGCGGCCCACGGGGGTGATGGAATAATACCGCCTGTTTCGCCCCTGGTAGGGCCGGTCATACACCAGCAGCAGCCCGTCCCGCTGGAGCCGCCGCAGAACCGGATAGAGGGTGGATTCGGAGATATCCAGCCGGGTTTTGATCTGCTGCGTGAGCACGTAGCCGTAGGCGTCCCCGTGGGACAGCACCGCCAGCACGCAGCCGTCCAGCAGCTGCGGCCCGTTTGCAAACGCCATCATACCACTCCTTTCTCGCGCTGGGCCTGCCCGCGGCAGCTCAGCGCCATCACCTTTCGTCAATATTATAGTTGGTATAATATTAACTTGTCAATATAGAAATGGCGCCCTTTCGAAATTCTTAAGGAATGACTGATTAAATCGACAAGAGCGATTTGCGAGGGATTTTTCGCCACGGCGAGGCGAGATTTCGCAGGAATAATTGTGTTTATTTCAAGAAATCACAACGAAACCGTGTCGGAAAAGACCCGCAAAGCGCCCCAGGCGCGGAAACAGCCGAAGGGCCCCCGCTTCTGCGGGGGCCCTTCACGATGGGAGTACTATATTATTTTGCCTTGACGGCGCCCTTCTCCACCAGGCCGTCGATCTCCTCCGGGGCGTAGCCCAGGCCGGAGAGGATGTCCCGGGTGTCCTGGCCCAGGGCGTGGGCCAGCTCGTAGGGGGGCAGGCCGCCCTCCGCCAGCTGGACGCAGGGCCGGGCCAGCCAGTAGTCCTGGCCGCTGGGGCAGGTGATGTGCTCCACATAGTGGTTGGCCTTGGCTTGCTCGCTGACCACCGCATCCCGGAAGTGGGCCAGGCGGCTGTGGACCACGTCGGCCTGGGTGAGCCGCTGGTCGATGACGTCGGAGGGGTACTTGCGGAAGGCCTCCTCCAGAATCTTCACCAGGGGCTCCCGGTTCTCCAGCTTGCCCAGCTCGGCGGCGGTGTGGAAGCGGGGGTCGTCGCCCACCTCGGGAATGTCCAGCGCGGCAAAGAAGGCGTCCCGGTAGCGCTCCCACTCCATGATGTTGATCATGATCCACTCGCCGTCGGCGCACTGGTAGGGGATGGTGATGGGCCGGCCCTCAAAGCGGGTCTTGGGGTACTTGTAGCTGAAGGGGGGCTGCACGGTGGTGTTCATCAGGCTCATGACCCAGGTGGCCAGGCCGAACAGGGACACGGACACCTTATCCCCCCGGCCGGTCTTTTCCCGGGCGAAGAGGGCGGCGGCGATGCCGCCGGCCATCATGGTGCCGCAGCTGTTGTCCCCCACGCCGCCGGGGGCGTAGATGGGGTAGGAGCCGGGGCCGTCGATGCGCATGTCGGCCATGAAGCCGCTCTTGGCCCAGTAGGCCACGGTGTCAAAGCCGGGGGCGTCGGCGTCGGGGCCCTCCTCGCCGAAGCCGGTGACATAGCCGCACACCAGCCGGGGATATTTGGCCTTCAGGCTCTCGTAGTCCAGCCCCATCCGCTTCAGGGGCTTGGGCCGGTTGTTGGTGATGAACACGTCGGCGGTGGCCAGCAGCCTATGGAACGCGGCCATGGCCTCCGGGTCCTTCAGGTCCATGCAGATGTTCTTCTTGTTGGCGTTGGGCACGTCGAACACCGGGTTCTCCTGGTCGCTGGCGGGGCCGGCAAAGGTCTTGCCGTAGCTGCGCCAGATGTCCATCTTGGGGCTCTCCACCTTGATGACCTCCGCGCCCCAGTCGGCCAGCACCCGCCCGCCGCTGGGCGCGGCCACGTAGGTGGCCAGCTCGACCACGCGGATTCCTTCCAAAGCTCTCATAACGTCTGCTCCTTTCGGCGGTTTCTTAGAACCTGTATTCACAACCTCAATTCACCATCTGACCGGGCCTTTCCCCGTCATGCGGCGTTGAATTTTCTTGAAATAAACACAATTATTTCTGCGAAAATTTGCCTTGCCTGACGGGAAAATCCCTCGGCCATCCGGCGATTTCGGCTGTGAATACAGGTTCTTATATTTTATTCTCCCGGATCAGCTCTTTGGCGATGACCATGCGCTGAATCTGGTTGGTGCCCTCCACAATCTGGGTGACCTTGGAGTCCCGGTAGAGCTTCTCCGCCATGTACTCCTTCATCACGCCGTAGCCCCCCATGATCTGCACCGCGTCGGTGGCGTTCTTCTGGTAGGCGTCGGAGGCGAAGCACTTGGCCATGGCCGCCTCCTTGGAGCAGGGCAGCCCCGCGTCGATGAGGGCGCAGGCGTTGTACACCAGGGCCCGGGCGGCGCTGGTGCGCATCTGCATGTCGGCCAGCATCATCTGGATGGCCTGGAACTTGCAGATGGGCTTGCCGAACTGCACCCGCTCCTGGGCGTACTTCACCGCCAGGTCGATGGCCTGCTGGGAGGAGCCCACCGAGGAGGCCGCCACCAGGGGCCGGGACAGCTCCAGCACCTTCATGGCGTTGGCAAAGCCGGTCTCCTCGGTGCCCACCAGGTTCTCCACGGGGATCTCCACGTCCTGGAAGGCCACCTCGGCGGTGATGGACAGCCGCATCCCCAGCTTGTCCTCCTTCTTGCCCACGGTGACCCCGGGGCGGTTCCGCTCCACGATGAAGGTGGCCAGCCCCTTGTAGCCGCGGCTCAGGTCGGTGGAGGCCACCACCAGGAACACGTCGGCGATGAGGGCGTTGGTGATGAACATCTTGTTCCCGTTGAGGATGTACTTGTCCCCCTTGCGCACGGCGGTGGTGCGCACGGAGGCGGCGTCGGAACCGGCGCCCGGCTCGGTGAGGCAGAAGGAGGACATGCCGCCCCCCGCCAGAATGTCGGCGTAGCGCTGCTTCTGCTCCTCGCTGCCGGCGAACATGACGATCTTGGCCCCCATGTTGGTGATGTTGAACATGGAGATGTAGGTGCTCTCCACCTTGGAGCCCTCCTCCAGCATCATAGCGGTGGTGGTGGTGCTCAGCCCCAGGCCGCCGTACTGCTCGGGCACCTGCATCACGGTCAGGCCCATGTCCTTGCCCATCTGCACCAGGCGGTCGGGGTAGCCCCCGGCCTCCTCAAACTCCCGCACATGGGGCTTGATCTCCTTATTCATGAAATTGCGAACCATCTCCACCAGCTCCCGCTGCTGGCCGTCGGGCTTGATCAATCCGCGCATGGTTTTACACTCCTTATTATTGATGATTCACGCTTTATTTCAGCATGGCGTTGACCCGGGCGATCTGCGCCTCGGCCTGGGCCATGATCTCGTCGATGATGTCCCGGCAGGGCTTCACGTCCTGGATCAGGCCGATGGTCTGGCCCACGGGGAACAGGCCCTTCTCCACCTCGCCGGACTGGTAGGCGGCCTTGCTGTTCTTGCCGGAGATGACGGCCATCAGCTCCTGGAGGGTGGCGCCCTTCTTCTCCATCTCCAGGCAGGCCTGGGCGCTGGCGGTGTTGGCCACCCGGACCATGTTGCGGATGGTGCGCTGGCAGGTGGTGGTGTCCCCCTCCTGGTGGTCCACGATCCACTGCTTGTGGGCCTCGCTGATGACCGCCTCGGTGCTGGCCACAAAGCGGGTGCCCATGACCACGCCGGCGCAGCCCAGGCTCAGCGCCCCGGCCAGGCCGCAGCCGTCGGCCACGCCGCCGCCCAGCAGCACGGGTATGTCCAGCTCGTGGGACACCTTGTTGGCCAGCACAAAGCTGCTCAGCTCGCCCATGCCGGGGTGGCCGGCCACCTCATAGCCCACGATGGTGACCATGTCGGCCCCCACGGACTGGGCCTTCCTGGCGTGCTTCAGCGCGGCCATCTTGACAATGAGGGTCATGCCGTAGCCCTTGATGACGGGGGCGAAGGGGGCGGGGTTGCCGCCGGCCAGTTCGATGATCTTCACGCCCTCCTCGGCGCAGATCTCCAGGTAGCCGCCCGTCTTGTCCCCGGGGTTCACGTCGGGGGGGATGGACACGTTGACGGCGAAGGGCTTGTCGGTGAGGGACTTCATCTGCCGCACCGCGGCGCGGAAGTCCTCCAGCTCGGGGTAGATGGTCACGTTGACGGTGCCCAGGCCGCCGGCGTTGGACACCGCCGCCGCCAGCTCCGGGGTGCCCAGGTGCTGCATGCCGCCCTGCATGATGGGGTGCTGGATGCCGAGAAGCTGGGTCATCTTTGTCTGGATCATATGAATAACCTCCTGATTTTTTCACCCAATGGGCCGTTTTGCTCTGTCTGAGCCTATTGTAAAACGGCGCGCCTCTTCCGGCAACGGCAGTTGCTACAAAAAGGGGCTGCCAGGAGGTCGGGCCACACCCGCTGATTTTTGTAGGCTTTGACAGTGAAAATCCCGCCGCGCTCCGTTATAGTAAGTGATAACACCAAAATAAGCGTGCCGCCGCGCGGCGGCAGGGAAGGAATGTGATCAGTTATGGAAAACGCTCAGCTGGTGCAGACCACGGTGGAGGAGGGGGTGGCCACCCTGCTGCTCAACGACCCGGAGAAGCTCAACGCCCTGTCCATCCCCATGGCCAGGGCCCTGTCCGCCGCCCTGGGGCAGGCGGGGCGGGACCCGGCGGTCCGGGTGGTGGTCCTCCGGGGGGCCCAGGGGCGGTTCTGCGCCGGGGGGGACGTGACCTCCATGAAGAACCGGGTGGAGGCCTGCCGGGCGGGCCGGGAGCCGGAGACCAGCACCCGGGACAACCTGTGGACGCTGAACCAGGTGGTGCTGGACGTCCGCGCCCTGCCCAAGCCTGTGATCGCCTGGATTGAGGGGGCGGCGGCGGGGGGCGGCATGAGCCTGGCCCTGGCCTGTGACTTCGCCCTGGCGGAGGAGGACGCCAAGATGGTGTTCGCCTTCTCCGGGGTGGCCCTGGCCCCGGACATGGGGGCCTCCGTGATGGCCCCGCCCCGGCTGGGTCCGGCCCGGGCCGCCGACCTGTTCATGACCGGGCGGCGCTTCACCGGCCGGGAGGCCGCCCAGTGGGGGCTCATCACCTCCGTCTGGCCCCGGGAGGAGCTGGCCGGCGCGGTGGACCAGCTGGCCCGCCGTCTGGCCGCCGGCCCGGCCCTGAGCTACCGGGAGATCAAGGCGGGGATCAACCGCACCCTGTACCCGGGGCTGTACGCCGGCATGGCCCAGGAGGTGGAGGCGGCGGACCGCCTCACCCGGACGGCGGACCACGGCGAGGCGGTGGACGCCTTTTTGGAGAAGCGCAGGCCGGTATTCACCGGCCGGTAGTCCACGAAATAGACGCCCCCGGCGCGGAATGACCCGCGCCGGGGGCGTCTGTCTGCCGGGGGAGGCCCATGGCGGACCGGCTGCCTCAGCGGTAGTAGTACCGCCAGCCCCCCTCCGTCTCCACCCGGCCCAGGCGGACGCCCATCACGGACTCCAGCCGCCCGCCGCGGAAAAGCTCCTCAGGCGGGCCCTCCTGGGCCACCCGGCCCCCGTCCAGCAGGGCCAGGCGGTGGGCGTATTGCAGGGCCAGGCACAGGTCGTGGAGCACCAGCACCACCGCCCGGCCCTCCCCGGCCAGACGGCGGGCCAGGGCCAGCACCTCCAGCTGGCAGGAGACGTCCAGGTAGGCGGTGGGCTCGTCCATCAAAATGGTTTCGGTGTCCTGGGCCAGGGCCATGGCCAAATAGACCTTCTGCCGCTGCCCGCCGCTGAGCTGGGCCAGGGGGCGGTGGGCCAGCTCCTCCGCCCCCGCCCGGCGCAGGGCCCGGCGCACCGCCTCGTGGTCCTCCGGGCGGCAGCGGCGGGGGTAGGAGAGGTGGGGGAAGCGGCCGTGGAGCACCAGGCGCTGGGCGGTGATGTCAGGTACCGGGCGGGACTGGGGGAGGTAGGCGGCCCGCTGGGCGATCTGCTTGGGGGTGTACTGGGAGAGGGGCGCACCGTCCAGCAGCACCTCCCCCCCTGTTTTGGGCAGCAGCCCCAGGACGGTGCGCAGCAGGGTGCTCTTGCCGCAGCCGTTGGGGCCCAGCAGGGCCAGCACCTGCCCGGGGGGAAAGGACAGGGTCACCCCCTCCAGCACCGGCCGGCCGGGGTAGCCCGCCTGGAGGTCCCTCAGCTGGATCATCCCCGGCCTCCTCTCCGCTGCCCCAGGAGCAGCCAGAGGAAAAAGGGCCCCCCGGCCAGGGACAGCACCACCCCCAGAGGCAGCTCAAAGGGGGCAAAGAGCAGCCGGGAGAGCAGGTCGCACAGGGTGAGCAGCCCCGCGCCCCCCAGGGCGGAGGAGAGCAGCAGGTGGACGCTGTCCCCGCCCACCAGGCGGCGCATGATGTGGGGCACCAGCAGCCCCACGAAGCCCAGCAGCCCCGCGAAGCTCACCGCCGCCCCCGCCAGGGCCGCAGCCAGGGCCAGCAGCAGCAGCCGCAGCCGCCGGACGGGCAGGCCCAGGCTCTGGGCGGTCTCCCGGCCCAGCAGCAGCAGGTCCAGCTCGCTGGACAGGGACAGCGCGGCCAGCAGGGCGGCGAGGATCACCCAGGCGGCGGGGGCCAGCCGGGCCATGGACAGGTTCCGCACCCCGCCGATGCGGAAATCGGAGTAGCCGGCCAGGGCGTCGGGGAAGAAGGTGAGCACCGCGTCGATGCCCGCGCTGAACATGCTGGACAGGGCCACCCCCGCCAGCACCAGGGTGATGCGGGAGGCCCCCGCCCGCTCCGAGAGGAACAGCACCAGCAGCACCCCGGCCAGCGCCCCGGCGAAGGCGGCGGCGGGGGTGAGGACCACGGCGGCGGGGGCGGCGGCGCAGCACAGGGCGGCGGCCAGCCCCGCCCCCGCGTTCACCCCGATAATGTTGGGGGCGGCCAGGGGGTTGCCCAGCACCCCCTGGATCAGGACCCCGGAGCAGGCCAGGGCGGAGCCCGCCAGCAGGCAGCCGCACAGCCGGGGCAGCCGGGCCAGCAGGATGATCTGCCCCTGGGTCTCGCCGCCCCGGCCCAGCAGCACCGCCAGCACCTCCCCCGGCGGGATGTCCGCCGCGCCGAAGGCCAGGCTGGCCAGGGCGGACAGCGCGGTCACAGCCGCCAGGGCGGCGACGCGGACCCAGCGCCGCCCGCTAGGGTCCGTACAGGATGTCCGCCAGCTCTTCATAGGAATCCCCCCACAGCGCGTTGGGCTTCAGGTTGAACAGGCGCCGCTCCATGACGTGGAAGCGCCCCTCCCGCACTGCCCGCAGCCCGCCCCAGGCGGGGTTGGACAGCAGGGTCTGCTCCAGGTTGCGCCGGGCCTGCTCCCCGTCCGTCCCGTGGTAGACGGCGAAGATGTGGTCCGGGTCGGCCTGGAGGATGGCCTCCAGGCTCAGCTCCTCCAGCGGCGCCCCCTCCCGGTCGGCCACGTTGACGCAGCCCAGCCCGGCCAGCATCTCGCCCAGCACGGTGCCCTGGCTCCCCTTCACCGTGCAGCTGCGGCCGGAGGCTTGGATGTACAGCACCGTGGGGGCGCTGCCGTCCTGCCGCGCCAGGGCGGCGTCCACCCGGGCCTCCACCTCCGCGCCATACCGCCGGTAGTTCCCGGGACAGCCGGTGAGCCGGGTGCACAGCTCCAGCAGGGCCAGGTAGTCGTCAAAGGAGGCCACGTCAAAATAGGCGGCGGGTATGCCCGCCCGGTCGAAAGTCTCCCGCAGCTCCAGGTTGGAGGAGGAGATGGCGCTGGCCAAAATCAGGTCGGGCCGGGCGGCCAGCACCAGCTCCGCGCTGGGGCTCATGCCGGAGCCGATGCTGGCCGTGGACTCCAGCTGGAGGCCGTAGGATTCCCAGGCGTCGTTGGCGGTGGCAGCCAGGGTATCCTCTCCCCCGGCCAGGCACCAGATGTCGGCGAAGCTGCCGACGAGCGCCGCCACCCGCCGGGGCCGGGGCAGGGAGAACGCCCGCCCCAAATCGTCGGTGAAGGACACCAGCTCCTCCCCGGCGGGCGGAGCGGTCTCCGGGGGCGGTGAGGTCTGGGCGGCGGGCGGGGTCCCGCCGCAGGCGGAGGCCAGCAGCAGAACGGCCAGGAGGACGCCCCAAGCCCGCCGCCTCATCCAATCCACCACTGGGGGGTGAGCTGGCCCAGGGTGGCGCACCGCCCCGTCTCCCAGTCCAGGAGGATCTCAACGTCCCGGTAGCGCCCGGGCATCAGCTGGACCATCAGCTCCCGGCAGGCGCCGCAGGGGGCGCCCGTCCTCCCGTCGGGCATGATGGCCAGCACCCGTTTGATCTCCTGCTCCCCCTGGGTAATCATGCTGAAGATGGCGCTGCGCTCGGCGCAGATGCCCAGGGTGGAGCAGGTATCCACGCACACCCCCGTGTAAATGCGCCCCGACGCGGACAGCACGGCGGCGGCCACGCCGCCCGCCTCCACGTAGTCGGATATGGTTCGGTCCCTCTGGACCGCCTTTGCCGCTTGATACATGTCCTGCCAGATCTGGTCCATGGTATGCTCACCTCATGTTGTGGAATCAGGCGTATTTGGCGATGATGGCGTCCCGCTCCGCGCTGTGCCCGGCGGACCACTGCTCCCAGTCCTGCCCCGCCTCCGCCGCCGCCCGGCCCAGCTCCACCAGCAGGGCGGGCAGGTCGGACTCCAGGATGACGGCGCACGCCTGACCGAAGCGGGCCCGGCCCGGCTGGTCGCCGCCCCCCAGGAACATGCGGAAGGCGGGCTGGGGGACCTTGTCCACCGGCTTGACGCAGCCCTGGAAGCCCATGGCCCCGGCCTGGTGGGCGGCGCAGCTGGAGGGGCAGCCGGAGATGCACACGCGGGGCAGGGCTCCGTCGGGGAGGTCCGCGGCCCGCACCGCCTCCACCGCCGCCCGGAGGGCGCTCTGGCTGTCCCGCACCCCCTGCTGGCACACCGCCGCGCCGACGCAGGCCACGCTGTGCTCAAACCGGGTCCGGGCCCCGCCGCCGGTGGCGGCCAGCACCCGTTCCGCCTCGGCGGCGGTGAGGTTGATGACATACAGCGTCTCGTCCGGGCCGATCCGCAGCTCCGCCCCCTCCATGTGCTGGAGCAGGGCGCAGAGCTGCCCCGGCTTTTCCGGGGGCAGCAGCCCGCCGATGGGGTGGTATTTCACCGCGTACAGCCCGGGCTGCTTCTGGGGGAGGGCCCGGGGGTGGCACAGGGTCTCCTCCGCCGCCTTGCCGGGGCTGGCGGGGGCCTCCGGGCGGGGCAGGTCCAGCCCGCCCTGGGCCTTGAGCTGCGCCGCCCGGTCCAACAGCGCCCGCCTCAGCCCCTCCTGGCCCAGGGTTTCCTGGAGGAAGCGGGTACGGGCCTTGGTCCGATTCTGGTAGTCGCCGTGGGCGCAGAAGATATCGATCATGGCCCGCACGTAATACAGCACCTCTTGGGGGACAACGCGCTCCTCCACCAGCACCCCCATGGAGGGGCTGAGCGCCCCCAGCCCCCCGGCCACCCGCAGGGAGAAGGTCCCGTCCTCCCGGGCCTGGAAGCCCATGTCCCGGAAGGCGGAGTGGACGCTGTCGTCCGCGCCGTTGGAGAAGGCGATCTTCAGCTTGCGGGGCATATGGATGTCCCGGCAGATGGACAGCAGGTAGGCACTGACCGCCTCCCCCCAGGGGAGCACGTTGAAGGCCTCCCCGGGCTGGACGCCGGAAAGGGGGCTGCACATCACGTTGCGGGGGTTGTCCCCGCCGCCCCCCTTGGTATAGATGCCGCACTCCATGGCCCGTTCTATGAGGGCGGGGACCTGCTCTGCGCCCAGGTCATGGAGCTGGATGGTCTGGCAGGTGGTGAGCTTCAGCCGGCCCACCTGCTCCCGCTCCACCGCCCGGGCCAAAAAGTCCAGCCGCTCCAGGTCCAGCCGCCCGCCGGGCAGCCGCAGGCGCAGCATGTGCCGGGCGGGGTCCCGCTGGGCATAGGAGCCCATGCCGCCGGACATGCCCTTGTAGGCCCTTCGGTCCAGCTCCCCCCGGTCAAAGGCGGCGATGGCCTGCTGAAAGCCGTCGATCTCCCCGCGGAAGGTGTTTTCCCACTGCTTGTCCATGAGATGCTCAGCCCTTTCCATTCGGTATGCGCCGCTGAAAACGGCGCAAATATTTCCCAGATAGTATACCAAGAACGGAGCCGATCTACAACACCAATTTGCGAAGCTCCCCGCCGTGGCAGGCATATAATTAATTTGAAAAAATTTCACAAAACCTATTGACAAATCCGGGGAGGTATCGTACAATACAGACAGAAAGGAACAGGTGAGTCCAATGTATTAACGTAGAACGCACCACTCTTTCTGCGATTGGGAAACGCAAAGTGAAACGAAGCCTCAGCTCGTTCCAAACACGCTTGCGTAAGCGAAGGAAGCCAGATTCAGTCTGAAGCTCACCATTGTTTGAGGAAACAGAAAGCAGGTAAGTTTCAAGCGAAACCCCAACGCAAATTCATCCGATAGGTCGGAAGAAAGTGAAGGTATCAGCCCTTGGACAATCAAACCCAGAAGTAAGCCCCCAGCCGCGGAGTAGGACGGTTGGGGGCTTGGTGTTGTCGGGGCAAACTTCATATCTCTCGCTTCCGGCTTTGCCGAAAGCTCGTTCATTGCGTTGCCCCTCCTCTCCCCACAAAGCCGAAGGACGGCTTTGCGGGGACCCCGGCAGAGCGCGGGGAAGCGCGGAGGCGTGCGGAGCAGCGGGCTAACTCCGGAGCGGAGGGAAAAGCCCAAGGAGGGGCCAGGGGCCCCGGATGGGTTTTCCCGCAGTCGGAGGAGTTAGAACCGCGTCGCGCAGCCGCCGCAGCGTGATCAAGAAGCGCGGAGAAGCGGACAGCGAGGGGCGCTTGGAGCGGAGCGAAGGCAAAAGCCCAAGGCCCACACAGTGGGACTGGGTTTTGCCTGAGTCGCAGCGAAAGCGCCCGAGCGCCCTGGCCGCTTCGCAGCGTGGCAGGGAAGCGCTAAGCCGTCGTGAGCAGCGCGGATGGAGCGCAGCGAAAGCAAAAGCCCAGGGCCCGCGAAGCGGGACCCGGTTTTGCTGGAGGCGGAGCGAAGCCGCGCGTCGCGAACAGGCGCAGCGTGACAGGGAAGCGCCCCCTGCGCAGGGTGGACGGCCTCCGGCGGCCTACTTTCTCTCTCGCAAGAGAAAGTAGGCAAAGAGTGCGCATAGGGGCCTCGGCCCCTATGTACCCCAGGGGAGCAATTTACGGAGCGTGAGTGCGGCCCCTTCCGGCGCGTGAGGGTCGGGATGCGGGGCGTCCTATTAGGCTGCCGCCCGTGGGCGCGGCACTGAGAAGAAGTGGGGGCCACAGGCTGCGCCTGGGGGGTGGGTTTTTACAGCGGGGTCGTTCTGCGAATGCGCCGCGGCGAGGGAAATAGAACAGGCCGCCAAAGACGGCGGCCACTGCAAAATGCGCGGGATCTCTGTGTCCCCGATGTAAGAACCTGTATTCACAGCCGAAATCGCCGGATGGCCGAGGGATTTTCCCGTCAGGCAAGGCGAATTTTCGCAGGAATAATTGTGTTTATTTCAAGAAAATTCAACGCCGCATGACGGGAAAAGGCCCGGTCAGATGGTGAATTGAGGTTGTGAATACAGGTTCTTACACCCCGCCCCCCAGGCGCGGAATGTGTCCTGCGCCCAGGGAATGGATTGGAGAATGGGAAGCGGCTGAGCGGCATCAATAGAGAAAGGCATTCGAAGGCCCTGCGCGCCGGAAGGGTCAAACCCCACGCCTCGTAAATTGGTCCCCCGCAATCAGGGGGTTCTCAGGGGGAGGTCCGCCTGTGAGCAAGGCCCGCGCAGCGGGCCAAAGCCGAACCGGCGGACCTCCCCCTGAGCGTGTCTTTGGGTACTTTCTGCACGAGCAGAAAGTACCTGCCGAAAACCCAGCCCTTCGGCGCCCGGCGGGCATTCCGACGAAAAGCCAAGACCTTCCTTATAAAAAATTAAGGTTCCAGGCGGTCAAAAAGGCTTGCAAAATGGGGGATTGTCTAGTATGATAAAGGAGTATGTTTAGAGCGGCCCGCCAAAAAGAGCGCGGGCGCAGCCGGATGTGATTAGCTAGGGCGCTTTCGGGGCAGACTTCCAGCACGGAGGAGCGCCGCCCCGGGCGCATTATATATACAGGAGTGAAAGCTATGTTTGCAAGAGATATCGGCATCGATCTGGGCACCGCCAGCGTGCTGGTGTATATCAAGGACAAGGGTATTGTACTGCGGGAGCCGTCGGTGGTGGCGCTGGACAAGAACACCGGCAAGCTGCTGAAGGTGGGCACCGAGGCCCAGCAGATGCTGGGCAAGACCCCCGGCAACATTGTGGCCATCCGCCCCCTGCGGGACGGGGTGATCTCCGACTACGACATGACCGAGCGGATGCTCCGGGAGTTTATCCGCAAGGTGGCCCCGGTGCGGGTGTTCAAGCCCCGGGTGGTCATCTGCGTGCCCTCCGGCATCACCGAGGTGGAGGAGCGCGCCGTCATCGACGCGGGCATCCAGGCGGGCGCCCGGCGGGTGTACCTGATTGAGGAGCCCCTGGCCGCCGCCATCGGCGCGGGCGTGGACATCAACCAGCCCGACGGCCACATGGTGGTGGACATCGGCGGCGGCACTGCCGACATCGCCGTGATCTCCCTGTCCGGCATCGTGGAGTCCGCCTCCATCAAGGTGGCCGGCGACGCCTTCAGCGAGGCGGTGGTCAAGTACATCCGCAAGCGGCACAACGTGCTCATCGGCGACCGCACGGCGGAGGAGCTGAAAATGACCATCGGCTGCGTGTTCCCCCGGCCTGAGGAGATCTCCATGGAGGTGAAGGGCCGCTGCCTCATGACCGGCCTGCCCCGGGTGTTCTCCGTCACCTCCAGCGAGATGATCGAGGCCTTTGAGGAGCCCTGCTCCCGGATTCTGGAGGCCATCCACGGCGTGCTGGAGCGCACGCCCCCCGAGCTGGTGGCCGATATCTCCAGCAACGGCATCATCATGACCGGCGGCGGCTCGCTGGTCTGGGGCTTCGACAAGCTCATCGAGTCCCACACCGGCATCGAGACCTACGTGGCCGACGACGCCATCTCCTGCGTGGCCCACGGCACCGGGCGGAGCCTGGACTGGGTGAACGAGATGCAGGACGGCACCATGAACATCTCCAGGCGGCAGCAGATGTCATAAAGAAGCGCGGAGGCGTGCGGAGCAGCGGGCTAACTCCAGAGCGGAGGGAAAAGCCCAAGGAGGGGCCAGGGGCCCCGGATGGGTTTTCCCGCAGTCGGAGGAGTTAGAGCCGCGTCGCGCAGCCGCCGCAGCGTGATCAGGAAGCGCGGAGAAGCGGACAGCGAGGGCGCTTGGAGCGGAGCGAGGGCAAAAAACCAAGATTTGCGGAGCAAATCTGTATTTTGCCCAAGTCGCAGCGAAAGCGCCCGAGCGCCCTGGCCGCTTCGCAGCGTGACAAGGAGGCGCGGCCTCCGGCGGGATACTTTCTCTCCCATGAGAGAAAGTACCCAAAGAGAATGCTTAAGGGGGAAAATGCTCGCAGGCTCGCACTTTTCCCCCCTTAAGAATCCCGTTTTTACGAGAGCGCCATTTACGGAACGTAAATGCTGACCCTTCCGGCGCGCGGTGATTGGGATGCGGGGATCCCTATTAGGCTGCCGCCCGTGGGCGCGGCACTGAGAAGAACTGGGGTCCACAGACTGCGCCTAGGGGTTCGGGTTTTGCGTCTGGACAAAATGCGCGGGGTTTCATGCGTCCCCGATGTAAAACCCCGCCGCCCAGGCGCGGAATGTGTCCTGCGCCTGCGGAATGGATTGGAGAACGGGAAGCGGCTGAGCGGCACCTATGGAGAAAGGCATTCGAAGGAAGTGTGCGCCGGAAGGGTCATAGACCCAGCCCGTAAATTGGTCCCCCGTAGAACAGGGGGTTCTCAGGGGGAGGGCCGCCTGTGAGCAAGGCCCGCGGCGCGGGCCGCAGCCGAACCGGCGGACCTCCCCCTGAGCGTGTCTTTGGGTACTTTCTGCACGGGCAGAAAGTACCACCAGATGTCAGGCGGACCGGATCATTCCGGCCCGCCTGTTCTGCTGCGTGGGTCAGGCCCAGCAGACCCGGCCCTTGTCCAGGATGGCCCTGCCGTCGTCGGTCCGCGCCATGCGGAACAGGGCTGAGCCCTCCCCCTCCTCCCAGATCTGGAGGGCGAAGCGGTCCCCGGGCATGGCCACGCTGCGGAACTGGACCTCCAGGGAGGTCAGCCGCTCCGGCTGGCCGGGGAACAGGGCCCCGATGAGCAGGCGGCAGGCGTAGCCCAGGCTGCACAGCCCGTGGACGATGGGGCGGTCAAAGCCGCTGCGTTTGGCGAACTCCGGGTCGGCGTGGAGGGGGAAGGTGTCCCCGGTGAGCCGGTAGAGCAGAGGGGCGTTCTGGGGGTAGCCGTCCTCCACGGTGAATTTGGGCGCCCCCTGGGGGATGGACACGGAGGAGGCGGGGGGCTTCTCCCCGCCGAAGCCGCCGGCGAAGCGGTTGAGGTAGCCCATGGTGTTGGTGAACAGGGCCCGGCCGGAGGCGTCCTTGGCGACGATCTCCACGTCGATCTTGGCCCCCTTCTCCCCCCGGTCATAGACGTTGCGGATGACCTTCTCGATGGTCAGCTCCCCCTCTGTGGGGATGGGGCTGTGGATGACCAGCCTGTGGTCCATGTGGAGGGTGCCCTCCTTGCGCAGCCCCTCCACCTTGCTGGTGGGCATGAGGGGCTGGTCGCCGTGGGGGTCCTTGGTGCCGAAGGTGGCCAGGCAGGGGATGACCCCAAAGGAGGGCACCGCCTTGAGGCCCTTCTCATAGACGTATTCCAGCTCCCCCTGCCCCGCGCCCACGCTCAGGTTGTAGAGGATGATGTCCCGCCAGGTGTACTCAAATTTCTGGGTGGTGGACAGGCCCACCGCAGATTGATCCAGCATAGTAAAAACCTCCTTGTTCAGGGAAACGCCCCGCCCCGGGGGGCGGGGCGTTTTGTGGTTGATGGGATGGAAATCAGAAGCAGATCCCCATGGCGGCCAGGATGGTGATGGCCAGGGCGGCGATCATGGGGAACACCACGGTGATCCACAGGTAGTGCTTGTAGATCTCGCCGATGGTGAGCTTGGAGGCGCCGGCGGCGTTGCACACACCCACGCTGTGGGGCAGGGTGTTTAGGGACAGGGCGGTGACGGTGGCCACCCGGTGGATGGCCGCGGGAGCCATGCCGGTGGCCAGGAAGCGCTCGCCAAAGGTCTCAAAGATCACGCCCACGGCGGAGGTGGACGAGCTGGTAAGGGCGGCCACGATGTTGACGCACAGGAAGATCTGGAAGGCGGGGGGCAGGAAGGCGGAGACGGTATCCAGGCCGCCCACCACCAGGTTATAGGCGGGGCTGGCGGACACCACGCTGCCGAAGGCCACGGTGCAGCTGATCAGACAGGCGGTGACGGCGCCGGTGGGGATGCCGGAGGCCACGCAGGGCTGGAGAATGCCCTTGAGCTGGTTCCAGAAGAGGATGATGCAGCTGAGGATGGCACAGATCATGGCCAGAACCACGGGCTGCTTCAGCACGTTCATGACCACCAGCAGCACCACGCAGGGCAGTACGCTCCGCCACAGGGGGTACTCCACGTTCTCCTGGCCGCCGATGGACTTGTCCGCGGCAATCCGGGCGCCGGTGGGCAGGAAGGTCTCGCCGGCGTCCTCAGACTTCTTCAGGGAGCGGCTGAGGTAGAGGCAGGACAGGCCGAACATGATGATGGTGGCGATGATGCCCAGGCCGGGGGCGGCCATGGCGTTGGTGCCCAGGACCTCGGTGGGGGCCAGGTTCAGCACGTCGGGCGCGCCGGGCAGGGCGCCCAGGGCGTAGGTGGCGGAGCCCAGCGCGGCCATGCCGTAGTAGTGCCAGGGGATGTCCAGCTCCTGGAACAGGTCCTTGGCAATGCCCACCATGATGAACACGCACACCAGGGAGGACACGCCGCCGTAGCACAGGATGGTGTTGATGATGGGCAGGGACAGGATGGCCCAGAATTTCTGCTCCTGAATAGGGCGCTTGCGGCACAGCCGGGCGATCTTCACGGCGATGGACCGGGCCGCCCCGCACTCGCCCATGAGCTTGGCGAAGGTGGCGCTGAGCACGTAGGTCAGGAACCAGGTCTTGATGAAGCCGGAGAAGGCGCCGGAGAAGGTGCCGGTGAGGGCGGTGATGGGGTTTTGCGCGCTGAAGGCGGCCACAATGATGGAGGCCAGGATGGACAGGAAAATAATGTTGTAGCCCTTATAGGCCAGGAAAATAAATACGGCCAGAGCGACAAATACGCCCAAGAGGCTCAGCCATTCCATAATTGATTCTCTCTCTTTCTCTCGTTTTTGTTTGGACCAGGCGCCATTTGAAAACTGGAAATATGCCCAGGGGGGAGAGATTTTTTCGCCAGACGAAGCCAGTTTGACGCAGGAATACTTTGTGTATTCCAAGGAAAATTGGCAATGTATGGCGGAAAAAGAGCCTCCGTTTGGGCGTATTGACAATGTTCAAACAAGCCCTGGGTGCCGTTTGAAAACTGAAAATATGCCCAGCGGCGAGGGGGGGCCGTCAGCCCAGGCAGCCCCGCAGCCGGGCGGAGGCCTCCTCCAGCTCCCGGGCCATGGTCTCAAACACCTCCGCCACCGAGGGGACGTCCTCGATCAGGCCGATGCAGGTGCCGATGGGGAAGAGGCAGCCGTTGATGTCGCCGCTCTTGTAGCAGGTGCGGCCCCGGGCACCCTGAATCACGGGCATGAGCTTTTCCAGGGTGATGCCGGGCTGCTTCTCCAGCTCCAGGCACTCGGCGGCGGTGGCGTTGTTGGCCACGCGGACCATGTTGCGGATGGATTTTTGGCACAGGACGGTGTCCGCCTCGTCGGCGTTCACCATCCACTGCTTGAAGTTGTCATGGACAGGGCACTCCTTGGTGGCCACAAAGCGGGTGCCCATGATGACGCCGTCGGCCCCCATGGCCAGCGCCGCGGCCACGCCGTAGCCGTCCGCATAGCCGCCGCCCACGATGACGGGGACGGAGCACCTCCGGGCGGCCTTGTCGGTGAGGACGATGGAGCCCAGCCCCTGGTCTCCCGGGTGGCCGCCGCACTCATAGCCCACCACCTCCACCGCGTCCACGCCGGCGCGCTCGGCGCTCAGCGCGTGGCGGATGGTGGGGACCTTGTGGAAGTGGATCACGCCGGCGCCGTGGATCAGGGGGACCAGCGCCTTGGGGCTGGTGCCGGCGGTCTCGATGACCTTGACCCCCTCCTCGCCGCACACGCGGATAACGTCCTTGGTGGAGTCGCCCACGTCCACGCCGGGGAGCAGGGAGATGTTGACGCAGAAGGGCTTGTCGGTGAGGGCCTTGGTCTCCCGGACGGCGGCGCGGAAGTCGTCCAGCACCGGGTAGATGGTGGCGTTGATGGTACCCAGGCCCCCGGCGTTGGAGACCGCGGCGGCCAGGGCGGGGACGCCGATGTTCTGCATACCGCCCTGCATGATGGGATACTGGATGCCCAGCAGCTCAGTCAGTCTGGTTTTCATGTTGTGCCTCCGTTTTGTTGAAAATAAGAGGAGGCGGGCGTCAAGCGCGTGGCGTGTATTCACGTCGGGCTTGATGCCCGCCCTCAATCAGACGGTGGGAAGGTTTACTTGTTCACTTTGTACTTGCGGATCACGTCGCCGCCGATGACCACCCGCTGGATCTCGTTGGTGCCCTCGAAGATCTGGAAGATCTTGGCGTCGCGCATGTACTTCTCCATGGGGTAGTCCCGCATGTAGCCGTAGCCGCCCAGAATCTGCACGCCCTCGGTGGCCACGCGGTTGAGCGCGTCGGAGCAGTAGCACTTGGCGATGGGGCCCAGGGCGGCGGCGCCGGGGTCGCCGGCATCCAGCAGGGCGGCCACCTTCATGCCGATGGCCCGGCTGGTCTCAATGGCGATCTGCATGTCGGCCAGCTTGGCGGAGATGGCCTGCTGCTTGTAGATGGGCTTGCCCATGGTGACGCGCACCTGGGCGTACTTGGCGGCCTCCTCCAGGATGGCCCGCATGATGCCCACGCAGCCGCTGCCCACGCCGGCGCGGCCCTGCTCCAGGGTCTTCATGGCGATCTTGAAGCCCTCGCCCTCCTTGCCGATGATGGCGGAGGCGGGGATGTGCACGTCCTCAAAGATCACGTCGCAGGTGGCGGACTGGCGGATGCCCATCTTGTCCTCGTGCTTGCCGATGGACACGCCGGGCAGGTGGGCGTCCACCAGGAACATGGTCAGGCCCTTGTAGCCCAGGCTGCGGTCCACTGAGGCCACCACGCACATGAAGTCGGCGTAGCAGGCGTTGGTGATGAAGCACTTGGTGCCGTTGAGGACGTACTCGCTGCCGTCGGCGGACTTGACGGCGGTGGTGCGGCAGGCGCCGGCGTCGGAGCCCGCGTCCGGCTCGGTGAGGGCGAAGGCGGCGAAGCCGCTGCGCTTCTTGGGCCAGCGGGGGTCGCGGCCGGGCTTGTCGCTCATCAGGGTCTCCACGCACCACCTCTTCTGCTCCTCGGTGCCGGCGATGAGCACGGGCTTGATGCCCAGGTTGTTGGTGCCGCAGGTGAGGCCGAAGCCGGCGTCGCCGTACATCAGCTCCTCGCGGATCCAGGCGCCGGTGACGGCGCTCATGCCCTGGCCGCCGTACTCGGCGGGCAGGTCGGCGCAGATCAGGCCCATCTCAAAGGCCTTGTTGTAGGCGTCCCAGTCCAGCTCGCCGGTGCGGTCGTGCTCGGCGGCGGTGGGGCGGACCTCCTTGAGAACGAAGTCGTGGACCATGGCCACGATATCCTTCTCCTCCTCGGTCATAATCAGACCAGTGCCGTTCAGGTCAAGCATGATGAGTTCCTCCTTGTTTTAAGATGAATCGTGTTTGGGAAGGGATGGGCAGCGCGCGGCCGGCTCAGAAATAGAAGCCCACGCTGATCAGGGCGGCCGCGACGAAGGACATAACGATTGGCAGCACCACGGACAGGACGAAGTTGTTGATATAGGCCTGCTTGTGGGTCAGCTTGGACACGGTGAGGGCGGTGACGATGCCAGCGCTGTGGGGCAGGGTGTCCAGGCCAGTGGAGGACATGGCCACCAGGCGGTGCAGCTGCTCGCTGGGGATGCCGCTGGCGATGAAGCGGTCGCCGAAGGCGGCCAGGGCGATGTTCTCGCCGGAGGAGGCGGAGCCGCAGATGCCGGAGCACACGTTGACGATGATCACGATGGAGAACGCGCCGGTGCCCAGCACGGCCAGGCTGTCGGTGATGGTGGTGAAGCCGGAGACATTGGACACCACCTTGCCGAAGCCGGTGGCGCAGGCCAGGCCGAACAGGGGGATCAGGCCGGCGGTCATGCCGTCGGTGAGCATCTTCTTGATGTTGAGCTTGCGGGGGTCGTACAGCAGGTAGGCCACGATGATGGCCACCAGCAGGGCCAGGGGGGCGGGCTGCTCCAGGCCGTTGAGGACGATGAGCAGAACGATCATGGGAAGCAGGGCCTTCCACAGGGGCATCTCCTCAATGTTGGGGGCGGTGAGGTTCTCCTTGTCGATGACCTCGCCGGTGGGCATGAAGCCCTCGCCCTTCTTGGAGGTGCGGCGGACCTGATACATGATGTAGCAGGAGCCCAGGCCCATGGTCAGGCAGGCGCACAGAATGCCCAGCACCGGGGCGGCCATGGGGGTGGTGCCGAAGGTATCCTGGGGGATCAGGTTCTGCATCTGGGGGGAGCCGGGCATCATGCCGATGGTGAAGGTGGAGGAGCCCAGGCTGTTGCAGGTGTACAGCCACCAGGGGATGTCCAGCTCCTTGAACAGCGGACGGGCCAGACCCACCATGATGAAGGTGACCACGAACACGTTCACGCCGCCCATGGTGATGATGGCGTTGACCAGGGGCAGGGTGAGGACGGCCAGGAAGCGCTGGGTCTCGATGTTCTTGGCGTTCCGGGCCAGCCGGGTGATCTTGAACGCGATGGAGGCGGCGGCGCCGGACTCGCCGATGAGCCGGGCGAAGATGGCGCTGAAGGTGAACAGCATGAAGTAGCTGCTGACCACGCCCGCCGCGCCGGGCATGAAGAATTCGGTGAGGGCCTGGTAGGGGTTCAGGCCGCTGAACAGGGCCACCACGGCGGCGGACAGCAGGGCCACCACCTTGATATCGAAGCCCATGAAGGACACCACGATGAACACGGCCACGCCGACCAGAATGCCGATCAGGCTGAGGATTTCAGGACTCAAATTGCACATCTCCCTTCAAAAATTCTGCGTTTCTCTCTTTCTGTCTTTCAGGATGTAATGAGTGTTGCCCTCCCTTCGGCCCTTAGGCGCCGTTTGAAAAATAGCAATGTGCCCAGCGGCGAGGGATTTTTCCGTCAGACAAGGCGATTTGACGCAGAAATACTTTGTGTATTTCAAGTCAAATCAACGCCGTATGCCGGGAAAAGACCCGTCGTTTGGGTATGTTGACATTTTTCAAACAAGCCTTAGTTACGTTTTTATCATAACAGCGTCTATTTTGATATCCTACGGCTGTGGCCACAAAAAACAGCCGGTGTGCCGCCCTGGATTTTTGTTCAAAGTGTCCAAGAAATGCCTTGGAATCCCGCCGCCGGATGGACATCACTGCGGAGATTTGGGCGGTCAAAATTTTATCAGTCGTGGGGGAAATGGAAAGAATGGTTGATTTTCAGCGATGTTTGCGGTATAATTAACAATCATGGGGCAATATGGGGAGGAGATTGCGATGAAACTGACCATACATATGATTCAGGACCGCCTCGCGGCCTACAACGCGCAATACCGCCCCGGCCAGGACATGAACCAGTCCTTCGCCGAGGTCCGCCTGATGGGGTCCAAGGGGGGCGCGCTGGTCCCGGACACGCTGTACGTGTGCACCTCGGGGCAGCTGCGCCGGGCCAGGCTGGAGGGGGCGGAGCGGGCCGCCTTCATCTGCGTGGGGGGCGACGGGGTGGAGGACCGCCCGGCGCTGCGCTGCGCCCATTTCTTCACCGTCAACCGGGAGGGCGTGTGCCTGGCCGACCTGATGAACGACCTGCTGGACTGCTTCCAGCGGCTGAACGACTGGGAGCGGCGGCTGGAGGAGGCCATTCTCAGGGGGAAGAGCGCCCAGGAGCTGGTGGATCTGAGCGCGCCGGTGTTTGAATACAACTACTTTTTGTTCTGGGACGCGTCGTATAACCTGCTGGCCTACACCAAGGGGGTGGAGCCCCCCAACGAGAAGATTGAGCGCATCGTCCGCCAGGGCTTCTTCGCCAAGGAGATGACCGACGAGCTGGTTCGGATGAACTACATCAAAAACGCCATGGCCTTTACCAAGCCCACCTTCCGGCCCGCCACCAACTACATGAACCTCCCCTTCATTCTCAAGACCTTTGTGGTGGCCCAGCGGGTGCAGTACATCATCAGCCTCTATTACACCGAGAGCGAGCCCAGCCAGGGGATGGCGGACCTGTTCCAGGTCTTTGTCAGCCAGCTGGAGGCGTACATCGCCCACCGGGCGGACTCCACCCGGCGGCGGGCGGGCCGGACCGACCGCTGTCTGGCCGACCTCATCGAGAACCCGGGCAAGGGAGAGGAGTACCTGCGGGACCGGGCCTGCGTGCTGGGGCTGAAGGAGGAGGACGCCTACCGCCTGTGTGTGGTATCCTTCCAGGAGTACAGCATGGAGCAGGCCCAGTACATGCGCATGCGGGTGCGCAGCAGCTGCGACCGGCCCATCGCCACCGTCTACCAGGAGGGGCTGCTGATCCTGTTCAACCTGGGGGAAAACTCCCTGCGGGAGCAGGAGACCTGGGCGGAGCGGCTGCAAAAGCTGCTGGAGCTGCTGCCGGTGTGCAGGGCCTACGCCGCCTTCAGCTCCACCCTGTCGGGCTGCGCCAACGTGAACACCGCCTTCAAGCAGGCCATGGTGGCCATGACCTACGGCAGGCGGCTGGACCCGGCCCGGGCGGCCTACTACTACCGGGATTACTACATCTACCACATGATTGAGAGCTACAGCCAGCATTTCCCCCTGGAGAAGATGTATGTGCAGAAGCTGGCCCTGTTTATGGACACCAGCAACTACAAAAACAGCAACCTCTACCTGCTGCGGACCTACCTCATCAACGAGCGCAACATCTCCCAGACGGCGAAGCTGCTATACATGCACCGCAACAGCGTGATCTACCGCATCGCCCGCATCCGGGAGACGCTGAATATGGATCTGGACGACCCGGACGTCCGGCTGCGCCTGCTCATCTCCTTCAAGATTCTGGAGCTTCTGGAGCCCAGCATCTTTCTGACCAACACGGACCGGGGGGAGACGGCGGGCCAGGAGCTGGCGGGAGAATAACACGAAAAAAAGCCCGGCCCCTGGGGATTTCCCCCAGGGGCCGGGTGTCTTTTTATCTGCCTTTGTACTCCGGGGTCCGCTTTTCCAGGAAGGAACCCACGCCCTCCGCCTTGTCCTCGGTGGAGCACAGCACGCTCAGGGCCAGCATCTCGGTGAGCATACCCGTCTCCTGGCTGGAGGAGGCGGCGGCCTGCACCACCTGCTTGGCCACGCGGATGGCCACCGGACCCTTGGCCAGCAGCTTGGAGGCCATTTTTTTCGCCTCCCCCAGCAGCTCGGCCTGGGGGACGCACCTGGTGGCCAGCCCGATCTGGACCGCCTCCGCCCCGCCGATCCTCCGGCCCAGGAGGATCACGTCCTTGGCCCGGCCCAGGCCGATGAGGCGCACCAGCCGCTGGGTGCCGCCGGCCCCGGGGAGAATGCCCAGCCCGGTCTCCGGCAGGGCGAACATGGCGTTCTCCGACACCACCCGGAAGTCGCAGGCGATGGCGGTCTCGCACCCGCCGCCGAAGGCGAAGCCGTTCACCGCGGCGATGACGGGCTTGGAGCACTGCTCAATTTTGTTCAGCGCCTTCTGGCCGGCCCCGCCCAGGCAGTCGGTGGACTTCTTTAGGGCCAGGGAGTTGAGGTCGGCCCCGGCGATGAAGGCCTTGTCCCCCGCGCCGGTGAGAATGACCACCTTCACCTCGGGGGCGGTGTCCGCCCAGGTGAAGAACTGGTTGATCTCCCGCCAGGATTGGTCGTTCATGGCGTTGAGCTTTTCGGGGCGGTTGGCGGTGAGCACGCCCACGCCGTTGGAGTCAAGCTCCCATTTGAAATTTTGCAGTTCCATGTCAATGCGCTCCTTTTATGTTGTAATGGGCCGGTTTTTCAGCTCCTGAATCATGACCTTCCCGGTGGAGTTCTTAGGCAGCTCGGGGAGGAATTCGATCTCCTTGGGCACCTTGTAGCGGGGCATGGACGCCAGACAGTACGCCCGCAGCCGCTCCGGGGTGAGGGCGCTGCCCGGCAGCAGGACCACGCTGGCCTTCACCCGCTCCCCCCACTCGTCGTCGGGCATTCCGTACACCGCGGCCTCCGCCACGTCGCCGGTGAGCTCCATGATCACGTCCACAATCTCCTTGGGGTAGATGTTCTCGCCGCCGGAGATGATCATGTCGTCCTTCCGGCCGCTGACGTAGAGAAAGCCGTCCTCATCCAGCCAGCCCACGTCGCCGGTGTGGTACCAGCCGTCCCGGAGCACGCTGGCGTTCAATTCGGGGTCCGCCCTGTAGTAGCCCAGCATCTGGCCCGGCCCCCGGGCCACGATCTCCCCGGTCTGGCCGGAGGGACAGGGGGAGCCGTCGGCGGCCTCAATGCGCACCTGGGCCCCGGGGATGGGCCGGCCCACCGAGGGCAGGTGTCTGCCGCCGTCGGAGCTGTGGTCCTCGGGGGACAGCACGGTGAGGATGGAGGCCATCTCCGTCATGCCGTAGGGCTGGTAGAACCGGCAGCTCAGCTTGCGCATGGCCTCGTCCAACAGGGCGGGAGACATGGGGCAGGTGGAGTAATTGAGGAATTTCAGGCTGGACAGGTCGTACCGCCCCAGGTCCGGATGCTCCAGCAGCCGCTTGAGCACCACCGGGATGACGCCGATGCCGGTGACCCGCTCCCGCTCCAGGCTCTCCAGGTACTCGGTGGGCTCAAAGCGGGACATGAGCACCAGGGTGCCCCCGGAGGCCAGGGTGAGGTAGGCGCCCATGCTGGATATGTGGAACAGCTGGCTGATGATCTGGTATACCTCGCCGGGGGCGAAGGCCAGCACAGACAGGCAGCTGCGCAGCTCGTCCAGCATCCGGCCGTGGGTGTGGAGCACGCACTTGGGTTTGCCGGTGGTGCCGCTGGTGTGGGCGCGGAAGGCGGGGGCGTCCAGCTCCACCGCCCGGGGGGTGAAGCCCTGGGCAGAGGGGATGCTGTCGATGGCCTTGTCAAAGGGGGAGCGCCCGTCGTGGTCGGGGTTGATCAGGTAGAACCTGATCTCGTCGTGGTTGCGCTCCCACACCGTGTGGGCCCAGTCCTTGCGCTCATATTGGGCCACCGCGTGGCGGATCTGGTTGAGCTGGAGCAGGTACTGGATCTCATCGGGGGAAAAGCGCCAGTTGATCTTGACCACCACCGCGCCCAGCTTGAGAATGGCCAGCTCGGCCACCAGGAACTCGGCGCAGTTGCGGGAGATGACGGCCACCGGGTCCCCGGGGCGGACGCCGTCCCGCTCCAGCGCCAGGGCGAAGCGGGAGGAACGCTCCTCCAGCTCCCGGTAGGTCAGCCGGGTGGCGCCGCAGACGATGGCAGTGCGGTCGGGGTATTCCGCCACGGAGCGGTCAATAATCTGGCAGAAGCCCGTGCTCCCACGGAACATGGAGTCCACGTTCTTCATGAGCGGATCACGTCCTTTCTCATCGGTTGATTCCTCTTAAAAATCGATGTGAGAAGCTGCGATATTGTGTATAGTTTAACGAAAACAGCGGCGGCGCTCATCTGCATTTTGCCCAAAAAACGCGCCGGGCCGCCGGGCAGAATCTTGTAGGCAATGACCACAGATTTTCCATTTGGGAGGGGATGTGTGTGGTTATTTTGCACATTTGCCCCCGGCGGAAAGGGAGGCGCTTTTGGAGCAAATACCCTTGGGCGGCCCTGTGTTCTTTGTTAAACTGAGGCTGACAGAATTCCACACTCAAATTCAAAGGAGGAACCCACCCATGAAACCATTGGAAGGGATCACAGTGGTCGAGCTGTCCACCTACATCGCCGCGCCGTCCTGCGGCCGGATCCTGGCCACCCAGGGCGCCCGGGTCATCAAGGTAGAGGCCCCGGCGGGGGACGTGGAGCGCAGGTTTGGCCCCACCCTGTTCTGCCCGGCCAGCGATGAGGAAAACCCCATCTACGATACCCTCAACGGCGGCAAGGACGCGGTGATGCTCAACCTGCGGGACCCCGCCGACATGGAGCGATTCCACAAGCTGCTGGCCAAGGCGGACGTGTTTTTGAGCAACAACCGGCCCCGCGCCCTGAAGAAGATGGGGCTGGATTACGACACCCTGAAGGAGAAGTACCCGCAGCTGGTGTACGCCGTCCTGCTGGGCTACGGCGAGAAGGGCCCCAAGGTGGACTTCCCCGGCTTTGACGCCATCGCCATGTTCGCCACCGGCGGCTTCATCCAGGACATGATGGTGGACGCCCCCGGCGCCTACCCCACCTACCTGCCCATGGGCTTTGGCGACCACATCTGCGGCACCGTGCTGGCCGGGGCCATCGGCACCGCCCTGCTGGGCCGGACCAGGACGGGAAAGGGGGATTACGTGTCCATCTCCCTCCACGGCGCGGCCATGTGGATGTTCAGCATCATGTCCACCGGAACCCAGTTCGGCTACCAGTGGCCCCGGGGCCGCTACCAGGGCGGCCCCATGGGCGTGCCCTACAGGACCCGGGACAACCGCTGGGTGCTCCCGGTGGTCAACGAGTACGAGCGGTACTGGGCGGCCTTCTGCCACGCGGTGGGGGCGGAGGAGATCATCGACGATCCCCGCTTCTGCACCAAGCAGGCCACCTTTGACCCCAAGAACCGGGAGGACTGCATCAAGTATTTCGAGGGCTGCGTGGCCAAGCTGGACGCCGACGACCTGGTGAAAAAGCTGGAGGACGCGGACATCATCGCCAGCGAGCTGGCCCACTTCAAGGAGAACCACCAGAGCGAGCAGGCCCTGGCCAATAACTTCATGTCCCCCATCACCTACCCCAACGGGGACACCATCACCCTGGCCCAGCCCCCGGTGAAGATGGGCAGCGTGGAGGAGCCCCGGGCCCAGCGGGCCCACCCCATCGGCGCGGACAACGAGCGGGTGTTTAAGGAATTCGGCATCGAGTGAGAGGCCGCACCAACATTTGAGGAGGAAACCGATATGATCAAGACCAAGTTCACCGAGCTGTTCGGGATTGAAAAGCCCATCGTCCAGGGCGGGATGCAGAACATCGGCTGGCCCAAGTTCGCCTCCCTGGTGTCCAACGCCGGCGGCATGGGCACCATCAACGTCACCTGCTGGGACAGCGCCGAGGCCTTTGACGGCGGCGTGAGGGAGATGAAGGACCTCACCGACAAGCCCTTTATCGTCAACATCTCCCTGGTGCCCGACCTGACCAAGGGCCCGGAGATCATGAAGTTCATCGACGTGTGCGCCAAGCACGGCGTGGCCGCCATCGAGTTCGCCGGGGCCGACCCCAGCGAGTTTATGCCCGCCTGCAAGCAGGCCGGCATCAAGATCATCCACAAGAGCCCCAACGCCCATGTGGCCAAGCGGATGTGGGAGAAGGGCGCCGACGTGATCACCATCGCGGGCTACGAGGTGGCGGGCCACCCCAGCCTGGACGGGATCGGCACCTTTGTCATCGCCAACCGGGTGGCGGCGGAGTGCGGCTGCCCCGTGCTGGCCGCCGGCGGCGTGGCCGACGGCAAGGGCCTGGCCGCCGCCCTGGCCCTGGGGGCCTCCGGCGTGGTGATGGGCACCCGCTTTGTGGCCACCGACGAGTGCCCCATCAGCGAGAACCACAAGAACTGGGTGCTCAGCCACACGGAAAAGGACACCATCATCGTGCAGAAGTCCATTCACAACGCCATCCGCGTGTCCAACAACATGGCCGCCAAGCTCACCGCCGAGATGGAGAAGCGGGGCACCACCCTGAAGGAGCTGATGAGCGTCATCGCCGGGCGCATCAGCCGCCAGTGCTATGCGGACGGCAACGTGGACGGCGGGCTCTTCGCCGCCAGCCCCGCCATGGGCCTCATCCACGACGTGCGCCCGGTGGCCCGGCTGATGGACGACATGATCGCCGAGGCCGAGGCCGCCGTGGCCGGCATCCAGGCCCAAATTGTGTAAGGAGGCGCTTAATATGGACTATCAGACCATCCTTGTGGACGTGAAGGACCGGGTGGCCACCGTCACCATCAACCGCCCGGAGTTCAGCAACGCCCTGGCCCGGGAGACCTACGGCGAGATCGCCGGCGCCATGGCCCAGCTGGGTGCCCGGGGGGACGTGGGGGCCATCGTCATCACCGGCGCGGGCAAGCACTTTTCCGCCGGCGGGGATATCAAGCGCTTCAAGCAGCTCATTGACAGCGGGGTGTACCTGGACCCCAACCAGATCCTGTACGCCGACACCATGGCCACCGCCATCAAGGACTGCCCCAAGCCGGTCATCGCCATGATCAACGGCGTGGCCACCGGGGCGGGGCTGAGCTGCGCCCTGGCCTGCGACTTCCGGGTGGTGGAGCCGGGCAGCAAAATGACCATGGCCTTTGTCAACCTGGGCCTGAGCGGCGACACGGGCAGCATCTACAACCTGGTGCGCCTGGTGGGGCCGGACAAGGCGGAGCTGATGATGATGACCGGGGAGAGCTACCGGGGCGAGGAGTGCGTGCGGATCGGCCTGGCCACCGTGCTGGCCGAGGAGGGCAGGCTGGCCGAGACCACCTACGCCCTGGCCGCCAGACTGGCCTCCAAGTCCGACGACGCCCACGCCGCCCAGAAGCGGGTCATCCGCCGGTTCTTCTATGACCGGCTGGAGGACTACTACGCCGTGGAGGCCCTGGAGATGGCCTGGTGCGGCCGCCAGCCCGACTTTACCGAGGCGGTGAACGCCTTCCTGGAGCGGCGCGCCCCCGAATACAACAAAAAAGCATAGGAGGAGACGAGCATGGCAGAGGCTTACCGCCCCCTGGAGGGCATCAAAGTGGTGGAGCTGTCCACCATGGTGGCCGCCAGCTCCTGCGGCCGGATGCTGGCCGACTGGGGCTGCGAGATTGTGAAGATCGAGACGGACAAGGGGGACATGTTCCGCAACTTCCCCAAGACCTTCTTTGTCCCCTGCACCGACGATGAGAACCCCCTGTTCGACAACCTGAACGCCGGCAAGCGGGGCATTGTGCTGGACCTGAAGACCCCGGAGGGGATGGAGGCCATCCACCGGATGCTGGCCGGCGCGGACGTGTTTCTCACCAACACCCGGCCCAACGCCCTGAAGCGGCTGGGGCTGGACTACGACAGCTTGAAGGAGCGCTACCCCAAGCTGATCCACGCCAGCCTGAACGGCTTCGGTGAGAAGGGCCCCAAGGCCAACAACCCCGGCTTTGACACCGTGGCCTTCTGGGCCAGCAGCGGCTTCAATGTGGACATGAGCCTGGAGGGCCCCAACTCCTACCCGGTGTACGGCTCCGCCGGCCCCGGCGACATCATCACCGCCATGGGCCTGTGCTACGCCATCGCCGCCGCCCTGTTCAAGCGCACCCAGACCGGCCAGGGCGACCGGGTGTACTCCAGCCTGTACGGCACCGCCCTGTGGTGCTTCCACATCATGACCGTGTCCACCGAGGAGCGCTACGGAAACAAGTTCCCCAAGCGCCGGGACAACAGCGCCCCCACCGCCTCCGCCTTCCGCACCCAGGACGGGGAGTGGGTCACCACCACCCTGCTGAAAATCGAGGAGCAGTGGCCCAAGCTGTGCCACGTGCTGGGGGTGGACCAGTGGGCCCATGATCCCCGCTTCTGCACCAGCGAGGCCCAGCGGGACCCGGAGGTGCGCAAGTACCTGATGGAGGAGTTTGCCAAGATCTACGCCACCAAGACCGCCGCGGAGTGGTGCCGGCTGCTCACCGAGGCGGACATCGTCAACGACCGCATGGCCCACTTCAGCGACATGGAGAAGAGCGAGCAGGCCTGGGCCAACGACTTCATCCACGAGGTCACCTGCCCCAACGGCAGCAAGTCCGTTCTGGTGCGGCCCAGCATGCGCAGCGAGCGCATGGGCCTGCCGGAGTGGAAACGGGGCCCCATGCTGGGGGAGCACACCCGGGAGGTGCTGGCGGAGCTGGGCTTCAGCCAGGAGGAGATCGAGGAGATGCTGGCCAAGCGCATCGCCAGGCAGCACGACTAAACAGGAAGAAAACAGCGCGGACAGGGGGCGTCACCCCTCTGTCCGCGCTGGCTCAAAAAACAGACCAAAGGGCCCCCGCGCACCGCGCGGGGGCCCTCTCCGTTTTTCTCAGAAGCTGTACCAATAGCCGAAGTACGCAGACTTGCGAGGAAAAATTGCTGCCGACAAGGCAAAAAATCGCGGGAATACTTTGTGTATTTCAAGATTTTTAAACGCAGCTGGCGGCAATTTGGGCCGCAAGGATGTGTGCTGGGGTCTATTGGTACAGCTTCTCACAGCCGCAGGGGGACCAGGAACAGCCAGGGGGCGGTGACGATGGCCATGGTCAGGGCGACGGTGTGCTTTTCCCTGCCGGTGAGCAGGTCCAGCTTTCTCATGGCCTTCTTGTCGAAGAAGTAGATGCACACACCGGCGATGGCCACCCCCGCCAGCGTCCACCCCAGGGTCAAGGGGTGGGTCCAGGGGTTGAGCATATGGGCGGACATCATGGCATCCTCCCAGAACGCCCCGAAGGGGGTGTCCATCTGCCCCGTCAGGGCCGGCACATACCACCCCAGCAGCATCCACGCCACCCCTACCCCGTCGGCGGCGAAGCCCAGCAGCCAGAGCTTCCACCACAGCTTCTTCACCACCGCGCCCTTCTGCGTGTGCTTCAGCGCCAGCAGGCAGACAAACAGTACGGCGCAGTCCACCATGAGGTTTGCGGGGATGATGAACACCAGAATCTGGGGGAACAGAAACAGCAGCCAGATGGGCAGCAGCACGTTATAGAGACGAATCTGTTTTTTCATGGCGCTTCCTCCTTTTTCGGTCGTTCCACAGCTCCCTGGTGCACAGCGCCACAATCGCCGCGAGATAGGCGGCGAACAGCAGCGCCGCCGGGACGCCCACGCACCAGAACACCACGCGGCGGACGATGTCGCCCAGCGCGCGGTACACCAACGGTCCCATCACAGCCGGTCCTCCTTCCGCCGCTCCTGGAAGCTGTACGCCGCCCAGGCCAGCGCCCAGCCCAGCAGGAGCGCGCCCGCCAGCCCCAGCTCAATCGCGGAGCTTTGCAGGATGCCGAGGCACAGCACCAGCGCCGGGGCCGCCAGCGTCACCCACCGCAGGAGCCGCAGGCGGCGCTCCGTCAGGCTCAGGATGATGAGCTGCACCACCCAGGCGGCCAGGACGGCCAGCATCGCCCCAAAAACCGCCACAGCCGAGAGCATAAGCAAAATCCAGCGCATTGACATTTATTCTTCCCCCCGTTTCTCCCGCGTATGATGCCGCGCCGCCCCCGCCAGGTTGCCCGCCAGCGCCGCGCACAGCACAATGCCGCAGTGAAACAGCGCGCTGGAGTTCATCAGCAAAAACACCACCGGAACATAGAACAGCCCGCAGGCCAAGGGGTACAGCGGGCAGAAGCCGTGCCGCCGCCCCAGGGACAGCCCGGACATGAACCCCCCCACCGGCAGCAGCAGATAGGGCAGGAGAATGCCCACCAGCACCGGTATTCCAGGGACCTCAAAGATCCCCAGTGCCAGGGGCAGCACATCGCACAGCAAAAACGCGAAGCCCACATAGGGCAGGGTCTCCTTCCAGTGGAACAGGGACGGGCCGGGGGCCAGCCCCAGCTTCTCCCGGATGGCGGCCACCTCGGCGTACCACCCCACCCAGCGGCCCAGCCACACCAGGGCGTACACCAGGGTCAGGGGGATGAGGAAAAAGGGCAGCTCGCGGACGCCGAAGTTGACTGCCGCCCACAGGCCCACGGTGGCGGACATCACCGCAAAGTGGGCCAGAGAGCGGGCCACCAGCTCCCGGCCGCTGTCGGCGAAGGGGAGGGTGGCCACGCCCGCCTCCGCCCCCATCAGGAAGCACAGGCACAGGTTGGCCGCCGGGGCAGCCGGGTAGCCCCAGCCATGCAGCAGCCAGCCGCCCAAGACAATAAAGGGGTTTCTGAAATGCCAGCTGTGGCTCATCCAGGGCATGGCGTCAAAAAGATATACAAACGCCAGCAGTAGGGCCACTCCGACCAGCCCGCCAGTCAGCACCCGGGGGAGCCATTGCCGTTTCAATTCCTCCATAAGCGATACCTCCTTGTGGTGTAGGGGAGGGGCTTGCCCCTCCCGCCGTTCCGATGTGCCCTCTGTTCCCCGGGAGGGGCAAGCCCCTCCCCTACGGATGGCCGCTCACAGTCCCAGGGTCTGCTTGATCTTCTTCACGTACCGCCGGGACACCCAGCACACCGTCCCGCCCTCCAGGGTCATCCTGATGGTGCCGGCCAGCGTCAGGTCCAGCCCCGTCACCCGGTCCAGGTTGACGATCTCCGAGTTGGACACCCGGACGAACTTCGTCCCCGCCAGCTCCTCCTCCAGCTCGTACAGCCGCGCCCGGACGGTGAACGTCCCCTTCCCCGTCTGGCACAGCACCCCCTTGTCCTCGGCGTAAAACCGCAGCACCGTGGACCGGCTCACCCGCACCGCCTCCCGCTCGGTGTAGACGGTGAAGGGCTGGGGGGCCGCCTCCCCCCGCAGCCGCGCCGCCAGCGCCTCCGCCTCCTCCGTGGGGCTGGGGACGCGGAGAATGACCACCGGCTCGTCCAGGCCGGGGTCAATCTGAATCTCCACCTTCATCTCCCCTCCCCCTTTCCTTACGGGCTCAGTATACCCGTTCTGCCCCCAAATGTCCAGCCGGCCGGGACGGATGGCCGGTTTTGGGCGACGGGCGGCAATCCGCCAAAAAAATACCCGCCCCCCATTGGCAGGCCGGGCCGGATGTGGTATAATTGCTTGGATAAACGCCTGCCGTCTCAATTCACTATACAAAGGAGCTGCTTCCCATGAATGAAAAAGTACACGTGGTAGACCACCCCCTCGTCGCCCACAAGCTCACCATCCTCCGGGACAAGGACACCTCCACCAAGGACTTCCGGGAGATCGTGTCCGAGATCGGGATGCTGCTCACCTACGAGGCCACCCGGGACCTGCCCCTCACCACCAGGGAGATCGAGACCCCCATCTGCAAAATGGAGGCCCCCATTCTGAAGGGCAAAAAGTTTGCCGTGGTGCCCATACTCCGGGCCGGGCTGGGCCTGGTGGAGGGGGTGCTGCGGATGGTGCCCTCCGCCCGGGTGGGCCACCTGGGCATGTACCGGGACGAGGAGACCATGGTGCCGGTGCAGTACTTCTGCAAAATGCCCCGGGACATCGCGGAGCGGGACGTGCTCATCGTGGACCCCATGCTGGCCACCGGCGGCAGCGCCGACGCCGCCATCCAGATCATGAAGGGCTACGGGTGCCAGAACATCAAGCTGATGGTGCTGGTGGCCGCCCCCAAGGGCATTGAGGTGGTCACCGCCGCCCACCCCGACGTGGAGCTCTACTGCGGGGCCATCGACCAGGGCCTCAACGAGCACAGCTATATCGTCCCCGGCCTGGGGGACGCGGGAGACCGCATTTTCGGTACGAAATAAACCATAGACGGTCCCGCCCAATGGGCGGGACCGTCTGCGCTCCGGCGGTGCTCAAAAGGGCAGGTCCTCCGGGTCCTCCTCCCGCTCCGGCGGTCGGGTGAGGGCCGCCACCGTCACCGCCCCCCTGCCGTACCTGGAGCGGATGGCGTCCATGGTGCGCTCCAGCCGCTCCACCCGGTCCCGCCGCCGGGGCGCGGCGGCCTGGAACAGGTCCAGCTGCTCCGCCGCCTCCCCCTCGGGGATCAGGTTGTGGGCGGTGAGGGTGAGGGCCCGGATGGGGGCCCCGGATTTCCAGCCCCGCTCCAGAATGTCCGCCGCCGCCTGGTACAGCTCCCGGGCGGTGTTGGCGGGGGCGTCCAGGGGCCGCTGGCGGCAGATGTCCTTGAAATTGGGGTCCCGGATGGTCACCTGGAGGGTGGCGGCCTTCATCCCGTGCTTCCGCAGCCGCACCGCCACCTGGTCGGCCAGCATGGCCAGCCCCCGCCGCACCTCGTCCCGGCTGGTCAGGTTCCGGGGGAAGGTCTCCCCATTGCCCACGGATTTGGGCGGCGTGTACGTCCCCGCCGGGGCCACGGGGCTGGCGTCCAGGCCGTTGGCGTAGCGCCACAGCTGTCCCCCCTGCCTGCCCAGCAGCTCCGTCAGGGCGAAGCGGTCAAAGGCGGCCAGCTCCCCAATGGTGGTCACCCCGTACTGCCCCAGCACCTTGGCCGCCGCCCGGCCCACGTACAGCAGGTCGGTAACCGGCAGGGGCCACACCACCTGCCGGTAGTTTTCCACGGTGATGACGGTGGTGGCGTCCGGCTTTTTGTAGTCGCTGCCCAGCTTGGCGAACACCTTGTTGAAGGACACCCCCACCGAGATGGTCAGCCCCAGCTCCTCCCGGACGGTGTTCCGAATGCGGTCGGCCAGGGCCTTCGGGTCCCCCCCGAACAGGTGGAGCGTGTTTGTCACGTCCAGCCAGCTCTCGTCGATGCCGAAGGGCTCGATCAGGTCGGTGAAGCGGTCGTAAACGGCGTTCACCTGCTTGGAGTACGCCCGGTACAGGTCGTGGTGGGCGGGGAGCAGCACCAGGCCGGGGCACTTCTGCCGGGCCTGCCAGATGGTCTCCGCCGTGCGCACCCCCAGCTTTTTGGCGGGCTCGTTTTTGGCCAGGATGATGCCGTGGCGGCTGCCGGGGTCGCCGCACACCGCCGTGGGCACGTCCCGCAGCTCCGGGCGGGACAGCAGCTCCACCGAGCAGTAAAAGCTGTTGCAGTCGCAGTGATAGATCACCCGGTCCATAGCGCTCCCCCCTTTGGGGATAGTATACACCACGCGTTTTGATTTGTCAAACATTCGTTCATAATTTTCTTGCAATTGATCCGGCCCCGTGATACAATGCTGACAGGCTGGCCGGCCAAACAAAACAATTAGAAGATAAGGGGGCTCACCATGAATCTTTACGAAACCTGCCCGACCCTGGAGAATGACCGTTTTTTGCTGCGCCCGGTGGAGGACAAAGACTGCGCCCACCTGCTGGAAGTGTACAGCGACAAAAACGCCCTTCCCTTTTTTAACAGCGACAATTGCGATGGGGACAACTTTTACTATGATACGCCGGAGCGGATGGAGGCCGCCCTTCGGTTCTGGAGGCAGTCCTATAAAAACGGCTGGTTCATCCGGTGGGCCATCGTGGACCGGGCCGCAGCAAGGGCGGTGGGCACCGTCGAGGCGTGCCAGCGGGTATCCGAACCCGGCGACCCGTTCAACGGTGCGGGGATCCTGCGCATGGACGTGAAAAGCGGCTATGAGGCGGAGGACGTTTTGACACAGGTGGGCGGGCTCATCCTCCCCGCGATTTTTGAGGGGTTTGGCTGCGGCATCGTCATCACCAAGGCGCCTATCTACGCCGTGGAGCGCATTCGGGCCCTTCAGCGCCTCGGCTTTGCCAAATCGGAGCATTTTCTGACCGGCAAGACGGGGTATGCCTACGACGGGTATTGGACCCTGGAGCGCCCTCACAAGTGATTGAGCGGGCCTCCCCGAAAGCGGGGGCCCCACAGCAGCCGGGCGGCCCCCGCACCTGCGGGGGCCGCCCGATGGCTCAGCCGATGAACTGCACGCTGTTCACGCACACGAAATACAGCCGGTTGTTGGTCTCGTTGGCCAGCACCAGCACGTTGCCCACGGCGCCCAGCAGCTGCACATTGCGCAGCACCAGCAGGCCCGTGGTCAGGGACACCCGGCGGCTCAGGTTGTTCTGGGCCAGGGTGGACAGCAGCCCGGCGGCGCAGCAGCAGTCCCGGCCGTCGCAGGCGCAGGAGCAGCCGGCCTGGCCGCAGGGGGAGCCCACGGGGCTCAGCCGCTGGGCCAGCAGGGCGCGGACGCACCGGAAGTTCCGGGCGGCCGCCTCCTCGGCGGTGAGGTCGCCCTCGGCGCAGGCCTCCGCGCCCTGGATGACCACCGCGTCCAGCTGGCACAGGTTCACCTGGGCGGCGGTGAAATCGCAGCCCTTCCTGGCGGCTGTGTACAGCTCGGCGTCGATGTCCAGCAGGTCGTAGCTGCACGGGGCGAACCGCCGGAAGCTGCCCGCCAGCTTCCCCAGGTTGTCGGAGGCCCCGCCTGCGCAGGACGGCGTGGGCGGATGCGGCCTGCGGGCGGGGGCGGCGTCATCCCCGGCGCCCTCCGCCTGGGGCTCGGCGCTGGCGGCGTGGGGCTTTCCGCCGCCTGTCAGGGGGGCCCCGGCGGTGTAGGTATCGCTGATGAACGCCGCGGCATCGAAGTCCAGCAGGCTGGAGATCCGCTCGTCGCACAGCAGGCCCAGCGCCGCCCGGAAGCTCTGCTTGCAGCAGCAGCCCTCCTCCACCTGGGGGGGCTGGGGCGTGGGCGGCGGGGCTGGACGGCAGCAGCAGATCATCTGCCGGCAGTACTCCGGCCCCTGTCCGCAGCCGCCGTCCAGGCAGCCGGACTCCATGGCGGGCGCGGCCCCGCAGCCGCAGTCCGCCGGGGGCGCGGAGGGGACGCAGCCACAGCCGGACCCGGGGGCCTGCGGCTGGGGACCGGGGCGGCGGCAGGCCCCGGCGGTGAACTCCTCCGCGGACATGGCATAGCCCGAGGAGGGTCCGTTCACATAGAATTGACTCATGAGTACGCTCCTTTCATGGGCCCCCATCCCAGGCGCGGGTGCCCCCGAAGGCGGCCGGGGCCAGGGCCTTGCCGTTGGCTCTCCCGCAGTGTGGAGTGCCCGTCTGGGTGCACTCCAGTCTATGCCCCCGTCCGCGCCGCCGCCACTGGGGCGGCGGGCCGCCCCCCGGGGCGCGCGGATAAAAAATCCAAAGTTTCATTTATCTTGAGAAGATGGTTGACATACACCACAAGATATAGTACTATAGTGGAGCGCCCTTCCATACCACATGTGGGGGTGCGCCGCCAAAGATATCGCCAGGAGGGAGACCCGACCCATGAAAGTCATCAAGAGAGACGACTCCATTGTGGAGTTTGACCGCGCGAAAATCGTAGCCGCCATCCAGAAGGCCAACCAGGCGGTGGACGAGCCCTACCGCATCGACGAGGGCTCCATCGACGCCATCGCCGACGCCGTGGCCGCCACCCGCGGCCGCAAGCGCCTGCTGGTGGAGGACATCCAGGACATGGTGGAGACCAAGCTCATGGCCGCCGGCAAGTATGAGCTGGCCAAGGCCTACATCATCTACCGCTACACCCGGGCGCTGGTGCGCAAGGCCAACACCACCGACGAGTCCATTCTCTCTCTCATCCGCAACGACAACAAGGAGCTGGCGGAGGAGAACGCCAACAAGAACACCGCCATCGCCTCCACCCAGCGGGACTACATCGCCGGCGAGGTGAGCCGGGACCTGACCCGCCGCATCCTCCTGCCCGAGCACATCTCCAAGGCCCACGACGAGGGCGTGTTCCACTTCCACGACGCGGACTACTTCGTCCAGCACATCTTCAACTGCTGCCTGGTGAACATCGGGGACATGCTGGACAACGGCACCATGATCAACGGCAAGCTCATCGAGTCCCCCAAGAGCTTCCAGGTGGCCTGCACCGTGGTCACCCAGATCATCTCCTGCGTGGCCTCCAACCAGTACGGCGGGCAGAGCGTGGAGGTGAGCCACCTGGGCAAATACCTGCGGATGACCTATGAGAAGTACATCCGCAAAACCCGGGAGACCGCCCCGGAGCTGGACGGCGCCACCATCGAGAAGCTGGCCGCCGCCCGCACCCGGGACGAGCTGAAGAGCGGCGTGCAGACCATCCAGTACCAGATCAATACCCTGATGACCACCAACGGCCAGTCCCCCTTCGTCACCCTGTTCCTGTGCCTGCGGGAGGGCGACCCCTATATCAAGGAGAACGCCGCCATCATCCAGGAGATCCTCTCCCAGCGGCTGGAGGGCATCAAGAACGAGAAGGGGGTGTACATCACCCCCGCCTTCCCCAAGCTGGTGTACGTGCTGGACGAGTGCAACAACCTCACCGGCGGGGAGTACGACTACCTCACCGAGCTGGCCGTCAAGTGCTCCGCCAAGCGGATGTACCCCGACTACATCTCCGCCAAGAAGATGCGGGAGCACTACGAGGGCAACGTGTTTTCCCCCATGGGCTGCCGGTCCTTCCTCTCCCCCTGGAAGGACGGGGACGGCAATTACAAGTTCGAGGGCCGGTTCAACCAGGGCGTGGTGTCCCTGAACCTGCCCCAGATCGGCATCCTCTCCGGCCAGGACGAGGACAAGTTCTGGTCCCTGCTGGAGGAGCGGCTCCAGCTGTGCTTCGAGGCCCTGATGTGCCGCCACAACGCCCTGAAGGGCGTGCGCTCCGACGTGTCCCCCATCCACTGGCAGTACGGCGCGGTGGCCCGGCTGGAAAAGGGTGAGACCATTGACAAGCTGCTCTACGGCGGGTACTCCTCCATCTCCCTGGGCTATATCGGGCTGTACGAGGTGACCAAGCTGGTGAAGGGCTGCTCCCAGACCGAGCCCGAGGGGGAGGACTTCGCCCTGCGCCTCATGAAGCGCCTGCGGGCCGCCACCGACCAGTGGCGCCGGGAGACCAACATCGGCTTCGCCCTGTACGGCACCCCGGCGGAGAGCCTGTGCTACCGCTTCGCCCGCATCGACAAGGAGCGGTTTGGCACCATACCCGACGTAACCGACAAGGGATATTATACCAACAGCTATCACGTGGACGTGCGGGAGGACATCGACGCCTTCACCAAGTTTACCTTTGAGAGCCAGTTCCAGAAGATCTCCAGCGGCGGGTGCATCTCCTATGTGGAGATTCCCAACATGCGCCACAACCTGGACGCCCTGCGGGACGTGGTGCGGTTCATCTATGACAACATCCAGTACGCCGAGTTCAACACCAAGAGCGACTACTGCCAGGTGTGCGGCTACGACGGGGAGATCATCGTCAACGAGGACAACGAGTGGGAGTGCCCCGTGTGCCACAACAAGGACCACGCCAAGATGAACGTCACCCGCCGCACCTGCGGCTATCTGGGGGAGAACTTCTGGAACGAGGGCAAGACCCGCGAAATCGCCTCCCGGGTCCTGCATCTGTGATTGGAACCAATAGACTATAGGAGTTAGATCAAATGGAGAGGATATTAGTTGGGATAGCTGTAGTTTTATTAGGGATTGCATTTATCCTCTTAGGTGATGTCTCAGGTGATGCTATTATGGCTCTGATTGGAGCGTTTGTTTCGCTAATTGGTGCGTTTTACGCCATATCATGGCGTTACGATAATAAGAAATAATGGGGGGGCGGCCGTCCGGCCGCCCCGCTTTTTTGACAAAGGAGTTTTTTTGTGAATTACGCTGCCATCAAGTGGGCCGACGTGGCCAACGGCCCCGGCGTGCGGGTGTCCCTGTTCGTGTCGGGCTGCACCCACCACTGTCCCGGGTGCTTCAACCCGGAGGCCCAGGACTTCGCCTACGGCCAGCCCTTCACCGCCGCGGAGGAGGAGCGGATTCTGGCCGCCCTCTCCCCCGCCCACATCAAGGGGCTGTCCCTGCTGGGGGGGGAGCCCCTGGAGCCGGACAACCAGCGGGCGCTGCTCCCGTTTCTCCGCCGGGTGAAGGAGCGCTTCCCGGACAAGGAGATCTGGTGCTACTCCGGCTACACCCTGGAGGAGCTGTGGGGGGACGGCCGGGCCCGGTGCGAGGCCACCGGCGCGCTGCTGTCCCACCTGGACGTTCTGGTGGACGGCCCCTTTGTGGAGGCTCAAAAGGATTTGAACCTGCGCTTCCGGGGGTCCGCCAACCAGCGGATTCTCAACGTCCCCGCCAGCGTCGCCGCCCGCGCCCCCGTCCTCTGGGACGGGGAGATGACCATACAAGCGATCACTGTATAAGGAGGCTGCACTATGACTGCGCCTGTTTCCGTCAAGCTGCTGGACCCCCGGGCCAAGCTGCCCGCCTATGGCTCCGCCGACGCCGCCGGGGCGGACCTGTACGCCCTCACCGACGGGCCGGTGACGGTGGCCCCCGGCCAGACCGTCCTCATCCCCACCGGGCTCTCCCTGGCCATCCCCCAGGGGTATGTGGGCCTGGTGTACGCCCGCTCGGGGCTGGCCACCAAGCAGGGCCTGGCCCCCGCCAACAAGGTGGGGGTCATCGACGCGGACTACCGGGGGGAGCTGATGGTGTCCCTCCACAACCACAGCGGCGAGGCCCGGGTGGTGGAGGAGGGCGACCGCGTCGCCCAGCTGGTGATTGTCCCCTATCTCACCGCCCGGTTTCTGCCCACGGACCAGCTGGACGGCACCGCCCGGGGCGCGGGCGGCTTCGGCTCCACCGGGAGCCGGTAGCGGGGCCGCCCACCGTCAATATGGCAAAAAACCGCCCCGGCGCCTGCGCGCCGGGGCGGTTTCCCTTCCTGTCACTCCTGGGGCTTATCCTCATCCTGCTCACAGCAGCAGGGCCCCTCGTCCTTCTCCTCGCCGCCGCAGCAGCAGGAGGGCTCCTCGCAGACCGGCTCCGGCTCCACCTCGCCGTCGCTGAGCTGGCCCGCCGCCTTGATGTCGGCGATGCGCTCGTTGTTGTAGGAAATCCGGGCCAGGGAGTCGGTGATGCGCTGGCAGGCATCGGCGTAGGCCGCCTCGGGGGCGGAGCCCCGCTCAGCGTAGTACAGCTTGCCCAGCTCGGAGTAGGCCTTGCGGATGGCCTCCTGCTCGGCGGAGTTGTTCACCTTCAGCTTGCCAATCTCGGTGATCTCCTTGGCCTTGGCCGCGCCGGTGTCCGCCAGCTCCTTGGCCTTGGCCACGCCGGTCTCGGTCAGCTCCTTTACCCGGGTCACGCCGGTCTGGGCCGCGACCACCGCTTTGTCCTTCAGGCTCTCAAAATCAATGCTCATGGGTACTACCTCCTGATTCGTATTTCGTGGGCCGCCCAGCGGCGCTGTCCCGCCGCTTTATATCCACTGGTGCTATTTTATGTCAGGACGGCCCAAAATGCAAGGCCCTTTCCCCATTGTTTAGAAAGGTTTAAGATTTTGTCAAGAGTTCCGTCATCTTTCGGCTCCATCCCCCTGCTCGTCCAGCACCTCCCGGATGAGGTAGCGGGGCCTGCCCTTGCTCTCCAGGTACAGCTTGCCCAGGTATTCCCCGATGACCCCCAGGGACAGCAGGATCAGCCCCCCGATGAACCACACCGAGCAGGCCAGACTGGCCCAGCCCGCCACGGTGTTCCCGGTGGCCCAGCGGACCACGTTGTAGGCGATCATCACCAGCGAGACGAAAAACACCAGAAAGCCCAGCCCGGTGATCATCCGCAGGGGCCGCACCGACAGGGAGGTGACCCCCTCCAGGGCAAAGGCCAGCATTTTTTTCAGGGGATATTTGCTCTCCCCGGCGAACCGCTCCCCCCGCTCATACTCCACCGTGTCCGTGGGGTAGCCGATCATGGGCACGATGCCCCGGAGGAACAGGTTGACCTCCTTAAACTGGCTGAGCCCCTCCAGCGCCCGGCGGGACATGAGGCGGTAGTCGGCGTGGTTGAACACCGTCTCCGCCCCCAGCAGGTCCATCATGCGGTAGAAGGCCTCGGCGGTGGTGCGCTTGAAAAAGGTGTCGGTTTTCCGGGAGGAGCGCACGCCGTACACGATGTCCGCCCCCGCCAAATACTTGTCCACCATGGCGTCGACGGCGTCCACGTCGTCCTGGAGGTCGGCGTCCATGGAGATGACCATGTCCGCCTTGTCCTTCGCCGCCATCAGCCCCGCCAGCAGGGCGTTCTGGTGCCCCCGGTTCCGGGACAGGTCCGCCCCGCACAGCAGGGGGTTCTCCCCGTGGAGCCGGGAGATCACCTGCCAGGTCCCGTCCCTGGAGCCGTCGTTGACAAACAGCACCCGGCTGCGGGGGCTGATCCTTCCGGCGTTCATTAGGCTTTTCAGCTTGTCCCCCAGCCGCCGGGCGGTCTCGGGGAGGACCTCCTCCTCGTTGTAGCAGGGGACCACAATGTAAAGGGTATTGCCGCGCATGGCTTGACCTCCTAAACTCCTTTGGCATCTGCTGGCAATTTTTTATTATCATACCAAAAAAGCATCCACGCGTCAAGGCCGCGCCCATGCGGGCGCGGCCTTGGGGCCCCTCACAGATAAAACCGCCAGGGAAAGTGGACGGCCTCTTCGGCGTAGTCGATGCCGATGCGCTTGCCCGCCTTGATGTCCAGAGGCTGCCGGTCCCCCTCCGGCGCGGGCAGGCCCAGCTCTGCCAGGCTCCCGCAGACAAACAGCTCCTCCGACCCGTGGGGCAGGCCGTTGAGGGCGCGGCTGATGTTCATCCCGGCGCACACCTTGCCGGGGCCGTTGAGGAAGTTTTTCCGCTGGTAGGCGGTGGTGTCCTCCCACTTGCAATGAAAGCGGTTTTCTGCTATGATATCCTGGTTATACCTGGGGGACAGTCCCCGTATGAGCACCGCCGCCGGCTCCCCCTCTGGCTCGGTGACGAAGTTGAGGCAGCAGTGCATTCCATAGATCAGGTAGACATAGGCCGTCCCCGGCGGGGCGAAGAGGGTGCGGGTCCGCTCCGTTTTCCGGTAGTTGTAGGCGTGGCACGCCTTGTCCATCCGGCCCACGTAGGCCTCCGTCTCGGTGATCCGGGCGGCCAGGGTGATCCCGCCGTACCGCCGCACCAGGTACTTCCCCACCAGGGACCGGGCCGCCTCCACCGTGTCGCCGCCGAAAAATGTCTGAGGGAGCATCCCTCCACCCCTTTCCTGTCTGTCTGCCAACAGAATACCACATTTTTTCATGTTTGAAAACCTGGAGCTGAATATATTATGAGCGAAAATACCCTGAAAAAGCTGGCCAAGCCCATGATCGTCCTGGCCACCCTCATCTGGGGCTCCACCTTCTTCATCCTCAAGGACACCCTGGACGACGTGGACCTGATGTTCCTGCTGGCCTTCCGCTTCACCCTGGCGGCGGCGCTGCTGGCCCTGGTGTTCTGGCGGCACTGGCGGGGGGTGGACCGCTCCTACTGGTGGCGGGGCGGCGTGCTGGGCGCGCTGATGTTCGCCGCCTACGCGGTGCAGAACTACGGCCTGATGGACACCACCCCGGGGAAAAACGCCTTTTTCACCGCCGTGTACTGCGTCATCGTCCCCTTCCTGTACTGGGCGATGGACCGGCGGCGGCCCAGCCGGTGGAACGTGCTGGCCGCCCTGCTGTGCGTGGCGGGCATCGGCTTTGTGTCCTGGGACGGGGGGCTGGCCCTGTCGGCGGGGGACCTGCTCACCCTGCTGGGCGGCTTCCTCTACGCCTGCCACATCGCGGCGGTGGCCAAGTTCTCCCAGGGGCGGGACATCTTCCCCCTCACCGTCATCCAGTTCGGGGCCACCGCCCTGTGCTGCTGGGCGGGGACCCTCTTCACCCGCGGCATCCCCGTGGACGGCCTGCCCCCCCAGGCCTGGTGGGTGCTGCTCTACCTGGCGGTGGCCGCCACCTCGGTGGCCCTGCTGTTCCAGAACGTGGGGCAGAAGTACACCGACCCCTCCTCCGCCGCCCTGCTGCTCAGCCTGGAGGCCCCCTTCGGCGTGGCCTTCTCCGTGCTGTTCGGGGCGGAGAGCCCCGCCCCGCTGATGTACCTGGGCTTCGCGCTCATCTTCCTGGCGGTGGTGTGCTCGGAGACCCAGTTCAAGTTCCTGCGCCGGACCGCAAAAGCATAAAGGAGCCTCTGAATCAATCGGCAAGAGCGATTAATTCAGAGGCTCCCAAAATACAGGGGCGCATAATGTGCGCCCCTGCGTTTCGGTTCCTGTTGTCACGCTGCGAAGCGGCCAGGGCGCTCGGGCGCTTTCGCTGCGACTCGGCCTGGTCTCCGGGCCGCTCTGCGGTCCTGCGCTCGGCCTCGCTCCGCTCCGGAGTTAGCCCGCTGCTCCGCACGCCTCCGCGCTTCTCTTTTCCAGCCAGGCCAGCACGTCGGCGTACACCTCGTCCCTGTTGATCTCGTTGAGCATCTCGTGCCGCCCGCCGGGGTAGAGCTTCATGGTCAGGTCCGCCGTGCCGTGGTCCCGGAAGAAGCCGTACACCTTCCTCACGCCCTCCCCGTTGGAGCCCACCGGGTCCCGGTCGCCGGAGAACAGGTAGACGGGGGTGCGGGGGTCCATCCGGGACAGGGCGTTTTCACTTGCGATATACCGCAGGCCCCCCATCATGTCCCGGAACATGCCGGCGGTGGGCATAAAGGTGCAGAAGGGGTCCTTGAGGTAGGCGTCCACCACCGCCTCGTCCCGGCAGATCCAGTCCGCCGAGGTGCGGTTGGGGGCGAACTGCCTGTTGTACGCCCCCAGGGACAGCTGATTCACCAGCCTGCTCACCGTCTCCGGCCCCCTGGCCGCGCAGATGGCGGAGGCCACCGCCTCCCCCGCCGCCACCAGGGCGGGCCTCTCCTGCCCGGTGCCGGACAGGATGCAGCCGTCCACCGTACCGGGATAGGTGCACAGGTAGGTCCGGGCCAGGAAGGAGCCCATGGAGTGGCCCAGCAGGAAATAGGGCACGCCGGGGAACCGCTCCCCGCACAGCTGCCGCAGCTGCCGCACGTCCGCCGTCACCAGCGCCCAGCCGTCTTTTTTGCCGAAATAGCCGTATTTCCCGTCGTCCACCGTCTTGCCGTGGCCCAAGTGGTCCTCGCCGCACACCGCGAAGCCGTGGTCCGTCAGATACCGGGCGAAGTGGTCGTACCGCCCGGCGTACTCCGCCACCCCGTGGACGATCTGCACCACCCCCCGGGGCTCCCCCTCCGGGAGCCAAAGGCTCACGTGGCACTTGTGGACCCCGTCCTTGGAGGGGAAGGAGAACTCAGAAAAGTTTGTCATAAATTGTTCACCCCAGCTCAGTCATTTTATGGTATACTGTTGGCAGGCGCCGCGAACCGGCCTGCGGCTATGGTATCACCAGTTTAATCCATCTGGTCCCGTTTGTCAATTAACAAAGGGCCCCATACGCAAAGGAGAAACTCTATGAAAAAGTATCTGTCCCGCCTTGTCTCCGCCCTGCTGGCGCTGATCCTGCTGACGGCCCCCGCCTCCGCCCTCACGGTGGACCAGGCTTTGGAGCTGCTGGAGGAGAACTACTACTACGGCCTGCCCGACGAGGCCTACCAGGCGGAGAGCCTGGAGCAGCTGTTCGCTCTGCTGGGCGACCCCTATACCTATTACATGACCGCGGAGGAGTACGCCGCCCTGCTGGAGCTCACCGAGAACGAGGTGAGCACCGTGGGTGTGGGCGTCATCCTGGCATTCACCGACCAGGGGCTGCTGGTGGACACCGTGCTGCCCGAGAGCAGCGCCCAGGCCGCTGGCGTCCAGCCCGGCGACCTGATTGTGTCCGTCGACGGCGCCTCCTGCGTCCCCGCCTCCCAGGACCATCTGGACCTCCTGCGCGGCCAGGAGGACACCCAGGTCAGCGTCACCCTCCGGCGGGGAGACAGCACCCTGAGCCTCTCCCTCACCCGCCGGGCCCTGGTGATGCGCAACACCCGCTTCACCCTGCTGGGGGAGGGGCTGGGCTACCTCCAGTGCACCTCCTTCGGGCTGGACACCGGAGCGCTCTTCACCCAGCTCCTCCAGGAGCACGACGAGGAGGTGGACTGCTGGGTCATCGACCTGCGGGGCAATTCCGGCGGCTACGTAAACTCCGCGCTGGACATGCTGGGCGCGCTGAACGGGCCGGACTACTACCTCTATTTTGAGGAGTACGACGGCAGAACCCTCCCCTACGGCAGCAACGCCGAGGCCGCCACCGGCAAGCCGGTGATCCTGCTGGTGGACGGCGCCAGCGCCAGCGCCTCCGAGCTGCTCTCCGCCGGCGTGCGGGACCTGGACCGGGGCCTGGTGGTGGGCAGCCGCACCTTCGGCAAGGGGGTGGCCCAGACGCTGTTTGACGAAGAGACCCACCCCGAGTACTTTGAGGGGGACAGCCTGCGCATCACCACCGACCGCTTCTACGCCGCCGCCGGCACCACCACCGACCGCGTCGGCGTCATCCCCACCCTGCTGGTGGACGACGCCATGGCCCCCGCGGTGGTCCAGGCCCTGTGCGGCGGCTCCATGGAGACCTCTTCCCTGTGCGTCATGCCCGGGTCCGACCCCTTCTACGTGGACCCGGACGCGGACCCCGCCGTGCTGGCCGCCCTGCTGGAGGCCCTGCCCCCCCAGATGCGGATTTTCTACAACGGCGGCGTCTACACCCAGTGCTCCGCCCCCGAGGCGGCGGCGGGCATGGGCGTGTCCTACAACAGCCGCTGGTTCACCGACGTGGCGGACAGCTGCTACGCCGGCCCCATCAACGCCATGGCCGTGCTGGGCCTGGTCTCCGGGGTGGGCGGGGAGCTGTTCAACCCGGAAAGCCCCCTCACCCAGGAGGAGTTTCTCGCCATCATGGGCCGCACCGCCCGGTACCTCAACTTCGCCATGGACGCCTACGGCTACGCGGTGGAGCAGGCCGGGGAGGACCTGCCCTCGGACATGCAGGCGGCCATCGCCCCCTACTCCGACTGGGCCCAGAGCAGCGTGGCCGTGCTGACCTGGGGGCTTCAGGACGTGCTGGACGGCGCGGGCTCCATGCTGTTCGCCCCGCTGTACAGCATGGACCCCTCCGCCCCCATCCTCCGGGAGGAGGCCGCCGCCGGGATGTACGCGGTGCTGTCCGGGCTGGAGATCCTGCCATGAGCACCCTGCTCCACATCTGCTGCGCCCCCTGCTCCGTGGCCTGCGTCCGGCAGCTGCGGGAGGAGGGGGTGGAGCCCGTGGGCTTCTGGTACAATCCCAACATCCACCCCTTCCTGGAGTACAAGGCCCGGCGGGACACACTGCGGCGGTACGCCGGGGACATCGGCCTGGCGCTGCGGGAGGAGGACTTCTACGGCCTGCGGCCCTTCACCGCCGCCGTGGCCGGGGACAGCGACCACCGCTGCGGCTACTGCTACGCCTGCCGCCTGGAGCGCACCGCCCAGTACGCCGCCCAGCACGGCTTTGACCGCTTCTCCACCACCCTGCTGGTGTCTCCCTATCAGGACCGGGCGCTGATCTGCGCCACGGGGGCGAAGATGGGGGAGAAGTACGGGGTGGAGTTCGCGCCCTATGACTTCCGCCCCCGGTTCCAGGCGGGGCAGGAGGAGGCCCGGGCCCTGGGGCTGTACATGCAGAAGTACTGCGGCTGCGTGTACAGCGAGGAGGATCGGTTCTCCAACCGGCGGAAGAAGGAGCTGCACAAGCTCCACAAGGCCCAGGGGAAGGGGGAAACTCAATGTTGAAAAGGGGCGGGATATACCCCGCTGTTATCGAGGGCTGCGCCAGCGGCGGCGAGGGAGTAGCCCGGATCGAGGGCATGGCGGTGTTCGTCAAGGGGGCCCTCCGGGGGGAGCGGGCCCAGGTCCGCATCGAGCACATCGGCCACAGCGCCGCCTGGGGGCATATTGAGACGCTGCTGGAGCCCTCCCCCGCCCGCATCCAGCCCGACTGCCCCTATTACGGGCGCTGCGGCGGCTGCCAGTTCCGTCACATGACCTACGCCGAGGAGCTGGAGGCCAAGCGCCGGCGGGTGGAGGACGCCCTGCGGCGCATCGGCGGCGCGGACCTGGCCGTCCCCGTGATCCACGGGGCGGAAAACACCCTGCGCTACCGCAACAAGGTCCAGTTCCCCGTGGGGCCGGGGGCCATCGGCTACTACCGGGAGCGCACCCATCAGGTGGTGGACATCGGCGACTGCCTGCTCCAGCCGGAGGCGGACACCGCCTGCCGGGCCGCCGTGAAGGGCTGGATGAACCGCTTCCATATCCCCGCCTATGACGAGCGGACGGGCCGGGGGCTGGTCCGCCACCTGTTCCTGCGCACCAACTCCGGGGGGGAGGCGCTGTGCTGTCTGGCGGCCAACGGGAAAACGCTCCCCCACGAGGAGGCGCTGGTGGAGGCCCTGCGGGCCGCCGCCCCTGGGCTGGCCGGGGTGGTGCTCAACGTGAACACCAAAAAAACCAACGTGATCCTGGGGGCGGAGTACCGCACCCTCTGGGGCCGGGACTGGCTGGAGGAGGAGCTGCGGGGCCACCGCTTCCGGCTGTCGGTGCCCTCCTTTTTCCAGGTGAACCGGGCGCAGACCGAGGTGCTCTACCGGCTGGCGCTGGACTTCGCCGGCCTCACCGGCTCCGAGACGGTGGTGGAGCTGTACTGCGGCATCGGGACCATCAGCCTCACCATGGCGGAGCGGGCCCGGGAGGTCGTCGCCGTGGAGGCGGTGCCCCAGGCGGTGGAGGACGCCCGGGAGAACGCCCGCCGGAACGGCCTGGCGGACAAGACCCGCTTCCACTGCGGCGACGCCGCCCAGCTGGCCCTCCAGCTGGAGGAGGAGGGCGTCCGCCCCCAGGTGGTGGTGGTGGACCCGCCCCGGAAGGGGCTGGCCCCCCAGGTGGTGGACACCGTGGCCCGGATGGGGCCGGACCGGGTGGTGTACGTCTCCTGCGACCCGGCCACCCTGGCCCGGGACGTGAGGCGGTTTGCCGCCCTGGGCTACGCCCCGGCCCGGGCGGAGGCGGTGGACCTCTTCCCCAGGACCGCCCATGTGGAGACTATTGTGTTGCTACAAAGAGAAAACTCGTAGAAATCCTGCGTTTCCAACACTTTGCCCGCCATGTGGTGTTCGACGCCGAGGGCGACAAACTCCGCAATAAGCGCATTGAGGACTATATCACGGTTTCGGTCGTCATTGATATGGAGTGTGGGAACACAAAAACTGAATAGCGTATGGACAGGCCAACGCCGCAGATTTTGAAAAAGTCTGCGGCGTTTTTTCATGTCCAGACACCGAAA
>CAJUEC010000008.1 GCA_910585155.1 uncultured Oscillospiraceae bacterium
GCGGGACTTCAAGGAGCTTATCGGCCACACCCCCCTCCAGGTGGCGGTGGGCGCGGTTTTGGGCGCGTCGGTGGGCCTGGCGGGCAGCCTGATCGTATTTTGACCCGGAAAGGAAGTGCGGCTATGGGCCCGGAGCAGATGAATACCCTCACCGACCTCCAGGCGAAGCTGCTGTGCGACCGGCTGCGGGAGCAGATCATCGACAGCGTTTCCCGCACCGGGGGCCACCTGGCCTCCAGCCTGGGGGTGGTGGAGGCCACGGTGGCCGTCCACCGGGTGTTCGACCTGGAGACCGACCGGCTGGTGTTCGACGTGGGACACCAGTGCTACGCCCACAAGATCTTGACCGGGCGGGGGGGCCAGATGGACACCCTGCGGAAGCTGGGGGGGCTGTCCGGCTTCCCCAAGCCCCGGGAGCACCGGGCGGACGCCTTCATCGCGGGCCACGCCTCCAACGCGGTGTCGGTGGCGCTGGGCATGGCCCGGGCCCGCAGCGTCAGCCGGGAGAACTACTGCGTCCTCGCCATGCTGGGGGACGGGGCCATGACCGGCGGGCTGGCCTACGAGGGGCTGTCCGACGCGGGACAGAGCGGGGAGCAGCTGGTGGTCATCCTCAACGACAACGGGATGTCCATCACCAAAAACGTGGGCGGCATGGCCCGGCACCTGGCCCAGCAGCGGCTGAAGCCCCAGTACCTGCAATTCAAAAAGGTGTACAAGCGGATCACCGGGGCCACCGCCGTGGGCCGCGGGCTGTACCGCTTCACCCACCGGGCCAAGCAGGCGGTGAAAAACGCCGTCCTCCATTGCAGCATGTTCGAGGACATGGGCTTTACTTACCTGGGCCCGGTGGACGGCCACGACGTGAACTACCTCACCCGGCTGCTGCGGTACGCCAAGGAGCTGCACAGCCCGGTGCTGCTCCACATCAAAACGGTGAAGGGGAAGGGGTACCTGCCCGCGGAGCGGGAGCCCAACCGCTTCCACGGGGTGGGGCCCTTCCGGGTGGAGGACGGCGCGCCGCTGAGCGCCGGGGGGGAGAGCTTCTCCTCCGTGTTTGGGGACACCCTGTGCCAGCTGGCCCGGGAGCGGGAGGACCTGTGCGCCGTCACCGCCGCCATGCCCGACGGCACGGGGCTGGTGAACTTTGCCAGGCAGTTCCCGGAGCGGTTTTTTGACGTGGGCATCGCCGAGGGCCACGCCGTGGCCATGGCGGCGGGGATGGCCAAGCAGCGGGCCGTCCCGGTGGCGGCTATCTACTCCACCTTTTTGCAGCGGGCCTACGACATGCTCATACACGACGTGGCCATCCAGGGGCTCCACGTGGTGCTGGGCGTGGACCGGGCGGGGCTGTCCGGCGAGGATGGGGAGACCCACCACGGCGTGTTCGACCCGGCCTACCTCAGCTCGGTGCCCGGGATGAGGATCTACTGCCCCGCCAGTTTTGAGGAGCTGCGCGCCATGCTGCGCTACGCGGTGGAGAAGGTCCGCGGCCCGGTGGCGGTGCGCTATCCCAAGGGGGGCGAGGGGGAGTTTCGCGCCCTGTGCGGCGTGGAGGGGGCCAGCGTCATCCGCCCCGGCACAGACGTGACTGTCGCCGCCTATGGGACCATGGTCAACGAGGCGCTGGCGGCGGCGCGGCTGCTGGAGGAAAAGGGGGTGTCCGCCCAGGTGGTGAAGCTCAACAGCATCTCCCCCCTGGATGTGGACGCCGTGGCCGCCTGCGCCCGGAAAACCGGGCGGCTGGTGGTGGCGGAGGAGTGCGTGGACGCGGGCTGTGTGGGCCGGCGGGTGGCCGCCGAGCTGGCTCTGCGGGGGGTCTCCGGGGTGAAGCTGGCCCTGGTGAACCTGGGGGACCGGTTTGTGCGGCAGGGCACGGTGGCCGAGCTGCGCCAGCTGTGCGGCATCGACGGCGCTTCCATCTGCCGCCGTGCGTTGGAGGTGATGGACCGTGGCTAAAAAGCGTGTAGACCTGCTGCTGACGGAGCGGGGGCTGGCGGACAGCCGGCAGAAGGCCCAGGCCCTGATCATGGCGGGCCAGGTGTACACCGGGGAGCGGCGCTGCGACAAGCCCGGCCTCACCCTGGAGGAGGAGGCCCCCCTGGAGGTCCGGGGCGGGCTGCGCTACGTCAGCCGGGGCGGGCTGAAGCTGGAGAAGGCCATGAGCTGCTTTCCTATTTCGCTGACGGGCAAGACCGCCGCCGACATCGGGGCGTCCACCGGCGGCTTCACTGACTGCATGCTGCAAAACGGCGCGAGGCGGGTGTACGCCGTGGACGTGGGCTACGGCCAGCTGGCCTGGTCCATCCGAAACGACCCCCGGGTGGTGTGCCTGGAGCGCACCAACGCCCGCTATCTCACAACAGAGCAGATCCCCGAGCCCCTAGAGTTCGCCTCCATCGACGTGTCCTTCATCTCCCTGGGGCTGATCCTGCCCGCCCTGCGGCCCCTGATGGCCCCGGGAGGGGAGGTCGCCGCCCTGGTGAAGCCCCAGTTTGAGGCGGGGCGGGACAAGGTGGGCAAAAAGGGGGTGGTCCGGGACCGGCTGGTGCATAGGGAGGTGCTGGAGCACTTTTTAGGCCACGCGGAGCAGGCGGATTTCTCTGTGCTGGGGCTGGACTTCTCCCCCATCCGGGGGCCGGAGGGGAACATTGAATACCTGGGCTTTCTGCGCGTGGGGGCCGGGGAGCGGTTCGGCGGCGGCCTGGACGAGCTGGTGGAGCGCTCCCACCAGGCGCTGGAGGGGTGAGGGACCATGAAAATCGTACTGTGCCCCAACCCCTACCGGGACCGGGGCCTGCGGGCTGCCCAGTCCGCCCAGCGCATATTGGAAAGCGCCGGGGCGGCCACCGCCATCTGCCTGCCCTTTGACGTGGAGCCCCCCAGCCGGCTGGACCTGCCCGCCGGGGTGGGGCTGGGGCGGCTGGACCGGGAGCTGGAGGGGGCGGACGTGCTGGTGTGCTTCGGCGGGGACGGCACCATCCTCCACGCGGCCCACGAGGCCAACGCCCGGAACATCCCTGTGCTGGGGGTGAACCTGGGGAGCATCGGCTTCATGGCGGAGCTGGAGCACGGGGAGCTGTCCCTGCTGTCCCGGCTGGCCAGCGGGAAGTTCGGCATCGAGCGGCGGATGATGCTGGACGTATCCGTCCGCCGGGAGGGCCGGTGCGTGTTCGAGCAGCATGCCCTCAACGACGCGGTGCTCACCAAGGGGGCGGTGGCCCGGGTGCTGGACCTGGAGGTGACGGGGGACCGGGTGACCATCTCCTCCTTCTCCGGGGACGGGGTGGTGGTGGCCACCCCCACCGGCTCCACCGCCTACTCCATGGCGGCGGGGGGGCCCATTGTGGAGCCCACGGCGGAGAACATCATCATCGCCCCCATCTGCGCCCACTCCCTTCACGCCAAGCCCTTTGTGCTGGGGGCCGGTCGGGCGGTGGGGGTGCGTCTGGCGCCGGGGAGCAAAAAGACCGCCTACCTGTCGGTGGACGGGGGCCGGGCCTTCCGGGTGGGGCCGGGGGACTGGGTGGAGTGCCGCCGCTCCCGGAGGACCACCCAGATGGTGAAGCTCACCGGCCGGAGCTTCTACGAGCGGATCAATCAAAAGCTGGGAAAGGCGTGAACGACTTGAAGGCCAAACGACAATCGGAGATTCTGCGCATCATCGGCGAGGGGGACATCGAGACCCAGGAGCAGATGCTGGACCATCTGCGCAGGTGCGGCATCCGGGCCACCCAGGCCACCATTTCCCGGGACATCAAGGAGCTGAACCTGGTCAAGCAGCCGGGGGCGGGGGGCAGCTACCGCTATGTGGTGTCCGCCGCCCGGCCCGCCCGGCGGGCGCTGGAGGGCAGGCTCCAGAACATTTTCAAGGAGGGGGTCACCTCCTGCGACGTGGCCCAGAACATCGTGGTGGTCAAGACCATGCCCGGTCTGGCCCCGGCCGCCGGGGCGGCGCTGGACGGCATGGCGCTGGAGGGGCTGGTGGGCTCGCTGGCGGGGGATGACACCGTCATCCTCATCATGCGCACCGGCCAGGTGGCGGAGGAGCTGGCCCGGGAGATTGAATCCATGCTGGAGGGGTGAGGGAGTATGCTCAGCTTGCTGCACATCGAGAACATCGCGGTGATCTCCCAGGCGGACATCACCTTTGACCAGGGGTTCAACGTTCTCACCGGTGAGACCGGCGCGGGCAAATCCATTGTCATCGACTCCATCGGGGCCATCATGGGGGAGCGCACCAGCCGGGACCTGATCCGCACCGGGGCCAAGACCGCCCGGGTGTCCGCCCTGTTCCGGGACCTGCCCCCCCTGCCCTGGTTCCAGGAGCAGGGCACCGGCCCCGACGAGAACGGGGAGCTGCTTATTGAGCGGTCCATCCAGGCCGACGGCAAGAACGCCTGCCGGGTGAACGGCCGGCCCCTGCTGGTCACCCAGCTGCGGGAGCTGGGCCAGCAGCTGGTGAACGTCCACGGCCAGCACGACGGCCAGCAGCTGCTGGACGAGGAGTGCCACCTAGGCTATCTGGACAGCTTTGCGGGCACGGGGGAGAGCCTGTCCGCCTTTGCCGCGGCCTACGCCCAGGTCCGGGACCTGCGCCGGGAGCAGGAGCAGCTCCAGATGGACGAGGGGGAGAAGGCCCGGCGGATGGACACCCTGACCTACCAGATCGAGGAGCTGGAGGGCGCCCGGCTGAGGCAGGGGGAGGACGAGGAGCTCAGCCAGCGCCGGGAGGTGCTGCACAACGCCGAGCGGCTCACCGACGCGGTGGACGGGGCCTGGCAGGCCCTCACCGGCGGGGAGGACGGCGAGGGGGCGGTGTCCCTGCTGATGGAGGCGGAGAACCGCCTGGCCCAGGGGGGGCGGTACAGCGGCGAGCTCCAGGCGCTGTCGGAGAAGGCGGGGCAGCTGCGCTGCGACGCCGACGATCTGGCGGAGCTGGTCCGGGACCTGCGGGGCACGCTGGACTTCTACCCCGGGGAGCTGGATGAGATTGAGGAGCGGCTGGACCGGCTGTACCGGCTGAAGAAAAAGTACGGCGGCACGGTGGCGGAGATGCTGGCCTACCTGGACAGGTGCCGGGAGGAGCTGGACGCCATCCAGTTCTCCGAGGAGCGCGCCGCCCGGCTGGAGAAAGAGGTGGGCAAGGCGCTGGCCCAGGCGGTGAAGCTGGGGGAGCAGCTGTCCGCCCGCCGCCGCCGCGGGGCGGAGGAGCTGGCCAAACGCATACAGTCGGAGCTGAAGCAGCTGGACATGCCCAAGGTCCGCTTCCAGGTGGAGTTCGCCCCCAAGGACGCCCCCGACGGCATGGACGCCACCGGTATGGACACGGTGCGCTTTCTCATGTCCGCCAACCTGGGGGAGGCGCTGAAGCCCATCAACAAGATTGCCTCCGGCGGCGAGCTGTCCCGGATCATGCTGGCGCTGAAAAACGTGCTGGCGGAGACGGAGCAGGTGGCCACCCTCATCTTTGACGAGGTGGACACCGGTGTGTCCGGCCGGGCGGCGGTGAAGGTGGCCCAAAAGCTGTTCCAGGTGTCCCAGGGGCGGCAGGTGCTGTGCGTCACCCACCTGCCCCAGATCGCCGCCATGGGGGACGTCCACTTCTCCGTGGAGAAGGGGGAGGCGGATGGGCGCACCTTTACCCGGGTGGAGCGGCTGGACCGCCCCCAGCGCCGGGAGGAGCTGGCCCGCCTCAGCGGCGGCCAGGCCACCGCGGTGATGCTGGAGGGGGCGGAGGAGCTGCTGGCCACGGCGGAACAATACAAGACGGGAGCAAAAAAGAAACCATGATCAAAGCCATATTTTTCGATGTAGATGGGACGCTGGTCTCCTTTGCGCAAAAGTTTCTGCCCGACCAGCTGCTGGCCGACCTGCCCGCCCTGCGGGAGCGGGGGATCAAAATAATGATCAGCACGGGCCGGGCCCTGCAGGACCTGGAGAACACCGGGATGCTCCGGGGGGTGGAGTTTGACGGCTATGTGACCCTCAACGGCCAGTACTGCTGCGACGCGGACGGCACGGCCTACCGGGACGCCCCCATCTGCCTGGAGGACCTGCGGGGGGCCTATGAGGTGCTCAAGGCCAACCCGCAGCTCCCCGCCCTGATGGAGGGCAGCGGGGAGAGCTATCTCACCCAGATCAACGACCGGGTGCGGGAGGTGTACGAATTCCTGCACACCCAGCTCTACCCGGTGCGGGACCCGGCGTGGCTGCTGGAGGGGAAGGTGTACCAGTTCGTCCCCCTGGTCACCCCGGAGGAGGAGGAGCTGTTTTTGGCCGCCATGCCCCACTGCGTGCGCACCCGCTGGCACAGCGAGGGCATCGACATCGTGCCCCGGGACGGCGGCAAGGGGGTGGGCGTCCGGGCGGCCATGGAGCGGTACGGCCTGGCCCGGGAGGAGGTCATGGCCTTTGGCGACGGGGACAACGACGCGGGGATGCTGGAGCTGGCCGGCGTCGGCGTGGCCATGGGCAACGGCTCGGAGCGCATCAAGGCCATGGCCCACTATGTCACCGACACGGTGGAAAATGGGGGCATTGCCAAGGCCCTGCGGCATTTCGGCCTGCTGCCGGAATAAAATGATTTGACAAAGTGTGCGCAGTGTGATATCATCCTGTCAATACGTGGATGAGGATTAGTAACCGCCGTTTTCCTGCCCAGAGAGCCCCCGGTTTGGTGGAAGGGGGAGAGGGAACGGCGGCGAATACCCCTCGGAGCGGCCGCCTGAACGGGATTTCCCCCAGTAGGGCCGGACGGGTGCGCCCGGTACAGCGCCGGGGTCCTGCTGGGGACCCCCCGAGGCCGTTTTTGTGAGAAGGCGGCAAAACAGAGGTGGTACCGCGAGCTTTCGCCCTCTGTCCCAAAGGGACAGGGGGTGATTTTGATGAAGGGCAAAATACAGTTGGAAAGGGTTCTACAGGAAGATGCGGAACAGCTTTGGCGTATGCAGCGGCTGGCTTTTTCGGAGCTCTTGGCAAGGTATCAGGACAGGGAGACCAATCCGGCCTGTGAAACGCTGGAACGCGTGCTGGAAAAGGTGTCACAGGCGGACTCCTTCTTTTACTGGATCAAATGGGGAGAAGAGCCAGTTGGAGGTATTCGAATCGTTGCTCGGGAGAATGAAAGCAAACGAATTTCTCCGCTGTTTGTTCTGCCGGAATACCGCAATCAGGGAATCGCTCAGCAGGCGATCAAGCTGGCAGAGGGGCTGTACGGGGGCGAAAACTGGGAACTGGATACGATCCTGCAAGAAAAGGGGAACTGCCATCTGTATGAAAAGGTGGGCTACCGCCCAACTGGGGAGACGCGGGAGATCAATCATAAAATGACATTGATATATTATATAAAATAAAGGAGAAAAACCATGACAATTTACGACGAACTCGTGGCCCGGGGCCTGGTGGCCCAGGTCACCAGCGAGGACGAGATCAAGGACCTCATCAACAACGGCAAGGCCACCTTCTATATCGGCTACGACTGCACGGCGGACAGCCTGACGGCGGGGCACTTCGTCACCCTCACCCTGATGAAGCGGCTTCAGCAGGCGGGGAACAAGCCCATCGCCCTCATCGGCGGCGGCACCACCACCATCGGCGACCCCTCGGGGCGCACCGACATGCGCAAGATGCTGAGCCGGGAGGATATCGACCACAACGCCCAGTGCTTCAAGCGCCAGATGGAGTGGTTCATCGACTTCGGCGACGGCCCCGGTCAGGCCATGATGCTGAACAACGCCGACTGGCTGCTGGATCTCAACTATGTGGACCTGCTCCGGGAGGTGGGGGCCTGCTTCTCGGTGAACAACATGCTCCGGGCGGACTGCTACAAGCAGCGGATGGAAAAGGGCCTGTCCTTCCTGGAGTTCAACTATATGATTATGCAGTCCTACGACTTCTACCACATGTTCCAGACGGTGGGCTGCAACCTCCAGTGCGGCGGCAACGACCAGTGGAGCAATATGCTGGGGGGCACCGAGCTCATCCGCCGGAAGCTGGGCAAGGACTCCCACTGCATGACCATCAACCTGCTCACCGACTCCCAGGGGAACAAGATGGGCAAGACCGCCGGCAACGCGGTGTGGCTGGACCCCAACAAGACCAGCCCCTACGACTTCTACCAGTACTGGCGGAACGTGGGGGACGCGGACGTGATGAAGTGCATCCGCTGGCTCACCTTCCTGCCCCTGGAGCAGATCGACGAGATGGACCAGTGGAAGGACGCCCAGCTCAACCGGGCCAAGGAGATTCTGGCCTGGGAGCTGACCAGCATGGTCCACGGCCAGGAGGAGGCGGACAAGGCCCAGGCCGCCGCCCGGGCCCTATTCTCCACCGGCGGGGACGCGGCCAATATGCCCTCCACCGCCCTGACCGACGCCGATTTTACCGACGGGGCCATCGGGGCGCTGACCCTGCTGGTGAAGTGCGGGCTGGCCGCCTCCAACGGCGAGGCCCGGCGGCTGATCCAGCAGGGGGGCGTGATGGTGGCCGACGAGAAGGTGACCGATCCCGCCGCCCAGTTCCCGAAAGAGAAGTTCGCCGGGGAGGGCGTCATTGTCAAAAAGGGCAAGAAGGGGTTCCAGCGGGTTGCGCTTTCTTGAGAAAACGGGAACCCCTCTGGGGTACACCCGCTGAGAGCCTTTGCCAAGGATAAATTTCAGACGCAGGCCATTTGTCGTGATATGGACAAATGGCCTGCGTTTTACAGCTTGGGAATGGATGCAGCGAGGAAGGGCAGCGGGAGCTTCGAGAGTAGAGAGAAAAACAAGCGGCAAATAAGGTCGTGTAGAATAACGCACAAGGGGGGAGCATTGTGAAATACTTTCGCCCTGCTTTTTAAAAAGTTGCTTTGATTTCTGTACCAATTTCAGCCCGACCAAAACATGCAATTAACCGTTTTTCTACGTCCAGCTACACTTTACTTTCTTCGGCATTTTATGTTACACTGTCTCCCAAAGGAGGGATCGTTTATGGAACAGATCCGCAGGTGCGAGTGGGCCGGCCCCGACCAGATATACATTGATTATCACGACAAGGAATGGGGTCAGCCCCTCCACGATGACAATAAACTATTCGAGATGCTGATTTTGGAGGGGATGCAGGCCGGACTGGCATGGATCACGGTGCTGAAAAAACGGGAAGCCTTTCGCGCCGCCTTTGACAACTTCGATCCCCAAAAGGTCGCGCTGTATGATGACGCAAAGGTGGAAGCGCTCATGTCAAACGCAGGGATTATCCGGCACCGGGGTAAGATCAGCGCCGCCATTGGCAATGCAAAAGCCGTTCTCGAAATTCAAAAGGAGTATGGCGGCTTCGACCGATTCATCTGGGCCTATGTAGATCACACACCAATCATCAACGCACCGCAAAGTCTGTCGGATATCCCGGCATCCACTCCGCTCTCCAATCAGATCAGCAAGGACCTGAAAAAGAGGGGGTTCAAATTCGTGGGGTCAACCATCATCTACGCATTTATGCAGGCTGTAGGGATGGTAGATGACCACATGGTTTGGTGTCCCTGGCATACAAATAACAGGAAATGAAATTGATCCGGCGTTTGCCTCACTCAGCTTGGTTTATTAAAGAACTATTGTTATTTGAGAAGAACACAGAACCCATTGAAAATAAAGGTGGGGAAATATTCTTCTCGAATAACGAAACATAGTTACCACAGGAAATCGGGAATAGACTTTTTCTCCTGCGGCAACGCTGACTCATCAGGACTATTTTTAGCGAACCATTTTTCATTCCACTTTTCCATTGAACGGTCTACAGTTTGCTGTGAAATATCCAAATAGATTTGCGTTGTCTGTATGGACGAATGGCCGAGGATGTTTTTCACAACAGCCAGCGGCACGCCTGCTTCAATCAGATGTGTCGCAGTTGTATGTCTCATCACATGTGGCGTATACGGGCCACTGCAAAACTTGTCCGGGTGCGCTGCCTTTGCCATTGTGATGTATTTTGCAAAAATCTCCTCAATGGCGGGAACCGACAGACATGTATTCCTTTGGCTGGGAAAGACATACCGGTCAGGTTGGTCACGGATTCTTCTGTAGGTGATATATTTATCCAACAGCTGAGTTGCATCCATGGTGATTTTTACCCGCCGAGATTTTCCCCTTTTTCCGTAAGTACCAGGATCGCATTTCCTTTTTCATCATGCATGACATCCTTTACCGTGAGACTGCAAATTTCCTGCGCTCTTGCTCCACTGGAATACATCACGGATAGAAGAACGAGATCACGCCAGCCAAGTTTTTCCGTAGGATCTGGAAGTGAAAAAAGGATTTCCAACTCTGTACGAGTAAAAGAACTGCGCTGTTTCCCCTTCACTCGTCGGAAAGACTTCTTTGCAATTCTTGCCAGACTGCTTTGGAACACACAGCCAGCCTCAAGATTTCTGCACTGTGCGTATTCCGCAAAAGAGGACAATGCCCCCATACGCTGTTTTGCCGTAGTTCTGCTGTTCTTTCGGACGGTCACCAACCAATCAAAGAAATCCGTCAACAGATCGAAATTCAACATTTCAAATGTAATATGGCCGGTTTTTATTTCAGTTTTCTCCTCAAGATATTGGAATAGGAGTCTAAATGCACATTTGTACGATAAAATCGTATTAGGGCTGGCATTCATGGAAACCGGGAGATATTCCGTAATAAACTTCCCGAGCAGACTGAGAAATTCATATTCAACATTACTCTTCCTCATATGGCGCCTCCACCTGTGGAATCAATCCGGCTGTAAATGTTTCAAAAGCATCTAATGCTTCTGGGACCTGAATTCCGGGAAAACGCATATATTTGTCGGTGTCGATCAGGCTTTCATGACCAAGGTACGTTGGTAAAAGAAGATCGTTCATATCAACAGGATGTCCGGCGGCCTCCAGCTGCTGCATTGATTTGAGAACAAATACGTGACGAACCGTGCAGACAAGCTCCTCGTTCGTTTGGCTGTTTGCTCCTCTGGTCAATACCGGTCAGTTCCAGGATTTTTGAAAACCAGTGTTGCATCTGCCTGCTTGTATAATGCGTGCAGGGCTTTTTGCCGGGAAACAGATATGCGTCAGGTTGATCCATGATGCCCAAGGCAAAACAATGCCGTTCCAAAATGTCCAGCAGAGAGTGATGGGCTGGAATAAGCCGTTCTTTAGAAAATTTGGTTTTTCTGAGAAAAAGGGTTCCATTTTTGAAATCGACATCTTTTCGCTGCAGCGATACGGTTTCTTCTAATCTTGTTCCGCAGCCGTAAAGAATGCGGATGAACATTGGTATCTTCAGACGAAAGAAGGAACTGCACATATTGGGATTTTGAGGGACCAGAGTATCGGCACAGCACATGATCCGTTGAAGTTCTTCCTCTGAATAGATGTACGGAATATAGTCTGATTTCACTTTGGGCGGCATTGGCAGAAAAGAATAATTGCCCATATTGTTTAAATATTTCACAAAATTCCGGATGGTCCCCACCTTTATCCGTACGGTCTTACTTTTCCCTGTAAGAGACGAAATCCACATATTCAAAAGCTCCTCAGTCAGTTCTTTCCCATGGAAGTTACACGCAACCAAATATTGATCCAACGCAGCCAATACACGCCCATCATATAAAACGCATCTTTCAGATGCGCTCAATGCTCTAAGTTCCAGAAAATCTGTCATTTCTTTGGCCAGTGTACTGTTAAACACGATATCCACCAACCTTCCATGACAGCAGCTTAGCAAACTCGCCGCTTGGCTCGGGAACAGGAAGCGGACAAAGCCGCATACTTTCAATATCAATTCTTGCATAGTGCTTGATAGCGTGTTTCGTTCCATGCCCTAATACCCTGCGAACAATTTCTGTAAATACATCGTCATTGATCATATTGCTGGCAATAGATGAGCGGAAAGACCGGCTGCCATGCCGCCTGTCTGAAATGGCAATTCCTGATTGCCTAAACGTTTCCCAGACCATTGTATTGATCACACCACAATCCACTGGCTTATACGGGATCATGAGGGTCATGAAAATTTGGGGGCAGCCTTCAATTTTGGGCCGTACATTTTGAATGTAGTCCAGCAGCGCATCTTTGACTTCAGAAAACAATTCGCTTTCCCAGGGATCACCGGTTTTCTTCTGCATGAAATGAATCCTGTTGCTTGTGAAATCAACATTTTCAAAAGATAATGCGGCAACATCACAGGAACGAATGCCGTAACGGGACAGGAGCAGTATGATCGCGTAGTTTCTGATTCCGGCAGAAGTAGTGCGGTCTATGGAATCCTCGACCACAGCAATTTCATTTGTAGAGTACACCGTTGGATGTGGAGCATTCTTTTTTCGATGCTGGATAAGTTTCGAATGATCACGGGCTACAAAACCATTTTCAAATAGAAATCGCAAAAATGGCCCAATTCGCTCCCAGTACCTGGAGAACCCTAACTGCAAAAATGCTGATTGTACCCGTTCCCCACTAATATCCGTAGTCCTTCTACAGTTGAGTTCTGCCAGATTTTTCAGAAATCTGCCACAAATCCATTGCTTGTAACAAATTCGTGTTTCCTGATGGGAGGTTCAGGGCAGCGCCCTATGGGTTCATGAAATGAACTATCTGTACGAGGACGAATATCAGGTAGCCCTTGACCCGGAATTTGTGAACAGTGAAAATTTTATAAAATTTTCCATCGCAGCGGAACTTATGGATTTTGAGAAGTAATGAAGGATGCAAATATAGAAGCCTGACAAGAAGTATGTTATAATAAAGACAGGAGTGATCAGGATGGCTGTTTTTATCACAGGCGATCTTCATGGTGACTTTACCCGGTTCAAGAAAGATATCTTCTATGAGCAGGCGGATCTGACCAAGGATGACTGCATTATTTGCTGCGGCGACTTCGGCGGGGTCTGGGACGGCAGCGCCGAGGAGAGGCACTGGCTAGACTGGCTGGAGGCAAAGCCCTTTACCACCTTATTCGTCTCCGGCAACCATGAAAACTTTGACCTCCTGGCGGGATATCCCGTGGAGAAGTGGTGCGGCGGCGCGGTACAGCGTATTCGCCCCTTAGTGATTCACCTGATGCGGGGGCAGGTATACGACATTCAGGACAGGAAGTTCTTCACTATGGGCGGGGCCAGCAGCCATGACATTCAGGACGGCATCCTGGAAGCGGACGATTCTCTGCTCAAGAAGAAATGCAGGGAGCTGGACGCCAAGGGCGCGATGTACCGGATCAACCACCTGTCTTGGTGGAAAGAGGAATTACCCAGCGAGACAGAGTACCAGACCGCCAGGGCCAGCCTGGACAGAGCGGGCTGGGAGGTGGACTACATCATCACCCACTGCTGCCCCACCTCGGTACAGGATGAGTTGAGCGGCGGCTTTTACAAAGCCGATGCCCTGACCGATTTTCTGGAGGAAGTGGCCCAGCGGTGCCGGTTCAAATATCAGTTTTTTGGGCATTACCATAGCAACGGAATCATCCGCCAAAAATATGTTCTGCTGTATGAACAGATCATCAGCCTGAAGCTGTGAAAAGCGTCCAGCAGGGCGGGAGAGTGATATGCTCCCGCTTTGCCGGACGCTTTTCCGTTAAATACACAATAGTCCGCCGTCCATAGAAAAACGGTTGAAGCCGTTGCGGCGCAACGGATGAACGACCCTACGCAATCTGAACAAATTGTTGTCAGTTGTTCGGATGGGGTACTACGATTTTATAAAAAAGCACCGTTCTCCTTTTTCACTTGTTCCAAATGCCGTTCATAAAGAATTGATGAGTTTCAATGGCTGTTAAACCTGCAGTCCCATGCATTAACTCAAATTGCTAAAAATGAGAATGTTTAGGAAAAATCCGTACTATCATTGCAAACACACTAAACAATGACAAGTTGGAAGCACAGGATAGGAACCGACTGCAGGATATTTTGACACATTATTTTTGTTAGCGAAAACTTACTAACAAATCTGACCCCTGTGCCCTATCTGGCGTAATGATTGGTTTGTGTCATAGCAGGAACTCGGAGTACGTTACCTATTTTCCCCTAAAAAAGAAGAAGAAAAGGCTCTGACTCTGCAAACCGTTGCGGCGCAGCGGTTGTGAACCTGCATCTTTTTTGTCAACAAAAGACATAAGGCGCACCGGCGATGATGCGGCGAACCCTAGCCCAGCTTTCCCAGCCGGTCCAGCACCGTCAGCGTCCGGCACAAATCCTCGGACACATTCAGGCCCTCGCCGTCGCCGTTCAGCGCGCCCTGCTCCACCGCCTTGGACACCGCGTCCCGGTAATATTCCGGCACGTCGGCCAGATTCTGATAATAGACCATTTCGTCCTCCTCTCCGCCGCCGTCCATGGCCTGGACCACCGCGGCCCGGAAATCCTCCATATTCATGCCAAACCGGGGGAACCAGTTGTAGATGTCGCCGTGGTTGGAGGCCACCCCCCGGCGGTAGCCGTCCTGGTGGCAGATCACCACCCCGTCCGCCATGGGGTCCAGGCCGTACTCCCGGCACAGCATGGCGGTGAGCTCCGCCGCGGTCTGAAAGGCCTGCTGGAAATAGGCGGGATCGGTGAGGCTGTCCTCGCAGATTTCAAAGGAAATGTGGGTGTTGTTGGCGCTCTGGCCGCTGGTGCCCGTCCCGGCGTGCCAGCCCCGGTGGGCCCAGGGAAGGGTCTGCACCGCAGCCGGCGTGCCGTCCGCCAGACGGCCCACAAAGGCGTGGACGCACACGTCCAGCCCCGGGCGGTTCCAGTGGTTGCCGTTGGAATTGACTCCCAGCTGGGCCAGCAGCGCCTCCCGCCCCGGCGTGGAGGCGACAGGCTGGACATAGCGCCGCAGCGTGGGGTTGTTGGCCCCGGTGGAGTGGACCATCACCCCGCTGGGGCGGATGGTTCGGTTGGTCTGGAAGCAGTCGTTTTCGGTGAGGATGCACTTGAGCAGCTTCATCCGGTGCCAGCTCCTTTCTGCGCCGTCCGTTCCAGCTGGGTGCCAAAATAGAAGGCGATGATAACGGTATACACCGTCATGAAATCCTGGCCGACCCGATCCCGCAGGGCCAGAACGGCAAACACAACGGTTAGGATCAGCGTGATGAGCGATTTAACGCACAGCAGCCGGGACAGCCGGCTGACCAATACCTCGTGCATAGGCTCCTCCTCTCGCTGAGATGTGGTCGCTGATGAGGACCATGGAAAGGCCCTCGTTCAAGGCTATGCCGCCGGCGGGCGGGCGGCGCACGTCCATCCAAAATTTTTCAGACAACAGGTGAAAGGAGACAAAAAAAGCATTGCCCAGCGGGGTATGATTGTGCTATAATACAAGCACGGGGGCAGCGCCCCCAACGAAAGGAGCTGAGCACATGAAGTTCACGTTCACAGACAAAAAGGTCACCCTGCCCAAGTCCGTCCACCGCTACGCGGAGAAAAAGGTAGGCAAGCTGGACCGTTACTTCAAGACGGAGGCGGAGGCCAAGCTGGTCTTTTCCGTGGAAAAGGACCAGAACAAGGTGGAATTGACCATCCGCTCCGGCAGCACCATCCTCCGGGTGGCGGAGAGCACCTCCGACATGTTCGCGTCCATCGACGCGGCGGTCACCTCCATGGAGCGTCAGCTGCGCAAGCACAAGACCCGGCTGGAGAAGCGGCTGCGCCAGGGGGCCTTTGTCCAGCCCGCCGGGGAGGAGGAGACCTCCTTTGTGCCCGAGGCGGAGGAGAGCGAGTTCCAGGTGGTGCGCACCAAGAAGTTCCCCCTCAAGCCCATGACGGTGGACGAGGCCATCCTTCAGATGGACCTGCTGGGCCACGCCTTCTACGCCTTCAAGGAGGAGGACGGCGGCGCGTTTGCCGTGGTGTATAGGCGCAATGACGGCGGCTACGGCCTCATCGAGGACGAGGGCTGACGATAGAAACGCCCCACAGGGGCGCGAAGATATGATACCCCCTCCGCCCTTCGGCGGAGGGGGTATTTATTTAAAAGCTATTGACGATGAGGATGGCCGCCCCCAGCACCGCCAGCACCACGCCGGTGGCCCGGTTGAGGACGATGGGGCTGGCCTTGTTGGCGAACCGGGCGGCGATCCGGGCCCAAAGCAGGGTGGACAGCACGCACAGCGCCAGCACCCAAAGGTTGGGCATACCGCCGATGACGAAGTGGCTGGCCGCGCCGGTGAGGGCGGTGAAGGCCATGATGAACACGCTGGTGCCCACGGCGGTCTTGAGCTCATAGCCCAGCACGGAGGTGAGGATGAGCAGCATCATCATGCCGCCTCCCGCCCCCACGAAGCCGCAGATGAAGCCGATGAGCGTTCCGCACAGGACGGACTGGACCACCCGCTTTTTGGGGTCCACCGCCGCCATGGACTCCTTGGTGGCCATGACGGGCTTGAGGATGAACTTGATCCCCAGCAGCAGGGTCATCCAGGTGGAGAAGCCACCCATGGCGGAGGAGGGCACCAGGCTGGACACCCAGCTGCCCACCAGGGTGAAGCCCAGCACGGTGAACATCATCACCAGGCCGTTTTTCACGTCCAGGTTCTTGTTTTTGCCGTAGGTGTAGGCGGACACGGCGCTGGCCAGCACGTCGCTGGCCAGGGCGATGCCCACCGCCTCGTAGGGCTCCATATGGAGAAAGGTGATGAGCATGGGGCTGATTACGGCAGCGGCGCTCATGCCGGCGAAGCCGGTACCCAGCCCCGCGCCGATGCCGGCCAGGAAACAGATGATAAAGGTGAACACAGGAAGGACCTCACTTTACTTTTTCATGGCGTCCCGGAGGTTCCGGGCAATTTTTTTCGAGACAGCTTCCAAAACGCGCTCCTCCTCGGGGGTGAAGTCCCGGCACATGGCCCGGAAAAAGGTCCGCTGGGCGGCCCGGCCGTCCTGGAGGATGGGCTGGGCGGCGGGGAGGGGGACGAGGTGCAGGGTTTTGCGGTTGCCCTGGGGATGCTGGGCGGACAGCAGGCCCCGGGCCTTGAGGGAGTGGACCGCCGCCGACACGTGGGACTTGGTCCACTGGCGCAGGCGGACGGCCTCCGCCGCCGTGGCGCTGCCGGGGTTGTTGTGGAGGAAGAGCAGCAGGTCCAGCTCCATCCGGGTGAGCGCCCACCGCTGGGCCACCGGGTCCAGGGTTCGGTCGTACAGCCCCTTGAAGAGCAGCACGCTGTCCCAAAATTCTTCTGTCAAGGCGGGCCCTCCTTTTTTGTTCTATTTTGAACTATTTGAGTATAGCAGAGACAGCGGCCCCTGTCAAGGGGACGGCGGCAAACACGACAAAAAGAAGCTTGACAAAGGGGTGGGGGTTGGCTATAATAATTGCTAAGCAAAAGGCGTGGATGGGAACAAGACGCGGCCCGTCCCCCGCTCAGAGAGCCGGCGGCAGGTGCGAGCCGGCGCGGGGTGCCGCGTGGATACTGGCCCCGGAGCCGCCAATCTGAAGAGCGAGTAGGATTGGACGGGAGGTCCCGTTACAGACTGCGGCCTTGCTGGAGGCCAGGAGCGCATAGTGGGAAACCATGTGCGGAATTAGGGTGGTACCGCGGAATTGAGGAAGCGTGGAGCCGCTGCGAACAGCACAGATGGAGCGGAGCAAGGGGAAAAGCTCGGTCGCCAAGCTGTGTGTCGTAAGCAGGCATAGCGTGACAACATTTCGCCCCTGACTTAACTGTCGGGGGCTTTTTTTCGTCCCCGGACAATTCCAAAGGAGGAAGACACCATGAGCTTGAAGCCCGGATTTGAAAAGTACATTCCCTTTACCCCCCAGCCCATCCAAGGGCGCACCTGGCCGGACCACACCATCACCCAGGCCCCGGTGTGGTGCTCGGTGGACCTGCGGGACGGCAACCAGGCCCTCATCGATCCCATGAATCTGGAGGAGAAGCTGGAGTATTTCCACACCCTGGTGGACATCGGTGTAAAGGAGATCGAGATCGGCTTCCCCTCCGCCAGCGAGACGGAGTACGAGATCTGCCGGGAGCTGATTGAGGGGGGGCATATCCCTGACGACGTGACCATTCAGGTGCTGGTCCAGGCCCGGGAACACCTGATCAAAAAGACCTTCGAGGCCATCCAGGGGGCCAAAAACGTCATTTTGCACTTCTACAACTCCACCTCCACCCTCCAGCGCAAGGTGGTGTTCCACATGGACACCGACGGCATCACCAAGATCGCCACCGACGCGGCGGACCTCATCTATGAGATGGCCCAGCCGGTGATTGCGGGTGGTATGAATCTCCGGTATGAATACTCTCCGGAATCGTTTATGGGGACGGAGATGGACTACGCCGTGGAAATCTGCGCCGCCGTGCTGGACCACCTCCACGCCACCGAGCAGAACAAGGTCATCCTCAACCTGCCCACCACCGTGGAAAACTGCCTGCCCAACCAGTTCGCCGACATGCTGGAATACTTCATCCGCAGGCTGCCCGGCCGGGAGCGGGCGGTCATCTCCCTCCATCCCCACAACGACCGGGGCACCGGCGTGGCCACCACAGAGATGGGGCTGCTGGCGGGGGCCGAGCGGGTGGAGGCCACCCTGTTCGGCAACGGCGAGCGCACCGGCAACGTGGACATGGTGACCCTGGCCATGAACATGTACACCCAGGGGGTGGACCCCAAGCTGGACTTCCACGACATCAACAAGATCCGTGACATGTACCAGCGGTGCACCAAAATGAAGGTGGGGGAGCGGCAGCCCTACGCCGGTGAGCTGGTGTTCACCGCCTTCTCCGGCAGCCACCAGGACGCCATCAACAAGGGCGTGCACTACATGAACGACAGCGGCACTGACCTGTGGGAGGTGCCCTACCTGCCCATTGACCCCGCCGACGTGGGGCGGCAGTATGAGCCCATCATCCGCATCAACTCCCAGTCGGGCAAGGGCGGGGCCGCCTTTGTGATGATGCAGAATTTCGGCTATGACCTGCCAAAGGCCATGCACACCGAGTTCGGCGCGGTGGTGCAGAAGGAGTCTGACCGCATTGGCAAGGAGCTGAAGCCGGAGCAGATTTTTGCCCTGTTCGACCAGGAGTATCTGTCCGTGCCCAAGACCTATCAGCTGGAGCGCCACTCCTTCCAGGAGGACGCCCGCCACGGGGACGCCAGCTGGGTGGCCTTCCGCGGCGAGGTGGGCTACAGGGGGACCGTAATGGCCGCCCACGGCGAGGGCAACGGCCCCATCGACGCCTTCTTTAACGCCCTCCACGACCTGCCTGAGGGGCACATTGAGGGCTATCAGTTTGTGGACTATAAGGAGCATGCCATCTCCTCCGGCTCGGACACCCAGGCGGTGTGCTACATCCACCTGAAGGACCCGGACGACCGGGACGTGTTCGGGGTGGGCAAGAGCCACAACATCAACCGGGCCTCCCTGCGGGCGATCCTGTGCGCGGTTAACCGCTCAGTGCTGCGCCGGGGTTGAGGAGAACGCCGGACATGGAATGTATCATCAAACCCATGGAGACCGAGGCGGAGATTGAGGGCAAGGGCCGCGTGCACTGGGAATCCTGGCATGAGACCTATGAGGGGTTGGTGGACGCGGGCTACATGGAGGGGGTCACCCTGGAGAAATGCGTCCAGACGGCCCACCAGTGGCGGGAAAATATCCTCGTCGCCAAGGACGGAGACCGGGTGATCGGCTTTGCGGCCTATGGCGCCTGCCGGGGCGGCGCGCTGCCGGGGCACGGCGAGGTGTTCGCCCTCTACGTGCTGAGGGAGTACCAGGGCCGGGGGGTGGGCTATGGGCTGATGAACGCCGCGGCTGAACGGCTCGCCGCCTACCCGAAAATGGCCGTCTGGGTGCTGGAGGGGAACGAGCGGGCCATCCGGTTCTACCAGCGGTACGGCTTCTGTTTCGACGGGGCGGAGGCGGAGCTCGTGCTGGGTACGCCCGTCACGGAGCTGCGGATGATCTGCGACCGCCGGGGTGAGCGCACAGGGGCCTAACGCAGAAAGCCCCGCCGGAAAACCGGCGGGACTTTCCTTCCCTCTCACTTTTTGAACAGATTACCCAGGCCCTTCACCGCGTCGCCGATGTTGTCGGCGGTGAGCTTGGCCTTGACGCCGCTAATCACCGCGTCCAGCTGCTCGGTGGGCAGATCAATGCCGGTGAGCTTCTCCAGCGCTCCGGCGGGGTCGCTGAGGAACTGCTTTTGCAGCGCCTCATCGCTCTTGATTTTCTCCACGATGTCCTCAATGATCTTTTTGATGTCCATGTAAACCCCTCCTCTTTTTGATGGCGATTTATTTTACAGGAAATTTCTGCGCTTGTCAATTTTAACTTGCGATACCCCGCAAAAGGGGCTACAATGGGATAAAATGCGGAAAGTAGGGATCACATGAAAAAAGCGGCCTTCATCGGCGTAGGAAATATGGGCGGAGCTCTGGCCCGGGGGGCGTGCCGGGCAGTGGGGCCGGACCAGGTGGTGGTGTTCAACCGCACCCCCGCCAAGGCGGAGGCGCTGGCGCGGGAGCTGGGCTGCGAGGTGGTGAACAGCGCCACCGACGCGGTCTGGGCGGCGGAATACCTCTTCCTGGGGGTGAAGCCCAACGGGATTCGGCCCCTTCTGGAGGAGCTGGCGCCCCAGATCCGGGACCGCCACCGGGTGGGCGAGGACAAGGTGGTGGTGTCCATGGCGGCGGGGCTGCCCATCAAGGACATGCGGCCCCACCTGGCCGGGGCGGGGTATTATGTGCCGGTGGTCCGCGTCATGCCCAACACCTGTGTGGCCGTGGGCAAGGGCATGACCGCCCTGTGCGCCGGGGAGGCGGCGGAGGCCTACATCCAGGGGCTGGAGGAGATTCTGTCCGCTACAGGCCGGGTGGAGCGGGTCTCCGAGGAGCTGATGGACCCGTTCAGCGCCCTGGCCGGCTGCGGCCCCGCCTTTGTCTACCCCTACATTGAGGCGCTGGCGGACGGCGGGGTGATGGCCGGCCTGCCCCGGGCCCAGGCCCTGGAGTACGCCGCCCAGACGGTGCTGGGGGCGGCGGCCATGGTGCTGGAGACAGGGCGGCACCCGGGCCAGCTGAAGGACGAGGTGTGCTCCCCCGGGGGCTCCACCATCGCCGGGGTGGCGGAGCTGGAGGGGCACGGCCTGCGGGCCGCAGCCATGGAGGCGGTGCGGGCCGCATACAGGCGGAATCTGGAGCTGGGCAAATAGAAAAACCCCCTGCCGCGCGGCAGGGGGTTTGCTTTACTCGTCCCAGTTGTGCCAGACGTTCTGCACGTCGTCGTTGTCCTCCATCATGTCGATGAGCTTTTCCATGTTCTTGACGTCCCCCTCGTCGGACAGGGTGACGTAGTTCTGGGGCACCATCTCCACCTTGGCGGAGGCGAACACATAGCCCTTTTCCTCCATGGCGGCCAGCACCGCGCCAAAGGCGTCCGGGTCGGTGTAGACGGTGAAGCAGTCCTCATCCGCCTCGAAGTCCGCCGCGCCGCAGTCCAGGGAGTCCATCATGGCGGTCTCCTCGTCCAGGTCCTCCCGCTCAATGATGAGCACGCCCTTCTGGTCGAAGGACCAGGACACGCAGCCGGTGGCCCCCAGGTTGCCGCCGAACTTGTCGAAATAGTGGCGCACTTCGGAGGCGGTGCGGTTGCGGTTGTCGGTGAGGGTCTCCACGATCACCGCCACACCGCCGGGGCCGTACCCCTCGTAGGTGATGGCCTCGTAGTCGTTGGCGTTGCCGGAGCCCACCGCCTTGTCGATGGTGCGCTTGATGTTGTCGTTGGGCATGTTGGCCGCCCGGGCCTTGGCAATGACGGTGGCCAGGCGGGAGTTGTTGTTGGGGTCGCCGGAGCCGCCGGTCTTGACGGCCACGATGATCTCCCGGGCGATTTTGGTAAAGGCCTGGGAGCGCTTGGCGTCCGCCGCGCCCTTGGTCTTTTGGATGTTATGCCACTTGGAATGTCCTGACATGGTGGTATCGTTCCCTTCGTTGTGAGGTATAAGCCCTGTCGGGCGGAAAATTCACCCATTAATATACCACACTTTGGCCCAGCTTTCAACCCCTGAAGCGGAAAACTTACGGCTCACGGGTCTGGTGTCTGGGATTTGTCAGCCGATTCCCCGCGGCGGGCGGCCAAGAGCGCGTCCAGGTAATCCAGCATTTCCTTGCCGTCCGGCTGTCCCGCCCGCTGGGCTTTTTTAAAGATGAACTCGCGGTAAAGCAGGTTGAGCTCCAGGTTTTGGAGCAGTTCCTGCGGAAAGTCGCCGCGTTCAAAGCACCGCAGCAGAGTCTGGCCCACCCGTTGGGCGTATCGGTCACCAAAAATTGCGGTGAAGATACTCACCTCGGTTCACCTCCCACATAGATTATGCCCGGTATCTCGGGAATATTCAAGGGGAATTGAGCAAAATATAATAGAAATCGCAAGGGGGTGCTTCTTGTGATTTCGTATCGCCCAATGTGGGAGACCATGCGCAGAAGAAATATCACTACGTATACGCTGGTTGAAAAATTCAAATTCAGCAAAGGAACGCTGCATTCCCTGAAGCACGACCGCAATATTTCCACCGCCACATTGGATGATATTTGCCGGATACTGGATTGCAATGTAGAAGATGTGCTGGTTTATATCCCAGATCAAAAAGCTGATTAGAGAGATCCCCGGCTTGAGCCGGGGGTTTCTTTGCCTTCCAACAGCAATAAAGATACGCATCTTTTTCCTGGTTTTCTCGCATCTTATCATTTGAATTCACAATTGACATTCAATGAATGTCAACTCATCACTTAGGATAACATAAAATCATCCATATGACAAGCACTAAATGTCAGGGGTGATGGAGTGTACAAGAATCGCGGTCCAGATGGCCGTTATAACCTCTGCGGCAGGCAGGTGGCGAAAATTCGAAAGGGCATGAAGCCGCAGGTTTCCCAACGGGCTTTGGCTAGTATGCTCCAGCTGAGTGGATTGGATGTAGACAAAAACGCGATCCAGCGCATTGAGAGCGGCCAGCGTTTTGTCACTGATATTGAATTGAACGCGTTGGCCCAGGTACTGGGTGTGGCAGTGGAAGAGCTGCTGAAACCGTAAAGAGAGACCCCCGGCTTGTGCCGGGGGTCTCTCTGCTTTCCGTCAATGGACTGTGACGATCCGGGTAAAAGCAGAAACCGCCACTCTGCCAAGTGACGGTTTCTTGAGATAAGTTAGGAGCCAGTTACCGAGCCAACTGCCTTCCGTCAGCGCGGGTCGGGTGATATATTTATTATACACCCCCGGGGCGCTTTGTGCTTGACAAAGCGTCCCGGCATTTTTATTCCAGCGCGGATCAGTCGGGCTTGCCCAGCAGGGCGAACATGTTCTTCTTGTACGCCTCCACGCCGGGCTGGTTGAAGGGGTTGACCCCCAGCACGTGGCCGCTGACGCCGCAGGACAGCTCGAAGAAGTAGAGCAGCTCGCCCAGGGCCCGCACGTCCATCTTGTCCAGCCGCAGCACCATGGAGGGGGCCCCGCCGTCCTTGTGGGCGGCCAGGGTGCCCTGGAAGGCCATCTCCCGGACGAAGCTCAGCGGCTTGCCCGCCAGGTAGTTCAGGTTGTCCCCGTTGTCGTCGCTGTAGGGGATGGCGATGTCACAGCCGGTGTCGTCCACGTAGATGACAGTCTCGAACAGGTGGCGCTCACCGTCCTGGATATACTGGCCCAGGGAGTGCAGGTCGGTGGTGAACTGGGCGGAGGCGGGGAAGATGCCCTTGCCGTCCTTGCCCTCGGACTCGCCGAACAGCTGCTTGAGCCACTCGCCCACAAAGGCGTAGGAGGGCTCGTAGGAGCAGAACAGCTCGATCTTCTTGCCCTGGCGGTAGAGCAGGTTCCGGGCGGCCACGTACTGCCAGACGGGGTTGGACATGTCCCGCCGGTCAAAGGCGTTCATGGCGTCCCGGGCGCCGGACATCAGCTCGTCGATGTCCGTGCCCGCCACGGCGATGGGCAGCAGGCCCACGGCGGTGAGCACGGAGAAGCGGCCGCCCACGTCGTCGGGCACCACAAAGGTCTCCCACCCGTTGGAGTCGGCCAGGGTCTTGAGGGCGCCCCGGGCCTTGTCGGTGGTGGCGTAGATCCGCTGGTTGGCCTTGTCGCCGTACTGCTTCACCAGCAGCTCCCGGAACACCCGGAAGGCCACGGCGGGCTCGGTGGTGCCGCCGGACTTGGAGATGACGTTGATGGACCAGTCCCGGTCGTCAATCTTCTTGATCACGTTGTCCAGCTCGTTGGGGCTGAGGGAGCAGCCCACAAAGCAGAGCTCGGGGCCGTTGGAGGGGAACACCTCCAGGGCGGCCCGGGCCCCCAGGTAGGACCCGCCGATGCCCACCACCACCAGCACCTGGGAGTCCTGGCGGATTTTGGCGGCGGCCTTCTGAATCCGGGCGAATTCTTCCTTGTCATAGTTCTCGGGCAGGCGCACCCAGCCCACAAAATCGGAGCCGGGGGCGGCGGAATCGTACAGCTTGGCGTGGGCGGCCTCCACCTCGGGGGCCATGGCGTTGATCTCCTCCTGAGAGACAACGCCCTCCAGCTTGGACAGGTCGAGCTTGAGCATGATGGATCACTCCTTGTTAATTTCGTACCGCTCCACCCACAGGGCGGAGGGGCTTATGATTCGCTGAAAAACAGGGCCGCGCCGCCGTAGATGCCGGCGTTGTTGCCCAGCTGGGCCAGAGCGAAGCGCACGTTGGCGCAGGGGCCAAAGGAGGCCGCCTTGAAGGCCGCCTCCACCGGGGCCAGCAGGGCGCTGCCCGCAGCGGACACGCCGCCGCCCAGCAGGATGACCTCCGGGTTGGCAATGCAGCTGATGGTGACCGCGGCGTAGCCCAGGGCCTCCGCCGCCTCCTTGATCACGGCCAGGGCGTTTTCATCGCCGGCAGCCGCGGCGTCGTACACGTCCTTGGCGGTGACCTTCTCCATCTCCTTGAAGGGGGAGAAGGCCTTGGCGGCCCGGATGATGCCAGTGGCGGAGGAGGTGACCTCCAGGCAGCCCTTCCGGCCGCAGGCGCACTGCCAGTCGGAGTGGTAGGGGACCGTCATGTGGCCCACCTCGCCGCCGCCGCCGGTGGCGCCGGCGATGATGCGGCCGTCACAGATGATCCCGCCGCCCACGCCGGTGCCGATGGTGAGCAGCACCAGGTTGCGGCAGCCCATGCCCGCGCCCTGCCAGCACTCGCCCAGGGCGGCCAGGTTGGCGTCGTTGGCCACCCGGACGGGCACATTGGCCCGGCGGGAGAGCTCCTGGGCCACGTTGATGTTTTCCCAGCCCAGGTTGACGCAGACGGGGACCAGGGACTGGTCCACCACCGGGCCGGGAACGCCCACCCCGGCGCCCACGCAGAAGCAGTCGGACAGGGACTCCATCACATGGCGCATGTGGCTGGCGATGTCATCGAAGGTGGCGTCCACATCCCGGAAGGTGGGAAACTCCCGCTTATCCAGCAGATCCCCCTCCTGGCTCACCAACCCCAGCTTGACGGTGGTGCCGCCGATATCTACGCCAAAGCAAACCTGTTTCATGCGCGAAACCTCCTCTTTCTCATTTGATCCGCCGGGTTCCGGCGGTTATTTGGTGTGCCAGATATATTGGGCGTATTCGGTTACGGCCCGGTCGGCGGAGAAGAAGCCGGCCTTGGCGATGTTCACCAGGGACATCCGGGTGAAGCGGGCCTTGTCTGCGTAAATGGCGGACACGTCCCGCTGGGCCCGGACATAGTCGTGGAAGTCGGCCAGGTTCATGAAGGGGTCGGCGGGGCCCTTGTGGTTGGTGGTGAGCGCGCGGACAATGTCGTCAAAGTGCATCCCGTTGATGCCGCCCATGAGCAAATCCATGACCGCCTTCAGCTCCGGGTCGCTGCGCACATAGTCCAGGGGGTTGTAGCCCCGCTGCCACAGCTCGTTCACCTCGTTGGTCTTCAGGCCGAAGAGGATGATGTTGTCGTCCCCCACCTGCTCGTGGATCTCCACATTGGCGCCGTCCAGCGTGCCCAGGGTCACCGCGCCGTTGATCATCAGCTTCATGTTGCCGGTGCCGCTGGCCTCCTTGCCGGCGATGGAGATCTGCTCCGAGATCTCGGCGGCGGGAATGATGACCTCGGCCCGGGAGACATTGTAGTCCTCCATGAACACCACCTTCAGCTTATCCCGGGTATCGGGGTCGGAGTTGGTGAGCTTGGACACGGACACGATGAGCTGGATGATCTGCTTGGCCATGATATAGCCGGCGGACGCCTTGGCGGCAAAGACGAAGGTGCGGGGCTGGAGGGGGGCGTGGGGGTTGGCCTTGATCTCCAGGTACATGTGCAGGATCTGGAGCACGTTGAGCAGCTGCCGCTTGTACTCATGCAGGCGCTTGATCTGCACGTCGAAGAGGGAGCTGGGGTCCACCAGGACGCCGTCCCGCTTGAGGATCAGGTTGGCCAGGCGCTTTTTGTTGTTCAGCTTGATCTCCTGGAGGCGGTGGAGGACGGAGGCGTCATCCTTGTATTTCAGCAGCTTTTCCAGCTGGGTGGAGTCGGTGACGAAGCCGTCCCCGATGAGCTCCTTCAGCAGGGCGGTGAGCTCCGGGTTGGACTGGCACAGCCAGCGGCGGTAGGCGATGCCGTTGGTCACATTGCAGAAGCTGCCGGGTTTCATCTGGTAGTAGTCCCGGAAAATGCTGTCCTTCAAAATCTCCGTGTGGAGTTTGGACACGCCGTTCACCATGTGGCAGGCGGACAGGCACAGGTTGGCCATGCGGATCTCGTTTCCGCTGATGACGGCCATATACTCGATCTTGCCCACGTCGTTGCCGTAGTATCCCCGCAGGTCCACCCGCAGGCGGCGGTCGATCTCCTGGACGATCTGGTACACCCGGGGGAGCAGCTGCTGGAACAGGGTCACGTCCCATCGCTCCAGCGCCTCGCTCATCACGGTGTGGTTGGTGTAGGACAGGGTGCGGCAGGTGATGTCCCAGGCCCGGTCCCAGCTGTAGCCGTATTCGTCCACCAGCAGGCGCATCAGCTCGGGCACGCACAGGGCGGGGTGGGTGTCGTTGATGTGAATGGAAACCTTGTCGGGCAGATTGTCCAGATTCTTATTGCTGCGCAGGTGCTTTTTCAGGATGGTCTGCACCGAGGCGGACACCAGCAGGTACTGCTGGCGCAGGCGCAGGCGCTTGCCCTCGATGTGGTCGTCGGCGGGATAGAGCACCTTGGAGATGACCTCGGCCATGGTGTCCCCCTCCAGGGCCTTGGTGTAGTCCCCCCGGGAGAAGGCGGACATGTCGAAGCTGGCGGGGGACTTGGCGGACCAGAGCACCAGGGGATTGACCGCGTTTGTGCTGTAGCCGGAGATATACATCTCGTTGGGAACGGCCATAACGGACTGGAAATTCAGGTGCTTGACCCGGTACTTGCCGCCGTCCTCCCAGCCGTGGACGTTGCCGCCGAAGCGGACCTCCACCGCCTCGCTCTCGTGGGGGATCAGCCACACGTCGCCCATGTTCAGCCAGTCGTCAGGGAACTCCACCTGCCAGCCGTCCATGATTTTCTGCTTGAAGATGCCGAACTCATAGCGGATGGAGTAGCCGGTCATGGGCATGGACAGGCTGGTGGCGGAGTCCATGTAGCAGGAGGCCAGACGGCCCAGGCCGCCGTTGCCCAGACCGGCGTCGGGCTCCATCTCATACAGGCTGTGGATATCCACGCCGCACTTGTCCAGCGCCTTGGTAAAGACGTCCTCCAGCCCCAGGTTATACAGATTATTCCGCAGGGAGGTGCCCACCAGAAACTCCATGGACATATAGTAGACCTGCTTGCCCTTGTTCTTCTGGTAGAACTCAGCGCTCCTGGTGGCCAGCATGTTGTTGACCACGTAGCACAGGGCCCGGTACACCTGCTGGGGAGAGGCGTTGTCCATGGTGCATCCGTAGCGCACCAGCAGCGTTTCGTTGAGTTGGCTGATTATCTGTTTCTGATCCATATGACAAACTAACTCCTTCTTGACCGGCGGAGCCGGGGAATAAATGGGAAAACAGTAATCACAGCCCGCGCCGCGGGCTGTGATTACACAGAGCGCGATGAGACGCGCCAATATTATACCATAAGAGCCGGCCCTTGTGCACTACAAATTTTATTTTTTTCCTCTCCCAACAAAAAGAGGAGGAAAACGACGCAAAACCCGATAAAGCCGCCGGTTCAGTCCGTCATGGAGCGGTAGATGTCCCAGTACTCCTGAACAGAGCGCTTCCAGGAGCTGTCATAGGCCATCACGCTCTTCTGAAGCTGGGTCCAGTGCTCCTTGTCGTGGAACAGGCCCTCGCCCCGGCGCACGGCGTCCAGCATGTCGTGGGCGTTGTAGCTCTTGAAGGTAAAGCCGTTGCCCTCGCCGGTCTCGATGTTGTAGGCGGGGACGGTGTCGAACAGGCCGCCGGTCTCCCGGACGATGGGGATGGTGCCGTAGCGCATGGCGATGAGCTGGGTCAGGCCGCAGGGCTCCTGCTTGGAGGGCATGAGCACCAGGTCCGCTCCGGCGTACGCCTGATGGGCCAGGGTGTTGTCAAACACGATGTTGGCGGACATTTTGGCGGGGAAGTTGGCGGCGTAGGCCCGGAACATGTTTTCATACTGCCGCTCGCCGGTGCCGATGATGACCAGCTGGAGATCGTCCCACATCAGGTCGTCCATGACGGCCTGGACCAGGTCCACCCCCTTGTGGCCCACCAGGCGGGTGATCATGATGACCATGGGGACCTCCTCCCGGACGGCCAGACCCAGCCGCTGCTGGAGAAACTTCTTGTTCTCCGCCTTCTTCTCCAGGGTGGCGGCGTCAAAGTTGGCGTAGAGCAGGGGGTCAGAGGCGGGGTTGAACACCTCGGCGTCGATGCCGTTGACCACGCCGCTGAGCTTGTAGGCGTGCTGGCGCAGCACGTCGTGGAGGCCGTGGGCGTAATAGGGGTCCTGAATCTCAAAGGCATAGGTGCGGGACACGGTGCTCACCCGGTCGCTGGTGTGGATGGCGGCCTTCATCAGGTTGGTGCAGGTGTCGAAGTGCATGGTGGGCTTCCAGTCCTCCGGCAGGCCCAGCACCTCGTCCACAAAGGCGTCGGGGAAGCGGCCCTGATACTCCATGTTGTGGATGGTGAACAGGGTGCGGATGGGCTGGTAGTTCTCCAGCCCCATGTAGAAGGCGCGGAGGAACACCGGCACCAGGGCGGTCTGCCAGTCGTTGGCGTGGATCACGTCGGGGTACCAGTCCAGATGCTGAAGGGCCTCCAGAATGGCCTTGGAGTAGAAGGCGAAGCGCTCGCCGTCGTCATAGTGGCCGTAGCAGCCGTCGCGGTAGAAGTAGTACTCGTTGTCGATGAAGTAGTACTGGAGCTTTTTCCGCTTGCTCACCGCCCGGAACAGGCCGCAGTACACGTTGCGCCAGGCCAGGGGGACGGTGAAGTTGGTGAGGTATTCAATCTCAAACTCCGGGTTGTCCTTGATGGCCTTGTAGTAGGGCAGGAAGACGTACACCTCTGTGTTGGGGGACTCCGCCAGAGCCTTGGGCAGGGCGGCGGCCACGTCGCCCAGGCCGCCGGTTTTGATGAAAGGCGCGGCCTCGCTGGAAGCTAATAAAATTTTCATACCGTTACTCCTTTGCGAATGACGACGGGATTGGTATCCAGGCCCTTGAGCTGGGAGCCGTCGCTGATGGTGACCCACTTGTCCACGATCACGTTCTCCAGGCAGGCGCCCTCGCCCACCACGCTGCCCTGCATGATGACGCAGTTTTTCACAACGGCGCCCTTGCCGATCTTCACGCTGCGGGACAGCACGCTGTTTTCCACCCGGCCGTCCACAAAGCAGCCGTCGGCGATGACGCAGCGCTCCACCTGGCACTCCAGGCCGTAGTAGGCGGGGACCTCGTCGGTGACGCGGGTGTGGATGGGCCGGTCGCCCCGGAACAGGGCGGCGGACACGTCGTCATCCAGGATGGCCAGACTGCTCTGGAAGTATTCGTTCACGTCCCGGACCCGCAGCACCTTGGTGTTCACCTCGTAGAGGTTGAGGGACAGGCGGCCCCGGTTGAACTCATGCTGAATGAAGTCCCGCAGGAAGTCGTAGACCCCCCGGGAGGTGTAATCCCGGATGACGTTGATGAGGAACTCCCGGGAGATGATCATGTGGCCCATGCTGGCATAGTCGCCGGGCTTGGCGGGGCAGTTCAGGGCGTAGGCGGTGACCCGGTGGCCGGCGTCCGCCTTCATCACGGAGGCAAAATTGATCTGGGAATCCTCCGCCTCCTTGGTGCCCAGCATGGTGATGTCGCAGCCGCTGGCGATGTGGTCCTCCAGGGCGGCGCGGTAGTCGATGTTGCACAGCACGTAGGCGTCCGCCAGCAGGACGTAGGGGGTGGTGGAGATGGTCTCCAGGTAGTCCAGGGCGTTGCGCAGCTCGTCCAGCTTGCCCCGGCTCCCGCTGGTGTTGCCGTCCTGGGTGGCGAAGGGGGGCAGGAGCTGGAGGCCGCCGATCTTGCGGTTCAGGTCCCACTCCTGGCTGTTGCTCAGGTGGTCCATCAGGGAGTGGTAGTGCTGCTTGACCAGCACGCCCACGTTGAGAATGCCGGAGTTGACCATGTTGGACAGCGCGAAGTCCACCAGGCGGTAGCGCCCGCCGAAGGGGATGGCGGCCATGTTCCGGTCCTGGGTGAAGGAGTTCAGCGCGTCGGAGTACATCTCAGAGAAAATAATACCAGTCATTTTCATGGTGGACACCCCCTTAAACAATGTCCTTGGGCTTGATGACGGAGCCGGCGGCGACGGTCCTCTGGTGGCCCACCACGGCAATGCCCCAGTCTCCGTCCAGGTAGTTCTCTGGGCGCTCGCCGATCTTGGCGCCCTCCTCCACCACGCACTGCTCGCCCACGATGCAGTAGCTCACGTTGGCGCCCTTACGGATAATGGTGTTGGGCATGATCACCGCCCCGGTGACCACGGCCCCCTCCTCGATCTCACAGCCCGTATACAGCACCGAGTGCTCCACGCTGCCCCGGATGGTGCAGCCCTCGGCCACGAAGGAGTTGGTCACCTTGGCGCCGCTGCCCATGCGGGTGGCGGGAGCGGAGTAATTCCGGGCGTAGATGCGGAAGCTGGGGTCCCGCATGTTGATGGGGTCCTTGGGGTCCAGCAGGTCCATGTTGGCGTCCCACAGGCTGTCCAGGGTGCCCACGTCCTTCCAGTAGCCCTCAAAGGAGTAGGCGTACATGGGCCGGCCGTCCTTCAGGAAGTTGGGGATGATGTTCTTGCCAAAGTCGTTTTCCGAGCTGGGGTCGGCCTCGTCGGCGATGAGGTACTCCCGCAGGACGGACCAGGTGAAGATGTAGATGCCCATGGAGGCCAGGTTGCTCTTGGGCTGCTTGGGCTTCTCCTCAAAGTCAGTGATGGCGCCGTTCTCGTCGGTGCTCATGATGCCCATGCGGGTGGCCTCCTCCATGCTCACCGGCATGACGGCGATGGTGCACTCGGCCCCCTTCTCCTTGTGGAACTGGAGCATCTTGTTGTAGTTCATCTTGTAGATGTGGTCGCCGCCCAGAACGGCCACGTACTCGGGGTTATAGCGGTCCACAAAGGCGATGTTCTGGTAGATGGCGTTGGCGGTGCCCTTGTACCAGGACTCGGTCTTGGACTGGGTGTAGGGGGGCAGCACGTGGGCCCCGCCCCAGTTGCGGTTCAGGTCCCAGGGCTGGCCGTTGCCGATGTAGTCGTTCAGCTCCAGGGGCTGGTACTGGGTAAGTACGCCCACGGTGTCGATGCCGGAATTGACACAGTTGGACAGCGGAAAATCAATGATGCGGTATTTGCCGCCGAAGGGAACCGCCGGCTTGGCGGTGTCCTGCGTCAGGACATACAGACGGCTGCCCTGGCCGCCGGCCAGAAGCATGGCAATGCACTCTTTTTTACGCTGGAACAAGTTAAACTCCCCCTCAAACAAATTAATTTTCAGTTTTCTTGGCGCGGGGCTTGCGGGTTTTGGGCTTCTCCTCCTGGGCGGCGTCCTTTTTGGCCCGGGACTTGCGGACGGCCTTGGGCTCGGCGGCCTGGGCGGCGCGGGGCTTGCGCTTGGGGGCCTCGGCCGGCTGCTCCTCGGCGGCCTTCACGGCCTGCGCCGGCTGCTTCGCCTTCGCGGCCTTGGGGGCCTTTTCCGCCTTGGCCTTGGGGGCGTCTCCGCCGGCGCTGTCCTTGGCGCCGCGGACCAGCTTGTGCTCATAGAACACGGCGGACAGCGGGGGCAGGGTGAGCTCCACGGAGTACTTGAGGCCGTGCATCTCCTGCTTAACCGCCTTGACGGGGGCGAGCGGGGTGCCGGTGCCGCCGTACTTGGCGTCGTCGCTGGAGAGCACGGGGACATAGGTGCCCGCCTTGGGCACGCCGATGCGGTAGCCTGTGCGGGTGACGGGGCAGAAATTGCAGACCACAATGACCTCCTGCCCCTTCTCGTCGATGCGGCGGAAGGAGATGACGCTCTGCTGGTAGTCATCGCAGGAGATCCACTGGAAGCCCTGCCAGTCGGTGTCGTTGCGCCACAGGGCGGGGTGGTCCAGGTAATAGTGGTTCAGATCCTTGACATACTGCTGCATCTGGTTGTGCTTGTCGTAGCCCAGCAGGAACCAATCCAGCTCCTTTTTCTCGTCCCATTCGATGAACTGGCCGAACTCGCCGCCCATGAACAGCAGCTTCTTGCCCGGGTGGGTCATCATATAGCCATAGAAGGCCCGCAGGCCCTGGAACTTGTCCTCGTACTCGCCGGGCATCTTGTTGATGAGGGAGCACTTGCCGTGGACCACCTCGTCGTGGGACAGGGGGAGGACGAAGTTCTCCGAGAAGGCGTAGGTGAGGGAGAAGGTGAGGTTGTTGTGCCGGCCCTTGCGGAACAGGGGGTCGGTGGACATGTAATCCACCATGTCGTGCATCCAGCCCATGTTCCACTTGAAGTTGAAGCCCAGCCCGCCGTCATACCCCGGCTTGGTGACCATGGGGAAGGCGGTGGACTCCTCGGCGGCCATGATGGCGGAGGGGTCGAAGGTGAGGGCGGCGGCGTTCATGTCCCGCAGGAACTGGACGGCCTCCAGGTTGATGTTGCCGCCGTCCTTGTTGGGCCGCCACTGGCCGCCCTGGCGGCCGTAGTCCAGGTAGAGCATGGAGGCCACCGCGTCCACCCGGATGCCGTCAATATGGAACTTGTCCAGCCAGTAGACCACGTTGGAGATGAGGAAGGAGCGCACCTCATACCGGCCATAGTCAAAGATGCGGGTGCCCCAGTCGGGATGCTCCCGGCGCAGGGGGTCCTCCGACTCGTAGCAGAAGCCGCCGTCGAACTCGAACAGGCCGCTCTCATCCCGGGGGAAGTGGGCACCCACCCAGTCGATGATGACGCCGATGCCCTCGCTGTGGCACATGTCCACGAAGGTCATGAAGTCGTGGGGGGTGCCGTACCGGGAGGTGGGGGCGTAATACCCGGTGACCTGATAGCCCCAGGAGGGGTCGTAGGGGTACTCGCTGACGGGGAGCAGCTCGATATGGGTGTAGCCCATGTCCTTGATATAGGGGATGAGCTGCCGGGCGCAGTCCACGTAGGACAGGAAATTGCCGTCCTCATGCCGCCGCCAGGAGCCCAGGTGGAGCTCATAGATATTCATGGGGCTCTTGAGCACGTCCCGGCGGCCCCGGGCGCGGCGGTAGGCCCCGTCGGTCCACTGGAAGCCGTCCAGGTCGAACACCTTGCTGGCGTTCTCCGGGCGGGTGCAGGCGTGGGTGGCGTAGGGGTCGGCCTTGAACACGAAGGTGCCGTCCGGCTTCTCGATGTAGTATTTATAGTCGTCAAAGGTCTGAACGCCGGGGATGAACCGCTCCCAGATCGCCGGGGAGATGCGCTCCATAACCGGGGCCGCCTTGTCCCAGTCGTTGAAGCGGCCCAGGACCCGCACGCTTTTGGCGTGGGGGGCCCAGACGCGGAATACATAGCCCTCCTGGCCGTCCACCGTCTGCCGGTGACAGCCCATGAACTGGTAGGCGTCGGTGCTCGTCCCGGCGCTGAACCGGGAGATGGCGTCGCTGAGCTGGTCTGATTTATTCATCATAGGTGCCCTCCAAAACTTCCGCCGGGGTCGGCGGAAAATGCTGTGGTCCGAACGGAAACGCCACAGATGCGCTTGTTATAGGATATATTATACCGTGCTGGACATGCAAAGTCAAGGTGCACAAAAAAGAAAAGAAAAAAGAGGGGCTTTATGTCGCATTCCTAGAAAAACAAGAAAAAACTTTGAAAAAATGGCGAAAAAAACCGAAGCCTCTCCTATTTTCCCAAAGGGGCCTGGCGGCGGCCCGGCCTGGGGCGGAGCCTTCCGGCGCTCAGCCCAGGTCCGGCTGGTCCAGCAGGGCGGCCTGGCCGGCGGTCCGGCCCTCGGTCTCAAAGAGGATGATCTCGTTTTCGCCCCGCCGCAGAAGGGGGGCGGGGACGTACAGCCGCCGCTGGGGCCCGATGTCCCAGAAGCGCCCCAGGTTGAAGCCGTTGACAAAGGCGCACCCCTTTCCCCAGCCGGACAGGTCCAGGAAGGTGTCTCCCAGCTCCTGCGCGGTGAAGGTGAGGCGGTAGAAGGCGGGGAGGCCCTCCTGATAGCCCCGGGAGAAGTCCAGCAGCCCGATGTTGTCCAGCGGCAGGGGGTACTGGTCCCACTGGGTGTGCCAGTGCCGGTTGATCAAGACGCCCTGGTCGATGCCCTTGCGCTGCTCCTCCAGCCGGTGGCCGAAATTGACCCGCCCCATGTTTTCCACCAGGATGTCCAGCTCCGTGCCGTTGGACACGGGGAGGTCCAGCTCCCGCTCCTCCAGCAGCTCCCGGTCGTACAGCGTGACCACGGGCCTGCCGTCCGCAAAGACCTGGGCCCGGTCGTTGGCTCCGCACAGGCGCAGCAGCCGGAGGCTGTCCTGGGCGGTGAGGACAGAGCGGTACAAAATATAGCCGTAGCTCTGCCCCAGCCGCTCCATGGACCGTGTGTGGGTGCCGCGGACCGGGGTGCTGAGCAGGTCCAGCACCTGGAACAGGCCCACCCGCTCCCACACCGGCAGGGTCCCGTAGGCCCGGCGGCGGGGGGCGGCGGACAGGGGCACCTCCGGGATGGGCCGGTATTTGGCGATGACCTCCCGGTACCGGCGGTACTTTTCGGTGATCTGCCCGTCCTCGGTGAGCACGGCGTCGTAGTCGTAGGAGGTGACGTCGGGCGTCAGCCGGTCGTAGTAGTTGGAGCCGTTCATGAAGCCGAAGCTGGTCCCCCCCTCAAACATGTAGAGGTTGACGTGGCCCAGCTCCAGCAGCTTGTCCAGGTCCTGGACGGACTGCTCCAGATCTCCGGCGGCGTGGCCCCCGTTCCCCCAGTAGTCAAACCAGCCCACCCAGAACTCCATGCACATCAGCGGCCCGTTCCAGCCCCGGGCCCGCAGAAGCGCCAGCCGCTCCTCCGCCCGGGAGCCGAAGGTGAGGGTGGGGGCCACCCCCTCCACCGCGCCGCCCTTCAGGCACTCCAGGGAGGCCCCGTCCGCGGACACCAGGGGCACGTCGATGCCCAGCTCCCGGGTCAGGTCCCGCAGCCAGCGCAGGTATTCCTTGTCGTCGGCGTAGGAGCCGTACTCGTTTTCCAGCTGCATCAGGATCACCGGCCCGCCCCGGGCGATCTGGAGGGGGGCCAGCCGGTCCATCAGCACCCGGTAGTAGTCGGCCACATGGGCCTGGAAGGCGGGGCAGGCGGTGCGCAGGCGCATCCCGTCCTCCGCCAGCAGCCAGGCGGGCAGCCCGCCCAGCTCCCACTCCGCGCAGATGTAGGGGGAGGGCCGGAGAATCACGTACAGTCCCAGCCCCTGGGCCAGGCGGACGAACCGGACCACGTCGGCCAGCCCCTCAAAGCAAAACGTCCCCTTCCTGGGCTCGTGGAGGTTCCAGGGGATGTAGGTTTCCACCGTGTTGCAGCCCATGGCTTTCAGCTTTTCCAGCCGGTCCAGCCAGTACTCCGGCACCACCCGAAAGTAGTGGATCGCCCCGGAGATGATCTGAAAGGGCTGGCCGTTTAAAAGAAATGTGTCCTGGACCGCAAAGCTCCTGTCTTCCAAAGTGAATCTTCCTTTCCTGTGGGCTTAGGGCTTGTTTGAAAATTGTCAACACGCCCAAACGGAGGCTCTTTTTCCGCCATACTTTGCCAATTTTCCTTGGAATACACAAAGTATTCCTGCGTCAAACTGGCTTTGTCTGGCGAAAAAATCTCTCCCCACTGTGCATATTTCCAATTTTCAAACAGCGCCTAGGGCGGGCGGCGGGGAGCTGCCCGGCCCCGCCCTTATCATAGCACAGCCGGGGCGGAAAAGCACTTCGTTTTTTCGGGGGCGCGGGAGATACGCCTTGCAAATGGGCAGCGGGTCATGTATGCTAGGGGAGCACGGGCTCCCGCGGTTGGGGATCCCGGGAAAAACTTGCGCCATACTGTTATGAGGAGGCTGTCCCATGCCCCGTATTCTGATTATTGAGGACGATACCGACATCAACAACGCCACCGCCCAGTACCTGCGGCGGCAGGGCTGCAGCTGCGTCCAGGCCTTTTCCGGCACGGAGGGGCGGCTGCTGTGGCGGGAGGGCGGCTTTGATCTGCTGCTGGTGGACCTGATGCTGCCGGGGCTGTCCGGCGGCGAGCTGGTGGCGGAGGTGCGCAAAACCAGCCAAATCCCCGTCATCGTGCTGTCCGCCCGGACGGAGCTGTCCGACAAGGTGGAGCTGCTGGGCCTGGGGGCGGACGACTACCTCACCAAGCCCTACCAGCTGGAGGAGCTGTGGGCCAGGATCCTGGTGCAGCTGCGCCACGCCAGCGCCGCCCCCGCCGGGGAAATGCTGCGCTTCCGGGAGTGGGAGCTGAATCTGGACGAGATGGCGCTGACGGCGGCGGGACAGCCGGTGGGCCTCACCGCCCACGAGTTCAGGATTGTGGAGCTGCTGGTCCGCTGGCCCAAGCGGGTGTTCACCAAACAGCAGATCTACGAGGCGGTGTGGGGGGAGGCGTACGCCGTGGAGGACAAGACCATCACTGTCCACGTCAGCAACATCCGAGCCAAGCTGCGCCCCAGCGGCACCGACGGCTACATCCAGACCGTGTGGGGGATCGGGTTCAAGCTGGCGGAAGCGCGAGCTTAGCCGCGCCGCGCCGGATGGACCGAGGCGAGGGGAAAAGCCCAGCGGCCGCAAAGCGGCGCGGGTTTTACCCGAGACGGAGGGAAGCCGGAGCGGAAAGCGCGGCCAAAGCGAGCGTGACAAGGAAGCGCGAGCTTAGCCGCGCCGCGCCGGATGGATCGGAGCGGAAAGCGTGACAATTCAAAACTTTGCACTTTCTTTACCATTCCTTTGCGATGTTTGGGCACTTGCCTGGTAGTCTGATCCTGCAAACGAAAAGTCCCGGGGTCCCGCCCCTTCAGAGCGGGGGGCTGCGGGACGAAGTGAGGAGGCATTTGTATGGCAGTGATACAGACATCGGGCCTGTCCAAGCGCTATCGGGACAAGTGGGCGGTGGACCACCTGGACCTGACGGTGGAGCAGGGGGACATCTACGGCTTCATCGGCCGCAACGGAGCGGGCAAGTCCACCACCCTGAAGCTCCTGTGCGGCCTGGCCCGGCCCACCCAGGGGGAGGCGCTGATTTTCGGCAAGCCCATCCGGGACGTGGTGGCCCGGCGGCGGGTGGGCGCCCTCATCGAGCAGGCGGGGCTCTACCCCGACCTGAGCGGGCGGGAAAACCTGCGGCTGTACGCCACGCTGCTGGGGCTGGACAGCCCGGAGCGGCAGGTGGAGGAGACTCTGGAGACGGTGGGCCTGTCCCCCAAGGAGAAAAAGCCGGTGAAGCACTACTCCATGGGCATGAAGCAGCGGCTGGGGGTGGGGCTGGCGCTGCTGGGCGGGCCGGACCTGCTGCTGCTGGACGAGCCCATCAACGGCCTGGACCCGGAGGGCATCCGGGAGATGCGGGAGCTGCTGCTGCGGCTCAACCGGGAGCGGGGGCTGACGCTGGTCATCAGCTCCCACATACTGGGCGAGCTGAGCAAGATCGCCACCCGGTACGGCATCATTCAGAACGGCCGGATGGTGGAGCAGATCACCGCCGCCGACCTGGAGCAGAAATGCACCGACTATCTCCACCTGCGCTGCGACCAGCCCCAGAAGGCCGCCGCCCTGCTGGAAAAGGAGCTGGGCCTCGTCCGCTGGGAGATGCGCCCGGAGGGGGAGATTCGGATTTACGAGGCGGTGGACGCCAAGGCGGTGGGGCGGCTCCTCACCCAGGCGGGCATCCCGGTGGAGGAGATGGGCCTGCACCGGCAGGACCTGGAGGGCTATTTTCTGGAGCGGATGGGAGGAGAGGACCATGTTTAATTTGCTGCGTATGGACCTGCGGCGGCTGTTCAAAACCCGGAGCTTTTACGTTGTGCTGGCCGTGACGGCGGCGCTTCTGGTGATGACGGTGGCCATGGTGTCCGTCGTCATCGACCAGGCGAAGCTGGACGCGCTCAAAAGCACCGGAATTGTGGTGACCGGCGGTGACAGCGAGGATGTGATGAAGCTGCTGCGCGGCATGAACCGGCTGGACTTTCTTCACGAGTGCCTGGGCAGCGGCTTTCTGCTGGCGCTGGCCTGCACCGGGGTGACCCTGTTTGTCAACGGCGATTTTTCCAGCGGCTGTGTGAAAAACATCTGCTTTGCCCGTCCCCGCCGGTGGGAATATGTCCTGTCCAAAATTTTTGTCGCCGGATTTTACAGCGCTATCATTACGATTTTGGGCGTTCTGGTCTCGCTGGTATGCCCTGTCCTTACGGGACTGCGCCTGGAGCCAAGCTCTTTTGCCGAAATTATGCAGTACACCTTCTGGATGTGGCTTCCCACCTGGGCGTTCAGCCTGCTGGGGCTGGCGCTGGTGCTGCTGACCCGCAGCTCCACCCTGGGCGTCATCGTGGCGGTGGTTGCCGGGGGCGGCCTGACGGCGGCGCTTTTGCAAGGCCTGTGCCAGGGCTTTGGATGGCCCGACCTGGCGCAGCATCTGCTCAACATGGTGGTCCGCGCCCAGTGCGCGCCCATGCCGGACGGGAGCCGGATCGCCATGATCCTGGGCTGCTCCCTGGGCTGGGGGGCGCTCTACGCCGCCGGGAGCTTTGCCGCCATGGAAAAACGGGACATCTAATTGCGGGCGTTTCCCCTCGCACAAGGAATGGTTGAAACAAAGGAGGACTTCCCATGCTGCCTGTCCTGATTCTGGCCCTGGCCTCCCTGGGCCTGGCCCTGCTGCGCCTGTGGGCCTACCGCCGCCAGCTGGAGGACATGGCCCGGGTGCTGGAGGAGACCCCGGCCCAGAGCAATCTGCGCCTGACGGCGGAGATGAGCAGCGCCCCGGTGCGGCGGCTGTGCCGGGCGGCAAACCGGCGGCTGGAGGAGGGGCTGCGTCTGCGGCTGGAGGCGCTGAACAGCGAGCGGGAGCTGAAATACACCATGGCCTGCGTCTCCCACGACATCCGCACCCCCCTGGCGGGGGCCATGGGCTATTTGCAGCTGCTGGAGGGGGAGCCGGACCGCCGGGCGGAGTACCTGGACATCGTGCAGAAGCGGCTGGCGGAGCTGGACGGCCTGCTGGACCAGCTCTTCCTCTACACCCGCCTGCTGAACGAGTCCCTCCCCCTGGAGTGCGTCGAGACGGCGGCACTGCCCCCGCTGTGGGAGGCGCTGGCGGAATTTTACCCCCAGCTGGAGGAGGCGGGCGTCCAGCCGGAGCTGCGCTTTGACCGGGAGGATTTGAAAATCCAGGCCGACCCGGCGGCGCTGGGGAGGGTGTACCGAAACCTCATCGCCAACGCCCTGCGCCACGGCGGCAGGGGGCTGACGATTTCCGCCCAGGCTGGGGTGATCCGCTTTGCCAACCCCCTGGCCCCCGGTCCCCGGCCTGACCCTGACCACCTGTTTGACCGCTTTTACCAATCCAGCCCCTCCCGGAGCAAGGGCGGGGCCGGTCTGGGGCTGGCCATCGTCCGGGAGCTGATGGAGCGGATGGGCGGGCAGGCCTGCGCCCGAATCGAAGGGGACACGCTGGAGCTCAGCCTGACGTTTTCCGCCGGGTGGTAGCCGCGGCGCCCCAATCAGTCCGCCCCCTCCGAAATCCCTTCGGAGGGGGCGGATTTGCGCTGCCTGTCCGCCCGAAATGCCGCGGGGAGCGGCGCAAATGCGTCTTGCCAATTGGGCCCGGGTCTGCTATAATAGTGGTACAATGTACCACAAAATGGAACGGAGGCGCATGGCATGTCAATCAAAGACAAAATCGCATCCATCCTGTTTGGCGTGAAAAAGGAAGAGGCGGAGGAGGAGCTCCGGGCACAGCCGGCGGCCCCCGAGCCGGAGGCGGGGGAGCCTGCTGCCTTCATCGCGGAGGAGCCCGCCGTGCTGAAGCTGCCGGGAGACCATCCCTTGCAGCAGCTCTACGCCCTCCGCCGGAAGGAGGCGGGCCCCCTGCCCGCGCCCCGGCTGTGTCTGGATGAGGACGGGGAAATCCCGGCGGATCTGGTGAAGCGGGAGAAAAGCCGCCTTCAAACCGCGCTGAAAAACGTGAGCAATTTCCGTCTGCGCGCCACAAAGGGAAATGAGGGCAAGCGCCGGAAGGGCAAGGACGGGGAGAACGAGGAGGAGGATAAACCAACGGGGCTGGACGCCATGCCATGGTTTTTCATCTCCTCCGACAAGCTGTGGGCCTGGGTGATGGTGTTCCCCCCCACCGGGGCAGGACAGGAGCTGTCCCGGAATCAGCTTTATCAGGCCCTGGAGGAGCAGGGCATCTGCTACGGAGTGGATGGCCGGCTGACAGACCGGCTGTCCCATGATGAGAGGCGGTATTTCAACCTGTTCCTGATTGCCCGGGGCAAGCCCGCCTTCGACGGGAGAAACGGCAACATTGTGGACTACTTCCCCCGGGAGGTGGAGCGGATTCTGGAGGTGGACGAGTACGACCAGGTGGACTACACCGCGCTGAACCTCATCCACAACGTGAAGGAGGGCCAGGAAATCTGCCGCCTGATCCGCCCCACCGAGGGCGAGCCGGGCCGCACGGTGCTGGACCAGGAGCTCCCCGCAAAGAGCGGCAAATCCGTCCCCCTGCCCAAGGGGCGCAACACCGAGATCAGCGAGGACGGGGACGCGCTGGTGGCCTGCGCGGACGGGCACGTGGAGTTCACCGGCCGCAGCTTCCAAGTCAAGCCGGTGCTGGACATCGACGGAAATGTGGATTTCTCCACCGGAAACATTAAGTTCCTGGGGGATGTGAACATCAAGGGCGACGTGCTCACCGGCTTCACGGTGCGGGCCATGGGCAGCATCTGGGTGGGCGGCGTCATCGAGGCGGGCAGTACGGTGGAGGCCGGCGGCGACCTGACCGTGGTCAAGGGCATTCTGGGAGACGGCACCACCACCGTCCGGGCCCAGCGGTGCATCTTCTCCAAGTATATTGAAAACGCCACCATCTACGTCCGGGAGAACCTTCAGACCGACGCCATCATCAACGGCAGAATCTACTGCGACGGAGAGGTGCTGGTCCGCTCCGGCCGGGGGAGCATCATGGGCGGCCGGGTCTGGGCGGCGGAGAAGGTGAGCGCCACCTCGGTGGGCTCCAAGTCGGAATGCCGGACCTCCATCACCCTGGGCGGCCTGCCCTGCACCAATTTCGAGCGGGAGCTGGTGCGCAGGGAGCTGAAAGGGCTGGAGATGGAGCTGGAGAAGCTGGAGTGCCAGCTGGACAGTCCGGTCAAGGCCAGCCTGATCAGCAAGACGAAGGTAAAGCTGAATACGGCGGAGCTCCGGCTCCAGCAGCTGGATGAGGACCTGGAGGACACCAAAGAGGAGCTGCGCGGCCATGAGGAGGATGGACGGCTGGAGTGCGGCGTGGCCTACGCCGGCACGGAGATCAGCATTGGCGACGAGATGGTCCGCCTGCGGCACGAGGAGCGCCAGTGCGTCGCCAAGATGGTCTGCGGGGAGATCCTGGTGATGTAGGGCTGCCCGTCCGGCTGGGAATACAGGTTCTCAGAACGTTAATGTAAGGAAAAGAGGGAACGAACTTATGAAGAAGAGAGTCATGGTGGTGGACGACTCCCAGGTGATGATGCTCCAGATCAAAAAGCTGCTGGAGGGGAGTGAGTTCGAGGTGGCCGCTTACTGCGAAAACGGGGAGGAGGCCATCGCCCGCTATGAGGAGGTACGACCCGATGTGGTGACCATGGACATCATCATGCCGGGCATTGACGGGCTGGAGGCCGCGCAGGTCCTGATGTATGAGCACGAGGAGGCCCGAGTTGTTGTGATTTCCTCCCTGGGAGATGAGGAGATGCTCCAGGAGGTCTACGGCATCGGCGCCCAGGGGGTGCTGTTCAAGCCCATCACCCGGGAGGCGCTGCTGGGGGCGCTGAAAAGAGCGCTGGCCTGAGGGAAACCGAGACTGAAAAATATGCGGCGGGGCGTCCAGCTTGGACGCCCCGCCGCATATTTCCGGTCCCGCGATTTTTCCCACAGCGGCCTGGGGCCGCTCACCAGTTTTCGAAGTCAAAGCCTCTGGGCGTCTTCCGCTGCCGCTCCTGCCTGCGCTTCTGCCGCTTGACCTCGGCCTCCGCCGTCTCCAGCAGCTTATCAAGGGGCATCACGTTGGACGCGCCCTCAACCTCGATGATGCTGTATTTGAAGCTGCACTGGTGGCTGAACACCCGGTCGTCATCCCGCTGGAAGGTGGTGAGGATCTCGTCCATCTTTCGCTCGATCAGGTGCTTGACGCTGCCGGTGAGCATCAGGCAGAATTTGTCGTCCTGAATCCGGGCGAAGGTGTCGCCGCTTCGGAAATTCTTTCGGACAATCTCCACAAAATTTTGGATGTAGGCGTCCCCCACCTTTCGACCGAAAGAGGTGTTGATCTCGGACACCCCGCCCAGGTCCAGATAGCACAGGGTGATGTTCTGCTGCTCCCGCAGCACCTGCGCCATAAACTCGGACAAAAACTGGCGGTTGCGGATGCCTGTGTCCGGGTCCTGGTAGATATCGTCATTGAGGTGGCGGGCGCTCATCTTCTCGGTGGTGATGTCCATGACGATATGGACGCAGGAGGGCCGCTCCTTCCACTCGATGGGGAAGGAGATCACCCGGTAGCAGACGTTCCTGCCCTCCTCCAGCTCCCGGACCTGATAGCGCTCCGAATCGCTCCACTCCAGGAGCTTAGATTGGATGGGCAGGCGGTGCCGGCAGCTGTCGCAGTAGGCGGCGCCCTCGGCAATGCCCCGGGTGCGCTTGTTGCAGTGTACGATCTGCTGGGTTTTCTGGTCCACCACCAGCAGCCATTCATCCCGCTGGTCCAGCAGGTCCATCAGCATTTCCGTGTAGCTGTTGATGATCTCCGCCCGGCGCCGGGCCCGCTGAATCTCCTCCTTCAGCCGGTCCTCCCGCTCTTGGAGCTGCTGGGTCATGGCGTGGAAGGCTTGGAAAAATTCTCCCGAGGGGCACAGGTCCGGGGAATCCTCCCCGCGGGTCACCTGCCCGGCCTGAAGTGTGAGCTGCTTCAGGTTGGCGTGGAGGCTTTTGAGGCCGTCGTACAGGCAGCCTCCGCCGTCCGGGAGCTCCCCCGACAAATCGCCCTGGGCGAGCCGGGCGGAGCAGGCCGCCAGCTCTTCCGCCTGGGCGCGGAAGGAGCACAGCGCCTCCCCCAGGGGCCGGCAGGGTTCGCTGAGCGTGCCGACGTCCAGGCGGGCCTGCCCGGCGTCGCGCAGGATATGTTCCAGAAACTCGGTCAGCCGCTGACAGCTCTCTTCCACGCTCAGGGGCGGCGGCTGCGCTGGGGAATGAGCCTCAGGCTCTCCCGCCGACAGGCGGTTTTCGTTCATGTCCAGCTCCATTTGGTCACTTACCCTTCCTGATGTTGTGCTCTGCGCACTAGTATGATACATTGTACCATGGATTGAGGGGAAGTTCAACACGCTTTTCTCGATTGCATTCGGCGGGAAAATATTAATTTTATGAGGTCCCGCACAGGGAAACCGGCCCTTTTGGGCCGGTTTTTTCGTGCTGAAAGCGAATAAAAGGTGCTGGGACTGGAAATTATTTCAATGGTAAGGAGGCGGATCGTCCATGGCAAAGCGGCAGGCAGCCTGTGAGGTGCAGAAGAGGAGGGAGCAGGGCGGTCGCCTCTGGCTGAGCTATTACAATCAGATTTTGTACAAAAAGGGGATCATTACCGAGCAGGAGCGCAACAAAATGGCGCTGAAGATTGGTGAATGGAAGGGGTCGTCTCAGTAGGGAAAGGGCCGGGCTGCGTCACGGACGCAGCCCGGCCCTTTTGCGGCAGCGGCTCCAGCTGTGGGTGCTGCGGTTCAATCGGAACGCCGGTAATTTTGATGCGTGTACGGAAAACTGGGCTCTTGACAAACGAGGCTTTCCGCATTATAATATGCTACGGTAACGCTCAGGCGGGAAATTTTGCCGGGGCGTATCTTTTGCGGATGTGCTGGAACTGGTAGACTGGCTAGCTTGAGGTGCTAGTGGCCCACGGCCGTACGGGTTCGAGTCCCGTCATCCGCACCACGTCGGGGCAAGCTATGTATCGCTTGCCCCGACTTTTTTCAAAAGTCAGGGCGCGCCAATGTGATACGCCCTGCTTTGTTTTGCCCTGGATACGAAAAATATGGAGATCAATTTTTGCGGGTAGAATAGGCTTTGATCATTACAGCGGCATGGAGCCCCACTCCATGCCGCTGTGTTGTTTTACTGCCTGAAAGTCCTCCAAAGCTCCGCGTGGAGCGCCGAGCGGGCAGGGATGAGCTGCCCCCTCATGGGAGGTCAGCCGCTCCGCAAGGGTTCCCTGGAGAAAATCCCCATCGGGATATCCTCTTGGAGCGGCTCAGCACCCCACGGCGTCGTCCTCCAGCATCAGATGCAGAATCTCCTCATCGGTTCCCCGCATTCCGTCCCGGCCCAGGCGGCCAATGCAGCGCAGGGTTTTTTCAATGCCATCCTTCATCAAGCCGTCGCCGTCGGCAAACACGTAGCCCTGCTGTGCCAGCTGGTACCCCAGCAGCGCGGCGTCTACAGCCGAGGCGATTTTGGCCGCGCAGGAGGGCTTGGCGCCGTCGCACACCATGCCGGAGATGTTGCCCAGCGTGTTGATGACGGTGTTTCCGATCACCTGGTCGCTGCGGCCCTCCAGAAAGGCGATTCCCGCGCCGCAGCCGCACGCCGCCCCCACCACGCCGCAGAAGGCGGACAGGCGGCCGATGCTGCTCTTCTGATAGATTGCCACCAGGTTGCTCACGGCCAGCGCGCGGTAGAGCAGCTCGGGGGCGGCTTTGCGCTCCTGGGCGTACACCCACACCGGGAGGCACACGGTGACTCCCTGGTTTCCGCTCCCGGAGTTGGGCACGGACACGCTTTGCACGTTTTTGATGATATTGCCGCTGCACTGGCATAAAATGTGCTGCGGGGCTCGGCCCAGCGTCCGGGCCGCCGTGGCCGCGGCGTAGGCGATGGCGATGGGCTCGGTGCAGCCCAGGGCGGGGATCCGCTCCTCCCGCAGCAGCGTGATATATCGTTGGTCCATGGTCTCCTCCTATTTACAGCCCGCCCAGATAGGCATCCCGCACCCGTTCGTTCTGGGCCAGCCGTTCGCCGGTGTCGGTGAGTACGATCTGGCCCGTCTCCAGCACGTAGCCCTGGTGGGAGATTTGCAGGGACATCCGGGCGTTCTGCTCCACCAGCAGGATGGTGGTGCCCTGGCTGTTGACCCGCTGAAACAGCCGGAACAGGTCCTGCACCACGATGGGGGCCAGCCCCAGGGACGGTTCGTCCAGCATCTGCTGCTCACCGCCGGACAGCGTGCCGGCGGCCTGGTTCAGGCGCTCCTTCAGGATGGGAAACAGCGCGAAGGCGTTTTCATAGCCCTGCTTGGCCGCCGCCCGGCTGGCGGTGTATGCCCCCAGCTTCAAATTCTCGTGGACGGAAAGCCCCGGGAAGATGTGCCGCCCCTCGGGGGAGAGCACCATTCCGCTTTTGACGATGGCGTAGGAGGGCGCGTTGGTCACGTCCCTGCCCTGAAACAGTACGGTGCCCCGCTCCGCCCTCTCCAGGCCCATCAGGGTGCGCATGATGGTGGATTTGCCTGCGCCGTTGGCGCCGATGATGGTGACGATCTCCCCCTCCTCAATGGTAAAGGAGATGCCCCGAACGGCCTTGATTGCGCCGTAGGAGATGTGCAGATCCTTGACGTCCAGCAGCGCCATCTCATTTCACCTCTTTCCCCAGATATGCGTCGATCACCAGTTGGTTTTGCCGGATCTCTTCCGGCGTGCCGTGGGCGATCTCCGCGCCGTGGTCCAGCACGTAGATGTGGTCGCAGATCCGCATGACCAGGCGCATATCGTGCTCGATCAGCAGAATGGCCAGCCCCATGCCCTTCAGCTCCAGGATGAATTCCATCAGCTCGTGGGTCTCCTGCTCGTTCATGCCCGCGGCGGGCTCGTCCAGCAGCAGGACCTTGGGCTCGCTGGCCATCGCCCGGGCGATTTCCAGCCGGCGCTGGAGGCCGTAGGGCAGGCTGGAGGCGTACTGGTATTTCCACTGGGAGAGCCCGGTGATCTCCAGGGTCTCCAGGGCCTTTTCCCGGGCGCGGGCCTCGTCCCGCCTGTGCCTGGGCAGGCGCAGGACGCTGTCCAGCAGGTTGGCTTTGGTGTGGGTGTGGGTGCCCAGCATCACGTTTTCCAGCGCGGTCATGTTGGTGAACAGGCGGATGTTCTGGAAGGTGCGGGCCATGCCCAGGCCGGTGATCTGATGGGGCTTTTTCCCTGTGATATCCGCGCCCTGAAAGATGACCCGGCCCTCCGTGGGGTTGTACACCCCGGTGATGCAGTTAAAGAAGGTGGTTTTTCCCGCGCCGTTGGGCCCGATAATGCCCACGATTTCGTTGTCATTCAGGGAGACATTCACATCGCTGACCGCCACCAGGCCGCCGAACCGCTGGGTGATGTGCTCTGTGTTCAGAATGGTCATGCCCAGGATCTGGAAGGACTGGTCGCTGGTGAAGGTGGTGGAGTCCACAAAGCTCATATACTGGGCGTAAAAGGCGCCCGCCACCCCCGCGATGGCCGCCGAGACGGCAAAGCACTGCAGCTTGTAGCTGAACATGTTGACGCCCATGCTCTGGGCCGCGATCTCGTCCCCCTTGATGGCGGAAAAGGCCCGCCCCGTCCTGGAGTCGGTGATGTTGTGCACCACCAGAATGGTCAGCAGGCACAGCGCCAGCACCAGGTAGTAAAATCCCCTGGCGTTGTTGATTTCAAATCCGAGGATGCGGGGCATGGGGATGTTGTTGATCCCATAGGGGCCTCGGGTCAGCTCGATCCAGTTCAGCTCAATGATGCACATGATCTCACCGAAGCCCAGGGTCACTATGGACAGGTAGCTGCCCTGGAGGCGCAGGGTGGGGCTTCCGATCATCAGCCCGAATACCGCGCAGATCAGCGCCGCCAGGATGCAGTTGAGGATAAAATCGGTCTGAAAGCGGGTGGCCATAATGGCCGCGGTGTAGGCGCCCACGCCGAAAAAGGCGGCCTGGCCCAAAACCACAATGCCCATATAGCCGGTAATCAGGTTCATGCTCAGCGACAGGATGATTAGATTCCGCACATGATGCCTACCGAGATGATATACCGGCGGGTGATGACCAGCGGGAACAGCACCGCCGCGGCCAGCAGGATCAGGTTGACCTTCTTTTCATGCCGCGCCCAGAATTTGAGAAAACGTTTCCACATAGCCGCTCCCCCCTACACCTTGGTGACCTTGTGCCTGCCCAGCAAACCAGAGGGCTTGATGATGAGCACAACGATGAGCATAACAAATGAGATGGCGTTTCCATAGCCGGAGCCGATGTAGTTGATGCCCAGCGACTCGATCACGCCCAGCAGCAGCCCGCCCAGCATGGCCCCGGGCAGGATGCCGATGCCGCCCAGCACCGCCGCGGCAAAGGATTTCATCCCCACCGCCACCGCCATGCGGGTGTCGATCTGCTGATAGTACATGGCGACCAGCGTGCCCGCCACGCCCACGCACATGGTGCCGATGAAAAAAGTGAACGTGATGATGTGGTCGGTGTGGATGCCCATCAGCTTGGCCGCGTCGGCGTCCTGGGCTATGGCGCGCATGCCCATGCCCAGCTTGGTTTTGTACACAATCAGCGAGAGCACCGCCATCATGATGACGGTCACCGCGAAGATGATGATCTGCATCCAGGTGATGATGATCCCCCCGAGCCGGATCTTTCCCAGATTGAATACGTCGGGAAAGCGCTTGGTCTCGGTGCCGAAAAACACGAGGATAAAGTTGGTGACGGCGGTGCCCAGCCCCACTGTGCTGATGAGCGCGGCGATTTTGGATGCCCGGCGCTTTCGGATGGGGCTCAGGGCCACCCGGTCCATCAGCGCGCCCAGCCCGCCGGTAATCAGCATGCTTGCCAGCAGGGCCAGGAAAAAGTTCCATTGGAGCTGGGTGAGAAAGATCAGCGTCAGATAGCCGCCCAGCACGTAGAACGCGCCGTTGGCCATGTTGACCAGCTCCAGAACGCCGAACACCATCGTGAAGCCGATGGCCACCAGGGCATAGGCGCTTTCGATGGTCAGGCCGTTGATGAGCTGCTGCAAGATAATCATTGATTGTTACTCCTTTCCCGCGGGTCCGCCGCCTGGGCGCCGCTTGAGGCTTGGCGATGTGCCCGGCGGCGGGGGGCCTTTCCGCCGGACGAGGCGGTCTGACCCGGAAATATTCTGTGCATTTCCAGTCAAATCAACGCCGCATGGCGGGAAAAGACCCGTCGATTGGCTGTGCCGGGCCCTAGCGCGCGCCCATCACGTCGTTTCGGTAGAGGGGCAGGTAGACCTCCTGGTCCCGCATGACGCAGCCCGCCTTGGAGCCGTGGCGCATCAGCTCGCTGCACTTGCTGCACACCACGCAGCACTGCTCCGGCCTCAGCCGCCCGTCCCGGAGGATGTCCCGGGCGAACTGGGGGTAGACGAAGGCCATCCGGCCAAAGCCGGCGATGCTGCACATGCCCTGCTCCAGGGCGCCCGCCGCCACCTGGGCGGAGAACTGCCGCAGATAGGACAGGCCCGAGCTGACCACCGCCAGGCCGGGGAAGGCCCTCTGCATCTGGCCCACGCCGCTGCAAATGCGGGCCGCCCCCGTCAGCGGGTCCTCCGGCGGGGCGTAGGGGCCCTGGTCATAGGGCCGGTTTACGTGTGGATTGACGTAGGGATTGCCCATGGTCAGGTCCAGCAGCTCCAGCCCCATCTGCTGGTGCAGGATGCCGATGAGCGCTTGGGGCTCGCTCAGGTCCACCTCCACGCCGCCGTCAGGGCTGACGCCGAAGCCGTAGGGATAGGGGAACCCATCGTAGATATTCAATCTGGAGGTGACGATAAAGCCGCCGCTTGCCGCCGCCTGGGCCGCCGCCACGCTGTCGCGCAGAAGCCGGGTCCGGTTTTCAAGGCTCCCGCCGTACCGGCCGGGCCGCTGGTAGGCGCTGAGCAGTTCGCTGTTCAGGTAGCGGTGGCAGCACTTGGTGTCGACGCCGTCAAAGCCGGCGCGCTGGGCCAGCTGGGCCGCCTGCCCGAACCGCTCCCCCAGCCGGGCCAGCTCGTCGTCAGTGATGACGCAGCTGCCAGGGAGGGGGGAGTCCTTCTCAAACAGCGGATTTTGATAGGCGATGATGGGCTGGGGCACGCCGTTGGGCTTGGAGTACCGCCCGGAGTGGGTGGCCTGCATGATGACCACCGGCTCGAAGCCGTTGGCGGCCAGGCACTCTTTCTTGATCTCCCGGACCAGCCGCTGGAAGGCGGGCAGGGTGGCCTCCGTCAGCATCAGCTGCCTGGGGTTGGCCCGGGCGTTTTGCTGCACGGCCACCGCCTCCATCCAGATCAGCCCCGCGCCGCTTTGGGCGAAGCGGTGGTAGCGGCGCTGGGTCAAGACGTCGGGCGCGCCCTGGGCGGTGCCGTCGCAGCCCTCCATGGGCTGTATGGCCATGCGGTTGGGAATGGTGCGCCCGCTCCGCTTCAGCGTCAGAGGCTGGGCCAGCAGCGCGGTGTTGTCCGACACAGGCAGGGCCGCGCCCGCCTCCCGGGCGGCCTCCTCAAATGCGTGAAGATCCATTGCAATCCAATTTCTAGGCTTCAAAACTTCTCATCTCCTGTTTGATTTGTGCTCCGGGTATGGTACAATGTCGATAAACGCCGCGCGGCAAATAAAATGACCAATGGAGGCGATGATTTGGAGCGCACCTTTGTATCGGAATGCCGCTACAATCAGGACGTACACTCGATGAAGCTGCATTACCACAACGCCTTTGAAATCATCTACATAGAAAAGGGGGAGATTGAGTTCCTGGTGGGGGAGCACCTCTACCACGCCGCCGATCAGACCTTGATCTTCATCAGCAATTTTGAGGACCACTCCATCCGCATCCTCTCCCAGGAGTACCGCCGCTACTACATTCTGATTGAGCCCCAGTCCCTGGACCGGCTGAGCTTTGACCCCAGGCTGATGAGCATTTTCAAAAGCCGCCCGGCTGATTTCAACCACTGTGTGGACGTGTCCGCCTTTTCCCCGCTGGTGGAGAAGCTCTTTGGCGCCATCTTCCAGGAGTGCCAGACCGGCGGCCCGTACAGCGCGGAGCTGCTGTCCTCCTATATGCAGATTTTGCTGGTGGAGGTGTTCCGCCGCTTTCCGGAGAATTTTGTCCGGTCGGCCCGGCGCATCAACCCCCTCATGTACACCATTCAGAGCTATATCGACCAGAATTACACCCAGGACATCTCCGTGCGGCAGCTGGCGGACGAGCACTATCTCAGCGTGCACTACCTCTCCCACAATTTCAAGGAGCTCACCGGCTACAGCCCGCAGCAGTACATCCTCCTCAACCGGCTGGCCCACGCCAAGGAGCTGCTCATCCATACGGACGACCCCGTGGGCCATGTGGCCTTCAAGTCCGGGTTCAAGGATGTGAACAATTTCATCCGCATTTTTAAGAAGAACACGGGGGTCACACCCAACAAATACCGCACGATGTATCGCGACATCTGATGGGAAAAGGGCAAAGGCTGACGCCTTTGCCCTTTTCCGCGTCGATCACTCAACAAGCACCCACTGGCCGTTCTCGACCTTCATGGGGAACAAGGGCTTGCTGGGGTTCCGGTTCTCGTCGAAGGACCACTTCCCGGCCAGGCCCTCGTAGTCCGTCAGCCCCTGCATGTAGTCCCGCACGTCCGCGATATCCGTGCCCACGTGCTCCATGGCGTTCAGCACGATGTCGATGCCGTCATAGGCGTTCATGATGAAGGAATCCACCTCATCGCCGTTATAGGCGTCCTTGTACTGCTGGCGGAAGGTTTGGAACCGCTCGCTGGGCGCGTCCAGCACGAAGCCGCTCAGGGCCAGGAAGCCCTCCGCATTTTCGCCGGCCAGCTCGATGGTTTCGCTCTTCACGATGGAGGTGACGCCCATTTTGTCACAGGTGATGTCCAGCGTGGCCGCCTGGTTCAGGATGGTGGCGGTGTCGTTGTAATGGGCGACGATGTACAGCAGGTCGGGCTGGGCCGCGTTCAGCTTGGTGAGCATGGGGGTGAAGTCCTTGGTCTGGCCCTCCATGTAGTTTTCCACCGCCACGATCTCGCCGCCCAGGGCGGGGAAGGCCTCTTCAAAAATGGTGTTGATGGAGGCGCCGAAGTCGTTGTTCACGTACAGCACGGCCACTTTGCGCTTGCCCAGGGTGTGGTAGGCGAAGTCGGCAAACAGGCGGGTCTCGGTGTCCTGGGTGCACACGCCGCGGAAAATGTAGTCGCCGGCCTTGGTGACGTCCGGGTGGGAGGCGGTGATGGCGTAGTGCAGGATGCCCTCACGCTGGAAGATGGGGCTGATGGCCATGGCGTTGGTGGAGGAGAAGGGGCCGAACACCACCTTGATGTCGCCCTCCTCCACGATCTTGTTGGCGATGTTCACCGCCTCCTTGGGGTCGTTCTTGTCGTCGTAGACCTCCAGCTTGACGGGGTGGCCGTCAATGCCGCCGGCCTCGTTGACCTGGGCCACGCGCAGCTCGATGGCGTTGCGCATCTCAATGCCGTACTGGGAGGCGTCGCCGGTGAGCGGGCCCAGGTAGGCGAAGCGGATGGGGCTGCTGTCGGCGGGGGCGTCGGAGCCGCCGGCGGTGGGAGAGGTCTGGGGGGAGCCGTTCCCGCTTTGCGTGGTCTCGGCCGGGTCGTCCCCGCAGGCGGCCAGAGACAGCAGCATGACAAGAGACAGGGTCAGCGCTAAGATACGGAACAGTTTTTTCATAATGTCCTCCTTGCTTTTTGTGTTGGTTCCTTGTGGATGCCACATAAATAATACACAAAAACTTGGCCTTCTTGCGTATCATTTTTATGGATTATAGAGTAACGCATTTTTGGGCCGCCAGGTAGCATTGACCCGTTGCAAAATATGTAAAATGTGTTTTTCGGCGCTTCCGCTCCGCCCGCAGAGGTCCCTGGGGGGCGTCAGCCCTGGGTGCGCTCCCGGTAGGCGCGCCAGACGTTCTCAAAAAACAGGTCCCGCTGGGGGATGGGCTTGGGGGGCCGCCTGCTGATGACCACGCGGTCCCCCTCCAGCGCGGCCTGCTGGATCTCCGGCTGCGCCTCGGGGTCCTCCAGGGTGTAGCGCAGGGGCTCGCCCAGCAGCCGGGTTGTCTGATTGCCCGAGGGGTCCTCGTACAGGGCGGAGCCCCGGCTGCGCCCGCCCGCGGCGATATGGTCCTCCATGGCGCTCAGGTACACGCGCTGGGCCAGCAGCATGTCATACAGGCGGAAGGCTGCCGCCAGCCGGCCCGGTCCGGACACGCGCACGGTATCCGCGAAGCCCTCCAGGGCGGCCTCCACCCGTTCCCGGTGGGCGCTGATCTGCGCCGCCCAGCGCACCGGCCCGGCCACGCGGCTCATCTCCGCGCTGAATTCCCGCCACAGGGCGTTCACATTGTCCGCTCCGCCGGAGAGCAGCTGGCCGGCAAAGGCGGCGCTCTCCTCCAGCTGGGGGGTGGCTGCGGACAGGAACTGCTCCACATCCGGGGCCCCGGCGCCCTGGGCGGCGATATGCTCCGCGGCCCGGGTGGAGCCCACCTGGCCCGCGTTGAGGGCGCTGCCGCCCGGCCGGTTTACGCCGTGGCTGCCGCTCACCTCGCCCACGGCGTAGAAGCCCTCCAAGCTGGTGCGCCACCACAGGTCGGTTTCCAGCCCGCCGTTGTTGTGCTGGGCGCACAGGGCGATTTCCAGCGGCTGGGCGGACAGGTCCACGCCCCGGCTCCTGTAGAACTCCACCGCAGGCGCGTTCATCGCCTGGAGGCGCTCCAGAGGGGTTCCGAAGGCCGCGCCCGCCCGCTCCAGATAGGTGCGGGCCTCCTCCGAGAGGCTGGAGACATCCAGCGCCCGCCCCAGGGGGTTGGTCCGAAAATCCAGGAACACGCGGCGGCCCAGAAGCTGCCGCTCCCGGTAGACCAGCAGGTCGATTTGGGAGGAGCCGTCCCCCGCCTTGCGCACATCAAAGGGCCACTCATAGCCCTTCAGGAAGACCAGGTTCAGCAGCTGCGCCGGGCTTTGGAATTTGTCCGCCAGAAACTCCCTGGGGTCGCTGCCGTCGGGCAGGGTGCTGATGAAGCGGGGCAGCACCTGCATGTAGGTGCCGGACACGTTCCACCGGGGCGCGGTGGAGGCCAGGCCAAACTGCCATTCCGTCAGGTTCCGGCCCCGCACGCCCGCGGCAAAGGCCGCGCCGCTGGCCCCATGGTGTCCGGCGGGGTAGACCGAGTCGGCGTACATGCCCGCCGGGCCGCCGGTGGCATAGACGATGTTCCGGCAGCAGAAGGCCTCGAAGGGCTCCTCCCCGTCCCGGGCGCCGGTGCGCACGCACAGCAGGCCCACCGCCCGGCCCTGGTGAGTGAGCACCCGCACCGCCAGCAGGCTGTCCGCAATGGGGATGCCCTTCCGGCGGACCGCCTGCTCCAGCCGCTCCGTCATCTCCTTGGAGGTCAGCGGACCCACCGAGGTGGCCCGGGCCCGGGGGTCGTGGTCCGTCTTGTATCCCGCAAACTCTCTGTAGGGATTCTGGGGAAAGGGGACGCCCAGCTCCACCAGCCGGTAAAAGCAGCGGCTGCTCAGCGCGGCCTCCACCAGGGCGGCGTCGCCGTCCACGCACTTTCCGCCGTGGAGGGTGCGGGCCATCTCCTCCACGCTGTCGCCGCCGTCTCCGCACAGCGTCAGCTTGTAGTAGGTCTGCTTGTCCGAGCCCGTGTTGCGGGAGGTGCCCATGTTGACGCCTTCCGTTACCAAGAGAATGTCCGTCTCGCCGTTTTCATACAGCCGGTCCGCGGCGTTGAAGCCCGCCGCGCCGCTGCCCACCACCACCGTGCCGCATATGGTCAGCGGAATGCGGCGCCGGCCGGCGGATATGCTGGATCGTTCCACAGCGTCCACCTCCTCACAGCCTGGAGATATGGAAGCCGCCGTCCACGTCAATGTACTGGCCGGTGGTGTAGGGCAGCCTGCCCTCGCACAGCAGCGATACCGCCAGGGCAATGTCCTCCGGCGTGCCCCAGCGGTTGATGGGGCAGCCGTTCTCCGCGAAGAATTTGTCATATTTCTCCTGGACCTTTGCCGTCATATCCGTGGCAATGATGCCGGGCCGCACCTCGTATACGTACACATGGTCCCGGGCCAGCCGGTCGCCGTACAGCTTGGTCAGCATGGCCACGCCCGCCTTGGAGACGCAGTACTCCCCCCGGCTGACGGAGGACACCTCCGCCGACATGGAGCCGATGTTGACGATGATGCCCCGCGCCCCGCTTTCCTCCGCCTGGCCGGCCATCTGCCTGGCAACGCACTGGGACATAAACATGGTCCCCTTGGTGTTGACGCCCAAGACGAAGTCGAAGCTCTCCTCGGTCATCTCCAGCAGGTCCGCCCGGACCCGGGGGCCACGCCGGCGTTGTTGACCAGCACGTCCACCCGCCCGTACAGGGCCAGCGCCGCGTCCAGGCAGCGCTGGCGGTCCGCCGCGTCGGTGATGCTGCCCTGGACGTAGTGGATCTCCCCGCCCCGCTGGCGGATTTGGGAAAAGGAGGACTGGCAGCTCTCCGGCCCGCTGACGTCCAGCACCACCACGGCAAAACCGTCCGCGCAGAGCTGTCCGGCAATGGCCAGGCCGATTCCTCTGCTGCCGCCGGTCACAATAGCTGTTTTTTTCATAATCGTTCACTCGCTCCTTACAAAATTATGGCGCAAAATTTCCACAAGATGCCGCAGACGCGTTGAATCAGGGCTTCTCAAAGTCCTGCCGGGCCTGCTCCGCGGCGCAGCGGGCGGCGTCCCGGCCGAATTCCTGCCGGAAATCCGCCATGGCCTGCCACAGCGCGCGCCGCCCCAGCGCCTCGTTCTCCGCCAGCAGCTCCCGTCCCAGGGCGCTGAGCAGATGGGCGGTATGGTACTCCCAATTTTTCAGGCAGCTGTCGCCCAGCCGCTGGGAGAGCTCCTGCAATTTTTCAGGCAGCTGTCGCCCAGCCGCTGGGAGAGCTCCTGAAGCCTGCGGGCGTTGTCCTGGGTCATGGCCAGCCCCTTCCACTCAAACCGGCAGCTGTCCGCCCCTTCGCTCAGATTGGAGTGGACCTTCAGCTCCAGCTGGGGGTTGAAGCCCTTGACCAGCGCCTCGTCCACATAGCGGCAGTACCAGGGGCCGTATTCCTGCTGGCCGTGCTCCTTCCAGGCGCGGCACCAGGGACATTGGTGCACCAGGGTGGTATAGACCGGCTGGCGGCTCTCCACGGATTTCACAAAGTGGTGGGGATACCGCCACTCGCTGAAGGCCAGGTAGGCCAGCATGTCCGGCTCCACGCCCCACTGCGCGGCCCTCTGGGCCATGCGGCCGCCCCGCTCGCGGCCATAGCGCTCCACCGCCCGCTGGAGCAGGGCGGGGGCCGCGTCCCCGAACGCTTCCAGCGTCCGGCGGGCCAGGGCGCCGAACAGCACCGCGTGATGCTCCGGCGTGAAGGCGTCCGCCGTGCCGCCGGTCAGGCCCTTTCCGCGGCGCACCACATCCGAGGCGGCCAGGCGGATCAGCCGGTTCAGCCGCTCCAGGTCTTCCCCGGCCACGGGCCCGGCGGCGGACAGCACGCGGTAGAGAAGCGGCTCGATGTCCTCGTGGTAGCACTCCAGGCACAGCTCCAGCATTCCCCCGGGGGTGGCGTCCTTTCTCGCCTTGGCCACGATTTCCTCCCGGGTCTCAAGCTGGGCCTCATGGAGATAGAGGTCGAACAGCGGGTCCAAAAGGCGTTTTGCCCCTTCGGCGTCCATTCCGGCGTCCAGCAGGAAGTGGGTCAGCGCATCGTACCAGCAGTCCAGAACCGCGTTCATTTTTTCCCGCGCCCCGGCGTCGGGCACGGCGTCCTCCCGCACGTTGTTGGAGTATTGGGAGCGGAAGCCCCGCTTTTTCTGGTGCCAGAACCGCATGGAGGAGGCCGCCGCGGGGTAATCGGCGGGGGTCCCGGCGTCCGTCAGGGCCCGGGCGGCCACCTCGGCCAGCTCGGTCAGCGGGTGTGTGCCGATCTCCGCGCTGAGCACCGGGAGGATTTTGTCCGGCTCCACCACCAGGGGGCGCCCCATGGGGCGCAGCAGCTCCTCCAGCTCCCGCTTCATTTCCGGGGTGAAGTTGTCCCGCTTCGGATAGGTGATCAGGTGGCAGGACTCCGCCGGCACCGGCTCGCTGCCCACGGTGGAGATCATGTTGGGGATGATGTTTACCACCGCCAGGTCGCCGCCCAGCTGCTCCTGATAGTAGGCCCCCGCAGGCTTGGGCGGGAAGGCGAACAGGACGGGAAGGGGCCTGCCCGCCGCGCGGCACTGCTCGCAGTAAGGCTTGAGGCAGGTCTCCACCAGGCCCAGGGCCACGGTGGGGGGCGGCGCGAAGAAAATCCAATCGGGCTCCAGCGTCCGCAGGGCCGTCAGGCTGTCGTTCAGCAGTACGGGGATTTTCAGCCGCTCCCGCTTGCCCTCCAGGTCGCCCGCGTCCGCCGTCACCGCGTTGACCAGCCGGGGCGTGTCCTCCCCGTTCAGCCCGCGGACGCAGGGGAAAATGTACTCCATCAAAAAGCCCATACCAATAATGGTGATTTTTTTCATGTGAGCTCCTCCTCCATCAGAATTCCTGCCGAATGGGGCAGGGATGCCTTTCTATGCTGTAGTATACCGCATCCGGCCCGCCCATTGTCGGCTTAATCTGCTTTTCAATCACCTGAATTGGTTAAAAACCATAAAAGAACTTTGCCATTCCCCCCTGGACATGTTACACTGGTACAACAATAGGAAGAGGAGGTCCCGTGATGGATGAATTTTTATGTGGCGCGCGGGCGATGGCCCCTGAGCTGATCCAAATGCGCCGCGCCCTGCACGGCATGGCGGAGGTGGGGATGTGGCTGCCCAGAACGCAGGCCTATGTGGCGCAGCGGCTGGCGGATATGGGCTGCGCGGTGGATGAGTTCCCCGGGGGCGGCCTGTGTGCCCGGATTGGCCCGGAGGGGGGCGGTCCGGCCTTTTGTTCAGGGCACGGCCCAGACTGCCCGGGCTTTTGCCCAGGTGGAGTGGCTGGCCGGCGTGCCCCCCATTTTCTGTGACGAGGCGCTGACCGCGGAGCTGTCCGAATATGCGGTTTAGGCGCTGGGGGAGGAGCTGGTGGACCGCGAGCCGCAGCGGCTGTCCGCCTCGGAGGATTTTTCGCTGCTGGGCGAGCGGATCCCCATCACCTATTTCACCATCGGCACCGGGCTTCCCGAACAGGGCTACGCGTTTGGCAACTACCACCCCCAGGTGGTCTATGACGAGCAGGCGGTCCCGGCGGGCGCCGCCGTGCTGGCCTCCTGTGCCTTCCGCTGGCTGCGCGCCCGCGGGGGCAGGATGTGTTGCGGAGGAGCGTGAAAGCTTCACACGCCGCGCTTGAAATCGGCTGCGGCTTCCGCTATACTGCTGGGTGGAAGCATTCTTTGGACATTTTCAAAATGGAGGTTTGACGATGAGCATGGAGATGAACAAGCTGCTGGAGGCCGGCGCGCAGGCGCCCGGCTTTACGCTGCCGGACGGGGAGGGGGGCTGCGTCTCCCTGGCGGACTTCGCCGGGAAACGGGTGGTGCTGTATTTCTACCCCAAGGACAATACCCCCGGCTGCACCCGGCAGGCCTGCGCCTTCGCCGGGGCGTTTGAGGAGTTCAGGCAGCTCGGCGCGGTGGTCATCGGGATCAGCAAGGACTCCGCGGCCTCCCACAAGAGGTTTGCGGAAAAGCACGGCCTGCCCTTCCTCCTGCTGTCCGACCCGGAATTGACGGCCATCCAGGCCTACGGCGTGTGGCAGGAGAAAAAGATGTGCGGCAAGGTGAGCATGGGGGTGGTCCGCACCACCTTTATCATCGATCAGGACGGCGTCATTGAGAAGGTCATGTCCAAGGTGAAGCCGGACACCAACGCCGCGGAGGTGCTGGCCTATCTCAAGGGGAGCGAATGAGGGAGCTATGCCAGCCGGGGAGGCATCCGGATTTGCCGGACGGCTGGCAGGATTGCAAAAGCCCGGGCGCCCGCAGTAATCTGCGGGCGCCCGGGCCTTATGTGCCGGCCTTGACAAATACATGGTGATCCGCTGTGGACAATTCCGGCTGAAACCGGTACCCCAGCTGGTCAAACGCCTGGATATCGGCCCAATTCGTGACCTTGTTCTCCGCCAGCCAGCGCACCATCTGCCCCCGGGCCATTTTGCACATGGTGCCCTTTTCGACGACCCTGCCCTCCTTCCACTGGCCGAAGGTGCAGGTGAGAAAGCGGACGGCTTTGGGCAGGTGGGGCTCCACCGCGCGGCTGTACTCCTTGGAGGCCAGGTTGAGCACGAAATCCGTCTCGGCGGCAAGCTGGCGGGCCAGGTCGCCGCCCCAGAACTGGTACAGGTCCCGGTGGCCGTCCACCGGCAGCCTGGCCTGCATCTCCAGCCGGTAGGGGGTCACGCCGTGGAAGGGCCCCAGCAGGCCGTAGAAGCCGGACAGGATGCGCAGGTGTTCCCGAAGGTAGTCCAGCTGGGCCGTGTCCATCACCCTGGGGGCCATGTACTGGTACTGAATGCCCTCGTAGGAGAGAACGGCCGGGGTGAGGCGGCGGCGCAGGTCCATGGAGGACAGCCGCTGGAGGTTCAGCCGGGCGATGGCGTCATTGCACCTCCAGAGGGCTTGCAGTTCGGCTGGGGTCATTTCCTGGAGGGCCGCCTTCAGCCGCTGGGCCCGCTCCAGAAAGAGGGGCAGGCCGTCCACCGCAAAGCTGTCCGTATCCACCGCCATTTTCTTGGCGGGCGAGATGATGATCCGCATGGCGCCCGTTTCATCAGCGGGCGATGAGGTGGGACATGTCGTACAGCCCCGGCGCGTCCACCCCGGCCAGGAATTTCGCCGCCTTCACCGCCCCCGCGGCGAACACCTCCCGGCTGGCGGCGCGGTGGGTGAGCTCGATCACCTCGTCCCGCCCGGCGAACACCACGGTGTGGTCCCCCACGATGGTACCCCCCCGGAGGGAGGACATGCCGATCTCCCGCCGGTCCCGGGGCCTGCGGACGCTGTGCCGGTCGTAGACAAAGGAGGGCTCATAGGGCAGCGCCCCGGCGGCGGCCTCCGCCAGCATCAGGGCGGTGCCGCTGGGGGCGTCCAGCTTCCGGCGGTGGTGGCGCTCCTCGATCTCGATGTCGAAATCCTCCCCCAGCAGGGCGGCGGCCCGGCGCACCAGGTCCATCAGCACGTTGATGCCCAGGGACATGTTGGCGGAGCGGAAGATGGGGATGGACTGCGCCGCCTGACGGACCTGCTCCAGCTGCTCCTCCGAGTAGCCGGTGGTGGCCAGCACCACGGGCAGCCTGCGCGCGGCGCACAGCTCCAGCAGGGGGCCCAGGGCGGCGGGGTGGGAGAAATCAATCACCGCGTCCGCCTCCACAGTGCAGGCGGCGGGGGTGGGGAAGACGGGGAAGCCCTCCATGGGCTGGGCCAGCAGGTCGATGCCCGCCGCGGTCTCAATCTCGGGGTCGTTGGCGCAGATGTCGGCCACCACCCGGCCCATGTGGCCGCAGCAGCCGGAGATAATGATCTTTCGCATGAAAATGGCTCCTTTGTATGCGCGCCCCGCCTGCTCGCGGCGGCTCGGGCGCTGTTTTATTGCAGCAGGCCCGCCCGGGTCATGGCGCGGCGCAGGACCTCCAGGTTCTTCTCCGAGATGTCGCACAGGGGCAGGCGCAGGGGGCCCGCCTCCATGCCCAGCAGGTTCATGGCCGCCTTGATAGGGATGGGATTGACCTCGGTGAACAGCGCGTCGATCAGGTCCATGTACTGGATCTGGAGCTGGGAGGCGGCGGCGAAGTCGTTGTCCAGGCACAGCCGGGTCATCTTGACCATCACCTCGGGGACGATGTTGGAGGCCACGGAGATGACCCCCTTGGCCCCCAGGGCCATCATGGGCACCACCTGGTCGTCGTTGCCCGACCAGATGTAGAAGTCGTCCCCGCACAAAAACCGGGTGTGGGCCAGCAGGGAGAAGTTTCCGCTGGCCTCTTTCACGCCGTTGATCTTGGGGTTCTGGGCCAGTGCCTGGTAGGTCTCTGCGGTGAAGGACACGCCGGTGCGGCTGGGCACATTGTAGAGGATGATGGGCAGCTCCACCCGGTCGGCGATGTACTCATAGTGCTTGATGAGCCCCGCCTGGCTGGCCTTGTTGTAGTAGGGGGTGACGTGGAGCAGGGCGTCCGCCCCGGAGTCCTGGGCGTGCTGGGACAGGTAGACGGCGGCGGAGGTGTCGTTGGACCCCGCCCCCGCGATCACCTTCACCCGGTGGTTCACCCGCTTGACGCAGAACTCCACGGCGGCGATGTGCTCCCGGATGGACATGGTGGCGGACTCGCCGGTGGTGCCGCACACGCACACCGCGTCCACCCCCGCCTCGATCTGGGCGTCGATGAGCCTGCCGAAGGCGTCGTAGTTGATGATATTGTTCTGGTCAAAGGGGGTGACCAGGGCGGGGCAGGAGCCGGTAAAAACGGGAGTTCTCATAAACAGCATCCTTTCAATGGTGGGATAAAGGGGCCTCGAAAAGCCGGTCTTTGGCTTTTTGGGGAGAGGAGGAGCAAGGGAGCAAAGCGAGAAATGGCCGTCAGGCCGTTCCGAGCGGCGCGGACTTTGCTCTGACGATATACCCCTCGGCGCACAGCAGCTCGGCCAGCTCCACGCCGCCGCCCGCCGCGCCCCGCAGGGTGTTGTGGGACAGGGAGACGAACTTGTAGTCGTACTGGGTGTCCGGGCGCAGCCGTCCGATGGACACCGCCATGCCCCCCTCCAGGTCCCGGTCCAGCTTGGCCTGGGGCCGGTCGGGCTCCTCAAAGTAGTGGAGGAACTGCTTGGGGGCGGTAGGCAGGTTCAGCTCCTGGGCGCGGCCCTGGAACCTGGCCCAGGCCTCCTTCATCTGCTCCATGGTGGGCTTGTTTTTAAAGGTGACGAAGGCGGCGGCGGTGTGGCCGTTGGACACGGGCACCCGCAGGCACTGGGCGGTGATGGAGGTCCCCTGGGCGTTGACGATGACGCCGTTCTCCACCCGGCCCCACACCTTCAGCGGCTCCTGCTCGCTCTTCTCCTCCTCGCCGCCGATATAGGGGATCAGGTTATCCACCATCTCGGGCCAGGTGGCAAAGGTCTTGCCCGCGCCGGAGATGGCCTGGTAGGTGCACACCAGCACCTTCTCCACGCCAAACTCCCGCAGGGGGGACAGGGCGGGGACGTAGCTCTGGATGGAGCAGTTGGACTTCACCGCGATGAAGCCCCGCTGGGTGCCCAGCCGGGCCCGCTGGGCCTTGATGACCTCAATGTGCTCCGGGTTCACCTCGGGGATGACCATGGGCACGTCGGGGGTCCAGCGGTGGGCGGAGTTGTTGGACACCACCGGGCACTCGTGCCGGGCGTACTCCTCCTCCAGGGCGCGGATCTCGTCCTTCTTCATGTCCACGGCGGAGAACACGAAGTCCACCATGCCGCAGATCTTCTCTACATCGTCCTGGGCGGAGAGCAGCACCAGGCCGCGGGCCTCCTCCGGGATGGGGGTGTCCATGGCCCAGCGGCCCGCCACCGCGTCCTCGTACCGCTTGCCGGCGGAGCGGGGGCTGGCGGCCACCACGGTGAGCTGGAACCAGGGGTGGTTCTCCATCAGGGTGACGAAGCGCTGGCCCACCATGCCGGTGGCGCCGATGACGCCCACTTTATATTTTTCCATATGGCTCTCCTCCTGTGCGCTCCGCCGGGGAAATTGGGGCTTGCGGCTGGCCGGCGGATACGCTATAATAATAAAAATCCTGTCGAAACGCGCCCAGGGGCGCGGACATATATAGTCTATACCACTATAACATCAACGCGCTAAAGTGTCAATTTTGCGTTGCCGCCGGAAGTGGAGAAATGGAGCACCTCATGAGGGGAAAATTCGTGCAAATTGCAGTCTTGTGCCTTGTGCTGGCCCTTCTGACGGGGCTGGCGGGGGAGCCGGCCCAGGCCGCCGCCCCCGCCGCCCAGGGGCAGGGTGAGCTCATCCGGGTGGGGCTCCACTACGGCACCGGCGCCATGGAGGGGCTGAATCTGGAGAACAGCGTGGGCTCCGGCTACCGCTTCGGGTACTATGACAGCGGCAGCCAGTTTGTGGCCCTGGGCTCCACCCCCCAGAAGGCCATCTCCGTGGTGGAGACCATGAACGTCTACTACGGCGCCTATGACGGCTATACCAGCTATCACACCGCCCCCATCTCCTCCGTGGTGGTGGGGGAGTACCACCTCCAGCTCCCCGGCAGCTACGCCACCTTTGCCGACGCCCAGGCCGCCGCGTCCTACTACGGCGGCTTTCCGGCCTGTATCGGCGGGGTGTTTTACGCCCGGGTGGGCAGCTACACCACCCGGGACGGGGCGCTGGCGGGCCAGGCGTCGCTGGCCGCCCAGGGGGTGGCGGCGGAGCTGTGCGGCACCTCCGCCTACGGCGTCAGCGTGGTGGTCACCGGCACCAGCACCATCCTTTTCCAGTACGACGACCTGGGCCAGGGCACCGGCCTGGGCGTCCTGCCCGGGGCGGCGGAGACCGGCGAGAAGTGCGTCACCTTGAGCAAGGGGTTCCGCTATTACGGCGGCTTCCGCTTCGAGCGGATCAAGGGCGGCGCGCTGACGGTGGTGAACATCCTGGGGATGGAGGACTACCTGAAGGGGGTGGTCTCCATTGAGATGAGCGACAGCTGGCCCATGGAGGCGCTGAAGGCCCAGGCGGTGGCCGCCCGCAGCTACGCCGTGGCCCTGCGCAACACCCACAGCGCCCACCACTTCGACCTGTGCTACGACACCCACTGTCAGGCCTACTTCGGCCTGAATCTGGCGGGGGCCAACTGCGACGCGGCGGTGGACCAGACCGCCGGGCAGGTGGCCCTCTGGGAGGGGCAGGCGGCCTGCACCTACTACCACGCCAGCAACGGCGGGGCCAGCGAGAGCATCTCGGTGGTCTGGGGCAGCAACCAGGCCAAATACCCCTATCTGGTGGGGGTGGCGGACCCCTACGAGACCTACGACAGCAGCTGGACGCGCTCCTTCACCGGGGCCGTCCTGGCGTCCAAGCTCCAGGCCCGGGGCTACGGCGTGAGCGGCACCATTACCGCCATCGAGGTGACGGCGCTGACGGAGGCGGGCAACCCCCGGCTGGTGACCTTCACCGACAGCGCCGGGAAGCGGTTCCCCGTGAGCACGTCGGAGCTGGTGGGCAAGCTGCTGTTTCTGCCCTCCTACCGCTACGGCTTTGACAGCGCGGCGGTGGCGCCCCAGCCCGCCCCCTCCTCCGGCGGCCTGTCCATCAACGGGACCACGGTGGACGGCGCCGCGGGGCTGTACGCCATCGACGGCAATGGGAACCTCTCCCCCGTGGGGGGGGACGCGTATATCATCACCGAAAGCGGCGTGTCCCAGCTGTCCCAGGCCGGGAGCGGCGGCGGGACCGGCGGCGGTGGCGGCCTGAGCGCCACCACCGGCAGCAACGGGACGTTCACCTTTGTGGGCCGGGGCTCGGGCCACAATATCGGCATGAGCCAGCGGGGGGCGCAGGCCATGGCCCAGCAGGGGTATACTTATGTGGAGATCCTCCAGTTCTACTATACTGGCATTACGGTGGGATATACGTGAAAACCTCTGATTTTTATTTTGACCTGCCCCCGGAGCTCATCGCCCAGACGCCCCTGGAGCGGCGGGACGGCTCCCGTCTGCTGGCGCTGGACAGGGCCACGGGGGAGACGCGGCACCTGCACTTCTACGACCTGCCCTCCCTGCTGCGCCCCGGCGACTGCCTGGTGCTCAACGACAGCCGGGTGCTGCCCGCCCGGCTGATCGGCAGGCGGGCGGGGGGCGGCGCCTGCGAGGTGCTGCTGCTCATCGACCGGGGGGACCGGGTGTGGGAGTGCCTGGTGCGCCCGGGCAGGAAGCTGCGCCCCGGCGCGAGGGTCACCTTTGGGGACGGGGAGCTGGCCGCCGAGGTGGTGGGCGAGGGGTCGGACGGCAACCGGCTGGTTCGCTTTGACTACGAGGGCATTTTTCTAGAGACCCTGGAGCGGCTGGGCCGGATGCCCCTGCCCCCCTATATCAAGGCGGAGCTGGAGGATGCGGAGCGCTACCAGACGGTGTACTCCCGGGTGACGGGGTCCGCCGCCGCCCCCACGGCGGGGCTGCACTTCACCCCCCGGCTGCTGGAGGAGCTCCAGGCCATGGGGGTGCGGGTGTGCTATGTGACCCTCCACGTGGGTCTGGGCACCTTCCGCCCGGTGAAGGCGGAGAACCTGGACGAGCACGAGATGCACTCGGAGTACTGTGTCATCCCCCAGGAGACCGCCGACGCCGTCAACGAGACCCGGCGGGCGGGGGGAAGGGTGATCTGCGTGGGCACCACCTCCTGCCGCACCATCGAGAGCTGGGGGGCGGAGGACGGCACCCTGCGGGCCGCGGCGGGGTGGACCAGCATATTCATCTACCCCGGCTACCGCTTCAAGGTGCTGGACGGGCTGATCACTAATTTTCACCTGCCCGAGTCCACCCTCATCATGCTGGTGTCCGCCCTGGCGGGGCGGGAGCGGGTGCTGGCGGCCTACGAGGAGGCGGTGAGGGAGAAATACCGCTTCTTCTCCTTCGGGGACGCCATGTTCATCGGGGAGGGAATCGGCGGGTGATGGAATCAGTCCTTCCCTAAAAAATTCCGGGACCTGTCCAGGTCCCGGAATTTTTGCCGTTTTCAGGGGAGCGCCGGGGCGGGGGGATCGGCGGGGCCCCGGGTCTGGAGAAGGGCGGCCCGCCGCCCCTCCTCCATGGCCCGGCGGAGCAGCTGCGCCGTACCGGCGTCCCGCAGGCGGGCGGTGAGCAGGGGGGAGAAGCGGCGGCCTTCCAGCTGGACGGCGGACTGCACCGCCTCCTCATAGGTCAGGGCCTCGCCGTTGTAGATTTGGGTGGAGCTGCTGGTGGACTCCAGCCAGTCCACCAGCGCCACCACGTCCACCATCTGGCGGCAGGGGCACTCCAGCCGCCTGTAGGCGTCCGGGTAGCCCCGGGAGCCGTCGTACCAGGCGTGGTGGCCCAGGGCGGCGGGGGCGTAGCGCCGGGTGGACGGCCGCTGGGACAGCAGGGTCTCCCCGGCGATGACGTGGAGGCGGGCCATCTCGGACTCCTCCCGGAACCACTGCCGGGCGGTGCGGGAGTAGAGCTCAATGACGCTGAGCTTGCCCACGTCGTGGAACAGGCCGCAGCCCAGGGCGTAGTCCAGCACCTCCCGGCGCTTTTCCGCCGGGTCCTGGATGGCCTGGAGGAAGCTGGCGTCATCGAAGAACCCGGGGTCGTCCTCCAGAATGAGGCGGCACAGGGCCCGGGCGCCCTCCCCCACGGCGCGGGAGTGGAGGTAGAGCTCCGGGGCGAAGCGCAGCAGGAGCTTTTGCAGGAACTCCCCGTAGGAGACGCCGCCGGTCTCCACAAAGGTGAAGGAGAGCTGGCGCAGGTAGAGGAAGAGCTGCCCGTCCTCCGCCTGCCTGGGGCAGGCGTCCACATAGTCCAGAATCCGGCGGTAGAGCTGCTCCAGATACTCCCGGCGGGGCGGAATGAGCTCCGGGTACTGCTGGAGGTACTGGCTGTAAAAGGCAGGCAGGGAGATCATGACGTACATGCCGTCGGTGGAGTAGTCGCCGGCGCTGCCGCCGTCCAGAAGGCCCTCCAGCTTGGACAGCAGCGTGTCCAGCCCGTAGAAGCCGCAGTAGTACTCAATGGCGTGGTAGGCGAAGGCGGATTTGGCGGGGGGCTGCTTGTGCAGCCGCTCCGCCTCCTGGAACCGCCGCTGGTAGACGATATAGGCGGACTCCATGATGTCGGCCATGTCCTGGGCGGTCATCACCTTTTCCTTGCTGTAGGAGATGCTGGAGGCCATGTTCTGGTGGGTGAGGTAGATGAACCGGTCCCAGGGCAGGCCGGGGGCCTTTTCCTGGTAATCCCGGTCCTGGAGGACCTGAAGGGTGTCCTTCACCAGCCGGATCTTCTCGCTGGGGGACTTGAACTGCCCCAGGGAGATGTTGGCCTTGGCCCGGAGGATGTAGCCCCGGGTCTCGGTGTCCTCGATCTCGTCGTAGTATTTCAGATAGGCCGCCGCCTCGGTGAAGCACAGCCGCATCCGGGTCATATACCGCTCCACGTCGGGCAGCTCAAAGCCCACCAGCTTGGAGCACAGGGCGTTGCGCCCCATGCCCAGCCAGTACAGCTCCCGGATCATGGCGGGGCGGTCCCGCTTCTGCCGGGCCAGGCTGAGCAGGGCCTGGCGGATGTGGCAGAACAGGCCCACGTCCAGCTCCGTTCGGCCGTCGTAGAGCTGGAAGGAGAAGGTCCGCAGCTCCTCCAGCTCCTCCGCCCCGGCGGAAAACAGGTGGTCCAGCGTGGGGAACAGGCCGGAGCGCAGCAGCTCGATGTTGCGCCGGACCAGCCGGGTGACCTGCGCCTGCCGCTGGGCGGCGCCGGCGAGGAAGGCTTCGGGGGGCAGCTCCTCCGGCGGGAGGCCGGAGGACAGGGCGGCGAACTGACGCAGGTTGGCGAGGTATTCCTCCTGGTATGGCTGCATGGCGTCTACCTCCCCTCCGGCTGCCGGCCTCCGTGCTGGGCGCGGGGCCCCAGCCGGCCCCGCAGAATCTCCATCAGGCGGTCCACGTCCACCGGCTTTGAGATGTGCTCGTTCATGCCCGCCTGCCGGGACAGCCGGACGTCCTCCACAAAGGCGTTGGCGGTCATGGCCACGATCCAGACCCCCTCCGCGTCCCCCCGGGGGAGCCGGCGGATGCGCCGGGCGGCCTCATAGCCATCCATGACGGGCATCTGGATGTCCATCAGCACCAGCTCGTAGTAGCCCTCCGGCGAGCGCCGGAACATCTCCACGGCCTGGGCGCCGTCCCCGGCCACCTCGGTCTCCACCCCGGTCATGCCCAGCAGCTCCATGGCGATCTCCTGGTTGAGCTCGTTGTCCTCCACCAGCAGCACGTGGTGGCCGCTGTAGTCCGCCTCCCGGCCGTCCAGGGCGTCCGGGTCCCGGGCCGCGCCGGCGGTGAGGGCGGACAGGGCCTCCAGCAGCCTGCTGCGGAACAGCGGGCAGGGGACGAAGGCGTTCACCCCCGCCCGGACCGCCCGGTACTCCAGCTGGGCCCAGTCGGCCTCGGACACCAGCAGGATGGGGAAGTCCGGCCCGGCCAGCTGCCGCACGTGGGAGGCCACATTCAGGGGGGACATGTCCTCCAGCTCCTGGCCCAGCAGCAGCGCGCAGGGCATCTGCCCCTCGTAGTGGGCCTCCGTCAGCCGGGTGACGGCCTCCAGCCCCGTCTCCAGGCGGAGGGGGACGAGGCCGGCGCCGCTGAGGTAGTCCATGATCTGCCTGGCCTGCCGGTCCTGCCGCTCCGCCACCAGCACGCGCCCGCCCTGGGGAAGGGCCAGCTCCCGGCGCCCGCGGGGGGAGACGGGCAGGGGAATGGAGACCTGAAAACAGCTGCCCTCCCCCTCCCGGCTGTCCACGGTGATGGTGCCGTCCATGCTGTCCACCAGCCGCTTGACGATGGACATGCCCAGGCCGGTGCCCTCAATCTTGCTGATGGTGGTGCTCTGAGCCCGCTCGAAGGGGAGGAAGATTCGGCTCAGGAACTCCTGGCTCATGCCCATGCCGTTGTCCCGGCAGGAGAAGTCCAGCCAGACCCGCTCCTCGCCCGGCCCGCCGGGGGCGGGGCGCTGGGAGAACGCGGCCTGGACGCTGCCGCCGGGCTGGGTGTATTTCACCGCGTTGCCGATGATGTTCACCAGAATCTGCCGCAGGCGCAGGGGGTCGCCCACCAGGTTTTCCTCCAGAATGCCGCCGATCTCCATGCGCAGGGACTGGTTTTTCTGGACGGCCTGGGGGCGGATGATGACGGCGGTGTCGTGGACCAGGTCGGCCAGGGAGAAGTCCGTCTGGCTCAGGGACATGCGCCCGCTGTCGATGCGGGACATGTCCAGCACGTCGTTGACCAGGCTCATCAGGTGGGAGGAGGCGGTCTGGATCTTGCTCAGGCAGTCCTGTACCCGGGCCTTCTCGTCGATGTGGGACAGGCCGATGGCCGTCATGCCCACGATGGCGTTCATGGGGGTGCGGATGTCGTGGGACATGCTGGACAGAAACCGGCTCTTGGCCTGGTTGGCCTCCTCCGCCTGCTTCAGGGCCTCCTCCAGGGCGGCGTTCACCCGGGCCAGCTCCTCCACGTGGCGGCGGCTGCACCCCCCGGCGTCCAGCCGCCACAGCTCGTGCGCCGGGTCCAGCTCCTCCCGCTCCACGTGCAGGCCGTGGGCCGCCTGGTCCGGCGGGGCGGCGGTGAGCTGCTCCAGCGTGAGGCCGGTGATGCGCCGGGCGGCGGCGTCGGCAAAGAGAATCCGGGGGCCGTCCTGCCCGCGCCGGACCACCAGGTGACCTCTGCACTCGGGGCTGTATTCCATATGCTCCATGTTCAAAACTCCACCTTAAAATCAAGATTGCAGCGATGTATGGTGCGGGCGCGTTTTGCTGATTGCAACCAGGATATCACATTTTCACGGATATTTCCAGAGCGGGGCGAAAAAAAGCGGGGCGGTTTTGGCCCGCCGCACCGCGGTGCGGGCACTTTTTGTCAGGGCGGCGCGGGGCGCGGGGGATGTGAGCCCGCCCAGAGCGGCGGGGCGGAAAAAGCGGAAATTTGGCGGGGAAACGGGGAATATGGGTACAAATGGGGAGGGGAGGGCGCTGGAATCAGGGAGGCTCTTAAAATTTTTTTAAGAAATTAACTGCAATTTTGTTACAGGATTGTTGTTGTTTTTCCGGGCTTGACCGATTATACTGGAAGCTGACCATCACAGGCAGGCTGTCCCCGGCTGCCGCCGGGGAGGCGCCGCTCACATAGCGCGATCAGACAGGAGGAACGATACCATGCCCGACCTTAAAATGCCCGAGGTCCCGGAGAAGGAGCTGGCGGAGCAGACGCCGGCCCCCGAGGCGCCGGCGGTGGAGCAGCCCCCGAGGCAGGAGCCGTGGGAGGCGCCCGCCCCGGCGAAGAAGAAGCCCAAGGCCCACAGCGCCGCGGCCAAGAAAAAGCTGTTCAAGCGGATCATCGCCATTGTGCTCACGCTGGCCATTCTGGGCGGAATCGTGTTCGGAATGTGGTATGTGGTGTTCCGGGAGGACGACTCCGTGGGCAGCATCTATGCCGAGCCCGCCTACATAGGCTCCATCCAGAGCACCGTTCAGGGCAGCGGCAACGCCAACGCCAAGGAGACCACCACCGTCACCATCCCCGCCAACGGCGTGGTGGAGCAGCTGTTTGTGGCGGGGGGCGACATGGTGTTCGCCGGGCAGCCGCTGTTCTCCGTGTTCAGCCAGACCGCCCAGGACGCGCTCCAGATGGCCCAGGAGCAGATGAACTCCCTCAACGAAAAGCTGGGCAGCCTCACCCTGCGGGCCCCCTTTTCCGGAAAGCTCATTGAGGTCACCGAGCTCAGCCCCGGCGACCATGTGAGCGAGGGCAGCACCGTGGCCAAGCTGGTGGATGACACCAGGCTGAAGCTGTCCCTCTACTTCAGCTACGCCTACGCCGACCAGATCAAGGTGGGGCAGGCCGCCGAGGTGTCCATACCCGCGGTGATGTACACCACCCAGGAGGGCGTGGTGGAGAAGATCAACAAGGTGAACTACATCACCCCGGAGGGGGGCGTGTATTTTGAGGTGATCATCGCCTTCCCCAACCCGGGCACCCTCACCGCCGGGATGGAGGCCTCCGCCGCCCTCACCGACGAGTTCGACATGCTCATGTTCCCCTACGAGGGGGCGGAGACCCAGTACTATGAGACCCGCGCCCTGATGACCAAGGCGGGGGGCCCGCTGGTGCGCAGCAATCTGCTCAACTACGCCAACGTGAAGGCGGGGGACGTGCTGCTCACCATGAGCGCGGAGAGCCTGGAGGAGCAGCTCGCCGCGGCCCAGGAGAAGCTGGCCGAGGCCCAGGCCAACATGGAGGCGCTGAACGCCTCCGCCCCCATCGACGGCACCGTCATCTCCTGCACCATTTCCGAGGGCGGCGAGGTGAAGGCGGGCGACGCGGTGATCACCATCCAGAACAACGCCACCATGGTGGTCACCATCCAGGTGGACGACCGGAACATCGGCTTTGTCAAGCTGGGGGACATGATCGAGCTGTCCAACTACAGCGGCGGCAGCTACCTGGGCATTGTCACCAACATTGAGATGGAGGGCGAGGTGGGCCAGGGCATGTCCACCTTCCCCGTCACCCTGGAGGTGGACAACATGGACGGCTCGCTGTACGCCGGGGCCTGGCTGGACTACTCCTTCGTCACCAGCAGGTCGGACGACTGCGTGCTGGTGCCCACCACCGCGGTGAAGTCGGTGGCGGACCTGGAGGGCAACAAGCAGACCGTGGTGTTTATCCAGCGGGAGGAGCGCCCGGAGGGGGCCATCGACCTGGACTACGCCGCCATGCCCGGCGTGCCCAAGCCGGAGGAGAATTACTGGCCCGTGGTGGTGTCCACCGGCATTTCCGACGCCAAGCAGGTGGAGATCATCTCCGGCGTGGAGGCCGGGGACATGGTGTTTATCAACTACACCGTGGAGCCGGAAAACGGCGGCATGGGCGGCGGTGTCTATTTCGGCTGAGGTGGCGCCATGCTCATCGACATCAAGGACCTGTACAAAATCTACAACGAGGGCCAGGAGAGCGAGGTGCGGGCGCTGGACGGGGTTTCCCTCCAGATCGACCGGGGGGAGTTCGTGGCCATCGTGGGGGCGTCCGGCTCGGGCAAGTCCACCATGATGAACGTGCTGGGCTGCCTGGATGTGCCCACCCACGGACAGTACGACCTGAACGGCACCGACGTCACCTCCCTGTCCGACAAGGAGCTGGCCCGCATCCGCAACCGGGAGATCGGCTTCATCTTTCAGGGCTACAACCTGCTCCAGGACCTGGACGCTCTGGACAACGTGATCCTGCCCCTGATCTACCGGGGCACCTCCATCTTCGAGCGGGAGGAGCTGGCCATGGCGGCGCTGGAGCGGGTGGGGATGGACGGCCGGGCCCACCACCGCCCCAGCCAGATGTCCGGCGGACAGCAGCAGCGGGTGGCCATCGCCCGGGCCATCGCCACCCATCCCCCCATCATCATGGCGGACGAGCCCACCGGCGCCCTGGACTCCAAGACCGGGCGGCATGTGCTGGAGATTCTCCAGCAGCTCTACCGGGAGGGCACCACCATCCTGCTCATCACCCATGACGACGGCATTGCCGCCACCGCCCCCCGGGTGGTGCGGCTGTCCGACGGAAAAATCATATCCGACGCGCATCAGGAGGTGGACTGGCTGTGAATTTGGCGCAGGCCTTCAAGATGGCCTTTAAGTCCATCGCCGCGAAGAAAACCCGGTCCTTCCTCACCATGCTGGGCATCATCATCGGCGTGGCCTCGGTGGTCATCATGGTATCGGTGGTCCAGGGGCAGAACAAGAAGAGCATGGAGTACCTGGAGGCCATGGGGGACAACAAGATCGAGGTGTCCGCCTACCAGTGGTACGAGACCTCGGGCAGCGTGTCCGAGCTGCTGTACGAGTACTGCCTGGGGATGCAGGACCTGGTGCTGGGGGTGACCCCCCAGATCGAGGTGTGGCAGGAGATCACCATTAAGTATGGGGCCAAGACCTTCAACACCCAGCAGTGGGACGACTGGACCAAGCGCCTGTCCATCAAGCTGGGCTCCGACCAGTTCGGGGTGTGCAACAACTACACCCTGGGAGGGGGCCGGGAGCTGTCCTTCCTGGACGTGGACAAGGCCAACAAGGTGTGCGTGCTGGGGGGCGGCGCGAAGCAGCTGCTCTTTGACTTTGTGGACCCGGTGGGGGAGACCATCTTCATCAACAGCCAGCCCTTCCTGGTGGTGGGCTGGTACGAGCCCACCGGGGTGGAGGGCATGAGCGACATGGACAACGTGGTGCTGCTGCCCTACACCTTCAACCGCACCCTGAACAACAACCAGCAGATCAGCGACTACGTGGTGAAGGCCCGCAGCGCCTCCGCAACCACCCTGGCCATGGCCAAGCTGAAGGCGTTTCTGGAGGGGTTCATCACCGAGGAGAACGGCTACTCCCGGGTGTACAGCAACAACGACTGGTCCAGCCAGGTCCAGGAGCAGAACCTGATGCAGTCCCTGGTGCTGGGGGCCATCGCGGGCATCTCCCTGCTGGTGGGCGGCATCGGTATCATGAACATTATGCTGGTCACCGTCACCGAGCGCACCCGGGAGATCGGCATCCGCAAGGCCATCGGCGCGGAGCGCAAGAGCATCATCGTCCAGTTTCTCATTGAGGCGGCGGTGATCTGCGGCATCGGCGGGATCATCGGCATCGGCCTGGGGACCATGGGCACCCTCATCGCGGGAAAATTCCTGCTTCAGGGTACGGTTTTGTGGCCCAGCACCGTCATCACCGTGGGGGCCTTCGCCTTTTCGGTGGCGCTGGGGGTGCTGTTCGGGCTCTATCCCGCCATCAAGGCGTCCAGCCTCCAGCCGGTGGAGGCCCTTCGGGCGGAGTAGCAAAGGAGGAAAAGAGAATGAAGCGCAGCGCGTTGAGGCGGCTGCTGGCCCTGGTGGTGCTGGCGGCTGCGGTGTTCGCCCTGTCGGCGGCCCCGGCGGGGGCCAGCCAGTATCCGTATCAGTACCCCTACCAGTATCCCAACCAGAATCCGTACCAGTATCCCTATCAGTACCCCTATGGGAGCACGGGCCGGGGCCGGTTCAAGGACATCCTGGACGAAAAGGTGTCCCAGGCGGCGGACGTGCTCTACGACCTGGGGGTGGTGAACGGCACCTCCCCCGGCCTGTTCACCCCGGAGGGCCGCCTGACCCGGGCGGAGATGTGCAAGATTGCCGTGGAGGTGCTGGGGCTGGGGGAGAAGGTCCAGGGCCAGATGTACCGCACCATCTTCACCGACGTGGGGGGCTCCCACTGGGCCCGGGGCTATGTGAACCTGGCGGCCACCACGGAGATCACCGAGGGCTCCCGGCTGATGCTGGGCCTGGGCAACGGCACCTTTGGGCCCGAGCTGGAGGTCACCTATCAGGAGACGGCCACCCTGGTGCTGCGCATCCTGGGCTACGGCGCGGAGGCCAACCAGTCCTGGCCCTATGGCGCCATTGAGACCGCCTCCCAGCTGGGGCTGGACCAGGGGCTGGGCATCACCGCCCCCTCCGACCCCATCACCCGGGCCCAGACCGTCCAGCTGTTCTACCGGATGCTGACCCTGAAGCCCAAGGGGGAGGCCGAGGCATACGCCGGCAAGCTGGGCAAGCTGGTGGAGGATGTGATCATCCTGTCCACCGACGCCACCATCAACGGCCAGTCGGGCTGGGTGCTGGGCGTCCAGGGGGGCAGCACCGTCACCTATCCCGCCGCCGCCCCGGCGGACGCCACGCTGCTGGGCCGGCGGGGCTCGGTGCTGCTGGACAAGGAGGGCCGCTTCGTCACCCTGCTCTCCGACGATTCCACCAGCGTCACCGGCGCCCTGACCCAGAAGCAGGGGAATTTCCTCACCCTGTCCGGCCAGGGCCGGTACACCCTGTCGGAGTCCACCCCGGTGTACACCGGCTCCGCCCACGACTCGGCCATCACCACCTACGGGGAGTACAGCGCCAACCTGCGGGTGGGGGACGCGCTCACCCTCTACCTGGACGGCAAGGGGCTGGTGATCGGCCTGTTCCGGGGGGAGGCGTCCACCGAGACCCGCTTTGTGGTGGTGCGCGGCGCCACGGCCAGCTACGACACCTTCCGCGCCATCACCGGCGGGGCGTATAATTACACCATCCGGAAGAACGGCGCCACGGTGTCCATGTCGGCCATCAAGCAGTACGACGTGGCCACCTACGACCCCATCTCCAAGGTGCTGGACGTGTGCGACGTGCGCCTGTCCTGCATCTATGAGAACGCCTACCCCGCGCCCACCGCGCCCAGCAGGGTGACCGCCGCGGGGGGGAACGAGTTCGACGTGCTGGCCGACGCCATGGTGGAGTTCGCCGGGCGGCGGCTGGGTGACGCCATCACCCTGCTCTTCACCTCCAACGGCAAGGTGGCGGGGGTGCTGTCCTCCCAGTACAGCTGGAGCGGCGTGTCCTCCAACGCCCTGGGCGTGGTGGTCGCCGGGGAGAACGGGAAGCCCCAGTTCGAGCTGCTGGGCTGCAAGCTGGTGCTCAAGAACGGCATCCCGGAGGACACCCCCTCCTGGGGCCTCTTCAACGCCTACTCCAACCAGTGGAACGTGCTGAGCCTCCAGCCCATGGGGGGCTACGGCGGCGGCCAGTTCTATCCCAGCAATCTGGTGCTCAACGGCACCCGGGTGAGCCCCTATGTGCGCATCTACGAGCGGCTGAGCAGCGGGGAGATGAGGGCCCGCAGCCTATCCGAGCTGCCCGCCTCCGTCTACGTCACCCAGTACCATGTGGACAGCGCGGGTCAGATCGACCTGATGATCCTGGGCTCCTATTCCGGGGACGGGGTGGAGTACGGTCGGGTTGACGTGCTCAACGGCTACCGGGTGGAGCGGCTGCCCGACCCCGATCCCACCCCCGCCCCCACCGCGCCCGGCCCGGACCAGGGCGGGGACGGCAGCGGCGGAGACGGCGGCAGCGGCCCGGACAAGGACGAGCCCAAGCTGCCCACCTACCGCCGCACCGCCGCCCAGAAGATCGTGGTGAACGGCGCCCCGCAGGACGTGCCCGAGGGCCGGTATTTCTACAGCGGCTACGCCGCCGTGACCGTCACCGGGGACGGGTTCATGTACGCCAACTACCTCCAGGGCATCTCCAACGTGCCCACCTCCGCCTTCTACACCCAGGACGGCGTGACCTACGTCCAGACCAGCCAGGGGGTGTACGTGGTGGACGACAACGTCCAGTGCTACAACATCGCCGCCTCCTACACGCCCCCGTCCTATCCGCCCTACTGGGTGAACAGCGGGATGTGGGAGAACAATGAGTGGACCGGGGAGTGGCCGGAGAGCTGGCCGGCGGAGTGGTTCCCCGAGGCGCCCAACATTGTGAAGTTCAACACCCTGAACGAGTGCCGGAATTTTGCCAGCACGGTGAATGTCTACATCGACACCACGGGCCAGCGGGTCCGCGTGGTGGAGGTGCCGTAAGAAAAAGCATGGAGGCACGCCAAGGGCGTGCCTCCATGCTTTTTTGCGGAGAAAGCCCCCTCCGGCGGCCCGGAGGGGGGAAATGGCGCGGGGGGGGGGTCGGGCGGCGCCGCTCTCAGCCGGTGACGCCCAAAGCGATGGCCGCGAGGCAGGCCAGCAGGGAGCAGACGCCGGGCACATAGGTGTAGATGATGTACAGCTTCAGACAGCTGCCGTAGGGCAGGTGGAGCAGGGACGCGGCGTTGGAGATGCCCGCGTTGTGGGGGGCGATGCTGGTGAAGGAGGTGACGGTCATCATCCGGTGGGCCATGGCGGCGCTGAGCCCCGCGTTGGCGTAGTGGGCCAGCATCTGCTCACCGAAGGCGGGGATGGGGGCGGTGACCGACGCCATGATAAAGGCGGCCAGCATTCCAAGGCCCGCCCCCTGGGCCAGGTCGGGCAGGCGGCTGAGCAGCTCCTGGAAGAAGGTGAAGCCCTCCAGCCCCTTGATGGCCGTGCCGATGGCGTAGGTGGCGGCCACGTTGAGGATGGGGCCGAAGGAGGACGCCGTGCCCTGGGACAGGGAGCGCTTCAGGCTGGGCAGCAGGTTTTTCCGGCACACGGCGATGGTGAGCAGGCAGCCCAGGAGCAGGGTGACCACCACGTCCCACCCCAGCCCGGCGGCCAGGAGCAGGACCACCGCCAGGGGCAGCAGGCTGGGCAGCAGCCCGGGCAGGCGGTCCTCAGGCAGGCCCTGGTCCACCTGGGCGGCGCGGATGGCGGCCCCGGAGGGGAGAAAGCCCTCGCCGGAGCGCTCCACCCGGGCGGCGGTGACGCGCAGCATCACCAGGCTCACCAGCACGAAGACGGCGGTGGCGATGACGGACAGCAGGGGGGCGGCGGTGATGGAGGTGCCGCACACGTCCCCGGCGTACACGTTGCTGGCCTGGAGGGAGCCCGCCAGCACCGCCGAGCTGATGGTCTGGGCGCCGCCGCAGCAGTACAGCTGCCAGGGGGTGTCCGTCTGCTCGAACAGGTCCTTGGCGATGGGCAGCACGGTGAACACCACCACAAAGCCGGTGATGCCGGCGTAGGTGAGCAGGAAATAGAGGCTGGGCACCAGCAGGATGCAGTAGAACTTCTGGTTTTTGCGGCTTCGGGAGATGAGCCGGGCCAGGGACAGGGCGATGCGCTTGGCGCTGCCCCCGTCGCTCATCAGCCTGCCCAGCAGGGTGCCCAGGAGGAAGAGGAGGAAGTAGTCCCGGATGAACCCGGCCAGCCCGGGCAGGTAGTGGGCGGCCAGCCCCTCTATGGGGGACAGGCCGGAGAACAGAAACATGACGCAGGCGCTGCCCAGGGCGGAGAGCACCAGGCTGTGGCCCCGGAAGGCCAGGATGATGAATAGGGTCAGCCCCAGAATGATACCGATAAAGCTGAGCATGGAGCGGCCTCCTGTGATGATTTGGTGGGGCGGGTCACTGGTCCCGGGCCTGGGGGCGGCGGCCCTCCATGGCGGCCATGCGGGCGTCGCTGACGCCGGGCACCTTCATGGTGAAGGTGTCCTCCATCACGCCGTAATCCCAGTAGCCCGCCCGGCCGATGAGCCGCAGCCTTTTGTAGTCCAGCTTGCCGCCGGGGAGAATCACCTCGTCGGCCACATGGATCTCCACCACCCTGCCGATGATGAGGTCCACCGTGCCCTTGCCCCAGGGGGTGGCGCCGGGGATGCGGATGGTCTGCATGTACTGGCACTCGAACTGGATGGGGGACTCGGCCACCCGTTTGCAGGGGATGCGCAGGCAGGGGGCCTTGTGCAGCCCGGCCAGCTCGAACTCGTCCTGCTCGGGAGGGACGCCGGCCCCGGTGATGTTCATCTGCTCCCGCAGGTCCCAGGGGACCACGTTGTAGCAGAAGGCGCCGGTGGACTCGATGTTCACCACCGTGTCCTTGCGGAACACGTTGTCCGGCTCATCGCCGCCCTGGTTGCAGGCGATCATCACCATGGGGGGGTCGTAGGACAGGTTCTGGAACTGGCTGAAGGGGGCCAGGTTGTCCGTCCCGTCCCGGCTCACGGTGGAGATCCAGCCGATGGGCCGGGGGGCGACGCAGGCCTTGAAGGGGTTGAGGGAGAGGGGGCACTCCTCGCTCAGGGGGGAATAATGCATGAAAAGCAGCTCCTTTCGGGGAAGATCAGGCTGGTTTTGCGGGGACTGGTCTTGGGCGCTTTGGGCGCGTGGCCATATTATATCGAAAACGCCGGAGGGCGCATAGTTCGTTTTCTACAAAAAGGGCGGGGCACGGCGGGGCTTCTCCTGGTCAATATAGACCAGAGGAGGCCGCCCGCCGCCCGCCGCTTTTTGTATCATGCGACGGTGCGTTTTGGGGGCGGGCGTGGTATCATACAGCCTGCAGCAGTGTGCGCGCTTGGGGAAAGCGCGGAAAATTCATACCCGCCGGCAGGCGGGGGAGAGGTGTGAGCGACTATGGAACAGCACAGACCCTTGCAGGGCGTGAAGGTGGTGGAGCTATCCCTGATGGTGGCCGCGGCCAGCTGCGGCCGGATGATGGCCGACTGGGGGGCGGATGTCATCAAGGTGGAGAACACCAAGGGCGGGGACAACTTCCGCAAGTGGCCCCTGGGCATCGGCGCCCCGGCGGACGACGACTTTGACCCCCTGTTCGACAACCTCAACGCCAACAAGCGGGCCATCAGCCTGGACACCAAGACCCCGGAGGGCCGGGACGTGATGTACCGGCTGCTGGCGGAGGCCGACGTGTTCCTCACCAACCTGCGCACCGAGGCCCTGCGCAAGAGCGGCCTGGACTACGACACCCTCCGCGCCAGGTTCCCCAGGCTGGTCATGGCCCAGCTGGACGGCTACGGCGAGAAGGGGGAGGAGGCCCCCCGCCCCGGCTATGACAACACGGCCTTCTGGGCCCGGGGCGGCTTTTTGTACAGCCAGGCGGTGTACGGCGACAGCCCGGACACCTACCCGGTGTACATGCCCATGGGCTTTGGCGACGTGACCTGCGCCATGGGCCTGATGGCGGCCACCGTCTCCGCCGTGCTCAGCGCCCGGGCCACCGGCCAGGGCGACCGGGTATCCCTGAGCCTGTACGGCACCGCCATCTGGCTGGCCAACATCCTGGTCAGCGGCTCCCAGTTCGGCTTCACCCTGCCCAAGCGGCGGGAGACCTCCAGCCCCTTCGGCGCCCCCTACAAGTGCAGCGACGGCCGGTGGTTCATGCCCCAGATCGTCAACTTCGCCCGGGACGCGGAGACCTTCTACCGCATCATGGGGGTGGAGGACATGATCGGCGACCCCCGCTACGCCACCCGGGCCAGGTTCAACGACCCCGCCGTCTGCGGCCCGGTGATCCAGCGGCTGGAGGGCATTTTCGCCACCAGGACCCCGGAGGAGTGGAAGGCGCTGTTCGACGCGGAGGACCTGTGCTGCGAGATCCTCTACGGCTACGGCGACATCCTGAAGGACCCCCAGGCCCTGGCCAACGACTTCATCCACCACATGGAGTACCCCAACGGCAGGACGGCGGAGCTGGTGCGCACCAGCCTGCGCAGCCAGCGCATGGGCCTGCCCGAGTTCCGGCCCGGCCCCATGCTGGGGGAGCACTCCCGGGAGATCCTGGCGGAGCTGGGCTACGGCCAGGAGGAGATTCAGGCCATGCTGGCCTCCGGCGCGGTGAAGCAGCACGACTGAGCGCCGCGGTGTTTTGCGCGAAACATCAGTTTGGTTATTTAAAATGAAACAGGCGGGCCGGAATTTTCCGGCCCGCCTTGGTTTGAGGAAAACGTCTTTTTTCCGGGTTTGTCATGGGCGCTTGCCCTGGGCGGCCAGCCCGTCCAGGCTCTGCCCCTTCAGGCAGCGCTCCAGCAGCTCTGGCAGCCGCTCCGGGGCGCAGGCGAAGCAGGGGATGCCCAGAGCGGCGATGCGCCGGGCGGTCTCCGGGTCGTAAAAGGGCTTGCCCCCGTCGGCGATGGCCAGCAGCGCCACCACGTTCACCCCCGACGCCTTCAGCTCCTCCACCCGGCGCAGCAGCGCCGCCCGGTTGCCCCCCTCGCACAGGTCGGAGATGAGGAAGAACAGGGTTTTGGCCGGGGCCTCGATGAGCCCCTGGCAGTAGGCGATGGACTTGGCGATGTCGGTGCCGCCCCCCATCTGGAAGCCGAAGAGCAGGTCCACCGGGTCGGCGCACAGGGGGGTGAGGTCCATGATCTGGGTGTCGAAGGCCACCACGCTGGTCTTCACCGCCGACATGGAGGCCAGCACGCAGGCCATGACGGAGGAGTAAATGATGGACTGCCCCATGGACCCGCTCTGGTCGATGTCCAGGATGATGTGCCAGCGGTTGATTTTGCTGGAGCGGTCGAAGAACCACACCCGCTCCGGGATGACGGCCTTCAACTCGGCGTTGTAATTTTGCAGATTTCTCCGAATAGTATAGGGGAAGTCGATGGCGGAGGCGGAGGGCAGGGGGGAGTGGGCCCGGCGGTTCAGCGCCGCCGTCACCGCCCGGCGCACGTCGTTCTCCAGCATTTTGTTCAGCTCGTCCACGATTCTGCGGATGAACCTCCGGGCGGACTCCTTGGACTTCTTGGGGATCTGGTCCTTGAGCATCAGCAGGGTGGAGGCCAGGTTGAGGTCGGGCTCCAGCCCCTCCAGCAGCTCGGGCTCCAGCAGCAGCTGCTTGAGCCCCTTGCGCTCGATGGCGTCGTTCTGCACCACCGCCACCATCTCCGGGTCGAACAGGGAGCGCAGGTCCCCCAGCCACTGGGAGATCACCGGGGAGGAGGGCCCTCTTCCCGCGCCGCCGGGGCCGCTGGGGCCGAAGCCCTCCCCCGGCCCGCCGTAGATGGCCCCCAGGGCGGAGTCCATCAGCAGCTCCTCCTGGGACAGGCCGCCGCTCCCCATGTTCGCGAAGGAGCTCTCCGCCTCGGAGCCCAGGATCAGCCGCCAGCGGGAGAGCTGCTCCTGTTGTGCCATATCATCGCCTCATTCCGTTTAAATGTCGTCAAAATCGAATTCCTCCAGGCTGTCCAGCACCGTCTGCTCCTCCTGGGTGACGTGGTTCATGAGGACCTCCGCCGCCTGCCGGGCGTCCAGCCCCCAGAGCTCCCCCAGGTTTTCCGCGATGTCGTTTTTCTCCCCGGGGGAGAAGTCGGCGAAGGCCCGGCGCAGGAACACCAGCGCCCGGCGGAAGGTCTCGTCGTCCAGCCCGCTGAGGTACTGGTCCAGCTGCCGCCACAGGGACAGCCGGGCGATGAGGGCGTAGCGGTTCTTGCCCGCCAGCCCCTCGAACCACCCCGCCCCCAGGTCGGCGGGCACCCCGGGGGACAGCCGCCGGGCCACCTCCCGGGACAGCAGCTCCTCGTCCGCCTTTCCCCGCTCCAGCAGGATGGCCATGGCGAAGCCGGAGCACCGGGTGTTCAGGTCGTCCCGGTCGGAGATGTCGGCCAGCAGGCTCAGCCAGCGCGCCTCCTCCAGGAAGTCGTGGCTGAGCTGGAGGGCGTTGAGCAGGTCCATGGCCCGGGTCACATCCGGGGCGGCCTTGGCGTCGCACACGCAGGCCCCCGCCAGGGTCAGGCAGGCCCGCAGGTACAGCTGCTGGATGAGGGGAACCACCGGCGCGGGGTCGAACCGGCGCAGGCCGCCGTACCGCACCACCAGGGACAGCCGGGAGGCGGTGTCCGCCACCTCTGAAATGGCGGCGGAATCCACGCTCAGCCCCTGCAAAACCGACAGCGCGTGGGAGGCCGCGGCGGGCATGCCGCACAGAAAGGCGTCCTGGAAGATGGCGGCGGCCTGGGCGATGGAGCTGCTGTTGTCCGCCCGCTCCTTCAGGGCAAAGGCCGCCGCCCCCTCCACGGTGTCCCCCAGCAGGGCGGACTCCACCACCTGGATCTCCACCTCCGGGGTCCAGCGCAGCTCCCAGTACTCCCCCCAGCTGGCCCCATCCTGCCGGGAGGGGAGCAGGGCGGCGAAGCACACCCCCAGCACCCGCAGCCGGTGGAGGAAGAAGGACCGCCGCAGGTCGCCCAGCGCCGCCTCCTCCGACTTCACGTTCAGCTTTTCCCGCAGGTCCAGGTCCAGCCGCTGGAGCTCGGGGGTGCGGAACTTCTCCAGCCGCAGGGCCTTGAGCTGGCGGTAGAAATCCTCCTGCACCGAGGTCCGGGCCACCCCCTGGGGGAGGAGGCCGATGGTTTTGCCGATCTCGGTGTCCGCCGCCGCGATGGCCAGCTCAGAGAAGCTCCCGTGGCCCATGGTGGTCACCGACGCGTCCCGCAGGTCGGCCAGGGCGGGGTGCCGGCTGCCCCGCATGGCCGCCAGGGCGTCCGCCAGCCGCGCCGCCTCGATGACCTCGGCGGAGGACACCAGGTTGCCCGCCCTCCGGTGGGCGGCGGCCAGCCGGGTGAGGTAGAGGAGGGCCGCGTTTTTCAGCCCCTCCCCGTTGAGGGCGTCCCACAGCAGCTCAAAGTAGGCCGGGGCCTTGTTCCCCGCCCCGTAGCCCGAGCGGGAGGACAGCCGGTAGTAGGAGTAGGGCATCAGGGTGGCGGAGCAGTCCGCCCGGGGCAGGGCCCGCTCCTCCTGGTCGGTCATGGGTGTGTTTTCCTCCAGCCCAGCCACGTGGAAGGACCCGCACACGCAGAAGATCTTTTCCGGGGAAATGCCGCCGGCCGCGGCCTGGGTGATGACCCGCTTCATGTACGCCTCCCGGACCACCGTCTCCGCCGCGTCCCGGCGGCTGTGGGCGCTGGCCTGGCGCAGCTGCCGGCCAAAGGTGTTGTTGACCGTCTGGAAGCTCTCCTCCTCCCCCAGCTGCTCAAAGGTCCGCTCCCAGAAGGTGTCGTGGTCCTCCCCGGTGAGGGTTTCCAGCCGCCTGTAAACGCTGTCGGTGGTGACGGGCTCCTCGGGCTGAGCTTCCCCATCCTCCCCCTTCGCCGCTTCCCGCTTCGCCGCCGCCTCGGCAAGGGCCAGAAACACCGAGGAGGGCAGATCCATAAACCGGCAGGGCACGCCGTGCTCATGGGCCCACAAAATGGCCTGGACCTCCGGGGAGTAGACGGCGAAGGGCCACAGCACGGTGCGCACGGGGGGCTGTCTGGTGTAGGCCAGGATGGCGGCGGGAAATTGGGTGTCGGGGTGGCACAGCCATTTGATCTGGTCGTTCAGGTCGCTGGGGCCCTCCACCAGCACCAGCTCCGGCCTGGCCCGGTCCAGCTCCCGGCGCAGCCGGAAGGCCGCCGCCGGGGACAGGTGGCGCACCCCAAATAGAATTGGGCCGCGCATCACACGTTCAGCTCCCGGCAGGCCCGGTACAGCGGCAGCCACTCATGGCCCCGCTTTTTCATCACGTTCTCCAGGTACTCCTTCCAGGTGACCTTGTCGTGCTCCTCGTCCTTCACCACCGCCCCCTGGAGGGCGGCGGCCAGGTCGGCGTCGGAGATCCGCCCGTCCCCGAAGCTCCCGGCCAGGGCCATGGAGTTGGCCAGCAGGGAGATGGCCTCGGCGGTGGACAGCACCCCGGAGGTGGTTTTCAGCTTCTGCTTGCCGTCCAGGGTGGCGCCGCCCCGCAGCTCCCGGAAGATGGTGACCACCTTTTCCACCGTGTCCCCCCCGGGCTGGCTGGCGTTCAGGTCCAGTCCGGCGGACAGCTGGGCCACCCGGGTGCGCACAATGTCCATCTCGGTGGCCATGTCGGCGGGGGTGGGGAGGACCACGATGTTGAAGCGCCGCTTCAGCGCCGCCGACATGTCGTTGACCCCCTTGTCCCGGGTGTTGGCGGTGGCGATGACGGAGAAGCCCTTGGCGGCGGGGACCTCCAGCCCCAGCTCGGGGACGGACAGCCGCTTTTCCGACAAAATGGAGATCAGCGCGTCCTGCACCTCGCTGGCGCAGCGGGAGATCTCCTCCACCCGGGCGATGGACCCCGTCTCCATGGCCCGGTAGATCGGAAGAGCGTCGTGTAGGGAAAGAGTG
>CAJUEC010000009.1 GCA_910585155.1 uncultured Oscillospiraceae bacterium
ACAGAAAAGTACACCTTTTGATAGTTTCTTTTTTTCCTCCTGGCCCTTGGCTCCGCCGTTTTTCCCCTCTGCTCCCCCAAAAAAGACAAGAAAGGCCCGGCATCCTGACGAATGCCGGGCCTTTTTCCTCGGTTCAGGTCCCCAATGAGGAAACCGCGCCGCTTTTCCTAAAAGATACTTTTCTATAAGAGCTCCTGGGACTCGGGGTTGCGGGCCACGTCCAGGATGAGCTGGGCGCACCGCTCCACCCCCACCAGGCTGGAGTCCAGGGACAGGTGGTAATTCTGGCTCATCCCCCAGTCCCGGTCGGCATAGTGCCTGTAGTAGGCCCGGCGGCGCTTGTCCTTCTCCTCCAGCCGCTTTTCCGGGGCCACGTCCGACTCGCCGTACAGCCGCACCACCCGGTCCGCCCGGTAGGGGATGGGGGCATGAACGAACACATTGAGCACGTCCGCCCGGTCCCGGAGGATGTAGTCGGCGCACCGGCCCACGATGACGCAGGGGCCCTTGTCCGCCAGGTCCAGGATAACCCGGCACTGGATCACCCACAGGAAATCGGCGGTGGACAGGCCGTTCATATGCTGCCGGCTGCCCCCGCCGGCAAAGGCATAGGACAGCAGGGACTGCCAGGGGGAGGCGTACTCCCCCTCCTGCTCGATGAACCTTTCATCGAAGCCGGTCTCCACCGCCACCTGCTTCACCAGCTCCTTGTCATAATAGGGCACGCCCAGCAGCTCGGCCACCCGGCGGCCCACGGACCGGCCGCCGGAGCCGAACTCCCGGCTGATGGTGATGATCTGTTTGCTCATATGAAACCCTCCTTCTCGCAGTCGATTTCCAGCCAGATGATATCCCGGGGGGGCGCGTCCCAGCAGCACACCGCCGCCCGCCAGCCCGCCCCGGCGTAGCTCCTGTGGGGGCAGGGGGGGGGCGTCTCCACCCGCCGCGGGGGATATAGCGGGGCGTCCTCCCGCTTGCACCAGCTCTCCTTCAGCGTCCACAGCCGGTAGAACTCCTCCCAGCTGCCGTCGAACCGGGCCTGCTCCTCCCCGCTGAGGGCGCGGGCGGGCAGACGGGACCGCCGGGGGCGCACCAGCTCCACATCCACCCCCACAGGGCGCGGGGACAGGGCGCACAGGGCCATCCCCCCGCTGTGGGACAGGGAAAACCAGCGGTCCTCCAGTCCGGGGAAGAAGGGCTTCCCCCGGGGGGAACGCGCCGCGGGGGGCAGAGCGTCCCAGCCCCAGCTCCGCCGCGCGGCCTCCTCCAGCAGCGGCCAGGCCAGCCGCCGCCCGTCTGCTCCCACCGCCCCATAGACCGCTGTCATGGCCTTCTCCTCTCATACCGGGGCCGCGGACAAAGCCGGCTGGGTTCTTTGCCGTCATGCGCGTCAGCCGCCCCGTGTAATTGTACATATTATACAATCAACCGCGCCGGATTGCAAGGGGGATACACAAATATCGCAGGGAGCCGGACGTCCCGGCTCCCTGCGTCGTTTTTATGTCCCGCCGGGGCACTGCCGGCCGGTGTGGTCGATGGAGTAGTCCTGTCCGCAGTCCCCCGGCAGGATGAGCTGGGAGATGGGGACAAAGGTGTAGCCCTGCTGCAAAAGGGCCTCAATGATGCCGGGCAGGGCCTCCGGGGTGTGGAGGGCCGCATTGTGGAACAGCACAATGGACCCCGGCTGCACCTTGGAGGTGACCCGTTTGGTGATGTCGACGGCGGACAGGTCCTTCCAATCCAGGCTGTCCACATCCCACTGGATGGGCTCAATGCCCATGGAGCGCACGGCGCTGATCACGTGGTCGTCGTACTCCCCGTAGGGGCAGCGGAACAGAGTGGGGCGCACTCCCGTCACCTCCTCGATCTTGTCCCCGCAGGCGTTGAGGTCGGCCACGATCTCATCGGAGGACAGGCTGTTGAAGTGGGCGTGGGTGTTGGAGTGGCTCATCACCTCGTGGCCCGCGTCGAACAGGGCCTTCACCGACTCGGGGTATTTGTCCACCCACTCCCCCACCACGAAGAAAGTGGCCGTGACGTTGTACTTGCCCAGAGTGTCGATGAGCTGCTGGGTGTCCTCGTTGCCCCAGGCGGCGTCGAAGCTGATGGACAGCACCTTGTAGTCCTTCTGGACGCAGTAGATGGGCAGCTGCCGGGTGGTGGCCGACGCCCCCACCACCGCCGGGTGGTTCACCACCCAGAACATCAGGGCGGCGGCCAGGACGCAGGCCCCGGCGGCGATGAGCTTCCGCCGCAGATAAATGATTTTTGTCCCTTCCATGTTGACCCCTCCAAGCTCGGTTTGCTACACCTTATGCGGGAAGCGGGCCAATCATGTAAAAAACGCCCTCCGTCTCAGGACGGAGGGCGTTTTGCTCAAAAGCTCAGCACCTCCTGCCGGGGCTTGCCGGCGGGAGCGGAAGCGGTGACCTGGAGCACTGGCCCCAGCTCCCCCTCGTAGGCCCGGTGGGGCTCCATGTGAATCACCCCGGTGACGTCCGCCCAGGCGCGGTTCTCATAGGCCCTGAAGCCCTCCCCCCGGGCCACCAGGCCCAGAAAGGTGATATCGTTCTCGCAGCAGGTCATGGCGAACCGGCCCAGCACCACCTCGTCCGGGTATTGGGGCAGGTGGCACACCACCGTCTTGGCCCGGATGGCCTTGCCGTCGTACCGCTTCGGATGCTCCATCACGTCCACATACCACACACCGAAGTCGTCGTCAGGGATGTGGATGACCTCCTGGTCCAGGTCGAAGGGGCACACGGTGTCGTCGGCGTAGTCCTCGCTGGTGCCGTCCAGGTTTTCCAGATAGATGCTGGCCCGGCGGTTCACCATTTTCAAATTTCGCTGGCGCAGGGCGTCACGCAGGGCCTGGTCACAGCGGTTGAACACGATGAGGTCGGCGTTGGTCAGCTTTTCCATCATCATCTGGCCCAGGTTCTTGGCGTATACGTCGAAGGTGGCCGCCTCCACCATGGTCATGATCTGGTAGAGCACCCAGTTGTCCGGCAGCGCGTCCTGATAGAGCCGCTGGAGGGACCACATGCCGTTGAACTCAATCAGAATCTGCCGGGGGCGGTGCTTCTTCTCCAGCTGGCTGAGCCGGGCGGGGGTGAGGTCCCCCTCCTCCTCCACGTTCACCACCGTGACGTTTTTCAGCACCTTGGGGTCGTACTCCACCGCGCCCTCCTCACAGCACAGCAGCAGGGTGCGGTCCCGCAGGGCAAAGCCGTCCTGGAGGATGCCGTTGATGAAGGTGGTCTTTCCGCCGTCCAGAAAGCCGGTAAACAGATAAACAGGGATATCCATGGGTGTTCCGCCCCTTTACAGCCCGAACAGGGCGGCCAGCCGGTCCTCCTTCAGCTGGGCGCCGATGACGCACAGCCGCCCGGTGTAGTCCGCCGGACCGGTGCGCACCTGGTGCTCCTCGGGGACGTAATCGAAGTGGAGCCAGCTGCCGTCCCCCGCGGGGACGATGCCCTTGGCCCGCAGAATCGCGCCGCACTCCCCCAGGTCCAGCTCAGCCAGGATGCGCTCCAGCGCCTCCCGGGAGAAGGGCTTGACCGTCTCCCTCCCCCAGCTGGTGAACACCTCGTCGGCGTGGTGGTGGCCGTGGTGGTCATGGTCGTGGCAGCCGCAGGAGCACTCCTCGCCGTGGTCATGGTGGTGCTCCCCATGGCAGCACGAGTGCTCCTCGTGGTCGTGGTGATGCTCCCCGTGGCAGCACGAGTGCTCCTCATGGTCGTGGTGATGCTCGTGATGATGCTCCCCATGGCAGCACGAGTGCTCCTCGTGGTCGTGGTGGTGCTCGTGTCCATGATGATGGTGGGCGTGGGCCGCCTCCTCGGCGGCATGGTCCGCCCGGATGCGGGAGAGCAGTTCCTCCTCCAGGGAGGTCTTTTCAATGGCGGCCAGGATGGTTTTGCCCTCCAGCTGGTCCCAGGGGGTGGTGAGGATCACGGCGGCGGGGTTTTTCTCCCGGAGCAGGGCCACCGCTCCCTCCAGCTTCTCCTGGGTCAGGTTCTGGGTGCGGGAGAGCAGAATGGTGCCCGCGTGCTCCACCTGGTTGTTGTAGAACTCGCCGAAGTTTTTCATATACACCTTCACCTTGGCGGCGTCCGCCACGGTGACAAAGGAGTTGAGCTTCAGCGCCGGGTCCTCCCCCGCGGCCTGCTCCACCGCCGCCACCACGTCGGACAGCTTGCCCACCCCGGAGGGCTCGATGAGAATGCGGTCGGGGTGGAAGCGCTCCTCCACCTCGTGGAGTGCCTTGCCAAAATCCCCCACCAGGGAGCAGCAGATGCAGCCCGAGGACATCTCGGAGATCTCGATGCCGGCGTCCTTCAAAAAGCCGCCGTCCACGCTGATCTCGCCGAACTCATTTTCGATGAGCACCAGCTTCTCGCCCTGGTACGCCTCGGCCAGAAGCTTTTTGATGAGGGTGGTCTTTCCCGCCCCTAGAAAGCCGGAGACGATGTCGATTTTAGCCATGGGAAAATCAATTCCTTTACATTTAAATTTTCATCTATTTTACAACCGGCGGCGGGGAAAGTCAAGGGAGGGAATGGGGAAGCCCCCTCCCGAACGGAGGGGGCTTTTCAGATCATTCCGCGGTGATATAGTAGATGTGCTCGCCGAACTGGACGTAGTCCACCTGGTCCAGCTCCAGGGGCGTGTCAAAATGGCGATAGGTTGCGAGGCTCCACTCCGGCGTCTCGGTGAGCAGGCCAGGGCTGATCTGGTAGTAGGGATCGTGATGGTCCTTAGGACCGTTGGCCATGATATAGCTGCAGTTGTGGTAGGTCAGCAGCTCCGAGCCGTCCTTCATCACGATGCGCACATCCCCGGGATCCATAGGCATCCGGCGCTGGTTATTCTCCTTCAAGCTGCTGCGGAAGTCGAACCGAATCCCCAGCGGGGAGAGCTTCATCGTGTCCAGCAGGTTGGTCTCGCCGGTGTCCGGGTCGGTCCATGCCGCCCCGCCGCAGTCGATGACGGCCATGCGGCTCTCAAAATGGGTGCCGATGTCAAATTGGAACTTCCCCTGAAACAGTTTCTCCTCCTGCCAGGGCTGGCCGACGGGAGTGGTAATGCCCAGCCCATATAGGGTCAGCAGCTTGGAGCTGCCGTCGTTATATCTGACACCCTTGTCCAGGCTGCCCGAAAGCACCATAACGATCTCCTTTACGTTGTCCGCAGGGTCCTTGTCGGGAAGGGGACGGCAGTGGATCATCATGTACGACAATGGGGGATAGCTCTCGCCGTCATCTGTCTCCAGCGTCAGGGAGAGACCCTTAATTTGATGCTCAAAGCTGTAGAATTGTCCCTCTTCCAGGTCGGGCAGCACCACCCCCTCCGGGGCCTCCACCCGCAGGTGCAGATAGTAGCAGTCCTCGTCCGCCAGGGCGGCGACGGGGGTAATGGTGGCCCCGTTGCTGGTGACGCTGTACTCTTCGCTGCCGTCAAAGACATGGCCGATGCTGTTGAGCGTCTCCACCTGGGTGGTGGTCAGCGGCTCCCGGCTCCACCAGTTGAACACATCACGCATCAGGTCGCCCGCCCCCATGAGGCCGGCCGCAGCAAAAACGGTCGCCGTGAGCAGGACGACGGCGGCGGCCGCCGCCGCAATTCGGACAGGCAGGCGGTACAGCCGGGGCCGCTTCTCCCCCTTGATCTTTTTCATGGTCAGCTCCTTAACCCGGGCGGACGAGAGCGGGGTCTCCCCGGAGATCTGGATCTGATCCTCCTCAACTGCGTCCAGCAGGTCAGAAATCTTCCGCTTCATATCAGCGCCTCCTTTGTCAGCATATCTTTCAGCTTGAGCCGTCCACGGCGCAGCCGGGTCTTGACGGTGGACTCGTTGAGCCCCATGGCGCCGGCGATCTCCTTCACGCTCTGGGCGTAATAGTAGTGGCGCAGAAAGAGCTCCCGGTCAGGGGCCGGCAGGCTGTCCACCGCCCGGCGCACCCGCCGGCCCTCCTCCTCCCGCTCCAGCGCGTCGGCGGGGTCCTCCGGGCCGGGCAGGTCCAGCGCGTCCTCCTCCAGGGGGAGGGTGCGGCCCATCTGGCGCAGCTTGTTCTTCGCCTTGTTCCGGGCCACCGCCCCCAGCCAGCCCTTTACGTGGCCCGGCCTCAGGTCGTCCGCCTGGGTCCACGCCGCAAAAAACACATCGGAAGCCACCTCCTCCCCGTCCTCGGGGGCCATGGCGCCCCGGAGAATGTTCCATACCACGGCGGACACGTAGGGAAGGTAGCGGTCCATCAGCGCCTCCAGGCCGGCGGGATCACGGCCGCGCATTTTTCGAAGGATGGTCTCTTCTCTCATAGAACGGCTCCTTATCAGTGGGTCGAAAGCTGCTTTCACCTATATAATCACAAAATGCCCCGGACAGGTTTCATCTCCGCGAAAAAAACCGCCCCGCCCAAATGGGCGGGGCGGACCTTTGAGCCCGCTGCACGGGGTGCGGGCCGGCCCCCGAAGGCAGCAAAAAGCCCCCGGCGGAGCCGGGGGACTTTTTTACCTGTCGCTGGAAGATGCAGGCCCTGCTCTGCCGGCCTTTTCAGTGATACGCCCGGTAGAGGAAGGTGACAATCTCTCCCCTGCTGCACCCGTCAAAGGGGGAAAAGGCGGTCTCCGAGGTGCCGGTGGTGACCTCCTCCGCCACCGCCCAGTACACGGCGGTCTCGCAGGCGTGGGTCATCACCGCCGTGGACACGTCGGCGAACCTCCCGGCGAGCCCCTCACCCAGGGTGGGGCTGTTGAATGCCTGCCAGATATACACCACGGCACTGAGCCGGTCACAAGGCCGGTCCGGGTCGAAATCCTCCCCGATCATGTTCCGCCCGGCGGCCCACTGCACCGCCCCGGCGTAGTACTCCTGGCTCCCCAGCATCAGCGGAACATCCCCGTAGGACACCGGCTCCCCCGCCGCCCGCCATAGGAAGGTGAGGATTTCCGCGTGGGTACAGGGCTGATAGGGGGAAAAGGTGGTCTCCGAGGTGCCGGTGGTGACCTCCGCCTCCACCGCCCAGGCCACCGGCCCGGCGTAGTACTCCGCCGGGTCCACGTCGGCAAATCGGGAGGCGGCCGGCTCCTCCGCAGGGGGCTGGGTGGCGGGCTGGCCGGGATTGTAGACATAGTCCTGGGCACTGAGGGGGAGGTAGCCGTCCGTGTGCAGCCCCCGCTCCTCCTCCTTGTAGGTGTACACCATGTGGAGCTGGTCCTTGATGACCACGCAGGTCTGCCCGTCATCCCGGGTGGTCCCCCCAACCAGGAACAGCTTGTCCGGCGAGCCGATCCCATCGTCGCAGTTGGTCACGTCCACCAGATAGTTCTGCCCGTCCTCCATCTGGACCAGGTTCCACATGTGGCTCCCGCCGTCCGCCTCCCCGGTGACCAGGCGGCAGCGTATATCCCCGTCAAAATCGCTCAGGTCGCACAGGTATTTGAAGGCCTTGGCATATCCCTCGCACACCACGTTGGTGGCCGGGTCCCCGTCAAAGACGTAGATCAGCTGCCAGGGGTCTCCATAGGGGCCGCCCCCCTGGGCCGATGCCATGTCATAGTCCGCCAGCCGGCAGATCTCCTGGAAATAGGCCCGCAGCTTCTCATAGTCCGGCAGGCTCTGGTACTGGGCCACGATGGCTTTGGCGTTGTCCGCCGCCGCCGTGGCAGCCGCCGCCTTGGCGGCGTTGACGGTGACGTCGCTGCCGCCCCGGTAGCCCTCGGCCACCTGGAGGTAGATGGTCAGGTCCTGAATGGAGGCCTGGTCTCCCCGGCGGACAAAATTGTACCCCCAGGAAAAACGGTTGCTCTTCCAGTACATCTCAAAGGGGAGATCCGCGGACAGGCAGCGGTAGATCTGATTCATGTGGACCAGCTGCTGGAATTTCTCCTCCAGCTGTTTCAGAATATCGCTCTGCCCGGAGCCGGTCAGGCCCAGCTCCTCCAGGCTCCAGGACAGCTCCGCCAGGTCAGGAATGCTGACGGCGGTGCTGGTCCGGCTGCCGTCGGCGATCTTGGCGATCTCCTCCCGCAGCACGTCATAGACCCGCCGGTCCACACCGGTCAGGCGGCTGCCTGCAGCGGCGGTGTCCTCCGCGGCCAGGGCGGGGGCGGGTAGCAGCGCCAGCGCCAGGGCCAGCGCCAGCAAAACGGCGGTCCAACGTTTTTTCATAGCTTGTTCTCCTTTTCCCGTCCTGCCGGGCGGCCCGGTCAGGTCTCAAATCATCAAAATAGGCCTTGCTTGATGGAAGCAAGGCCTATTTTATCAAACCATCCGAAAAATTACAAGAGCTTTCAGTCCAATTCAAACTGCCCGGTGTACAGCTGGTAATACCGCCCCTGCTGGGCCATGAGCTGGGCGTGGCTGCCCTTCTCCATGATCTGGCCCCGCTCGATGACCACAATGCAGTCCGCGTTGCGCACGGTGGACAGCCGGTGGGCGATGACGAACACCGTCCGCCCCTCCATCAGCGCGTCCATGCCCTGCTGAATATGCTGCTCAGTGCGGGTGTCGATGGAGGAGGTGGCCTCGTCCAGCACCATGATGGGCGGATCCTTCACCGCCGCCCGGGCGATGGACAGCAGCTGCCGCTGGCCCTGGGACAGGTTGGCCCCGTCCCCCGTCAGCATGGTCTGGTAGCCCTCGGGCAGGCGGCGGATGAAGCCGTCGGCGTTGGCGGTTTTGGCGGCCTGGACGCACTCCTCGTCGGTGGCGTCCAGCCGGCCATAGCGGATGTTGTCCATCACCGTGCCGGTGAACAGGTGGGTGTCCTGGAGCACCGCCCCCTGGCTCAGCCGCAGGGAGTCCTTCTCGATATCCTTCACGTCGATGCCGTCGCAGGTGATGAGCCCCCCCTGGATCTCATAGAAGCGGTTGATCAGGTTGGTGACAGTGGTCTTGCCCGCCCCGGTGGAGCCCACAAAGGCGATCTTCTGCCCCGGGTCGGCGTAGACGGACAGCTCCTTCAGCACCGGCTTGCCCTCCACGTAGGAGAAGTCCACCTGGCTCAGGCGCACCGCCCCCCGCAGCTCGGTGTAGCAGAATTCCTCCCCGGGGACGTTGCGCACCGCCCCCCGGATCAGGTGCAGGCCCAGCCGCCCGTCTGGGCCGGGGTACTTCCACGCCCAGCCGTGGGCGGCCATCTCCTCCAGGGAGAGGGGGGTGAGGGCGCCGTCCTCCTCCAGCCGCACCCAGAGCCCGGTCTGGGAGTCCGTCCCGGGGGGCAGCAGCTTGAGCTTACCGCCCTCCCTGTCCGCCTGTCCCAGCTCGGTGAGCGCCTCTCCCTCCCCCACGGACACGGGGACCAGGGTCAGCCCGCAGTCCCGGGGTACCTTCCAGGCCCAGCTCCGGGGCCGGCCCTGGCCGCTGAATTTGGACAGGGAGCCGTTGGCGTCCTTTTCCACCGGCACCAGGGTCACCCTTCCCCTGTCCGCCTCGGGCTGGGCGTCCATCACGGCAAAGATGCGCTCCGCCCCCGCCATGGCGGACAGCAGGGCGGTCATCTGCATGGAGATCTGGTTGACGGGCTGGGTCACCTGCCGGTTATACTGCAAATAGATCACCAGGGAGCCCAGGGTGAAGCCGGACAGGCCTCCGCCGCTCATGGCCAGAATGCCCCCCAGCACGGCGGTGACGGCATAGCCCACGTTGGTCAGGTTGGCCGCCACGGGCATGATGGCGGAGGAGTAGAACCCCGCCTCGCTGGCCGCGGCGCGGTACTCCTCGTTGAGTCCGCGGAACAGGCTCTTGGCCTGCTCCTCGTGGTTGAAGGCCTTGACCACCTTCATCCCCTCGATCATCTCCTGGATATTGCCGTTCACCGCGCCCAGGGCGGCCTGCTGCCGGGCGTAATACTTCCGGCTGCGCTTGCCGAACACGGTGAACACCGCCAGCACCGCCCCCAGCATCACCACGGTGGCCAAAAACAGCAGAGGGGACAGGGTGAGCATCATGACCACCACGCCCACAAAGGTGATGACGCTGGAAATCAGCTGCACCACCGACTGCTCCAGGGCGGTCTGCACGTTGTCCGCGTCGTTGGTGAAGCGGCTCATCAGCTCGCCGTGGGTGTGGGCGTCAAAGTAGCTCAGGGGCAGCTCCTGGAGCTTGTCAAACAGCTCCCGGCGCAGCCTGTTGCAGCCCCGCTGGGCCAGCTGGGCCATGAGGTTGGACTGGACGTAGGCACAGGCCGCCGCCAGCAGGTAGATGCCCATGAGCTGCAGGCAGCTGGTGAGCAGCGCGGGCAGGTCGCTCCTGCCCTCCGCCAGGGCGGCGCTGATGCTGTCAATAATGGGCTTCTGCATATAGGTGCCCGCCACCCCCAGCAGGGCGGACACCACCACGCACACCAGCGCCGCGGCCAGCAGCGCGGGCCGGCTGGCGATATACCTCACGGTGCGCAGAGCGGTGCGGCGCAGGTCCTTGGGCTTGCCAAAGCCGCCCCGGGGCCCGCCGGGCCCATGGGGGCCGCCCCCCGGGCCGTGGGGCCGTCTGTCCTCAGCCATTGCCGTCCCCTCCTTCCTGCTGGGAATCGTAGATCTCCCGATAGATTTCACTGGTCTTCATCAGCTGGTCATGGCTGCCCACGCCGGCCACCGTCCCCTCGTCCAGCACCACGATCTTGTCCGCGTACTGCACGGAGCTGATGCGCTGGGCGATGATGATGACGGTGGTGCCCTTCAGGTTCTCCCGGAAGGACTGGCGGATGCGCCCCTCGGTGGCGGAGTCCACCGCCGAGGTGGAGTCGTCCAGAATCAGCACCGCGGGCTTTCTCACCATGGCCCGGGCGATGCACAAACGCTGCTTCTGCCCGCCGGACACGTTCACGCCCCCCTGCTCCAGATAGGTGTCGAAGCCGTCGGGGAAGGACATGATAAAGTCGTAGGCCTGGGCGTCCTTGGCGGCCTGGACCAGCTCCTCCTCCGAGGCGTTCTCGCTGCCCCAGAGCAGGTTCTCCCGGATTGTGCCGGAGAAGAGCACGTTGTTTTGCAGCACCATGCCGATGCGGCCCCGCAGGCCGTCCAGGGGGTAGTCCCGCACGTCCAGCCCGTCCACCAGCACCCGGCCCTGGTGGGCGTCGTAGAACCGGGGAATCAGGTTCACCAGGGAGGACTTGCCCGTACCGGTACCCCCCACGATGGCCACAAACTCCCCGGGCTCCACCGTCAGGTTGATGTGCTTCAGCACGTCCTCTCCCGCCCCCTGGGTCTGGTAGCGGAAGGACACGTCCTGGAACTCCACCCGGCCCCGGGGGGCGGGCAGGCGGGCTTCGCCGCCGTCGGTGATGGCGCTGTCCGCGTCCAGCACCTCAAACACCCGGCGGATGGACGCCTGGGCCCGGGTGTATTGCAGCACCGCCATGCCGATCATCATGGCGGACATGAGAATCTGCATGATGTAGCCGGTAACGGTCTGGAGGTAGCCGATCTCCAGCTCGCCCCCCAGCACCATATTGCCGCCGTTGTACAGCACCAGCACCGTGGCCACCGAGAAGCAGATCATCATCACTGGCTGGATGGCCACCATGCGCAGCACCGCCTGGAGGCCGGCGGCGGTGAAGCCGTTGTTGGCGTCCATGAACTTGGTCCGCTCCCGGTCCTCCCGGACATAGGACTTCACCACCCGCACGGCGATGAGGTTTTCCTGCACCGTCTCGTTCAGGTGGTCCAGGGCCTTCTGCATCTTCTCGAACAGGGGGAAGCAGATTTTCATCAGCAGCCCCAGAGCCGCCGCCATGAAGGGCAGCACCACGCACACCACCAGGGCCAGGCGCGGGCTGAGGGACAGGGTGAGAATCACGCTGGCCACCGTCATGGACACGCCCCGAATGAGGATGCGCAGGCACATAATGGCCACATTCTGGATGTTGGTCAGGTCATTGGTGAGCCGGGTGATGAGGGAGGAGGAGGAAAACCGGTCGATGTCCGCGAAGGAGAAGGACGCGATTTTCTCAAACTCCGCCTGGCGCAGGTTGGCGCCCAGGCCCTGGGCGGCGCAGGTGGCACAGCGGGCGGCCAGTCCGCCCGCCGCCGTGGCCACCAGGGCCACCGCCACCATCAGCGCCCCGGACTGCCAGATCACGGCCAGGTCATTCCCCTCAATGCCCTGGTTGATGATCCGGGCCATGAGCAGGGGGAGGACCAGCTCGCACAGCGTCTCCACCACCACCAGCAGGGGGGAGGCCGCGGCGTACTTTTCGTAGCCCCGCAGGTACGAGGCAAGGCGTTTCAGCAAGGGTCACACTTCCTTTCAAAATGGGTCTTGGACGGCCCCCGGCGGCGGGGCCAGCGGGTCGGGGGGCGGGTCCTGCCGCCTGTCCCCGCCGATCTGGTACAGGTTTTGCAGCATCCGGGAGAACAGCTGGTTGGTCAGGGCCCGCTCCTCGGGGGAGAAGCCGTGGTACATGTGCCCGTCCACCTGGCGGAAGGCGTCCATGCTCTGGGCGATGACGTCCCGCCCCTTTGGGGTGATGGAGATGCGGTTGCGGCGGGTGTCCCGCTGGTCGGTGCGGCGCTCCACGTAGCCCTGCCGCTCCAGCACCTTCAGCGAGGCGGCCACCGTGGGCGGCGCGCTGTGCAGCTTGTCGGCCAGCTCCTTCTGGGTGGGGGCCCGCTCGGGGGCGTCCGGGTAGGTAGACAGCTCCCACAGCAGCCGTGGGGAGCCCACGTCCCGCACCCCCCGCCGGGCCAGCGCCGCCATGCAGGCGTTGTGGTGGGCCCGCATGAGCTGCTGGAGCAGAAGCCCGGTCTGGTTGCCCATCATGATCCCTCCTAAATCGTTCGCACGCGAATGATTAGTGTGCTTATCATTTTACATCCGTCCGTCAAAATGTCAAGAGGCCGGACGGTAAATAATTTGTGAACACCGCGAGCCCCGTCCGGGGCTTCCCCTTTGCCCGCTCCTATGGTACAATGGGGCAAAGAGACCGCCGCAGACCTGATTGGCCGGAAGGGGCGCTGTCCATGTCCGTGGTTACCCGTCAATTTCAAATGGTCTACCTCCTGCTGGCCCGGGGCCGGATGACCGCCGGGGAGCTGGCCCAGCAGCTGGAGGTGTCCCCCCGCACGGTGCTGCGGGACGTGGACTCCCTTTCCGCCGCCGGTGTGCCCATCTACACCACCCAGGGGACGGGGGGCGGGGTGGCCCTGCTGCCCGGCTACGTGCTGGACCGGGCCGCCTTTTCCGATGAGGAGCAGCGCCAGCTGCTCACCGCCCTGCAAAGCCTGCCGGAGCAGGAGGGGGCCCAGGCGCTGACCAAGCTGTCCGCCCTGTTCCGCCGGGGGCGAGAGGACTGGCTCCAGGTGAACCTGTCCCGCTGGGGCGGCGGGACGGCGGACAGCGAGAAGTTCCAGCTGCTCAAGCGGGCCGTGCTGGAGCGGCAGGTCCTCCGTTTTGACTACGCCAGCTCCTACGGCTCCACCCGCCCGCGGCGGGCCCTCCCCGCCCGGCTGGTGTTCAAGGGGCAGGGGTGGTACCTCCAGGCCTTCGACCTGGACCGGGAGGCCTACCGCACCTTCCGCCTGTCCCGCATGCTCTCCCCTTCCCCCACCGGGGAGGTGTTCCACCGCCGGCTGGACCCGCCGGACATCGACTACTCCGGGGATATCCCGCCCCTGTTCCGGGTGGAGGCCCGCCTGCGCTTCGCCGGCTGCATGGCCTACCGGGTGTACGACGAGTTCGACCAGGGCTGCGTCACCCCCCAGCCCGACGGCTCCCTGCTGGTGGAGGCGGTGTTCCCCGAGGACCAGTGGCTGTACGGCTATCTGCTCAGCTTCGGCGCGGGGGTGGAGGTGCTCTCTCCCGACCCCCTCCGGCGGCGGCTGGCCGCCCTGGGCTGGAAAATTTATTGGGCCCACGCCGGGAAACATGACACACCCTGTCAGGGTTGGGGTGCTATGATGGAGCCATCCCAACCGAAGGAGGTTCCAACCATGGAACAATACAAAGATATGAAATTCTGCCAGTCCTGCGGGATGCCCCTGGGCCCCGGCACGGAGCTGGGCACCGAGGCGGACGGCTCTGCCAGCCCCGACTACTGCTCCTACTGCTACAAGAATGGGAGATTTGCGGGGGAGATGACCATGGAGGAGATGATCGACTTCTGCGCCCCCATGATGGCCCAGTCCAACCCCGGCATGACCCAGGAGCAGGCCAAGGCCCAGATGCACCAGTTCTTCCCCATGCTGAAACGCTGGAAGCGCTGAGCCGCCGTGAGCCGCGCGGATGGACCGCCGCAAGCCCAAAAAAGCAGCTCCCCGCTCAAAGGCGGGGAGCTGCTTTTTAGAAGCTGTACCAATAGACCTCAGCACGCATCCTTGCGGCCCAAATTGCTGCCAGGCTGCGTTAAAAAATCTTGAAATACACAAAGTATTCCTGCGATTTTTTGCCTTGCCGGCGGCAATTTTTCCTCGCAAGTCTGCGTACTTCGGCTATTGGTACAGCTTCTTATTCTCTCAGGGCTCCACCGGGGCCAATCCGTCCAGGGAGATGACGGTTTTCCCGCAGGCCCAGTCCAGGGTCAGAGTCCCGCCCTGGAGTCTGGCGGGGTCGGTGACCTGCTTCAGCTGGAAGACATCTCTCCACCAGCCCTCCCCGAAGCCTCCGCTGCCGTTGCCGTATCCCACCCCCACTTCCGTGCCGTCCGGCCCGGTCAGGGCGACCCCCTCCGCTTTGGCTAGGGAGTACCAGCGGGAGGCCGCCCTCTCCTGCTCCTGGGCCGTATCGCCGAGGAATTCCACCCCCGCGTCCCGCAGATGGTCGAATTTAAGTGTGATGGGGGACAGGTACAGCTCCCCCCGGGTGGTGATCTCCGCCCCGTCCAGCTCACCCAGCACCTGCTCCACCTGGACCACCCAGCCGATATCCTTCTGGGGCAGGGGCACGTCAAAGGACCAGTCGCCGGGATACGCGCTCACCATTTTCTCCTGTTCCCGGTCCCAATAGCCCATGTTCACCGCCGGGACCCGCAGGGCCGCCGCGTCCCAGACCCCGTCCTCCCCCTGCTGGGGGGCCAGGGTGAAGATCAGCGAGAGATGATTGTCCATGGGGTCGTCGTCCTCCAGCACGTCCCAGCAATAGAACCCCACCATGCCGTCCCTGCCCAGGGGCTTTCCCGCTCCGTCCAGGAACTCCGCGGCATAGGCAGCGCCGTTGAGGAAGCCCTTGGCGTTGCTGATACCGGGGGGATCGGGCTCGCCCAGATAGAGCTGGGTCCCCTCCGGGGCGGTGAAGTCCGCCAGAATCATGACCTGATAGCGGTCCCGCAGAATCTGGGTCACATGGAGGGTGGCCCCGTTGTCCTCCCTGACGATATCCAGCGCCACGGCCCCGGGATAGAGCAGGTCCACCGCCTCGGCCACCGCCTGGGAATTCTCCGAATCCACATCCAGTTGTCCCAGCATCCTCTGGTCGATCCAGGGCAGCACCGCGGCCGCCGCGGCCGCCGTCACCAGCAGCGCCGCAGCCGCCACCGCCATAACCGTAAGCTTCCACTTTTTCATCGGTCCGTTCCTCCTCGCGTTGTCCTGGAGGAGCTGGCGCAGCAGCTCCCGCTCCCGCTCGGGGGCGGGGGTCAGACCGTCAAACATCCGCTTCAGCTCATGCCTGTCCATAGCCTTCCTCCTCCAGCCGTAATTTCAGTTTTTTCCGGGCCTGGACCAGCCGGGAGCGCACGGTGGAGGGATTCTCCCCCAGCAGACCCGCAATCTCTCCCGTGGTATAGCCCTGGTAGTAGTGGAGATAGAGCACCAGCCTGTGGGGCCGCGGCAGGGCCGCCACCTGCTCCCACACCCCCTGGTCCGAGGGCTCCTCCCAGACCAGCTGGTCCAGCGCCTCCTCCCCCACCCGCCGGGTGCGCCACCAATGCCTGAGCTGGTTCCTGCACTCGTTCCGGGCGGTGACGATGAGCCACGCCTTTTCGTGCTCCGGATCACGAAAGGGCCCGGGGCGCTCCATCGCCCTGCGAAAAACAGTCTGGGCGGCGTCCTCCGCGTCGGGTACGTTTTTCATCAGCACCAGGCACAGCTGATATACCATTTTGAAATGCCGGCCATACAGGCCGGCCAGCTCCTCCTGGGTATCCATCGCGGGGTCGCCTCCTCTCCGTCCTTCTGTAAGATACACAATCCAGCCGGGGAAATTGTTGACAGACCGGAAGATTTTTTGCCTGTACACAAAGGCCCGGGCGCGGAAAACTCCGCGCCCGGCCCCCCTCACTGTCCGTCCTTCCGTTTTCGATACCAGTCCAGCTTGTCGTCCCACCTGCGGCCGCTGGCGCGGTAGTAGATCTCGATGCCTGCGGTGATGGCCGCGAAGATGAGCACAAAAATCACCAAAAAGGTCGCCCATGCCCCGGCATTCTCCACCGGAAACCAGCCAAAGCCCGTCGCGATGCCGATGAGGACGGCCCCAAAGGCGATGAAAAACGTCATCATTCGCCAGCCATAGGCCAGTTTTTTGAACAGCAGGTCGGAGAACGCCACCACCTGCATGGTCCCCGCCGCCACGCTGGCCAGCAGCACGGAGAACAGCTGGGGCAGGGCGGCCCCCTCCTGCCGGAACACAAACAGGAAAAACAGGTAGATGCACATGGCGGCGGCATAGCTCAGCGCCACCCGCTCCTTGATGGTCACGACCACCTCAAAGAACTTTTTCATGGACCGCACTCCTTTCACAATCCCAATTTCAGTTTGATGGCGGGGACATACTGGCGGTTGGCCACCACCACCTCGCCGTTGGACATGGTCAGCCGCAGCCGCCCCCCGAAGTCGGGGCGCAGCGAGCGCACTTGTCCAAAATTCACGATGGCCGACTTGCTCACCCGGACGAAGTCCCACCCGGCCAGCTGCTCCTCCAGCTCGTACAGCCGCAGGCGGGTCTCATACACCCCGCCCGCCGTGTACAGGAAGGTGCCCCGGTCCACCGTGTCGATGTAGAGCACCTGCTCCCCGTCCAGGATGCAGGTCTCGCCGTCCCTCTCCCCGGTGAGCCGGGCATCGGACAGCCGCAGCAGCTCCACCAGCCGGGCGGTCTGGGCATCCAGCCGGGGGCAGCGAACGGTCACCTCCGTCTGCTCCAGCCCTGGGCACTCCTCCACGGTCACTTTCATAACGTTCACTCCTTTTGCGATCGCACCCCCAGCATACATGACGGCCCCGCCTTTGGCAAGGGGCGCGGGCGCGACCTGCGGAAAACGCCCCCCAAGGCGCAAAAAGCCGGGCGCGGAATTCTCCGCGCCCGGGCCCAAGTGTTTCACGTGAAACATTCGTTTTACAGCAGGTCCTTCTTCTTCAGGATGAACCCCGCCACCGCAATGATGGCCACCGAGATGAGCAGCGGCGGCCAGAAGCTCCCGGCAAAGGGGAGCCAGCCCACATTCATGCCGTAGAAGCTGAACACGATGTTGGGCACCGTCATGAGGATGGTGACGGAGGCCAGCAGCTTCATGATGACGTTCAGGTTGTTGGAGATGACGGAGGCAAAGGCGTCCATCATCCCCGAGATGATGTCGGAGTAGATCTGGGCCATCTCGATGGCCTGGCGCACCTCGATGAGCACGTCCTCCAGCAGGTCGTGGTCCTCCTCGTAGAGGGTGACGATCCGCCCCCGGAGGATCTTCTCCAGCGTCACCTCGTTGGCCTTCAGGGAGGTGTTGAAGTAGACCAGGGACTTCTCCAGGTCCAGCAGCTGGATCAGCTCCTTATTCCGCTGGGACTTGTACAGCTGCCGCTCCATATGGTTGTAGGTCTTGTCAATCTGCTTGAGGTAGTTTAAGTACCGCTTGGCCACCAGCAGCAGGATGTTCAGAATGAACCGGGTGCGCTGCTCGGTGCGCACGTCCCTCACCGCCCCGGCCTGGAGGTCCCGCACCACCGAGGTCTCCTTCAGGCACACGGTGATGATGTGCTTTTCCGTGACGATGATGCCCATGGGCAGGGTGGAGTACACCACCCCGGTCTCGTCGGTCTCCATGGCGGGGGTGTCGATGATGATGAGGGTGGAGCCGTCCTCCTTGTCGATGCGGGAGGTCTCCTCCTCGTCCAGGGCCGCCCGGAGGAAGGAGGGCTCCACCGCCAGGGTGGCGGCCACGGTGCGCAGCTCGTCCTCGCTGGGGTTGATGAGGTTCACCCAACAGCCGTCCGTCACCGCGCTGAGCTGGGTCATCCTGCCGTCCACCGTCTTGTGAATGGTCAGCATAGCGTTTCACACCTTTCCCGAACCGGCGGGAACTGGGACGGCCTGAATGGCAAAAAAATCCCCCGCCGCTCCGCTTGTAAATTTTCCCATCTGTCCAGGACAGACGGGCCAGCGGGCGCACGGGGAGGCAGCGGGCGCTGACTCAGCGGGTGCGCCGTGCTTGTAAGGGCCAACTTCGACTAAACGGATCGCTTGACACGGCGCATCTCACTTCCTTTATCCCTTCATTTGCCGCTGTCTGCGGCTTTTTTCATTATATGCCTTTTCCGGCCCGATTGCAAGGAGAAAAATCATCCGGCCCGATGCGGCTATCCCCACGCGTTTTCGCGCTCCGATTGGGCGCATCGCGGGGCGGCTATCCTCGCGCTTGCAGCGGCACGCTCGGATTGGCCGCATTGCCGGGTCGCTTTCCTTCCGTCTCGGGCAAAACCCGATTTCACTGCGTGAACTCTGGGTTTTTGCCCTCGCTCCAGTCCAAGCTCCCCTATGCGGCTATCCTCGCGCTTGCAGCAGCGGCTGGAGCTGCTCCCCCCGGCAGGCGGCCTCCACCGCCTGGGGCACCAGGGTGAAGTCGGCCACCAGGGAGGCGGGCTTGCCTTGCCAGTCGTCCTGGCCAAAGGGGACGAAATACACGTTTTTCCGCCCCAGCATGGTCCCCAGGTTGGGGGCGGACGCCCCCAGGCCGTCGTTGGTGGACACGGCGATAATCAGCGGCCTGCCGTTGCGCAGGTGGGCCTTGGCGGCCATGGTCACCGAGCTGTCGGTGATCCCGTGGGCCAGCTTGCCCAGGGTGTTGCCGGTGCAGGGACAAATCACCAGCGCGTCCAGCAGCCCGCGGGGCCCGATGGGCTCCGCCCCGGCCACGGTGGAGATCACCCGCCGGCCGCAGACGCGCTCCATCTCCCGCATAAAGTCGTGGGCCGCGCCGAACCGGGTGTCGGTGGACGCCGCCGTCTCGGACACAATGGGCGTCACCGGCCCGAACCGGGCGGCGGTCTGCTCCAGGGCGCTCAGCGCCTGGGCCATGGTGCAAAAGGACCCGCAGAAGGCGAAGCCCACTCTCAATTCCTTGAAATTCACAGGTCTAATTCCTCCATGATATGATAGACGGTGTCCTTGATGTAGCGTCCGGAGGTGACGGGGGCCACCTTGCCCGGCAGGGACAGGGCCCAGATCACCCGCACCCCCAGGGCCGCCGCGGCCTCCAGATTCACCCCGCCGGGGCGGGATGCCAGGTCGATGACCAGCGCGCCCTCCTTCAGCGCGGCCAGCTCCTCCACCCCCAGCACCGGGGCGGGCACGGTGTTGAACACCAGGTCGTAGCTGCACAGCCAGTCGGCCAGCCGGTCGGGCCCCTCGCTGCCCAGGCCCATGCCCTCGGCGGCGGCCCGCTGCTCGTACCGCCGGGCGGACACCCACACCCGGGCCCCCAGCGCCCGCAGCCGGGGGGCCAGCGCCCGCCCCAGCCGGCCAAAGCCGATGACCAGCGCCCGGGCGTCGTGGAGGGTGATGGGCAGCTCCTCCATGGCGATTTGAATGGCGCCCTCCGCGGTGGGGATGGCGTTGAGCACCGCCAGCTCCTCCCGGGCAAAGTAGTCCCGGAGCAGCAGCTCCCGCTCCGCCGCCATCCGCTCCAGCTCCGCCCCCGCCATTCCGGCGCACACCAGCTGGCCGGGGCGCAGGGCGTCCAGCACCTGGGCCAGCCGGTGCTCCCGGGCGGACAGGGGCGCGTTCAGCCTTCCCTCCGCCCCCGCCGCCGGCAGGGGCAGCACCACGCAGTCCGCCCGGTCCGCCCCCGCCAGGGACGGCTCACACCGCGTCCCCTCCCCCCGCTCCAGGGCGTAGGTATGTACACTGTGGCCGTCGTCGGCCAGCAGGGCGGCCAGCGCCGCCTGACGGGGGTCGCCCCCCACCACCCAGATATTTTTTGCCCGCAGCATCATAAGCTCCTCCTGTCCATGTCCGTCATCAATCCAGTGTATTCCCCCCGGGGGAGGAGAGTGACACGCCGCGGTTGACAACCTCCCCCGCATCTGGTATACTGCTGGAGACAACTGAATCGTGGTGATGTCTTCAGGGCAGGGTGAAATTCCCGATCGGCGGTACAGTCCGCGAGCGCAAGGGCGCTGATTTGGTGCAATTCCAAGACCGACAGTTATAGTCTGGATTTGAAGAAGGTGTGTTGACGCGGCCGGCGTTCTTGTCGGCCTGCTGCACGTTTTCCTTCAATCCCCTGCTCTGCTGACCGCTCAGCACACCTGAAAAAAATACGCCTGAAGGGCTTTTGACCCGTTCAGGTGTTACTTTTTTCAGGAGGTCTTTTTATGACAGACAGGACAAAACAGCTGACCGCAGCAGGCGCGCTCTGCGCCCTGGCCTACGCCGCCACGGCGGTGGGGCGGGTCCCAATGGTGCTCTTCCTCAAGTACGACCCCAAGGACATCGTGATCGCCCTGGGCGGCCTGACCCTGGGCCCGCCCACGGCATTCGCCATCGCCCTGACCGTCTCCCTCATGGAGATGCTCACCATCAGCGAGAACGGCGTGCTGGGGCTGGTGATGAACATCCTCTCCAGCTGCTCGTTCGCCTGCACCGCCTCCCTCCTCTACCAGAGAAGGCGGACGTTCTCCGGCGCCGCCGCCGGGCTCCTGTGCGGGTGGGGGTGCATGGTCTTGACCATGCTGCTCTGGAATTATCTGGCGGCCCCCGTCTACATGGGCTGCTCCCGGCAGGCCGTCGCGGCATTGCTGCTCCCCGCCTTTCTCCCCTTTAATCTCATCAAGGGCGGGCTGAACGCGGCCGCCGCTCTGCTCCTGTACCGGCCCCTCACAGCCGCGCTGAGGCGCTTTCGTCCATGAACCCGATTTTCCAATCCATGCAAGAATCCAAAAAAATGGGGTATACTGTTCCCACCAAATACATTGGAGGGATGACCATGCAAAACGACTATCAGAACTACCACAAGGGCAAGGTGGACTTCATGAAGAGCCAGACCCGGGAAAATCTGATGCGCTCCTTCGCCGGGGAGAGCCAGGCCCGCAACCGCTATACCTTCGCCGCCTCCGCCGCCCGCAAGGAGCAGCTGGAGGTGGTGGCCCGGGTGTTCGAGTTCACCGCCGACCAGGAGCGGGCCCACGCTAAGGTGTTCTACGACCTGCTGCTGCCCAGCGCGGGACAGAACATCACCATCGACGGCAACTACCCCATCGACCTGTCCGACAAGACCCTGGACCTGCTGAAGGCGGCCCGGCACAACGAGTACCAGGAATTTGAGCACGACTACGCCGGCTTCGCCAAAACCGCCCACGAGGAGGGCTTCGACCTGATCGGCGGGCAGTTCGAGCTCATCGCCCAGATCGAGAAGGTCCACGGGGACCGCTTCGGCCAGCTGGCCGACTGGCTGGAGCAGGGGGCGCTCTTCGCCGAGAAGGGGGAGACGCTGTGGATGTGCCTGCACTGCGGGGAGATCGTCAGGTCGTCCATCGCCCCCCAGGTGTGCCCCGTGTGCCGCCATGGGCAGGGATACTTCATCCGCCTGGACATGGCCCCCTACACCGCAAGGGGCTGACCCCACAGCGCCGCAGAGGGACGTTAAGGGTCCCAAGACCGCAGAGGGGCGCCGGGCAGAGCCCGGCGCCCCTCTCTCATCCATATGCTCAGTAGCCCACCGCCCCGGCCAGCAGCAGAAAGGCTGTGCCGATGGCCAGATACAGCCCCACCAGCGGCAGAAAATACCTGAGCCACCGGGGATAGCTCACCCCGGACAGAGCCAGGCAGCTCACCAGCGTGTTGGAGATGGGGGAGACCAGGTTCACCAGCCCGTCCCCCAGCTGGAAGGCCAGCACCGCCGACTGCCGGGACAGGGACAGCGCGTCGGCCAGGGGGACCATCAGGGGCATGGCCACCGCCCCGTGGCCGGACCCCGAGGTGATGAGCAGATCCAGCAGGGCGTTGGCGTAGAACATGCCCAGCAGCTGCCCCCAGGCGGGCAGGCCCTCCACCAGCTGGAGCAGGCCGTATACCACGCTGTCCAGAATGCCGCCCCGGACCAGCGCCAGACGCAGGGCGGCAGCCATTCCGATGGTCAGCGCGCCGGGGACCATCTTCCGGCACCCCGCCACCAGCGAGGCGCAGATCCGGCTGCCCCCGAACCCGGCCGACACGCCGCACAGCACCCCCAGCACCAGAAAGGCGGAGGCAATCTCCCCCACGCCCCAGCTCCGGGCGCCCACACCCCAGACCACAACGGCTATGGTCCCCAGCAGCAGCGCCATCACCGCACCCTGCCTTGGGGTGGGCGCGGGCTGGTCCGCCCAGGGCTCCTCCTCCCCCGGCAACCCGGACCACTCCGCCCTGCGCACAATATACACACTGGTCGCCCCCACCAGCACCGGCAGCAGCAGCCAGCGCAGCCACGCCCCGGAGTACAGGGGCAGCTCGGCGATGGCCTGGGCCACGCCCACGGAAAAGGGGTTGTATATCCCCGCCGCGAAGCCCGCGTTGGTGCCCAGCATCACCATGGCCATGCCGGTCCGCTCGTCGCAGCCCAGGGATTTTGCCGCCGCCATCCCCAGGGGGAGAAACACGATGGAGGCGGTGGTCAGCCCCATGGTAAAGCCAAACACGGAAAACGCCCCCACAAAGGCGGGGACCACCCACACCCTGCCGCGCCGGGCCCGCCGGACCGCCCAGGCGCACAGGGCGCCCACCGCCCCGCTGTCCAGGATGATCTCAAAGGCTCCCCCCAGCAGCAGGACAAAGGCGATCAGCTTCGGGGCGGTGCCCGAGGACAGGGCCTCAAAAATCAGCACGGGCAGCTGCCAGGGCAGCACCGGGGAGGGCTCCTGATAGGCAAAGCTGCCGGGCACCACCACCGTCTGCCCCGAGGCCTCGTGAAAGACCCGTTCATAGCTGCCCGCCGGCACCACCCAGGTCAGCACCGCCGCCAGCAGGAGCAGCGCCGCCAGAATCAGCAGCACATGGGGCGGTTTTCGCTCCCGCCCCCGCATCTTCTCCCCCACGGCGGCTCAGGGACGGCAGGCCGGGCCGGTGCTGCTGCGGACCACCAGGGAGGAATGGAAAACCTGCCTGGGCTCCACCTGCCCGCCGCCCTCAATCAGGGAAATGGCCAGCTTTATCGCCGCCCTGCCGATCTCCGCCATGGGAGTGTGGAGAGTGGTCAGCCCCATATCCGGCCAGGGGTCCACATACAGGTCGTCGTGCCCCATCACCGACACGTCGCCGGGGACGGCCAGCCCGTGGGCCTTCAGCGCCTTGATGGCCCCGATGGCCATATAGTCGCTGGCGCACCACAGGGCGGTGGGCAGCTCCCCCCGCTCCAGCAGCAGCTCCACCCCGTCCATCCCGGCGCCCATGGCGTCTCCGGCGTGCCCCGTCCGGACAATCCGGGGGATGAGCCCCCGGCGCTCCATGGCCCGGGAGAACCCCTCCTCCTTCTGTGTGACGGTCCGGTTTTCCGGGTCGTAGGTCAGCAGGGCGATGTCCCGGTGGCCCAGGCCGGCCAGGTGCTCCACCGCCAGCTCCCCGCTGTGGTGGTAGTCGCACAGCAGGGCGTACTCCTCCTCCGGGCCCACCTTGCCGCCGATGAAGATGGCGGGCGTGGGGCCGCAGGCGGCCTTGATGTGCGATATGTCGCTGGTGCAGGGGGCCACCACGACGGCCCCCACCTGATTGCCCACCATCATCCGGCAGTGGCGCACCTCCAGCTCCACGCTGCGGTGGCTGCTGCCCAGCATCACGCAGTAGCCCAGCTCGGCCGCCGCCGCGCTGATCTCGTTGAAAATAAGGCCGTAGGCGGTGTTCTCCCCCATGGCGGGGACCACCATGCCAATGGCGCTGGTTCGCTGGAGGTAAAGGTTCCGGGCGGCCAGGTTGGGGGTATACCCCACCTCCTCGGCGATCTTCTTGACCCGTTCCTTGGTGGCGGCGGAAATGTCGGGGGCGTCCCTCAGCGCCTTGGATACCGCCACATGGGACAGCCCCGCCAGCTGCCCAATGGTTTTCAGGGTTGGACGGTTCGGCATTCTGTCTGTCACCTCTGAGTCGCTTTTATTTGCTCCTATTATAGCGTGTTTTCTGCGGAAAAACAAGAGGCGTCCGCCGCTCCGGCCAGGGTGCGCCCTGTGTCCAGTACAGGGCAGCCCCAACTCCAACGGCAAAGGCCGGGACACAGCTGTGCCCCGGCCTCTGCCGTCTGAAAGGGAAAGGGAATTGTACAATCAGCTGGCTCAGGCGCCCTGCTTCTCCTTCTTCCAGCGGCGCACGATGGCGAAGACGCCCAGGCCGATCACGGCCGCCGCCACCACCGCCTCACCGATGAGGATGTAGTAGTAGTTGGCGAAGGGCAGCTCGGACACGGTCACGCCGTGGACAATGCCGTTCATGGCGTTGGAGTTCACGGTGGTGTACAGCACGTGCTTCATGGCCTGGCGGGCATGGTACTGGGAAGCGGGGTTCTCCATGTCCAGCTGGGCGTTGGAGCCGTAGGCCGTCAGCTTGATGTCGCCGCCGGCGCGGATGCACTGCTCAGTGTCCATCACGCCGCCGTTGTCGTAGTCGGTGATGACGGAGCCGTCAAAGCCCCACTCGTTGCGCAGCACGCCGGTGATGAGGTTGTAGTTGCCGCCCGCCCAGGTGCAGCCGATGCGGTTGAAGGCGGTCATCACGGCCATAACCGCGGGGATCTCCGCCTCGCTCTGGGTGAAGGTGCCGGTCTCCTCATCGAAGCTCTGCACCATGACCTTGGTGGTGCCGCGGTCCTCGATGCAGGTCTGGAAGGGCTTCAGGTAGATCTCGCGGATGGCCTGCTCGTTGGAGAAGGTGGCCGCGTGGCTGCGGTGGTCCTCCTGGTCGTTAAGGGCGAAGTGCTTGATGTAGGCGTACACGCCCTTCTCGGCGCAGGCGCGGGCGGCCTCCAGGGCCAGCTCGCCGGACATGAAGCCGTCCTCGGAGTAGTACTCGAAGTTACGGCCGGCGAAGGGAGTGCGGTGGATGTTCATGGCGGGGGCGTACCAGCCGGAGATGATGCCGGTGTAGGTGTGGGTGCCCCAGTTGCCGTCGGCGGCCAGGCCGTCCTCACCCACGTAGTAGCCGTGGAGGCGGGAGTTCTCCCGGTCCCAGCTGGCGGCCAGGTTGGCGGCGCAGGGATAGGTGATGGAGTAGGGCTCGTGGGAGACGCCGCCCTCGTTCAGGCCGGAGGGGCCGTCGAAGTCGATGGCGCGGGGCTTGTTGATGGCGGTGGAGCCCAGGGTCTGATAGCCGGCGTTGCGGATCATCTTCTTGATCTCATCGGTGGTCATCTGGTCGATGAGGGCATCCCAGCCGCCCTCGGCGTCCACCTCGTCAAAGTCGCGGCCCCGGAAGTCGATGAGCTGGGGACCGCCCGTTTTGCCGAACTCGCCGGCCAGCTTGCCCGCCTCGTCGTCGGTCATGGGGTTGAGGGAGGCGCTGCCCGCGCCGATGGCGTCAATGTTCTTCTTGATGGTGTCGGACACCTCAACCTCCCAGGTGTAGCCGTTCTTCTCGCTGAAGCCGCTGGTGCGCTTGCCGTTTTGGTCGCCATGGGTCACGGGGAAGGTGCCCACCCAGTCCTGACGGGTGAGGTACTTGTCCCGGGGGGTCAGCTCGTCGTACACGGCGTGATCGAACTGGTTGGTGATATCCGCGCCGGTGAGAGACTTGGCGTAGGTCACGTTGTCCACGCCGCCGTTGTCGCTGTAGTCATAGGTCCACTTGCCCACGAAGGAGGCGTCGGCGCCGCCAAACAGGGGCTGCTCCACGGTCTGGCCGCTGTAGGCCAGGAAGTTGTCGGCGGCCGCATGGGCGTTCTCCGCCGCAGTGAGCAGGTAGTCGCCCGCCTCCAGAATGTAGGTCTTGGCCTGCACGTCGTCGTAGGAGATGAAGTCCTTGCGGTTGACGGTGACAGTGACGGTCTCGGACTGGCCGGGCTCGATGTCGCCGGTCTTCTCAAAGCCCACCAGGGAGACGGCGGACTTCTCGATGTGGTTGGTCTTGTCGTACTCGGTGTAGGGGGCGTTGAGGTAGATCTGCACCACGTCCCGGCCGGCCACGCTGCCGGTGTTCTTTACGGTGACCTCGATCTCCACGTTGCCGTTCTCATCCATAGCGCCCACCTTGAAGCCGGACCACTCAAAGCTGGTGTAGGAGATGCCGTAGCCGAAGGGGTACTGCACGGTGGTGGAGTAATCGTAGTCGCCGGGGTTGCCCTGCTCCAGGACCTTGTCGAAATAGCGGGTCTCGTAGTACTTGTAGCCCACGTAGATGCCCTCGTCGTAGAACACGCCGGCGCCCACGTCCTGGCCGCCGTTGACCATCATCATGTCGCCCATGTTCTGCATGGCGGGGGAGGAGAAGGCGTCATAGGCGAAGGTGTCCACCAGATGGCCGGAGGGGTTGACGGCGCCGCTGAGCACGTCGGCGATGGAGCGGCAGGTATCGCCGCCGGCGCCGGGGGCCCAGAGAACCGCAGTGATGTTGGGATAGTCAGCCACCCAGCCCAGCTCGAAGGCGTTGTTGGTGTTGACCACGATGATCACGTTGTCAAAGTTGTCGTTCAGGTACTGGATGACACCCAGCTCCACGGAGTCGGGCTCCAGATAGTGCTTGTCCTTATCCTCAGCCACGCTGGTCCAATCGCCCATGTAGCGGCCCAGGTCGCGGCCCTCGCCGCCGGTACGGGCCAGGAAGAACACGGGGGTGGTGCCCTGGGCCTCGCTCTTCGCGCCGTCGGGGATGGCGGAGATGGGAGCCTCATTGATGGACCAGTCCTCGGAGCCGCCGTACATGATGGCGCCGCCGCCGCGGGTGTAGGTCCCGTGGTTGTCGCTGTAGAACTTCCACAGCGCCTCGTTGATGGAGAAGCCCTGCTCGGTGAGGGCGGTCTTCATGTCGCTGGAGATGGTGGATACGCCGGAGCCGGTGCCGCCGGCCAGCAGGTCCACGGAGGAGGCGGAGAACAGACTCAGCTTGGAGCCGCCCGCCACGGGAAGGCCCTTGCCGTCCTCGTTCCGATTGTACAGCAGCACGAAGCCCTCGGCCCCCGCCCTGCGGGTGTAGGCCTGCTCGTCCGCCTGGAGCTGCTTGGAGTCGGTGATGTCGCGCTTATAGTAGGCCGAGTCCACCCCTTCGGTGGAATCGCCGCCCTGGTGGCTGCTCTCCGCCTCGCCAAAGATGTCGCGAAGCACCAGGTCAAACCTGGACGTGGAGATGACGGGAAGCGCGATGGAGAATGCCAAAAGGATTGCCAAAAGGGGCGCGACGATGGCGGTAAACTTTTTTGCGCTCATTTTTTTCTTCTGTCCCTTTGCCACAAAAATCCCTCCTAAATTATGATCCTGCCTCAGAACCTGTAGTATTCACAGTTGTATGGGCTGAAATCCCGGTTTTTTTGCGCACAACGCCCCCGCCGCCGGAACATGCGGCGGGGGCGCCTGCTTTTACGCGGTGTCCGGATTACTGCTGGGGCACGCGGTCGGAGTTGTCGGTCTCGGTCCAGGTGAGCTCAGACGCGGCGTTGATGGTGATCTTGTCCACGTTGATGCCGCCGCCGGCGTAGCCCTGGGCGGTGAGAACGATGACGTTCTCGCCGGCCTTCAGGTCGATCTTGGCGGTAGCGGTGCCGTAGTTCTTATAGTAGGAGGAGACAACCTCCCAGTCCATGGGGGCCTCCAGGCCGGGGAGGACGCCCTCCAGCTTGCACTCGGTTCCGTTCACGGTGAGCTTGGCGCACTCGCCCTTGGACATGTCCACCTCTTCGAAGACCATGGGGTCAGCCCACTGGCCGCAGGCGGAGGACGCCCGGAGGGTCAGGGTGGCGGAGCAGGCCTTGGAAGCGTTGATCTTAAAGGTGATGGTCTCGCCGGCGGTGGTGAAGTAGCCCACCTGGGTGGCCTCGGGGCCGGAGCCCTCGGCGGTGTACTCGGGGCCGGTCTCCACCATGCAGGCCGCGGACAGCTCGGCCTTCTCCGCCTCAAACGTGTAGTCCTGGGCCGCGCCGCCGCAGCCGGCCAGGGACGCGGCCATCGCCGCAGCCAGGGTGAACGCAACAATGGCGGTCAGAGTTTTGTGTACCTTCTTCATGCTCGTTTCCTCCTATTTTCTTCAATCATGTATTTGCCGCGGCGCTTTTGCGGAACGCTCCCTGTCACAGAGCGCCCCGGGACGGCGCCGCTTGGCAACGTGTTTGGGCCGCCCGGTTTACTCCGCGGCCTGGGCGAGGCTCTGCTGGGCCAGCCACTGCCACAGGTTCACATCGGTGACCGCGCAGTTCTCGGGTGTAAGGTCCTCCACCGCTGTCACCGCCGCCGGGTCAAAGCGGGTGGTCACCTGGTCGTTGAAGGCGTAAATCCAGCTCCAGTGGCCGTCATAGGTGCCGCCGCCGGTCCAGCTCCAGGGCTCGGGGTCGTCGGTGCCCCGCACCTTGTCCGTAAGGGTGAGCCACACGTTCTCCGCCCCCGCCTCCAGCAGACGCACGTAGGTGGGCAGGGCAAAATCCGGGGGATTGACCGTACCATCATCAGCTGAAAGGAGGAACCAGATGTGGTAATCCTTGATCCCCGCCAGCATCTCATCGGAGATGCGCTGATCCAGATAGGCCTCGCAGATGGGATAAAAGGCCGCGAAGTAATCCCCATGCTCAAACATCATGTTCATGGTCATGTAGCCGCCGTTGGAGCAGCCGCCCAGGTAAATGCGGTTGGTATCCACGTCGGGATTGCTTTCCACATAGGTGGTGATGGCCTTCCAGAGGGCCCCGGTATACCAGGACACCTGCTTTTCCGTGGTGGACTTATCCACATGGTTATAGGTGCCGTTGCCGTCGGAATCCATCCAGATGGTGGGGGTCTGCACCGCCAGCACATAGGCGCCGGCCAGCCCGTCGGCGGCAAAGTACTTCTGAATGTTGGTCTCGTTCTCCGTGGTCAGGGCGGTCACCTCGTTGCCCAGCAGATCAATGTCGATGTCCGTTCCGCCCTCCCCCGCGCCGTGAAGCCAAATGATGAGGGGGTTTTTGCCGCTGTCGCTGTCCGCGCCCTCGGGGGCCCAGGCCGCCCGGGTGAGGGTGATGTCCTTCCCCTCCTCCTGGTATTCCACCGTGTCCCGCACCCAGCCGGCGGTCTGGGGGACCTTTCGGTCCGCCGCGGCGGCGGAGTAGGTGCACACGTCGCCCTCCTCATAGGTGGTGGAGCCCACGCTGAAGGTCTTTCCCGGGGCCACGGTCACGCTGAAGTCCACGCTCTCCGCCCATGTGTTTACATTTTTCTCCATATTGTAGGCAAAAGGACTGGCCTCGTTGGACTTCACCGCCATCTCAATGGTGAGGTACTTGCCCGCGCCGTCGGACTTGTTGCCGTCCTCGTCGGAGCTGTACACCTCTTTCACGGTGCGCTTGGCGGTGCCGAAGGCCACCTCAAAGGTGTCGTTGGCAATGCCGCTCACGTCCTCGGCAAATTCCAGCACGATCTTGGGAATCGCCGGACCCCACTCGTAGCCCTGGACGATGATGTACGCCTTGGACAGGGCGATCTCCGTGGGGGGCTCGGCGCTGGGGGCGGCCGGCGCGTTGGACCCAGTCGGCGCGGAGGACGCCGGAGGGGACTGGGTACATCCAGCAAACGTACCCATTATGCCAAGGAGCAGGACCGCTGCAAGCAGGAGAGATACTTGTTTCTTCATCGATTTGCCATCCTTCCTCTGTCATTTGGCACGGGCCGCAGGCGCCGTCCGCTCAGCGGAGAGAGCATCCGGCCTTTGCCCCCGCACCTGTTCCGCCCCATTTTACCTCCTGCCGAAGGGGGGTTCAATGCGGTAAAACTTCTTTGGGCGCTTTTGCAACTTTTTCTGCAAAGCAAACGGAGAATGTCCAAAAATGGACATTCTCCGTCATTTTTCATCCGTTTTCTTCCAATTTCTCGCTCACAGGAAACAAAATGGACAGCCGGTAAATCCCCCCGCTGGCCCGCAGGCGCAGGTCTCCCCCGTACTTTTCCGTGAGCATCCGAATGCTCTGCATCCCGAAACCGTGAAAACGCTTGTCCGACTTTGTGGTCATGGGCAGGCCCTGCTCCATCACCAGCTCGCCCCCGTAATAATTTTCCTCGCTGACAATCAAAAAATGGTCCCGGGCCCGGACGTTGAGGGAGATCAGCCGCCGCTCCCCATCCTCCAGCTGCTCCACCGCCTCAATAGCGTTGTCCAGAATGTTCCCGAACAGCGCGTAGATGTCCGCGTCCTCCATAAAGCCCAGCCGCCTGCCGTCCGCCACGCAGGTCAGCTCGATCCGCTTGCCCAGGCACATCAGGGATTTGTTGGACAGCACCAGGTCCAGCGCCGCGCACTCCGTCTTCAGCCCGCAGTCATAGATGTTTACCAGCCGCTCAATTTCCCGCAGCTCCTTCTGCCGCCCCGCGTCCCCCAGGGCGGCGATCTGGTGCTTGATGTCGTGGCAGCGCAGATTGATGGCCTCCACCGTCTCCTTTTCCAGGGCGTACCGGCCCCGCTCCGCGTGGAGCAGCTGCTCCGCGATCTGCGCTTTCTTGTTGGCCTCCGTCTGGCGCATCTGGCACATGCTGACCACCATCACCAGCAGGGAGAGCAGCACGGAAATGACGTTGATGTAGAGCATCACCGGCGCCCCCACAGGCAGGGACAGCTCTACGCGGATCAGCGGCTCCAGCACGATGATGACCCCTACCGCCGCCGCTGCGGTCACCAGCATGATATTCTCCTCCCCGCCGCCGTAGCGGTCGTATTCCGAGATATCATACCGGCTCCGAAACACCACCACAAAGCACAGGCACACCAGCGCTGTGGTCCCGATGACCAGCAGCTTCTCCTCCCAGCCGGGAGGAATGCCCAGCAGGGTCTGGGCCATCTCGGCGATCCGCTGGGCGCAGTGCTGGAGAATGTAGGCCGTGGTCCCGCCGTAGAGGGCGGAGGCCCAGCCGCAGCGAAGGCACAGGCGGAAGGCGGCGATGGTGAGCAGGAAGGTCCCCAGATATTTGCACACCACAATGCCCTGAACGCTCCACACGGGCTCCCGCGCCAGCAGCCATTGATAGGAGCACACGCCCGCCCAAAGGCACTCCGCCAGGACGGCCCCGGCCAGCCGGAGGGCAAAAAAGGGCCGCCGCGCCAGGCCGTGTGCTGTGATGACGCAGCAGCCCAGCAGCAGAATCAGCATGAAGCCGTCCACCCAGGCCAGCAGCCACAGCTCGCCCAGGCCAATCATGGCTCCTCCTCCCAGCTCAGCTCGGTATAGCTGTGCAGCTGGGCCAGAAACGCCTTCTTCCGCATCCGGCTGATGGAAAATTCCCGCCCATCCACCACCACCGTGCAGCCGTCCATCTTAGTCACATACCGCAGGTTGACAATGCACTGATTGTTGCAGCGGAAAAACGCCTGGGCGGGCAGGCGCTGCTCCACCGATTTCAGCGTTCCATAGGCGTCGTAATTGGCCTGGAGGGTGTGGTAGCGGATATGGTGGTCGAAGATCTCCACATAGCACAGCTCGGACTCCCGCACCTGCACCGCCCCGGAGTTGGTATTCAGCAGCAGCCGGTGCTCCCGCTTCCGGGCGCACCGCTCCACCGCCCGCTGCATCTTCAGGGAGAAGGCCCCGTAGCCCACAGGCTTGAGGATGTAATCCAGCGCGTCCACGGAATAGCCCCGCACCGCGTACTGGGCCAGGCTGGTGATGAAAATAAGCACCACCGCGCTGTCCATCTCCCGGAGCTTCTCCGCCGCCGCCATCCCGTCGATGCCGGGCATACGGATATCCATGAACACCAGATCATATTGACATTGATAGCTTTCCAAAAAGGCGGCGGCGCTGTTGCTCCAGCTGTGGTGCAGCTCGATCCCCGTCTCTTCGGCGTAGCGGTCCAAAAAATTGCCAAGGCGCAGGGCTTCCTTCTCCTCGTCCTCAACAATGGCGATCTCAAGCATAAAACCACCCCGCTCCATCATAACGGAAAGCTTTTCGGGTGTCAATTTTCTTCCTCTATCCGCAACGTTTTCTGTCGGTTTTGCCCCGTATCCGGTCGCCGCCTCTGTGCAGATAGCCTCTACTTCACCCCGCTGAACTGGATTTCCGCTGTGATAATCGCCAAAAATTGAGTGGAGCGCGGCTTCCCCTCCAGCGCGCCTCCCGCCATGCGGCCCAGCAGAGCCGGGTTCCGGGCCCAGACCACCGCGATCACGCTGCGGATGCCCCGCTCCACCGCCTGCCAGGTGGTCTGATACCGCCGGGCCACCTCCGGATACAGGTTCTTGGTCACCAGCAGCAGCAGGTCTGGCCGCTCCACGCACAGGGCCGCCGCGTAGGCCGCGTAGGCGTAGCCCTTATAATTCGCCGTCACTCCCAGCCGGTGCAGCAGGGCGCAGGCCTGGGTCATCCGCTCCTCCATGTTTCATTACCGCCTTTCCTCTTCTTCGTCGATTTTCAGCAGCTCGGACACTGTGATTCCCATGTGGGCTGCGATTTTTTGCAGAGTACTGAGCTTCGGGTCGGTCTTCCCGCGCTCGAGCAGGCTGATTTCCTCTGTGCTCAGCCCCATCTCACTCGCCATGTCGAATTGATTTTTCTCCTGCGCATCGCGATACTTCCTGATGCGCTCGGCCAACGCAGCTGTCTCCGGCATGTTTTCGACCCCTTTTGACAAATCATATACAAAAGAAGTTGATCATGCCACGGACTGCAGTACGTATTCGTGCGTTCCGCCGGCACATCGCCAAGGCGGACCCTGTCACGCAGACCGAAACGACAAAGCAGGCCAGACCTATGCCCTAGGTCTGGCCCGCCCATCCCGTTCCTATCGTTTCCTGTGTAAAGGCCCCGGCATCCGGTCTTCCCTAAGGCTCCGGGTCACCTATGGTCTGGCCAAAGTCCCGCCTGCTACCACAATGGATGGTATAAACATAGCCTGTACACAAATTGTACTTCAAAATCCACGTCGTGTCAATCATTTTTATAAAAAAACCGACGGCAAATCAAAAGAAATGCCGCCGGGCTGTGGACTAGCTCCAAATCAGGATGGGTCAGGGATTAACGGGAACCCAGTCGGTGAGCCAGATACCCTTGGTGATGGACCACAGGCGCATCTCCTCCACACCGTTGTTTGTCCTAAAATACCAGCGGACCTCCTCATAGCGGGCGGAAATCCCCCCCTCGTCCCCGTCGGGCACGGGAGAAGCCAGGGCCGGGGCCACGCCGGCGGTGAGCAGGGTCACGGCGCACAGCAGGGCGGCGACGCCGGTCAGGATACGCTTCTTCACTCAGACTCAACCTCCTCAAAAATGCGTAAATATTGATATTCCTCCGAGGTAACTTGCTCCTCGGAAAGATACTTGATAAATACATAATTCTTGTATAGCTTATATCGGCCATCGGACGTCTTGAAGATAAAGGAGGAAAATTCCCCCTCACCGGCCTCAAGGTCCACAAAATCTTCCTTATAATAGATGCCGGGTCCATCAGTAAAGCTCTCCGCAGGTGGTGCGCTGGCGGGCTGGAGCATCACCAGGTAGGACAGGACAAACACAGCAGTCAGAACCAGCCACTGCGCCGCCTTCCAGACGGGGCGGGGCTTTCTGTTCGCCTGGGCGATGCTCACCTCAATCCGCTGTCCCAAAACCGTATCGCGGCCAACGGCGGGAGACTCGTCCGGCGCCAGCAGCAGATATCGCTTGCTGACGATCCGCCTGGCCATTCTCACCAGCATCTCCAGGTATTCTTCCCGCTCCTCGCTGCTCATGTGCTCCGTCACCTTGGCGTCACATCGGAACTCCAGCAGCGCGTAGACGTCCTTGCGGATGAAATAGGCCGCAGGGTTCCACCACAGCGCCGCCGACAGCAGGCCGAAGAAAACCTTGATCTGGGCGTCATGAGTCCGAATGTGCTGGGCCTCATGGGCGAGGACCAATTCCACATCGTGCTCCGACATCTCCAGAACAGGGAGATAGATGGTGGGGCGAAAAATCCCAGACACATAGGGCGCCTCCACGTCGGGCGAGACCAGCACAGGACAGCCTACCTGGAGCCGCCGGGCCGCCCCCTCCACGAGGGGGTCTTCCACCACGGCATAGCCCCGGCTCTTCCTGTGCGCCCAGAGCATGAGCAGGAGATCAACCCCCACCGCAATCACCGCCCCAATGCCCCACACCGCCAGCGCAAGCTGGCTGATAGACCAGTTGGTTCGGAAAAACTGCTGGGCCGTCCCCAGGACGCTCCAAGAACGCACGGCATAAGTAAATGATGGTATCTCAATCGGCAGAACCAGCCGGACGGCGGCAAAGGCGCACACCAGCAGCAGCGCAGACACACCGCTCCGTTTGAGAAGCGGAGTGTTCCTGCGCGCCATGTGCACAACAACCGCCGCGAGACTGTAGAGGACAACGCCGGAAATCAGAGAGGGCAAGGAGATCATTGTTCTGTTTCCTGCTCCCTCGCAGATGCCAGCTCTTTCTTCCGCTCACTCAGCAGCTTTTCCAGCTCGTCCACTGTCTCCATGGTGAGCTCATCGTTTTGCAGAAGCATAGAGACATACAGGGGGATGGACTTCTCGCCCTTTCCCCGGAGGAGCAGGTTGGAAAAATAGCCCGCCCGGGTGATGTTGACGTCGTACAGCCGCCCATAGGTCTTTGTCCTCTTGACGAATCCTGCCTCGCGAATCGCCTCCTTCTTCAGCAAGCTGTTGAGCAGGATATGAATGGTGTTGGGGCTCCAGCTGGGGTTGTCGGCCTGCTCCAGGATCTCGAAGCGCGCCAAGGGGCGCCCCGCCTGCCACAGAGTCTCCATGAGCTCCAGCTCGCTTTTTGTTAAATTCACGGTGTCCTCCTCTTCGGATGATGTTTACCCCATCCAAATTATATCTTTTTCTTCCCATATGTCAAGAGGTTATCCGCAAATTGGGCCGAATTTTTCCGCCCGTCCGCCCTGGTTCCGGCCCGCCCGCCCCGGACGCAGAGGCGCGGCGGAAGCCCTGCCCCTTGTGGAAACCTCCTGAAAACGGGATCTCTACGTCTTTAGTATAAACGAAAATGAAAAAAAATCAAGATTTTGATAAAAATTTTTTCATTTGATCTTATTGAAAACCGGCGGCCTGCCAGCAGTGAGATTTTCCCCGCCGGCCAAAAAAACGCCGGTCGGGCCCGCCGCCGATCTTCACGCCGGGCCGGCTCCCTCCGCGCCCAGGAACCGTTTCGCGCTATTGACACTAAAATGAAGAGAATGGTATAATGAAGCGGGCTCCCAGCAGGGCCCGGCTCAGCAGGCGAGGCCGGGGCTCCCCCAGCCGGCGGAGCCCCCCATCATTCTGCCTGAGAACCTGCATGCTCAGCGGGAAGCGCAGGTTCTGAACGCTCGAAATGGAGATCATGAAAATGAGACAGAAGCCAGCTCAGTCGGAACGCCGGAGAGGTTCCTTTCTCCCCCTTTCCATTGTGCTCATTTTTTGTGTTTTCGGTACAATTGTCTATGGCGTCGCCCAGAAAACCTCCCGAGAAATGTCCTCCTCCGCTATTCAGAACCTCAGCGAGAGCCTGGATCTGATCCAGTGCACCATTGAGGCCATTCTGAGCAACGAGGCGGAATTCCAGGCCCTCCTGGCCCAGGAGCTGGCCCGGGCGGAGGACCCGGCGGAGTATATCCGAACCTATGAGATCAACCAAACGATGGCGCGGCTGTCGCTGATCCTCGCGGGGGAGACGGAGGGGGTCTCCAACACCGGTGGAACCTTCACGGCGGAGGAGCTGGATTTTTCCGCCGGGGGAACGGTGGGGGACATGCCGGTCTCCCGCTCCTATCTCAATTACATGGGCACGTGGGCCTACACCCTGAAATGCCCTGTGGAGAAGGACGGCCAAGAGATCGGAACGCTGTATGTGGAGTACATCTACGACACCATCGACCGCTCCCTCCCCCCGGAGGGCTTCTACAACAAGCAGGCGTCGCTGTATATCATGGACGCGGAGAGCCAGAGGTTCGTCCTGAAGCCCAAGGGCATGGGGCAGCGCAACGCTGGCCACCTCAACCTGGACGACTTCTATCGGGCCAACAGCATTGACGACCCGGAGATCCGGGCGGAGGTAACCCAGTGCCTGGCCGACGGGCGGGATATCCTGTTCTACCACGACATCCGGGGCGAGGACGCCCTCAGCTACATGTGGTCCGTCAACGGCGGGACCATCTTCCTGGTGGGGTACGTGCCGGTGGCCGCCATCCAGCAGGAGGGCAGAACGGTCAATCAGAGCATCATCATCGTGGTTACCGCCATGCTGGCCGCCTTCCTGCTGTGCGTGGTCCTGTACTACCTCAGCTGGAGGCAGCAGGAACGGCTCCGAGAGGAGCGGGAGCAGGAGCGCAGGCTCCACAACCGGCAGCTGGCGGAGGCTCTGAAGGCCGCCCAGATCGCCAGCAACTCCAAAACCACCTTCCTGTCCAACATGTCCCACGACATCCGCACCCCCATGAACGCAGTCCTGGGGTTCACCACCCTGCTGGCCCGGGACGCGGAGGACCCGGCGAGGGTGCGGGATTACACCAGAAAGATCACCGCCTCCGGCCAGCACCTGCTCAGCCTCATCAACGACATCCTGGACGTGTCCAAGATCGAGAGCGGCAAGGTGGTGCTCAACTTCGAGCGGTTCGAGCTCAGCGGCGTGGTCTCCTCTGTGGACGCCATCATCCAGCCCATGGCCCGGGCCAAGGGACAGGCGTTCCACGTGGAGGTGTCCGGCATCCGCCACGAATATCTGGTGGGGGACGAGACCCGCATCAACCAGGTTCTCATCAACCTTCTCTCCAACGCCGTCAAGTACACCCAGGAGGGCGGGCAGATCTGGCTGCGCATCATCGGGCTCAAGCCCCGCTCCAGCTCCTTTGAGCACGTTCGGATCGAGGTGGAGGACAACGGCTACGGCATGACGCCGGAATACCTGAAAACCATTTTCGACGCCTTTACCCGGGCGGAAAACAGCACCACCAACAAGGTGCAGGGCACCGGGCTGGGCATGGCCATCACCAAGAGCATTGTGGAGCTCATGGGCGGCACCATCGAGGTCACCAGCCAGGTGGGTCAAGGCTCCCTCTTTCAGGTGGAGCTGGAGCTGCGCATCCAGGAGGACCGCAGAGACCAGCAGTTCTGGAAGGAGCGGGGGGTCTCCCGGGTGCTGGCGGTGGAGCAGGACGCCGGCGGCCGGGACAACATCCAGGCCCTCATGGCGGACACAGAGGTCCAGGTGGACGCCGCGCTGGGGCTGGACGAGGCCCTGGCCCGCATTCAAGGCGGCGCGGACTATCAAATGGTCCTGCTGGACTGGGATATGCCGGGGCTGGACGGCCTCCAGGCGGCTCAAATGCTGCGGGACGCCCTCCCTGGCGGCGCTCCCATTCTGCTCCTGGCGGAATACGGCGACCAGGAGGTGGAGCGGGCCCTCCGGGTCAGCCGCACCGGAATGCTCCCAAAGCCGTTTTTTGCCGCCGCCCTCCGAGAGCGGGTGGAGGAGCTGTGGAGCGGCGGGGAGGCTCCGCCGGCCCTCGAGGCCGCCCACAGCCTGGAGGGACTCCGCTTCCTGGCCGCTGAGGACAACGAGATCAACGCCGAGATTCTGTCGGAGCTTCTGGAGCTGGAAAACGCCGCCTGTGAGATTGTGGAAAACGGCCGCCTGGCGGTGGAGCGCTTCCAGCGCTCCCAGCCGGGGGAGTTTGACGCGGTGCTGATGGACGTTCAAATGCCGGTGATGAACGGCCACGACGCGGCCCGGGCCATCCGTTCCCTGGACCGGCCGGACGCGGGGCGCATCCCCATCATCGCCATGACGGCCAACGCCTTTGCCGAGGACGAAAAGGCGGCGCTGGACGCCGGCATGGACGCCCACGTATCCAAGCCGCTGGACATTGAGCTTTTGAAGCGGGTAATTGGACGATGTGTGAAAGGACGAGGAGCACCATGAAAAGGCATACGCAAAACAGGCTGCGCAGGTGGACGGCTGTCTGTCTGGCGTGGCTTGTCCTTCTATCCCTGCCGGCCTGCGGCCAGACGGAGGCGGACAAAAATCTGCTGCCCTCCAAGGCGGTCTCCGACCGGGTGGTCAACCTGTTCGGCCCCATGGAAAAAATTGAGCCGGACGCGGAAAATGTGGCCCGGACCGCCGCGGACCTCACCGTAGCCATGGCGGAACAGGAGCTGGGGCTGACCGTGGCCTACAGCACCTACACCGCAGAGGACTACCAGGACAGAACCTACGACGAGGTGGCTTTGAGCCGGGTGCGCAGTAATCTGGACGACCTGTACCTGCTCAACCCGGACACCATCTCGATTCTGGGGACGGAGGGCAGGCTGGCGGACCTGTCCGGGCTGGACAGCGCCAAAAATCTGCGGGATATCATCCGCACCGCCAACACAGTGGACGGCAAGCTGGTGGCCATCCCCCAGGAGGTGGTGGCCTACGGCCTGTTCGTCAACATGGATCTGTTTGAACAGTACAATCTGGAGCTGCCGGAGACGCCGGAGGAATTTCTGGAGTGCTGCCGGGTGTTCCAGGAGAACGGAATCGAAATCCCCGTGGGGGCCAACCGCTGGTGGCTGGAGACCTTTGTGTTCGCCCAGGCCTACGCTGATCTCTACAACGGCGGCAGTACCGAGGCGGAGATCGCCGCCCTCAACAGCGGGGAGGCCCGGTACAGCGACTATATGCGCCCCGGCTTCCAGTTTTTGCAGACTCTGATTGACTGCGGCTATATTGATGCGGAACGGGCCGCCGTCAGCGAGGCGATCGAGGGGGAGCGGGCAGATTTCCTGGCGGGGAAAACCCCCATCGTCATGGCCTACTGGGGGGCGGCCAACGCGGAAACCGCATACGGAAAGACGGACTTCGAAATGCGGGTCATCGGCTTCCCCAGCAGCCGGGGCCAGATGCCCGTGATGTCCATGACCGGCTTTGCCGTGGGCGCCGACGCCGAGCACCGGGAGGACGCCATGCTCGCCCTGGACGTCATGGTCTCCGACAAAGCCCTTCAGACCTACGCGGAGACCAACCGGGTCATCTCCCCCTCCAAAAACGTGAAGGTGGACTGCGTCCCCGCCCTGAAGCCCCTCAGTGACAGGATCGAGGAGGGGGTGTACGTCCTGGGCTCCAACGCGGGCATGCATGTGGAGCAGTGGGGCAACACCTGCCTCATCGTCCGGGAGCTGCTGAACGGCGCCACGGTGGAGCAGTGCATGGCGTCCTTTGACCGGCTCCAGGACCAGGCCCTGGGCCAAACCCCCTGACCCTGCGCCGGAGCGGATTGGGGAAGGACTGATTAAATCGGCAAAGGCGATTTGCGAGAGATTTTGCGTCAGGATGCGGCGCAATTTCGCAGGAATAATTGTGTTTATTTCAAGAAATTGCAACAAGATCCTGGCGCAAAAGCTCCACAAAGCGCCGCAGGCGCATTTAATCAGTGCTTCCTTAGTTGAACAACAGCGGCGGGCCAAAGCGTTTGCTTTGGCCCGCCGCTGTTGTTCCGGCTGTTACCATTTTTCATGACTTTGTCCCGCGCAGCGGCCATCAAACCGTTTTTGCCCGCTGAAAGCCTGGTCAGCGCTCCGCCTCCATGATCTTGTCCACCCGGCGCTGGTGGCGTCCGCCCTCAAACTCCGTAGCCAGGAACACGTCCAAAATGCGCTGGGCCAGATTGCCCCCGGTGACCCCCGCCCCCATGGCCAGCACGTTGGCGTCGTTGTGGCGGCGGGTCATCTCGGCAGACAGCGGCTCGTGGCACAGTGCGCAGCGCACCCCCCGCACCTTGTTGGCGGCGATGCTCATGCCGATGCCGGTGGTGCACAGCACCACCCCCCGCTGGCAGGTCCCCTCCGCCACCAGCCGGGCGGCGGCCAGACCGAAGTCCGGGTAGTCGCAGCTGTCCGTGCTGTGGGCGCCGCAGTCGGTGACCTCGTGGCCCTGCTCCAGCAGATGGGCCTTCAGCCGCTCCTTCAGCTCATAAGCGCCATGGTCGCAGGCAATGGAAATTTTCATGGAACAAATCCCTCCGTTTACAGTTTGTGGAGCACCGGCCTGCGGCGCTCATAGGTGGTTACACTGTCAAAGCCCGCCGCCTGGATCATCTCCAGCGCCTGGGGGATGCCGCGGGCCACGTCCTCCGGCCGGTGGGCGTCCGCCCCCACGGTGACCAGCCTGCCGCCGCACTCCCGGAACCACCGCAGCAGCGGGGGCCAGGAGGCCAGGTCAGCGCCATGCCAGACGTTCACCTCCATGGCGTGGTCCGTCCTGGCCATCTCGGTGAAAATGGCCCTCACCCGCTCCTCATAGTCCTCCATGGTCAGGTCGACCCCGTCCTTTCGGATATAGCGCAGCGGATAGCTGATATGGGCCAGGCTGTCGTAGCAGTCGGGCAGCCGGGTGACCAAGGTCAAGGTGTGCTCCAGGGTCGACTCCATAGCCCGGCGGGCCAGCGCCTCATTTCCCCGGTAGTCGGTCATGTCCAGCAGATCGTTGCTGTGAAACCCAATCCAGTTGTGGAGGGAGCCCAGCACAAAATCCAGCTCCTCCCCGCCCTGGGCCAGGGCGGCCCGGGCGGCCTCCGGGTCATAGGGCGCGGAGCCCAGCTCCAGCCCCAGGCGGAGGGTCAGCCTGTCCCCCAACGATCTTTTGACCTGGCGATACTGTTCCTTGGCTGCGGCCCAGTCAAAGGGGGCCGCGGGAAGGCCGTCATAGTCCAGCAGGTCGTGGTGGTCGGAGACGCAGAACTCGCGCAGTCCGGCTTCCAGGGCGGCGCGGGCCATCTCCGCCAACGGCACATCGCAGTCGGGAGATATCTGAGAATGGCTGTGGATGTCGCAGAGATACATGGTCAATCACCTCTTCAGAGTGCCCTTTCGGTCAAATCGAGGCTCAGTCAAGTAGGTTCGATTTGGAATTGCAGACGCAGCGGAATGACTGAGCTTTCGGCGCAAACCGGGAACCCAACGGCCTGAAAAGGCCGTTGGGAAAGGAGGAGCAAGGGAGTGAGCAGAGCTTTCGCCGCCCTTAAGCGGAAGCGAAGCCGAGCGGACTTTGCGACGACGCAGCGAGGGATATGGAGCTTGCGAAAATACGCCCTCTTACCCAAATCGAAGCCCAGCGAAGTGGGTTCGATTTGGAATTGTAGACGCAGCGGAATGACCGAGGCTTCGGCAAAGCCGGAAGCGAGGGATATGGAGCTTGCGTCTACAAGGGCCAGCTGGGGAACCAGCGCAGGAAATACTGGCTGTACCATGTGGGCACGTACAGGCCGATGAGCTCCGGGTAAAACACCGCGTACAGCCCCGCCGCGCAGCCGGTGAAGCCGTACACCGCCAGCTTCCAGCCCCGCTGCCTGCGCTCCGCCATGTCGTCCATCAGGTAGGTGATGGCAAAGCACAAAAACAGCACTGTGGGGAAATAGTGGTAGGCAAAGAGGATGCGCCCGATGGGCAGCCAGGGCACAAACTGGGACAGGATGGCCACGAGAATGAATAGACCCTTTCCGCAGCGGCGGCGCACTGTCTGGATGGCCACCCCGAAAAAGGCCAGCAGCCCGGCCCAGGACACCAGAGGATTGTTGAAGGAGGCGAACAGGCTCTTCATCCCGGGCACGTCCAGGTCCCGGTAGTACAAAATGGGCCGGCCGTCAAAAATCCACTGGTACCAGTAGGACGCATAGGGGTGGGGGGTGTGGACCCCCTGGTGGTAGGTGAGCATGAAGTACTGGTTCTTCAGCATGATGTCCACCGGGTGGCTGCTGTCTCCGGGGATGGCGTCAAAGAAGGCCTTGACGGCCCCCCCCTCCCCGCCGCCCATGGCGGCCAGGTGCTGGGGCAGCTGCTGGAAGGGCCAGGACAGCGCCTGGCCGGCCATGCCGAAAAAGCCGCCGTCATTTCCCCTGGCCAGGGCGTAGGGGAAGTAGGACACGGTATAGATGCACAGCGGGATGAGCACAAAGAACACCACAGACAGACCGATGGTGGCCCAGACATGGACCGGGAAGGAGGGCAGCTGGGGCCGCTCCCAGGCGGGGGACGCCTCCTGGAACATGGCCTGGGTCACCTCCGCCCGCACCTCGGGGGGCACCGGCTTGGCCTGGAGCTCCCGCTCCGCCTCCTCCCAGTCCCGGCGCTTGAACACCATACCCAGCAGCCACAGCAGGGCCAGCCCCACTCCGGCGTACACCACCGTCCACTTGGAGGCGCAGCCGATCCCCCAGAACAGGCCGCTGAGGAACAGGGACAGGACATAGGCCCGCAGCCGCTTCCCCGCAGGCACCGCCAGCCAGCGGTACATAAAGTAGTAGGACACCAGAATGAAGAACACACCGTAGGTGTCGATGGTGGCAATGCGGGTCTGCACCAGGTGCATGAAGTCAAAGGTGAACAGGGCCGTGCCGCACAGGGCCACGGAGGTCTTGCCAAAGAGGTTTTTCAAAAACACATACAGCACCGGCACCATCAGCACCCCAAACAGGGTGCCCATAAACCGCCAGCCAAAGGGAACCATGCCGAAGATCATGATGCCTATCGACAGGATCAGCTTGCCCAGAGGGGGGTGGGACACCTCATAGGGGTAGACGTTGTTCAGGTGCTCCAGCGCCGTGCGGGGATGGTAGATCTCATCGAAGTAGGAGGAGTTCATATAGGTGGACTTGGTGGTCCACTCCGAGTTCTCGTCAAACAGCGCCTCGCCGCCCTTCTCCACCTGGGCGGGGACCAAGCGCTTTCCCCCGCTCCACAGAGCCAGCTCCGCCAGCCACAGCCCCTCCTCCCGGGGGGCGCTCACCGCAGTGACCCGGAAGCGGGCGGCGGTGGCCGCCCCCACGGCCTCCGCGCCCTCTCCTGCCGCCGCCTCGCCGTCCTGGTCCACCTGATCCAGCTCCAGCAAACGCCACTTGAACAGGGAGTTGTAGGGCTGATCCAGCTTGACGCTGTGGGTCTCCCCCTCGTCGTCCAGCCACTCCAGGCGGTAGTAACCCGTGCCCAGCGAGGGATAGAAGGAAACCTGGTCCACTGTCACCGGCTCATTGTAGACAAAAATGTAGCTGTCCCCCTGCTGGAACTCCACACAGCTCTCCGGGCCGGTGAAGCTGCCCAGCTGGAAAAAGGCGGTGACGGCGTACACCGCCGTCAGCAGCAGCACGGGCAGCGCGTCCCGCCGCTCCATGGGGTGGTGGGGCAGGGTGAGGGTGAACCGGCGGGGCCGGCCCTTTTCCTCCGCCATGGCAATCCACTCCAGGCTGCGGGAGCGGGGGCGCAGGCACAGCCAGTAGTAGACAAAAAAGCTGACGCACAAAGTCACGCCCAGTATCGCCCAGGTAAAGGCGGGGGACAGGTTGGTGAAAAACCAGGTGACGCCGGACACCGCCGCTTCCCAGGCCCCCTGAAGGGTGAGGGGGGCGCTCTCCTCGGGGGCGGGGGATGCCGAGGCGGCCAAGGGCAAAATGTTGATCATTGCAACCTCCATGCGCGCTGGGCGCGTTCTCATTGGGTAATTAGGCCAATGCCTATGTAATATCCTATATTACTACGAACGGCGGGGAAAAGGAAGCCCCTTTTTCAATCTTTGCGGACCTCCGGCCCGACGCCTGCCCGGGCCTTGCACCGGTACGGACAACTCTCGGGACTCAGCACTCTCAGGATCGGTGTGCGAAACCGGGCGGAATTCCTGGCACAGGCGGCATTCACATTTAATTTACATCTGAGCTATTGACAATTTTGGGGGGTGGTGGTACATTGTCTTTAGCACTCAGATATATAGAGTGCTAAATCAACTGAAAGGAGGTCGGACCTTGGCGCTCACAGAACGCAAAAAGAAAATTTTGCGCGCCGTGGTGGAAAGCTATGTGGAGACAGCGGAGCCGGTGGGCTCCAAGACGCTGATGAACGCGGTGGATCTGCGGGTGTCCTCCGCCACCATCCGCAACGAGCTGGCCGACCTCACCGAGCAGGGCTATCTGGAGCAGCCCCACACCTCCGCGGGGCGGGTGCCCTCCCCCAAGGGCTACCGGCTGTATGTCAACGAGCTGATGGAGGAGCAGCGGCTGAGCCTGGAGGAGACCAAGCAGATCAACGAGGCACTGCATCTGAAAATGCAGGAGCTGGACAAGGTCATCGACCAGGCGGGCCGGATGGTGTCCCAGCTCACCAACTACCCCGCCTTTGCCCTGGCCGAGGGGGCCAAGCGGGTGACTATCCGGCGGTTCGACCTGATCCTGGTGGACGCCGCCGCCTTCATCGCCGTGGTGATGACGGACAGCAGCGTGGTGAAAAACAAGCTCTTCCGCCTGCCCACCGATCTGAGCGAGCCCCAGCTTCAGCTGCTCACCACCCTGCTGAACACCGCCTTCGTGGGCAAAACCCTGGAGCAGCTCACTCCGGAGCTGATGCGGGTGGCCGAGCACGCCGCAGGCAGCTCCTACGGGCTGATTTCTCTGGTGGTCTCCTTCGCCATGGAGGTGCTGGACGGCCTGGAGCGCAGCGCCGTGTGCACCGCCGGAACCAGCCATATTCTGGACCACCCGGAGTACCAGGACGTGGGCAAGGCCCAGAAGCTGATGAGCTACCTCTCAGAGGACCGCTCACTGGCCCAGGCCCTGGCCCTGCCCGCCCTCAGCGGCGACGACACCAAAATTCTCATCGGCCCGGAGAACGTGGCCGACGAGCTGAAAGACACCAGCGTGGTGCTGGCAAGCTACGATATCGGGGACGGCATGAAGGGGGTCATCGGCGTGGTGGGCCCCACCCGAATGGACTACGCCAAGGTGGCCGCCAAGCTGTCCTACGTGGCGGATGGCCTGTCCAAGCTATTCGGCCAGGCCGAGCTGCCCCCCGGCACGCCGGAAAAGGAGGAATAAACATCCATGGCTAAGGAAAAGAAGAAGAAAAACGCCGCCCAGGAGCAGGACATTCCTGAGATTGAGGTCCCACCCGCCCAGGAGGCTGAGGAGACCGCCGCCCCCGAGGCAGATTCCCCGGCGGAACAGCCCGCCCCGCCCCAGGAGGCGCCCGTCAAGGATCCGGGCCAGCTGCTGGCGGAGGCGGCGGACAAATACCTCCGTCTGGCCGCCGAGTACGACAATTACCGCAAGCGCACCGTCAAGGAGAAGGAGTCCGCCTGGAGCGAGGCCAGGGCCCAGACCGTGGCCGCCTTCCTCCCGGTGTACGACAACCTGGAGCGGGCCCTGAAGCAGGAGACCTCCGACGAGGCCTACAAGAAGGGCGTGGAGATGACCATGAAGGGCCTCCAGGACGCCCTGGCCGGGCTGGGGGTGGAGCTCATCCCCGCCCTGGGGGAGACCTTCGACCCCAACCGGCACAACGCCGTCATGCACTGCGACGACCCGGAGGCCGGCGAGAGCACCATTGTGGAGGTGTTCCAGCAGGGCTTCCTGTGCGGGGACAAGGTGATCCGCTTCTCCATGGTCAGGGTGGCCAATTGAGAAGCGCGGAGAAGCGGACAGCGAGGAAGCTTGGACCGGAGCGAGACCAGGCAGAGGACGGCGCAGCCGTCCGCAGACTGGGCCGAGCCGGAGGGAAAGCGACCGAGCGCCCTGGCCACTTCGCAGCGTGACAATGAGCGTTCCCCAATTTCACATTGTAAAAATACACTTTTCATATAGGAGGAAATCAATTATGAGCAAGATCATCGGTATCGACCTGGGTACAACCAATAGCTGCGTGGCGGTGATGGAGGGCGGCGAGGCCGTCGTCATCCCCAACGCCGAGGGCAACCGCACCACCCCCTCCGTGGTGGCCTTCTCCAAGGACGGCGAGCGGATGGTGGGCCAGGTGGCCAAGCGCCAGGCCATTACCAACCCCGACCGCACCATCGCCTCCATCAAGCGGGAGATGGGCTCGGATTACCGGGTGCCCATCGACGGCAAGAACTACACTCCCCAGGAGATCAGCGCCATGACCCTCCAGAAGCTGAAGGCGGACGCCGAGGGCTATCTGGGCCAGACCATCACCGAGGCGGTTATCACCGTCCCCGCCTACTTCACCGACGCCCAGCGCCAGGCCACCAAGGACGCCGGCAAGATCGCCGGGCTGGAGGTAAAGCGCATCATCAACGAGCCCACCGCCGCCGCCCTGGCCTACGGCGTGGATAAGGAGTCCGACCAGAAGATCATGGTGTACGACCTGGGCGGCGGCACCTTCGACGTGTCCGTACTGGAGGTGGGTGACGGCGTCATCGAGGTGCTGGCCACCGCCGGCAACAACCGCCTGGGCGGCGACGACTTTGACAAGTGCGTCATGGATTGGATGGCCGCCGAGTTCAAGAAGACGGAGGGCATCGACCTCACCGGCGACAAGGTGGCCATGCAGCGGCTGAAGGAGGCCGCCGAGAAGGCCAAGATCGAGCTGTCCGGCGTCACCTCCACCACCGTCAACCTGCCCTATATCACCGCCGACGCCACCGGCCCCAAGCACCTGGACCTCACCCTCACCCGGGCCAAGTTTGACCAGCTCACCTCCCACCTGGTGGAGGCCACCGCCGGTCCCGTGCGTCAGGCCATGAGCGACGCCGGCCTGTCCGGCAGCGACATCCAGAAGGTGCTGATGGTGGGCGGCTCCAGCCGCATCCCCGCCGTGCAGGACATGGTCAAGCGCCTCACCGGCAAGGAGGGCTTCAAGGGCATCAACCCCGACGAGTGCGTGGCCCTGGGCGCCGCCCTCCAGGGCGCGGTGCTGGACCCCAACAGCGACTTCAAGGGCCTGCTGCTGCTGGACGTCACCCCCCTGTCCCTGGGCATCGAGACCATGGGCGGCGTGATGACCAAGCTCATCGAGCGCAACACCACCATCCCCGCCAAGAAGTCCCAGACCTTCACCACCGCCGCCGATAACCAGACCAGCGTGGAGGTCCACGTGCTCCAGGGTGAGCGGGAGATGGCCCAGTACAACAAGACCCTGGGCAAGTTCCACCTGGACGGCATCGCCCCCGCCCGCCGGGGCGTCCCCCAGATCGAGGTCACCTTTGATATCGACGCCAACGGCATCGTCAACGTGTCCGCCAAGGACCTGGGCACCGGCACTGAGCAGCACATCACCATCACCTCCTCCACCAACATGTCCAAGGAGGACGTGGACCGGGCCGTGCGGGAGGCGGAGCAGTTCGCCGCCGAGGACGCCAAGCGCAAGGAAGAGGTGGACGTGCGCAACAACGCCGACCAGGCCGTCTATCAGACGGAGAAGACCCTGGAGGAGATGGGCGACAAGCTGGACGCCGCCGACAAGGGCAATGTCCAGAGCGCCCTGGAGAAGCTGAAGGAGACCCTGAAGGGGAACGATACCCAGGCCATCAAGAACGCCACCGAAGAGCTTACCAAGGCGTTTTACGCCGTGAGCGAGAAGCTGTACGGCCAGGCTGGCGGTCAGGCCGGCCCCGGCCCCGACATGGGCGGCGCGGGCTTCACCGGCGGACAGCCCCAGGGCGGCGGAAACGACAATGTGGTGGACGCCGACTTTGAAGTGATGGACGATGATAAATAAACAATAAGCGCCAACCCAGCCTTCCTCCCCTCCGGGGGGAAGGCCGGGCTGGCGTAAGGCCTCGCAGCGTTCCGCCGCCCGCAGGCGGCGGAATAAAGTGAAATCTGTTTTTGGGGCGGCTTTGCTGACCCCAAAAACACCTCTCGGCCGCAAGTGTGCCCGAAGGGTGCGCGCAGCTGGCCGAAAACCCCTCCGTCGGAAAGGGCAAGGTCCTTTTCGACGGATTTTAGAGGTGATTCCATATATGGCAGATCAAAAACGAGATTACTATGAGGTGCTGGGTGTTGGCAAGTCCGCCTCTGAGGACGAGCTGAAAAGAGCCTACCGCAAGCTGGCCAAGCAGTACCACCCGGACATGAATCCGGGCAACGCCGAGGCCGAGACCCGCTTCAAGGAGATCAACGAGGCCTATGAGGTGCTCAGCGACAAGGACAAGCGGGCCAAGTACGATCAGTTTGGCCACGCGGGGGTGGACCCCAGCTTCGGCGCAGGCGGCTTTGGCGGCGGCTTCGATATGGGCGACATCGACCTGGGGGACCTCTTCGGGTCCTTCTTCGGCGGGGGCGGCTTCGGCGGCTTTGGCTCCCAGCGCCAGGCCAACCCCAACGCCCCCCAGCGGGGGGCCTCCCTGCGGGCCAGCCTCACCATCAAGTTTGCTGAGGCCATGGCGGGCTGCGAAAAGGAGCTGAGCCTCCACCGCATGGAGACCTGCGACGACTGCCGGGGCACCGGCTGCGCCGCCGGCACCACCGCCGAGGTGTGCCCCGACTGCCGGGGCACCGGCCAGGTCCGCATCCAGCGGGGGGGCGGCAGCTTTGCCTTCACCACCACCGCGCCCTGCTCCAAATGCCGGGGCACCGGCAAGCTCATCCACCAGCCCTGCTCCAGCTGCCGGGGAGAGGGTCAGGTGCGGCGGCAGCGGAACATCAAGGTCCGCATACCCGCGGGCATCGACGACGGGCAGACCATCTCCATGCGGGGCCAGGGCAACGGCGGCCTCAACGGCGGCCCCGCCGGCGACCTGTTGGTAAATGTGGCCATCATCCCTGACCGCCGGTTCCAGCGGGACGGCAGCAACATCTACACAGAGCAGCCGGTATCCTTCACCCAGGCCGCCCTGGGCGCGGCGCTGGAGGTTGAGACCATCGACGGCAAGGTGAAGTACGACCTGCCCGCCGGCACTCAGCCGGGTACTGTATTCCGTCTGCGGGGAAAGGGCGCGCCCAGCGTCAGCGGTCGGGGCCGGGGGGACCAGTACGTCACCGTTCAAGTGCAGGTGCCCACCAACCTCACCAGCCAGCAGCGCAGCGCCCTGCTGGACTATGCCGAGGCCATGGGAGAGAGATCCCCCGCCCCCACCCCGGTGAAGGACTTCTTCGAGAAAAAGCGCAAAAAGAAATAGGGGCCTGCATCTGTACGGCACAGGGCCCCCGGGACATCCACGAAAAAGCACAGGGGGCTAATGCCCCCTGTGCTTTTTTCTGCGTTTCTCCTGCCGGAGGGCGAATTTCCGCTCCTGCTCCGCCTCTCGCCGCGCTCTGGAATCGGCCTTCCGCTGTGTCTTCATCTGCTCCCGCTGGAGCTGGATGGCCTGCTGGGCCCAGGTCCCCGCCCCGGTAGGCCGCACTGCCCGCCGGGCCTCCCGGCGGGCCCGCTTGGGGTTTGGCGAACGGTCCGGCTCCCGCTCCCCCTCCGCCAGAGGACTGAAGCTCAGCTCCCGCCAATGGCGCTGGAGATAGTCCAGCACCTCCTGGTCCCGGGGTTCGGCGCCAAAGGTCACCTTGCACACCCGGCAGCCATCCCCATCCTCCCGCCGGTACAGCCCGACCCAAAAGGGCCCCTCAAAGTACACGCTCAGCCTTGCCTTGGAAACGCTCATATTCAGTTGTCCTCCTTCAATCGTCGCTGCGCGGAGAAGGGACAACCAAGGAGGCAGGTTACTGGCAGGAGGGCGGACTCCCGCGCCCCGACTACCCGACGGGGACTGTGTTTTTATCTCCGCATGGCCGGAGTATACCACAAGCTGGAGAAAAAGTACAGCGGCGGCAGGCTGTCTGCCTGCCGCCGCTGCGTACTACAGCTGCTTGTACATGGCCTCCGCGTCCGCCTTGCCCACGATGTCCGCGGTGGACAGCACCTCCACCCGGATGAGCTTCTCGCCGAACTTCAGCTCCAGCACGTCCCCCGGCTTCACGTCGTAGGACGCCTTCACCGGCCTGCCGTTGGCGGTCACCCGCCCCGCGTCGCAGGCCTCGTTGGCCACGGTGCGCCGTTTGATCAGCCGGGATACCTTCAGCCATTTGTCTAATCTCATATTCTTCCTCCACAACAGAGATTCCCACCCCAAACAGGGTGGGAATTCCGTATATCAGCCGGCTACCGTGTCCTTCAGCGCCTTGCCCGCCTTGAACACGGGCACCTTGGACGCGGGAATCTCAATCTGCTCCTTGGTGTGGGGGTTGCGGCCCATGCGGGCGCCCCGGCTCTTCACCTCAAAGGAGCCGAAGCCCACCAGCTGCACCTTCTCCCCCTGGACTAGGGACTCGGTGATGGCGTCCACCATGGCGGCCACGGCGGCGTCGCTGTCCTTCTTGGACAGGCCGGTCTTTTCCGCCACGGCGGCGATCAGTTCAGTCTTGTTCATTGATTTGTTTTCCTCCTAACATTTGTGTGCGAGGGCGTGCGACCCATGTCCTCTATGTCTGCGGCATCGCCGCGTATATACTTAAAGCGCGGCGTGGCGCTGTAAGTGTCAATGCAGCTGCTCCTTGGCCTCCCGCCACAGGGCGGTCTGCTCCTGGTCGGACAGCTCGTTCAGCCTCCAACCCCGCTGGGCCGCCAGCTCCTCCGTCCTGCGGAACCGGGCGGAGAACTTCTCACAGGCGGCGTGGAGGGCCTCCTCCGGGTCTGCCTCCAGGAAGCGGGCCGCGCAGACGGCGGCAAACAGCACGTCCCCCAGCTCCTCCACCGGGTCGCCCTCCCTCTCCAGGGCGGCGCGGCGCAGCTCCTCCACTTCCTCAGACAGCTTGTCCAGCGCCCCGGTGATGTCCCGCCAGTCGAAGCCCGCCTTAGCGGCCTTTTTCTTCATCTTCTCCGCCCGCCACAGCGCCGGCAGCGTGCGGGCCACCGCGTCCACCGCGTCGGCCTGGGTGTCCTGGTGCTTCTCCTTCTTCTTCAGCTCCTCCCAGTTGGTGAGCACCTCTTCGGTGGAGCGAACGTTTACTTTCCCAAACACATGGGGATGCCGGTAGACGAGCTTTTTGCACACCCCATCCGCCACGTCGTCCAGGCTGAACCGGCCCGCGTCCTCCTCCAGGGAGGTGTGGAAGTAGACCTGGAGCAATACGTCCCCCAGCTCCTCCTTGAGGCCCTCCACATCGTCCCGGTCGATGGCCTCGGCGGCCTCGTAGGCTTCCTCGAGAAAGTTACGGCGGATGGACTGGTGCGTCTGCTCCTGGTCCCAGGGGCACCCCCCAGGATGGCGCAGGATCCGGACAATTTCCATCAGATCCTGGCAGTTGTAAGATTTTTTCTCCGACCAATTTACCATAGTATCACCTGAATTGCAAGGGTTTTTTCCTTCCCATACAGTTTTTAACAAATATTTTTTCGATTTAAGTTCACTCGACCCGCAAAATCCGGGCAATCCGCTCCCCTTTTGGCAGCAGGGAAAGGTCCTCCTTGGAGATTGCCTTGGTCACCAGGATCAGAGCGAAGTAGACGATCATTGCCACCCCGATGGCGGCGAACACGCTCAAGGCCACGCCGGTGCGGCTGAGGGAGGCGCCGCCCAGCTCGTCCAGGACAGGGTCGCCCAACTGATCCACAAGCACAAAAATAGATGTTTTCAGCTTCACGCCCAGGGCCAGCATGGCCTTGCAGGACAGCCCGTGGACGGCCCAGGCGGCGGCCCCCATGGCGGCGGCGGCCCCGGCGGGCTTGACAAACACCCGGGCCAGGCTCAGGGACCGGGGCAGGGTGCGGCGGATGATGAACAGGTCCAGCAGGGCGATGAGCCAGAAGCACACCACGGTGCTGATGGCGCCCCCCCGGATGCCGATGTCCGGGTTGCCGATGAGCACATAGCCCACCGCCAGCTTCATGGCGCAGCCCACCACCGTGGTGGCCATGGGCAGGGCCACCATCTGGTAGGCCTGCAAAATGGAATTGCACACCAGCATAAAGCACACCGCGATGGACGCCACCCCCAGCACGGACAGCATCCATCCCGCCTCCACCACGTCGGTGGAGGCGTACAGCAGCCGGATGATGGGCTCCCCCAGCACGAACAGGCCCACCCCGGCGGGGATGGACAGCAGGGCGGTGGTGCGCAGGGCGGTCTCGCTGATCTGGGCGGCCTGGCGGCGGCGCTTGATTTTCAGCGCGGCGGATACGTGGGGAATGACGCTGGCGGTGAGGGGCACCATGAAGGAGGCAGGCAGGTTGTAGAGGGTCAGGGCCTTATTGTACACCCCCTTCAGGGTGCGGGCGTCGTTCAGGGACAGCTTCAAGGCGTCCTGGAGCCGGCCCATGAGGATGGCGTTGTCCAGGATGTTGGTCAGGGCGATGACGGAGGAGCTCAGGGTGATGGGGATGGCCAGCGCCGCCAGGGTGGCCAGGATGGTCCTGGAGTCCTCCGGCTCGTCATTGCATCTGGGCTGGGCCCTGGAGTGGCGGCGGTAGCAGAAGTACATATACACCGCCCCCAGCAGGCAGCCCACCGACACCCCCAGAATAGCCCCGGCGGCGGCCATTGCCTCGTCCTCGAAGGACTTCTTGAAGGCGGAGGCCAATGCCAGGCCGATGGTCAGCTTGCACAGGGCCTCGATCACCTGAGACACGGCGGTGGGGGTCATCTGGGCGTGACCCTGGAAGTAGCCCCGCATAGCGGACATGGGGCAGATGAAGAACACCGCCGGGGCCAGGGCCAGGATGCTGTACGCCGCGTGGCTGTCCTGCATCAGGTCGGCCAGCTGCTGGGGCAGGAAGGCCATAATGCAGAAGCTGGCGGTGCCCAGGATGCAGAAGGCGGCCAGGGCCAGGGAGAACACCTTCTTCACCTGATTGCCCCGGTTCAGGGCGTTGGCCTCCGACACCATCTTGGACAGGGCCACCGGCAGGCCGCCGGTGGAGATGATGATGAGCAGGGAGTAGATATCGTAGGCGGTGTTGAAGTCGGCAAAGGCCGCGTCGGTGAGGATGTTGCCCAGGGGCACCTTGTACAAAGCGCCGATGAGCTTCACCACGATGACGCTGGCCGTCAGAATGGCGGCGCCGCCGAAAAACGAGTTCTTTTTGGGGGTGGATGCAGACATATCCTCAGACCTTTCCCGTCTCGTATCCCGTCACTTGAACAGCAGGGGCAGGGCATACTGCCTGACCTCGGCCTTGATGCGGTCCAGGTCCAGCGTTTTGAACTCCCCGTTTTGGTATATGACGCGGCCCCGGGCCATATTCATGCACACATTGGAGCCGTGGGCGGAAAACACCAGATTTTCCACCTCGTCGTGGCAGGGGATCAAGTTGGGGGCGTCGAAGTCCACCAGGATCAGGTCGGCCGTCCGCCCCGCCTCAATGCGCCCGGCGTTCCGGCCCAGGGCCCTCGCGCCATTGACCGTAGCCATCTCCAGGGCCTGCCGGGGCGTCATGGCCATGGGGTCGCAGGCGACGCCGTTGTGGAGCACCGCCGCCAGCTTCATGTCGGCAAACAGGTCCACGCTGTTGTGGGAGCTGACGCCATCGGTGCCCAGCGCCACGTTTACCCCCGCCCGGAGCATGGCGGGGATGGGGGCCACGCCGGAGCCCAGCTTCAGGTTGGAGTAGGGGTTGTGGACGCAGGACACCCCCTTGTCCCTCATCAGGGCCCAGTCCTCGGGGGTGGTGTACACGCAGTGGGCGGCGATGGCCCGGCTGTCCCAAACGCCGTACCGGCCCAGCAGCTGGATGGGGGTGAGGCCGTACTTCCGCAGGCACTCCTCGTGCTCCTTTTTGGTCTCTGAGATGTGCACATGCATACCCAGCCCGTTCTTCTGCGCGAAGCCGGCCACCCACTCCCACACCGGGGCGCAGGAGGTATATTCCGCGTGGATGGAGGCGTCCACCAGGATCTGGCCGTCCCCGGCGTTGTGCCAGTCCCCGTGGAGGCGGATGTGATTCCCGCAGTCCTCACACCTGTCCGGCGCAAAGCTCTCCGGGCTGTCGAAATACACCGCGCCCACGGACAGGTTGGCGGAGATACCCGCGTCCAGCACCTGCCGCGCAATGACCTCGGGGCGCATATACATGTCCGCGATGCAGGTGACGCCGGAGGCGATCATCTCCGCCAGCCCCAGCCCCGCGGCGGCGGCCAGGGCCCTGTCGTCCCACCGGTCCTCGGCGGGGAAAATATAGTCCTGGAGCCAGCTTTGCAGGTCGTGCCCCCCGCCATACCCCCGCATAAGGGTCATGGGCACGTGGGTGTGGGCGTTGACAAAGCCGGGCATCATCACCTTGCCGGTGCAGTCGATGGTCTGGTCAAAGTCCCCCCGGGGCCGGTTGGGGCCCACGTAGGAGATGGCGGCGCCGTCCACCGCCACATAGCCGTAGCGCAGGGTGGTAAACCCCTCGTCCATCAGCAGGGCGGTGACGTTGGTAAACAGGGTGGTCATGGGGACCCCTCCTTATCTCATAATTTTCTCAGACAGCCCAGCACCAGCCGGGAAAATTTGTCCTTGGCGGCCTCGGCGGCGTCCAGCACCTCTTTTTCGCTGAGGGGCTGGTCCAGAATGCCCGCCGCCATGTTGCTCAGCAGGGTGAAGCCCAGCACCTCCATGCCGCAGTGGCCGGCCACGATCACCTCCGGCGCGGTGGACATGCCCACCGCGTCGCCCCCCAGCAGGCGGGCGGCCCGGATCTCGGCGGGAGTCTCGTACTGGGGGCCATAGCAGTAGAAATAGACCCCCTCCCGCAGGGTGATGAACATATCCGCCGCCGTCTCCCGGGCCAGGGCCTGGAGCCGGGGGGTGTACAGGTGGGACGCGTCGGGGAAGCGCACCCCGAACTCGGGGAGGTTGGCCCCCCGCAGCGGGGACTCGGAGAACATCTTGATCTGATCGGTGATGAGCATCAGGTCCCCCGCCTGCCAGTCGGTGCGCACGCAGCCGGCGGCGTTGGTGACGATCAGTGTGTCGCAGCCCAGCAGGCGCAGCACCCGGACGGCGTAGGATACGTCGTCGTAGCCGTAGCCCTCGTAGTGGTGCATCCGGCCCTGCATCACGGCCACCGGCCTGCCCGCCAGGTCGCCGAACACCAGCCGTCCCTTGTGGCCGGGGGCGGTGGACGCCTTGAAATGGGGAATGTCGCCGTAGGGGATGGCGATGGGATTTTCCACCACGTCCCCCAGGAACCCCAGGCCGGAGCCCAGGACCATGGCAACTTTGGGGATAAATCCTCCGATTTTTTCCTGAATGTAATCAGCGCTCTGCCGGTATTGTGCAAACGTGTACGCCATGGTCACAACCTCCCATAGTAAATTTTGCTTTAACTAATTTAGTGTACACTATTTTGGGCTGGAAATCAATGTACAGGATATGAATTTGACAAAAAGGAACGGGGGCAGAATTTGTTTGGTTTCGCCTCTGGCCCCCCTTGACGGGCCGCCCAAAATATGACAGACTATATGCTGTATAAGGAGGCATTTTGCCATGCACAATGAATTGACCGAAAAAGATATCCAGCTGATGCGCCAGGAGCTGGACTACCGCCGCACCGTGCTGCGCCCCAAGCTCATCGAGGACGTGCAGACCGCCCGGGCCTTCGGCGACCTGAGCGAGAATTTTGAGTACAAGGCGGCCAAGCGGGACAAAAACCGCAACGACAGCCGCTGCCGCTACCTGGAGAACATGATCAAAACGGCGGTGGTCATCTCCGGCCAGTCCGCCGCGGGGACGGTGGGCCTGTACGACAAGGTCACTTTCTATATGGAGGAGGACGATGAGACCGTCACCTGTCAGATCGTCACCACCATGCGCCAGGACGCGCTGAAGGGCCTGATCAGCAAGGAGTCCCCGGTGGGCAAGGCGGTGCTGGGCCGCCGGGTGGGCGACCGGGCCACCGTCCACGTCAGCGACAGCTACAGCTACGACATCGTAATTCAGGACATTCAGCCCGGCGAGGACACCGGCGAAGCCCCCCTGGTGGGCTTCTGACCGCCGCCGCAAGAGAATAAGGAGATTCCAAACATGAGCACCGTCCACCGCCGCAACAGCATCCTGCTGCCCGCCTGCGCCCTGTTCGGCGCGGCGCTGGCGGCCTTCGGCCTGTGCCAGGATTCCCCCGGGAACATCCTGGCCGGCCTGCGCACCATCGTCACCATGGAGGACGTGCTCATCACCGACTACATTGCCGTGGCGGGGATGGGGGCGGCCTTCGTCAACGCGGGGCTGGTCACCCTCATCAGCACCGCCATCCTCTGGCTGGTGAAGGACCCCATCAACGGCGCCACCCTGGTGACCATCGGGCTGATGTCCGGCTTCTCCCTGTTCGGCAAGAACATCGCCAACATCTGGCCTATCCTGGCGGGCACCGCCCTCTACGCCCTGCTGAAGGGGGAGACTCTGGCCCACCATGTGAACGTGGCTCTGCGCACCACCTCCCTGTCCCCGGTGGTGAGCTTTATGGCCGTCCGCTACAGCCCCTGGCTGGGGGTTGCCATCGGGGTGCTCATCGGCTTTCTCATGCCACCGGTGGCGGAGCACGCCCACCGGGTGCAGAACGGCATGAACCTGTACAGCCTGGGCTTCTCCTGCGGGCTGCTGGCCATGATGCTGGTGCCCGCCTTCAAGGCCTTCGGCCTCAGCCCCACCTCCGCCCACTACTGGTCCACCGGGAACAACCTCAGGCTGGGGCTGGCGCTGGGGGGGCTGTGCCTGACGTTCATCGCCCTGGGGCTGTCCCGGAGCCCCAGGCGGGTGCTGAAAAAATACTGGCTGCTGCTGCGCACCTCCGGTCGGGTCCCCAGCGACTACGTGCGCACCTTCACCCCCGGCCCCGTGCTGGTGAATATGGGGGTGAACGGCCTGGTCGCCACCGGCTATGTCCTGCTCATCGGCGGCGACCTGAACGGTGCCACCATCGGTGCCATCTTCACCATCATTGGCTTTTCCGGCTACGGCAAACACGCCTTCAACATCGTGCCCGTCATGGCGGGGGTGCTGCTGGGCAGCCTGCTCAACCATGTGGAGCTCAACAGCAGCGGCCTGCAGCTGGCGGGGCTGTTCGGCACCACCTTGGCCCCCTTCGCGGGGGTGTTCGGCTGGCCCTTCGGGGTGCTGGCCGGGCTGATCCACTCCTCGGTGGTGCTCCAGGCGGGGCTGCCGCTGGAGGGAATGAACCTGTACAACAACGGCTTCTCCGGCGGACTGGTGGCCATCGTGCTCTACCCCATCCTCACCTCGCTGGTAAAGAGCCGCCGGCCCGTGCTGATGGAGGAGGATCTGTTCGCCATATTCGACTCAGACACCCCCCAGAATCCGGACGAGCTGCCCGGCAAGGAGCGGCGGCTGGTCCCGGACCGCCGAACCGGCGGAGACCGCCGGGTGCGGGAGTCGGAGCAGACCCAGGAGGGCGAGCGCCGGTCCGGCCAGGACCGGCGGGCCAAACAGGACCGGCGCTCCGGCAGGCAGAGATAAAAAAGCCCCGCCCGGTGGGCGGGGCTCTTCATCACACTTGCAGAACGACGCACGCACACACAGCTGGAAGAAGCCCCCGCCCACCGGGCGGGGCCCTTCATCACATTTGCAGGACGACGCCCGCACGCACACACAGCCGGAAGAAGTCCCCCGCCCACCGGGCGGGGGGCTCTTCATCACATTTGCAGGACGACGCCCGCCAGCGCCGCCAGCCCAATGAAGCAGATGGGGTGCAGCTTTTTCAGCGGGGTGAACTTCACCAGCACGAAAATGACAGCGGCCAGTATAATTGCGGGCCAGTAAAACGCTTCGTATTGGGGGACAACCAAGCCAGGCGCCATTTCCGGCCCGGCGACCTCGTGGAACATCAGCGCAATCTTGGCCACCTGGAGCAGCGCCGCTGTGATGAGGGCCACCGACGCCGCCCGCAGGCCGTAGAACACCGCGTCCACCGCCTTGGATTGGCGGAATCTCTCCAAAAATCCACCAATTATCAGGATGATGACAACGGAGGAGGACACCAGCCCCAGGGTGGCCACGACCCCTCCCGGCACCCCCGCCGTGACAAAGCCCACATAGGTGGCCATGTTCACCCCCATGGGGCCGGGGGTGGACTCGGAGATGGCGATCATGTCCGCCAGCTGGCCGGAGCTGAACCAGCCAGTGCGCTCCCCCAGGTCGGTGAGGAAGGGGATGGTGGCCAGACCGCCCCCCACGGAGAACAGCCCCACCTTGCAGAATTCCAGAAACAGTTGAAGCAGCGTCATTTCTTCAGCCCTCCTTTCGCCCAGCGCACGCACAGCCCCGCCGCCCCCGCGGCGATCACCAGGAACACCGGGGAGGTCACGAAGCCCAGCACCGCCCCCAGCGCGCCCTGGGGCAGGGAAAAGAAGGTGCCGTATCCGGCCAGCGCCAGCACCACGGCGTACATGACCCGGGTGGGCCAGTCGATGACCGCGTTTTTGAACAGCTTGATAACGCTGGACAAAATCAGCGCCACCACCCCGGCCCGAACGCCGTTGAAGGCGTGGACCACGAACTCCAGGTGCATGAAGTTCTGTAAAAAAGCGGCGACAAGAATAATAATGACGATGGAGGGGAACACCACCCCCAGCGTGGCGATAACCCCCCCCGCGATGCCCGCCTGGCTGCGGCCCACAAAGGTGGCGGTGTTCACGGCGATGATGCCGGGGGTACACTGGCCCACGGCGTAGTAGTCGGCCAGCTCGGTCTCCGTGGACCACTTTTTGTTCTCCACCAGCTCCCGCTGGAGGATGGGCAGCATGGCGTAGCCGCCCCCAAAGGTGCACGCCCCGATCCGGGCAAAGGTGAGGAATAGATCGACGAGGATGTTCATATCACAAACCCTCCAATTCATCCAGCCACAGCTTGGCCGCGGCGTCCGACGGCATTTTCCAGTCGCCCCGGGGAGACAGGGCCACCGACCCCACCTTGGGCCCGTCAGGCAGGCAGGAGCGCTTGAACTGCTGGGAGAAGAACCGGCGGTAGAAGTTTTTCAGCCACTTCAACAGGGTGTCCCGGTCATAGCGCCCCTTAAAGGCACGGCTGGCAAGGCGAAGCACTTTACGGGGCGGGAAGCCCCAGCGGACAGCGTAGTACAGGTAGAAATCGTGGAGCTGATAGGGCCCCACCAGGTCCTCGGTGATCTGGGCGATCTCCCCATCTTTCGGGGGGAGCAGTTCCGGGGAGACAGGTGTGTCCAGAATGTCCCGGAGCACGCCGCCGATGGTCCCGCCCAGCCGGTCCGCCTCCCAGGCCACCAGATACCGCACCAGGGTCTTGGGGATGGAGGCGTTCACGGCGTACATGGACATGTGATCCCCGTTGTAGGTGGCCCAGCCCAGGGCCAGCTCAGACAGGTCCCCGGTGCCGACGACCAGCCCCTCCCGCTGGTTGGCCAGGTCCATGAGCACCTGGGTGCGCTCCCGAGCCTGGGCATTCTCAAAGGTGACATCCTGGTTTTCCATGGACTGGCCGATGTCGGCAAAGTGCTGCTCCACCGCTCTGCCGATGTTCACCTCCCGGAAGTCCGCCCCCAGCTCCATCGCCAGCACCTCTGCGTTGGAGCGGGTGCGCTTGGTGGTGCCGAAGCAGGGCATGGTGACGGCCAGGATACCCTTCCGGTCCCGGCCCAGCAGGTCGAAGGCCTTGGCGGTGATGAGGATGGCAAGGGTGGAGTCCAGCCCGCCGCTCAGCCCCACCACCGCGCAGGAGGCGTTGGTGTGCTCCAGGCGCTTTTTCAGGCCCAGGGCGGCAATCATGAGGATCTCCTCGCAGCGCGCCGCCCGGTCCCCTGCGTCCGCCGGAATGAAGGGGGCGGGGGAGATGGGGCGGGTGAGGGTGGTTTCTTCCCCCTCAAAGTCGCAATACTCGGGATATATCCATCGGTCACCAGGCTGGAAGGCATAGGTGTTTATCCGCTGCCGTTCATAGGCCAGACGCGCCACGTCGATTTCACTGATGGTCAGCCCGGTTCTGAACCGATTTTCCGCCAGCAGGGCGCCGTTCTCAGCAATCATATTGTGCCCTGCAAACACCAGATCGGTGGACGACTCCCCCTCCCCGGCGTCGGCATAGACGTAGCCGCACATCAGCCGGGCCGACTGCCCGGTGACAAGCTGCCGGCGGTACTCCGCCTTGCCCGCCGTCTCACTGGAGGCGGAGAGGTTCAGGATGAGGGTAGCGCCTTCTGCCGCCAGACGGACGGAAGGCGGCACCGGGGCCCACAGATCCTCGCAGATCTCCACACCGATGACCAGCCCAGGAACACTTTTACAACAGATCAGCAGCGGATCACTTTCAATACGTGCCAGCAGCCCCGCCAGCGTAAAGTCGTGGCCGCGGAGTTCCTCAAAAGATGAAACAAACCAACGGTTTTCATAAAATTCCCCGTAATTGGGAATGTGGGTCTTGGGGACCACCCCCAAAATTGCCCCTTTTTGTATTAAAACGGCGCAATTATACAGTTTGTTTTTGCACCTGATCGGCATGCCCAGCGCCGTCAGCAGGTCCAGCTCCCTGGTCTCCTCCAGAATCCGTCCCAAAGCCCGCTCGGCCCCGTCCAGCAGGGTTGGCTGCAAAAACAGGTCGCCGCAGGTGTACCCGGTGACGCACAGCTCCGGCAGGGCCAGCACCTTGACCCCCTGGGCCGCGGCCTCTCTCATCAGCGCGATGATCTGCTCCGCGTTGTATTCACAGTCGGCCACCCGGATTTTCGGCGTCCCCGCCGCCACTTTGATAAAGCCGTCTCTCATTGGAGAGAGTCCTCCTTCCTTATCACAGCAAAAGTCAATCACGCTCATGATACCCCAATTGCGCGCAAAATGCAACGGGCGGCGCCGGAAAAAGCGGCCCGATTTGCGGCCCTTTAAAAAAGACAGGCTTCGCCAGGAAATAAGGGTTGACAGGGACAAAAAATCGTGCTATCATAAGCAAGCATTGACAGGCCGGAGTGGCGGAATTGGCAGACGCCCGGGACTTAAAATCCCGTGGGAGAAATCCCGTGCCGGTTCGACCCCGGTCTCCGGCACCAATTTTATATCGCGGGGTGGAGCAGTCTGGTAGCTCATCGGGCTCATAACCCGAAGGTCGTCGGTTCAAATCCGGCCCCCGCAACCACAATCCTCTCGATTTCCTTGGAAATCGAGAGGATTTCTTTGGTTTTCTGTACTTTTCAGAGCGGTTTATTTTTCGCTTTCCCGCAAGACCCAGGTTTTGACCCATACGGGGAAATGTCCGCTTAGTTCCCAACAGCACCGGAGAGGATATTCGCCATGGTGTTTGCCGCCTGACGCTGGACCTGGGTGGTGACGTGGGCGTAGGTGTCCAGGGTAAAGCCCGCGCTGTAGTGGCCCAGCATCCCGGAGACGGTCTTGATATCCACACCGTTTTGCAGAGCTACCGTGGCGAACGTATATCTCATATCGTGGAATCGAATCCGGGGCAGTCCAACCTGTTTCAGCACCCAGTGGAGCATGTGGAGCACGCTGTCCGGCGAGATGAGACCGCCTGTAGGCGAGGGGAACACATACTCACTGTAGGTTTTTCTCCGCTGGTCTTTGAGAATTTGCACCGCATCCTGCCCGATGGACACGCTTCGATAGGAGTTTTTCGTTTTCAGCGGAGCCTCTACCACCTCGCCATTGATCCGGGCGATCTGGCGGCGCACCTGAATCGTGCCTCGCTCCAGGTCGATGTCCTCCCACTTGAGGCCCAGCAGCTTGCCGCGCCGCAACCCGATGGCCAGCTCGACATAGCACATCTCGAACACGCCGCTCGCCCTGGCTTTGTGGCGGAAGAAAAATGCTGGGAGGCGGCAGAGGAAGAGTAATGGAGGACAAAGCGGAAGTGCGACCGGGGGACAAGGTAAATACGAATTATTTGTTTTATTTTGCCGAACCATTCTTGTCCCTGCTTTCTTTCCCTGTTACAATGGATACTGCTGTAGAAAATGTAAAAATATTTGTGCCTTTTATCAGGCTTGCTGCTCTAACATACAGAAAGCAGGTGATTGCAATGAATGAGTTTGAAAAAATGAGAAAGGATTGCACATCCATTGTGTATCGCTTTTTGCTTTCAATGTGTGGCAATGAGGATTTAGCAGAAGAATTGACTTCCGAAACCTTTTATCAGGCGTATCTGCATATTGACAAGTTTAGGGGTGAATGCAAACCGGAAACTTGGTTGTGTCAAATTGCGAAAAACGCTCTATATAAGGAAACAAAGAGGATAAAACGGATTACCCCATGGGAGCAGTTTAGAGCATCTGAAACAGATAGCGGAGATATTTTAGAGAAGCTGTCCAACAAGGAACAGGCATTGAAAATTCACAGGCATCTACATCACCTCAGCGAACCATACAAGGAAGTGTTCATGCTGCGGGTGCTGGGTGAATTGAAATTTCAAGAGATTGCTGACCTGTTTGGAAAATCGGAGTCATGGGCAAAGGTCACATTCTATCGGGCAAAGGATAAACTAATTGAACTTATGGAGGCAGAAAAATGAATATCAGTTGCAAGATTGCGGAAGATTTACTTCCACTGTATCTGGACAATAGCTGCTCGGAGGACAGCCAAGCTGCATTAGAAGAACATTTAAAGGATTGCCCCTCTTGCCGTATGAAGCTGAACAGAATGCAAAGCGATATTACAGACGAGATTCATCCAGAACAATCCGCACCAAAACTGGCGAACTATGCAAAAAAGGTTAGGCGCCATCGTGTCCGTGTAGCTGTGTTCGTTGTCGTTGTTTCCATCCTCTCGTCTGTTGTCCTTGCGTTGGGTTATTTAACAATCAGGGATATGCATATGCAGTCCTCCCCCATTATTTTTGGAGTGGAGCCGGGAACCCATAATCTTACCGCAAACGATTTTGAAACAACAGCAGAGAAAATCGGGCAATATGACTTTTATACAAACTATAGCCAAATTGAAGTAACAGTACAAAGGAATGACAACTTTCAGGGAACGGTCATGCTGTGGAATACAGCAAACAGCAACAGCTTTATTCAGATTCGCGATGTAAGTGAAAGAGCGGCAAGCTGCACATTTACAGGCCTTTCGTCATCTAATCGTTACAAAATAACCTGCGACAATTTGGAGGGGGCGAAAATCACCGTCAGCGAAGGACGGACGATTAGCTTCTGGCATAGTCTGGGGTCTGTGCTGAGTGATATTATAGGAACCGTAGGCGGATAAGAGCAGTTACGATAGATAGAATTTTCCCACTCCGTTTCCTATCGGTGAGCGTTATTAGCCTTTGTGCCGCAGCATCAACATCATCCCGCCTTGGCCCTTATCCCTGCTTTCCGCGTAGCAGATGTTGACCGGCAGATCTCACGGCAACTTCTCATCAAATTTGAACTTTTTATAAACTACTGGAATAGTGTTGACAAACCCGCACGACTGTGATAGTGTATACAGCGTAAACTATTGCAATAGTTTGAAAGGAAGTGATTGAAATGACCGTCAAGCTCTTTGACTCGGAGCTGAAAGTCATGGATGTGCTGTGGAAAGAAGGAGATATGCCGGCAAAACAAATTTCGGACGTGCTCAAGGAGACCACCGGCTGGAACATGAATACCACCTACACCGTCATCAAGAAGTGCATCGCCAAGGGCGCCATTGAGCGCAGGGAGCCGAATTTCCTGTGCCACGCCCTGATCGCCCGGGATGTGGTCCAGGCGGCGGAGACAGAGGAGCTGCTTCACAAGCTGTTCGACAGCTCCCCCGACCTGCTGTTTGCGTCCCTGCTGGGCCGTCAAAGGCTGTCAAAACCCCAGATCGACAACCTGCGGCGCATGGTTTCGGAGCTGCAGGCCCAGGAGGAGAGCGAATGAGCCTGGTGCAAATGACGCTGTACGGCGGGGCGTTCGTCCTGTTCGTCGTGGTGGTTCGGGCGCTGGCCCTCCACCGCCTGCCCAAGGGGGCGTTCCTGGTCCTGTGGGAGATGGCGGCACTGCGGCTGCTTCTGCCCTTTACCATCCCGCTGCCCTTTGGCCTGCTCGCTCCCCCGGAGCCTCTGACCGCGGTGGGGGAATATCTGGCGGCGGGCGGGACCTCCCCGTCGGGAACACCGGCGGCTGGGATTCCCTCCGGCGCGCCGATCACAGCGGGCACAGCCCCCAGCTCTGCCCTGCCCATGATCTGGCTGGCGGCTGCGGCGCTGATGGCGGCGTATTTTACGGTGTCCTACGGGCGGGCCCGGCGGCGGTTCCGCTCCTCCGTCCCGGACAACTCCCCCGCCGTCCGCCGGTGGCTGGCGGACCAAAAGCTGCGCAGGCCGCTGGAGGTGCGGCAGTCGGCCCTGGTGTCCTCGCCCCTGACCTACGGCGTTCTGCGCCCGGTCATTCTGCTCCCGGAACCCATGGAACGGGAGGATGACGACACCCTGACCTATATCCTCACCCACGAGCTGGTACACGTGCAGCGTTTTGACGCCCTGGCAAAGCTGGTGTTTGCCGCCGCGCTGTGCGTCCACTGGTTCAACCCCCTGGTCTGGGTGCTGTACGTCCTGGCCAACCGGGACTTGGAACTGTCCTGTGACCAGCGGGTGATGGATCATCTGGGCGGCAGGAAAAAAGCCGCCTACGCGCTGACCCTCATTAACATGGAGGAGACCCGGAGCGGGTACTTCTCCCCCTACAGCCATTTCAGTAAACTGGCGATTGAAGAAAGGATCGAAGCGATTATGAAGTATAAAAAAGCATCCGTTCTGGCGCTGGGCCTGGCCGCCGCTCTGGTGATTGGCGCGACCACCGCCTTTGCGGCCTCCGCGAGCCCTGTCTCCAATGAACAGCGGGACCGCCGGCTGAATGCGGAATCCGTCATCGACGAGGGCACCCTGATGTCCTACGTCAACCCTGACGATGGCAAAACCTACTACAGCTTTGACGGCGGGAAAACCTTTGAGCCCCTGACCGACGAGGAGTTCCAGCGGCGGTTCCCCACGCCCAACGTGGAGTGGTGGACCTATGAGGAATACGCCGCGTGGCTGGAGCAGGAGAAGGTAAACCTCCAGTCTATGCTGGGGGAAACGGGCTCCACCGGCGGCCGGGGCGAGTTCGTCTGGACCCAGGAGATCATCGACGAGACCATCGCCATGTACGAGAGCATCCTCCAGGATATCAAAGAGGGCATGATGTACTCGAAATCCGTTGACGGGGATGAGAACCTGATGATGAGCTATAACCCGGCTGATATGGAAAAAACCATGGATACCGGCGCAGGCAGCATCTTTATCAAAGGAGAGGACGGCACGATGGCGCCGATCGACCCCAGCCAGGTTCGAACCGCCTTCGTTTTCTCTGACGGCTCCGCCCCGCTGCCCGAGGGCAGCGTCGTCACGGACAAGACGGGCGTGCCGTTGGACGACTGGGACGTGGTGAGCGCCCCCGAGCGCACCGAAGAGGAGTGGCAGCAGATCATCGCCGACATCGAGAGCGGCAAGATCCCGCCCTTTGAGATCCCGGACGACCCCAATGTGACAGTCAGCTTTTTGGATTACACCAACGGAAACTGCACGGGAAAGAACTGATCGACAGCAAAACAGAGGGCTTGGACTGAGATTCCAAGCCCTCTGCTCTATGTTCTGCGGCGCAGTTTCCTCAGCAGAAGGCACTACGCGACCAATGGAACTCCGATATCTGCACCACCCAGTACGTCGGGAACTTCAAAAGCTGACACAAGGAGAATCTGGGTCGGCTGCTCCATGTTCAATGCCTTTCATCTCGTTCAGCAGCACCTCTGCTGCCGGAGAAAACACCGCATACTTTTTCCAGGCCAGAAACAGCTTGGAGTGGAGGGTTGGTGTCAGAGGCCGAAAGCACAGTGGACTGTCCGGCTCGGTGTTCGCCAGCTTGTCAAAGGAGAGCAGGCAGCCCAGGCCCTCCCGGGCGAGAACTGCGCCGTTGTAGGCCAGATTACAGGTCGCCACAATGTTGAGCCTGTCTACCTTCTCCTGAAACCAGTCTGAGAGCTCCTTTTGCAGTCCCTGCCGGGGGCAGATCAGCGGAATTTCCAGCAGGTCCTCCGGCGCGACGGCCTCTTTTGCCGCCAGCGGGTGATCCTTCCGCAGGATAACGCCCCAGGTGTCCGCGCCGGGCAGGGGGAGGTAATTATATTTGGACAGGTCGTTGGATTCCACCAGCACGGCTAAGTCCAGCAGGCCCTGCTCCAACCGTTCCGCCAGGTCGTTCCGGTCGCCGCTGTACAAATGCACCCGGATGCGGGGGTACTGTGCCTGCACCGCCTTGATCCGCCGGGCCAGGTGCCTGATGCCGTCCGATTCCGCGCAGCCGATGTGGACATCCCCGCCGGAGATCTCCCCCAGGGCCTTGAACTCGTCTGTGGTCTTATCCACCATCTCCAAAATGTCCTCCGCCCGCCGGCGCAGCAGCATTCCCTCGTCCGTCAGCCGGACACTGAAGCTGCTGCGGACAAAGAGCTTTTTGCCCAGCTCCGCCTCCAAGTCTTTGAGCTGCTTGGACAGAGTGGGCTGGGAGATATGGAGCCGCTGGGCGGCGTGGGTGACACTGCCCTCCCGGGCCACGGCGAGAAAATACCGTAAAACGCGCAGTTCCACAATAACACCTCCTGCTGTCAGTATAGCAGGAGGTGCTATTCTTTACAAGAATAATATGATATAGAAATCGGGTATTTGCTATTTCATTTCCGTGCCTATACAATAAGGTCCGAAGGAGGTGGCGGCTTTGGAGGACAACGGCGCTCTGCGGCAAACCCTTGCGGACGCGGGCTGCGACGCCTCGCTGACGGAGCGGTTTGTCTTGCTGGCGGAGCAGGGGCGGGCGAAAGAGGGGCTTGCGCTGCTTGCCCTGCACCGCAGAATTCTGCTGGAACGCTGCCATGAGGCGGAGCGAAGCATCGACTGCCTGGACTATCTCGTCTATCAGTTGGAGAAGAACACAAAAAAAGGAGGAATTTCCTATGGATGAAAAGCTGACCCTGACTCCGGAGTGGGATAAGACCTTCCCCAAGAGCGGCAAAGTGGACCACAGCGCGGTGACATTCCACAACCGCTACGGCATTGCCCTGGCTGCTGACCTCTATGTCCCCAAGGGCAGGATCGGGAAACTGCCCGCCATCGCTGTGTGCGGCCCCTTCGGCGCGGTGAAGGAGCAGTGCGCCGGACTGTACGCCCAGACCATGGCGGAGCGGGGCTTTCTCACCATCGCGTTCGACCCCTCTTTCACCGGCGAGAGCGGCGGCACGCCCCGCTATATGGCCTCCCCGGACATCAACACCGAGGATTTCCAGGCGGCGGTGGATTATCTGTCCCTTCGGAACGATGTGGATTCGGAGAAAATCGGTATCATCGGCATCTGCAGCTGGGGCGGCATGGCGCTGAACGCGGCCGCTCTGGACACCCGGATCAAGGCCACTGTGGCCTCCACCATGTACGACATGAGCCGGATAACCGCCAACGGCTACTTTGATGCCGGGGACAGCGAGGTGGCCCGCTTCGAGAAGAAAAAGGCATTGAATGCCCAGCGGCTCATAGACTACAAGAACGGCGAGCACGCCCTGGGCGGCGGCGTGGCAGACCCCCTGCCCGAGGACGCACCCTTTTTTGTTAAGGACTATTACGACTACTACAAAACTCCCCGCGGCTATCACCCCCGTTCCCTCAACTCCAACGGCGGCTGGAATGTCACCGGCTGTATGTCCTTCCTCAGCCAGCCTATCCTGGCCTATACGGGGGAAATCCGCAGCGCCGTCTTGGTCATGCACGGCGAGAAGGCCCACTCTTGCTATTTCAGCCGGGACGCCTTCGCCAAGCTGACCGGGGACAATAAGGAGCTGCTTCTCATCCCCAGCGCCGTCCACACCGACCTCTACGACCGGACGGACATCATCCCCTTCGACAAACTGGTTGACTTCTTCCAGAAGAATCTGAAGTAAAAGGAGGCCCCCAATATGGTAAAACAGACTGCGGGCAGAGACGCCCTGCATGAGTTTGCCCCCAAGTTCGCGGAGCTGAACGACGATATACTATTTGGCGAGGTGTGGTCAAGGGAGGAACAGCTGCCGCTGAGAACCCGCTCCATTGTGACCATCACCGCCCTCATCAGCAAGGGCATCGTGGACAGCGCCCTGACCTACCATCTTTCCTCCGCCCGAGCAAACGGCGTAACCCGCACCGAGATGGCGGAGATCCTGACCCATCTGGCATTCTACGCCGGATGGCCCAACGCCTGGGCCGCGTTCCGCATGGCCGAGGAGGTCTACGCCGGGGACGGAGAGCAGGAGCAGCATGGCGGCTTCTTCGGACTGGGAAAGCCGAACACAGCTTTCGCCCAGTATTTTACCGGCAGCAGCTATTTGAAGCCCCTGACCGATCCTAAGGAAACCGTGTTCCTCGCCAACGTCACTTTTGAACCGGGCTGCCGCAACCACTGGCATATCCATCACGCCAAAAGCGGCGGCGGGCAGATCTTGATCTGCGTGGACGGCGAGGGCTGGTATCAGGAGGACGGGAAACCGGCCCAAAGCCTGAAGCCCGGCGATGTGGTGACCATCCCCGCCGGGGTGAAGCACTGGCACGGGGCCAAAGCCAACTGTTGGTTCAGCCACCTGGCGGTGGAGTGTCCGGGTGAGGACACCTCCAACGAGTGGCTGGAGCCGGTGACGGACAATAGTTACGATCAACTGTCTCGAAATTAAACGAGGAGTCACGATGAAAAAAAGATTTCTTTCCTTTTCAATGGCGGCCTGCATGGTCTTCCTGCTGACCATGACCGCCTGTGCGGCGGAAGTCCCCGCCGCCGGCGGTGGGGCGGATCTGGACCGCGCGAAACTCACGTCTGAATCCCAGCCCGCGTCCGCGTTCACGGATGTGTCCGCCGATGCGTGGTACGCCGAGGCGGTGGAATACTGCCGTCAAAACGACCTCATGAACGGCACGTCCGACACCACCTTCGCGCCGGAGGAAACGCTGACCCGCGCTATGCTGGTTACCATCCTGTGGCGGCAGGCGGAGAGGCCGGTGGTGAATTACCTGATGCGGTTCTCCGATGTCCCCGAGGATCAGTGGTACAGCGAGGCAGTCCGTTGGGCGGCCAGCGAACAGCTGGTGAACGGCTATGGTGACGATCGCTTTGGCACCGATGACCCCATCACCCAGGAGCACCTGAACCTGATTTTCCAGCGGTATACCAATCAGCCTGTCACCCAGGGCATCCCCGGCTTTGACGGCAGCTCCAAGCCCGCCACCCGGGCCCAGGCCGCGGCGGCGGTGATGAATTACGCCCGGCTTCCCCAGCAGGATCCCTCCGGAGGCAAGGTGCTGGTGGCCTATTTCTCCGCCACGGGGAACACCCGCCCAGTGGCGGAAAAGGCGGCGGAGCTGACTGGCGGCGATCTCTTTGAGATTATTCCCACCCAGCCCTACACCGCCGCCGACCTGAACTACAACACCGACTGCCGGGCCAATGCCGAGCAGAACGACCCGGACGCCCGGCCCGCCATCGCCAACGCTGTGGAGAATATGGGGCAGTATGACGCGGTGCTCATCGGCTACCCGATCTGGTGGGGCCGCGCGCCCAAGATCATCCACACCTTCCTGGAGACCTACGACCTGAGCGGTAAGACCATCGCGACCTTCTGCACCTCCGGGAGCAGCCCCCACGAGGACGCCACCATCCGGGGCTGCGAGCCGGACGCCGTCTGGCTGGAGGGCCGGCGCTTCTCCGGAACGTCCCAGGTGGAGGAGTGGGTCAGCAGCCTTGATCTGCCAAGAACTGAGGAAGATAACACGGTGGGTATATTCAACCTTGAAAAAAAGACCGTCACCCTCAACAGCGGCTATGAAATGCCCCTTAACGGCCTGGGAACCTACAGCCTCCACGGCGAGACCTGCGTTAATTCTGTAAAGTCCGCTCTGGCCAGCGGTGTTCGGCTGATCGATACCGCATCCGCCTATGGAAATGAGGAAGAGGTAGGCCAAGCTGTCCGGGAGGCTATGGAGGAGCTGGGCCTCCAAAGAGAAGACATTTTCGTCGTTACGAAAATCTATCCAGGCAGCGAAATGGCGGAGCCGGAGGAGGCGATCCAGGCGTGTCTGGACCGGCTGGATATCGGCTATGTGGACCTAATGCTCCTGCACCACCCTGACAAGAACGACGTGAAAGCATATCAGGCGATGGAGAAATTTGTGGAGGAAGGGAAGATCCGCTCCATCGGCCTGTCCAACTGGTATGTGGAGGAGCTGGAGGAATTCCTGCCCTGGGTGGACATCACTCCGGCGCTGGTTCAAAATGAAATCCATCCTTATTACCAGGAGAACGATGTGATTCCCTATATTCAAAGCCTGGGAATTGTGGTGCAGGGCTGGTATCCCCTGGGCGGTCGGGGACATACAGCGGAGCTGCTGGGGGACGAAGTGATCTCCGGTATCGCCAAGGCTCACGGTGTGTCCTCCGCCCAGGTCATCCTCCGCTGGAATCTGCAAAAGGGTGTGGTGGTCATCCCCGGCTCCAGCAACCCTGACCATATCAAAGAAAACACACAGCTGTATCATTTTGCGCTGACCGATGAGGAGATGGCGCAGATCAATGCTCTTGATCGGAACGAAAAGCACGATTGGTACTGATATTTTTTCGATAAGGCCTGCGTTCATATAGTTTGGATCAACGCTTATTCAGCAAATGTACACAAAGCTGAAGAATGAGGGGCGCGCGCGGGAACACCCAGAGCATGGCCGTGAAGTCCCACTGAGGGACTGACACTACCGGAAGCAGACTGTCCGTCCAAACACATCCTCACGGGCAGGGAGCTGGACAAATTCATGGAATCCATCCAGGCCGACCCCTTCTGGCACGACTTCTTCTACACCAAACTGACCGCCGGTCTGCGCCGGGGAGAAATCTGCGGCTACGAGTGGCAGATCTCAAGAGTCAGCCTGGTACGCTCCAATCTCTTCTGAACATTTCACCGTATGGGTCAGCCCTCCTGCTCGCCCGGCCAGCTCATAGCGGTGAACTGAAACCAGCCGTCCTCCCGGCTGATGGCGTAGGAGACCTGATGGTTTCGCAGCACCCGGTCCACCGTCTGCAAGCCAAAGCCATGTAGCATTGGGTCCTGCCGAAGACCAGCATCCTCCGGCGGCAGCGGATTTCGGACAGAAAGCACCAGCTCGCCGCCCTGGCACAGCAGCTTGACGTTGATCTCCCGGTGCTTGTCCAGCTTGCGGCAGGCGTCGAGGGCATTGTCCAGCAGATTGCCTAGCAGCTTGACCACTTCGTCGTCCGTAAAAGGCAGGCTGGACAGATCGCCCACCATAAAACGCACGGCGGTCTGCTGCTCCCGTGCCTGGCTGTATTTCAGGTTCAGGACCGCGTCGGCAATGGGGTGGTTGGTCTGCACGGTAGGGCTGTCCTGATAGGTATACTGGGTGAGCTGCTGCAAATAGGTGTTAGCCTCTCCGTATTGCTGCTGGGCCAGCAGCATGGAGAGCACCGTCAACCGGTTGCGGTATTCGTGGGTCTGGATGCGCTGGCTGCAAAACATCTGGCGCAGCTCCTCCATCTGGCCGTGCTCCTTTTCCTGCTGCCGCAGCTGCTGCTGGCACTGCCTCTGGAGCTTCAGCGCCCGGAGCGTCCATACCACCCCCAACACCAAAACCAGCTCCAGCGCCACCAGCAGCATACACAGCACCCACGGAACCCTCCCAATGTCCGCGTCCGGCCCGCTGCGGCCGCGTACCTCCGGCCAGACAATGGCGCAGATACAGCCCAGCCCCGCCAGCGGCAGCAGGGTGAGCAGCGCCGCAGCCGGCCAGCTCAGCGGCTGCAGCCCGCGCCGGGTCTGCTGAAACTGCCCGTATACCATGCACAGTGCCAGCACAAAGCAGCGGGAGGCAATGTCCGTCACCGGCACGCTGATGCTGCGGTTGTAACCCAGCACGAGATTCATCCGAAAGGCGGATACGGTCAACCACCCGATCTGGATGGAGGCAACGCAGAGCAGTGCAAAAATGGCCGCCAAAACCATTGCTTTCCGTCTCAGCTTCCCCTCGTAGGCCGCGCAGGCATACAGCAGCCACAGCAGCGCGGGCACCGTAATGCACGCTGCCTGCCGCCAGACATCCCCCGCCCCCGGCCTCTCCGCCAGCATCCAGGCCAGCATGTGCACAGCGCTGCACAGCACCGGCCCGGCCCAGTGGAGCCACCCGCGCCCGGCGGCGGGCGGCAGGGTCATTCGCAGCACCAGCCACACGGCGGCGCATTCCAGCACGGCGGGTGCCAGCCGCAATAGTTCCTTCATGGGCGTTTCTCTCCTTTCAGGGCCGCGGCCCCCCGCGCCTACCGCCCTTTCCAGCCCAGCAGCTGCTCCACCAGCTGGGTGTAGTTTTGTCTGCTGCACGGCAGGCGTTCGCCATTTACCATGTAGGCCTGGTAATTGGATATTTTTCTGCACAAATCCATGTTAACCAGCATGCTTTTTTGAATGCGCAAAAAGCCCTCCCGGGCTAGGGTGGCCTCCCAGTCCTGGAGCTTTCCGTAAAACTCCACCTCGGCCCCTGTAGTCAGGTGCGCGCACAGCAGATGGCGGCGGCTTTCCAGATACACCAGCCTGGCCAGCTCCAAGGTCACCGGCTGATTTTGAATGGTCACGGTGACGCTGCTTTTTCGATGGCGCAGCTCCCGAAGGGCCTCCCCCATGGTGGTGGCAAAGGTGCCCGTGAGCTCCTCCTTCAGCAGATAGGAGAAGGCGCGCACCGCGTATCCCATGATGGCGTAGTTCACATAGGCGGACAGGAAGATCAGAATGGCATCCTGATTCTGTTCCCGCAGGGCCTTGGCGGCCTGGATGCCGTCCATCTCCTGCATAGAAACATCCAGCAGCACCAAGCTGTAGCCGGCAAGCTCACTGGATACAAAGGCCAGCGGGGAGGTGAACCGGCTGATTTCCGCCTCCACGCCCTGTCCGTCGAAAAAGCGCCGAGTCAGCTCCTCGACTTTGTTGACAAAAGCCGGTTCGTCATCGCAGATCGCAACCCGGATCAACAGTCTCTCCCCCTCCCCGTTCGACGTCTTTTCTTGATTATAGTATACGCGCTCATATCGTGTCAAACACAGGCGGCCCGCATCTTGTGCCAGAAAGCCGCATCTTGTGCAAGGGCACTTGCGCGGGGCGGAAAACTATCCCATAATGACGGCAGAACACGGGGTGCTCCAAGGAGTCAAATGCGCGGAAAAGGAGGGGTCTGCTTGGGTAAGAAAAATGGCCGGACCGGCTTTCTCCTTGTCGTCCCCAGCTTGGCGGGGGTGTGCGCGTTTTATGTGGTCCCCTTCCTGTCCAGCCTCTACTACACCTTCACCCAGGGGGTGTCGGAGCCCAGGTTCGTGGGGCTGGCCAACTTCCGGGAGCTGCTGGACAGCCCGGTCTTTCGTCAGGCGGTGGGCAACACCGCCTTGTTTTTGATCCTGGGCGTGCCGCTGGCGCTGGCCGGCGCTGTCCTGCTCAGCGTGGCGCTGGCCAAGGGCGGCTTCTCCTGGCAGCGCTGGGCGCTGCTGCTGCCCTTCGTCCTGCCCGCCTCCAGCCTGGCCGTGGCCTGGCAGGGCATGTGGGGGTGGGAGGCCCTGAACGGCCCTGCCGCCCTGCCCATCACCCTGCTCTTGTACCTGCTGCGCAACGCGGGCTACCTCAGCGTCATCCTCACGGGGGCCATCCGTGCCCTGCCGGGGGAGTACCGGGAGAGCTGTTTCCTGGACGGCTGCGGCGAGGGCCGCTACCTCTTCCATGTGCTCATCCCCCTGCTCTCGCCCACCCTGCTCTTTGCGGGCATCGTGGCGGTGATGAACTACTTTCTGCTCTTCCGAGACGTGTATATGCTCTACGGCGATAGCCCGCCCCGGCGGCTGTATATGCTCCAGCACTTTATGAACAGCAGCTTCTACAAGCTCAACTACCAGCGCCTGAGCGCCGCCGCCTTCGTGACGGTGCTCGCCCTGTCCACCCTGGTGGCGGCGGTGCTGCTGCTCCAGAGGAGGGTGAAAAGCCATGTGGAATAAGGGCCTGGGCTGGCGAATCCAGCGCGCCGCCGTCTCCGCCGCTGCTATCGCATGTCTTATTCCGGCGGGCGTTCTCCTGCTGGGCTCCCTGCGGGCGGGGGAAAGAGCTTCCCTGGGTCAGTACGAGGAGATTCTGCTGGGCTCCAAGGAGTTTTTCACCTGGTTTTGGAACTCGGCGGGGTACACCGCCGGGATTCTGGCGCTGTGCGTGCCGGTGGCGGTGCTGGCGGCCTACGGCCTGAGCCTCCATCGCTTTCCGGGCCGGAACGCCCTGCTGTTTCTCTACACCCTGCTGATGCTCCTCCCGTTCCAGGCCACGGTGGTGGCCCAGTACCTCACCCTGCGCGCCCTGGGGCTGCTGGACACCCCCGCCGCCATCATACTGCCCTGCGCCTTCGGGGCCTTCGGGGCGTTTCTGCTCACCCAGTTCATGCGGGGGCTGGACGGGGAGATTCTGGAGGCCGCCCGGCTGGACGGCGCGGGGTGGGGGAAGATTCTGCTCCATATCGTCTGCCCCCTGTGCAAGCCCGCCATCCTGTCGCTGGTCACCCTCCAGGCCATCAGCTGCTGGTCCATGGTGGACCAGCCGGTGGTGTTTCTGCGCAGCGAGGCGCTGCTCCCCCTGTCCCAGCGGCTGAGCGGACAGACCTTCGGCGGCGCGGCGTTCGCGGCGGGGGTTTTGTACGCGGTGGCGCCCATGCTCCTCTACCTGTGCTGCCAGAAGGCGCTGGAGGAGGGCATCAGCCTGACCAGCATCAAGTGAAGGAGGCCGGGAGATGAACCGGACAGCCACCAAAGCCATCGCCGTTTTTCTGCTCCTCATACTCTTTTTCACCTTCGCCAGCCACCACCTGGACGCCCTGCGCACCCCCCAGGTGCTGTGCGTGACGCCCAGGTCCGGCGTCATCGCCGGGGAGCGCTATAGCGCGGTGGTGCCGTCCGAGGCCGTCCATTTCGACAGGGACCCCTATGTCTACGTGGTGGAGGACACCCTCTCCTATTTCTACCCGGTGGCCGCCCGGCGGGCGCTGGTGCGCGTCATCGCCAGCGGGGACGGGCTTTGCGCGGTGGACGGGCTCTACTGGGAGGCCCGGGTGGTGCGGTACGCCGACCGGGCGCTCCTGGGCGGCACCATCCCCGTGCGGGCGTGGGAGGAGGAGGCGCCATGAGGCGGCGGGCAATCATTTGCACCCTGGCGGCGCTGGTGTTCGCCGCAGCCCTGACGTGTCATGCGCTGGCGCTGCGGGAGCTGCCGGGGGGCCGGGTGGAGGTTCTCGCTCTGGACCTCCCGGCGGCGGAACAGGCGCTGGCCCCGGTGGCGGCGGAGTGGGGCTGGACGTCCGGCAGGGAGGGGGGGCGTCTCGTAATTCTCTCCGAAAGCCCCTTTGCGGCCCCGGCCATCCGGGCGGCGCTGGTGGGCGCGGGCATCGAAAGCCAGGTGCTGGACTACGCCTGGGCCCCCGCCGTCGCCGCCCAGAGCGGTACGCTGTGGCTGGGCTGGGGGGCGGTTTGGGGGCTGTGGCTGCTGTGGAGCCTGCTCTGGGCCCAGGGCCGGACGGAGTGGGACCACGCCCAGGCGGCGCTGGAGCGGCAGTATCCGGGGGAATACCTGTCCGACGCCGGGGTGCGGCTGCTGGCCAAGGCAATCGTCCTGGCCGCAGGGGCGGTGGCCGCCATTCTGGCGCTGCAATGGCTGTGGCGGACGGAATTGGTACTGCCGTCCGGCCTGCTGCCAGAGGGAACGCTCTTTGACCCGGCCCACTACCGGCAGTGGGGCCAAAACGCTTTCCCGGATGGGCTATGTTCAGCATATGGCGCAGGGTTGGCCGCGAAGCTGCGGCTGGGCCACACCCTGGCGGCTGTGGAGTGCGCAGCTCTGACGGCGGGAGCGGCGGCGCTATGCGGAATATTTAAGCATCAAAAGCGAGTGGAGGAGCGAACATGAAAAACAAGAAATTTCAGCTTGCCGCCCTGGGAACGCTGCTGGCGGCGGTCATTGCCGTGGGTGCGTGGCTGGTTCTGCGCACGCCTGGGGAGAGCGCCCCGGACACCCCTCCGGCAGACAGCGGCGGTGTCCAAACCCCTGTGGAGTTTCAGCCCTTTGACATTTCCAGTTTTCAACTCACCGCCTACCGCCCCGTGCGACAGGCGGAAGATCGTCCGTTGATTTCCCCTCCGATGACTAGGATTCCTCAACCTGAAGCGTTCTTCTTTGAGAACCAGCCCTGTGTATTTTCCTACCACCAGGGAAAATCAGAAGAAGATTTCTCCTTGGACATCGTATCTATGGCATCAGGAGAGATTTTGCGCACTTATGGTTCCGAAGAGTTTTACGAGGGAAATTATTTCGCTACGCTGGCCTTTAATCAGGATGGGACGCTGTGGTGTGCGTACTATGAATGGGAATCTGAGCGGGTAGTGGTGGCCCCCTGCCGGCAAGGTGTAACAGAGGACGATGTGTTTTACTTTCCGTCCGATATGGCACCCTATGCCATGGCGGTCCGGGACGACTGCTTTGTGCTCTCCTTCTATGGCGCCGGCACCCATTTGCTGGACACGTCCTCCGGGACGGTGGAGGCGGCGGCCACCTGGGAGAACATCAAGTCCTTCTGTTTTGGCGAGGATGGAAGTCTGTATCTTTTGGTGATGGAACCCGATGGGCTCAGCTTCAATCGTTCCTTGGTAAAGTATTCACCGGAACAGCAGACGGACCTGTGGCGGGTCTCCCTGGAACCGGGTGATTTTGCCTATCGGTACTGGCAGCCGTCCGGCATATCTTACACCGAAGGCGGCGGGCTCTTCCTCCTGTACGGTTACGAAAAAAAGCTCCTCTGGGTGGATCCGGCGACGGGAGAGGCCCAGCTCTTGGTGGATTTGGAAAGCGACGTGGCCGGGTTGGACAACTGGATTGGCGGGGACAGAACCTACTCTTCCTGCGCGGTGGACGGCCAAAACCGGCTCTATTTCAACTGCCTTTCTTTTGACGTCAGTGATAAGGACAACCCTGTATACTGGAGGAACCTGTACGTGCTGGAGCCGGACCGCGCGGAGGTGAACCCGGCGGACGTGGTGACACTGACCATCACCGCGCCCTATAAGGTGGAAAGCGTCGCCGCCGCTGCCCGAAACTACCTGCGGGACCACCCAGAGGTGGAGCTGGTGTGGGACACCCAGTTCATCTCCCGGGAGGAGCTGCAAAAAAACGCCATGGAGTACAAGGACCAGATCGCCCTGCGCCTGATGACCGGAGACGTGGGGGACCTGGTGATGGTGACCGGCTCCGGCCTGGGCACTGAGACCATGACCGAGACCGACGCCTTTGCCGACCTGTCCGGCTATCTGGACGCCTGCCCCTTCCGGGAGGAGCTGCCGGACAATCTCCTGGAGCCCCTGCAGGGGGAGGACGGTGCCATCCGGGGACTGCCCCTGGGGGTGCTGCCCACCTACTACGTCTGGAACCAGGAGCTGCTGGATGAGCTGGGCATCGACCCGTATACGGTCACCTGGTCCCAGCTGCTGGATCTGGCGCTGGAGTGGAAGGAGCAAGGCACGGACCTCTCCTTGGAGATATCCGACGCGGGGATCGGGATGTACGGCTCCCAGGAGCAGATTTTTCAAGACATTCTGCTGGCCAACCTGTACGACCTTCCCCAGGCCAACGGCAGCGTCCGGCTGGACCAGCCCTACCTGCGCCAGCTTTTGGAGAAGCTCAAGGCGCTGTCCGGCAGCACCCAGCTGCTTCGCTCTGACGGCGATGCCTCCAAAGCCCTCATCCTCAGCGGCGGAATGGACAACGGCAACGTGAGCGACCGAGTGCATCGGATAGAAATGGCGACAAGTAATCACGGCATTCGATTGCAGGCGGCCCCGTACCCCCTGGGGGAAATGAGCGAGAAGCGGCAGGGGTATGCCTTCTGCTGGGCCATTTCCCAGCGCTCGAAAAACCAGGGGGCGGCGTGGGAATTTCTGCAATACCTGGCCAGCGCCGACGCCATGACGCTGGAGAGCGATTACAGCTATACAAGAGACACCCTGCCTGCCAATACTGCGGCACAGGAGCGATGGCTTGAATACTGCAGCCCACAGTGGGAAGGCAATGGCCACATGCCAGAACAAATAGAAGTATACTTCCGGCAGATACAGAAAGCCATGAACGTGCCCTACGTCCGCTTTGACCAGATCACCGGGTGGTACCCCGCCGTGGCCGAGCCGCTGGGGCAGTATGTCAGCGACGAACTCACCTTGGACGAGGCCATGGAGCAGGCAGGCAGCAGCTGGGAGCGGTTTTTGATGGAGTAGATTTGAGGAAGCTTGAAAAAATCTACCACACCGCAATCATAGAGATATCTTCCACGGAACAAATTATCCTCTCTGGATTTACAGAAGCTCTGCAAAAAGCTGTTGAGCGGCGGCAGGTGCGTAATCTGCCCAGGCCGTTCCCACAGCACCTCCCTTTTCCCCTGTGATACAGGCCATTGCGATGTGTCCCATATCTGGCGGTGGCGCAATACCATTGATTGTGGCCAAGTCATCACTGACAGGCTGTGTGCTCAGCTGAGTGAGCAACGCCATAGCGTCCAAAACAGTTTCAACGAGGTATTCGCACATAAGCGCTGCAGCATCATAGCGGGATTGTCCGCTTACAAACGCTGAACTTGTGCGCCAGATTGTCACATATATCATGCCGTCTGAGGCACAGCACGTGCAGCAATCACAGACGCCGCTCAGCTTGGCTCACGCACTCACGCCCTTCCTCCCGCGCACTGAAGATAATGATACAGGGCAACGTGGCATGAGCAGGACCACATTAAAAATTTTATGGCTAATACTTTTCTTAATCCCCTTGTATTTGAGGATGAAATATCTTAAAATCTATTTATTATGGATTTGTTGACTATTGTTGTAAGCTCCCACGTGCCAAGACACACATTATTAATTTCGCCCAATATACAGAAATGGAGAAATAAATTCATGCACAGCATTCGGATTTTCCTCACAGGGGTTAATTGCTTCATCTAATTGTTCTGCCACCGAGATAAAGGTAATCCGAGCATAGAATATCAGTCTGCCCAGCAGCGTTTTTTTCTTCTCTGCCGCTGGGCAGATCGCTTCACCTGCATTATCGGGTCTTGATTTTTCTCAGTAATATGGCGCATATCAGCGCAGCTGTAACGAAGATAACGAGCAAAGGCCAGAGGTTGCGCCATGCAAAATTTCTCTCCGTCATGAATGCGTATCCCCATGTTGCGGGAAATAATTTTCCAGCCATCACAAATGCCTTGGGAAGCATATCGCTTGGAAACATGATTCCCGAGAGCATCGTGGAGGGAAGAAATAGCAGGATAGAAAACATAGATGTATTCGCTGTATCTTTTACGGCCAATCCGATCACGCTGGCAATACTGAGCGATACGGTAATCAGGGTAATCAGCCCAACAAGATATGCTCCCGGATGCGCCGGAATTTTTGCATCAAAGGCAATCGGTGCAATGACATAAAGGATGAAACTCATGATGAGCAGATGAACAAATGCCGAAATATTGGTCAAAAATAATCCTAATGACAGAGGCACGCCATTTGCCTGGTATGCGTTCTTTACATCGCTCCTGTATATTTCCGCAAGCGAGGGCGGCAACCCAATCAACGCACCCATGGTAACGGAAAATACTGACATGGACTGAATCAGAGTCTCGCCGCTTTCTGGCATAACGGATGTAAAAATTCCTCCCATAACCGCGAAAAACAGGAGCGGAACAGCGTAGCAGGTAATCAACATTGTCCGGCTTCGCAAATCCAGCCTCCATTGTAATGCAGCTCCATATAAAAATCCGTTCATCCTTTACTCCCCCCTTGCTATTCTCACAAAATGTTGTTCCAGAGAGCCACGGTCTACCTGGATGTCTTGAATGTCCAGCTTCTTTTCCTGATAATCTTTCAATATGAAAGTCAGGCTTTCCCCGATGTTATCAGCTTCAAAGGTTTCTGTTCCCTGGCTTGTTTTGATACAGATATTGTAATGTTTTCCGACCGCCTCCGTCAGTTCGTTCACTGTTCCCGCAAACGCGATCCGGCCATCTCTCAGAATTGCGATATTGTCACATAGGCTTTCTACTTCGGCCATGTCATGGCTGGCTAACAGGATCGTTTTTCCTTGGGCCTTCAGTGTGCGGATATACTCGTGGAGAGAGAGCCGTCCCTCAACGTCCAGTCCGGCAGTTGGCTCGTCCAAGAACACAATATCGGGATTGCTGATTAAAGCCAGCGCCAAATGCAGCCGCCGTTTCTGCCCGGTTGACATCTCCTGATACTGCTTGTCTGCAAAACCGTTTACACCTAACGCCGCCAGCATAGAAGTATCAACACTTGCCTTATTCCATTTTGCAAAAAGGTGAACGGCCTCCATCCCCTTGATATGGGCAGGCAGAGAAGCCGATTGTAATTGGATCCCCATACTTCCATTTATGGCGATACTGCCGCCATCGTACTTCCGTAAGCCCTCAACACATTCAAGCGCAGTTGTTTTTCCCGCGCCATTTACGCCGAGCAGCGCGAAAATATCTCCATTGCGCACACAAAAATCAATGCCCTTCAGCACCTCTTTTTTTCCATAGCTTTTACGCAATCCTTTTACCTGCAATGCGTCTGTCATTTTGCTTCCTCCTGGAATGGGTCTATCCCCAAATTTGAAAAGTAAGCGCCCAATGCCGGTTCAATAAAAGCATTTGCCTTGGCCTGCATCTGCTTCAATTCCTGATTAAATTCATCACTTTCCCCTATTTGCATGAGTTTCGGGAGCATGGCAGCATCCCCGTTTGTGAACTCCAAAATCATATCCCAATAGGCTTTTGCGAATTGCAGTCCTTCCGGGCTTTCCGCAGATACACCCGCATCATGGAACCGAATTGCCTCATCCTGGAGATGCAAGAATTTTTGCAGAAACGCTATACCGCTTTCCTTGTCAAACTGGCTACGGATGTGATCCAATGTTTCGCTGTCAAAGTGCTTGATGAGCCAATAAAAATCGTTTTTCATTTCCAGATTGACAATTATATCCGCATATTTTTTGAAGTCTACCGACTGCATTTCCAGCACCTCGGTTTTCAGCGCCTCAATTCTTGAGAGCGATTCTGTCAAGCTTGCAATTTTTTCCCGGACAACAGCCGCTTGCTCAGACAGGACCTGCGCCACATCCGCCGGAGTATCCAGCGGAATCAATCTGTCTTTGATGTCATCCAGGGAAAAGCCCAGATGCTTCAGGGATAGAATCTGGTGGAGCTTGATAATGTCTTCATCCGTATATAGCCTGCGGCCACCCTCACTCATGGCCGACGGTGAAAGTAGTCCTTCCTTGTCATAATGCTGTAGGGTTCTGACCGTTACTCCCATTTTCTTTGCAATTGTACCTGCGGTCATATATCCCTGTGGGATCGCTCGACATCTTTCCACGCCCAAAACACCTCCTGCGGGTAGTATACTTCATTACGTCGCGTCACAAGCAAGCCTTTTTTATTTTATAGGTTTTTCGGCATAAAAAAGCTGAAAGCTCCCCCCTGCCGAAATGGGGTGGAGCTTTTTGTCTTACCGAGGTTGAGCTGACGCACCCCATAGCCCTCCTAGACCTCATTTAGAAGCTGTACCAATAGACCCCAGCACACATCCTTGCGGCCCAAATCGCCGCCAG
>CAJUEC010000010.1:0-34178 GCA_910585155.1 uncultured Oscillospiraceae bacterium
ACCACCTCACCGCCCTGAAGTGGGCCGTTGAGAACGGCATCATCCTGGGCAACGATGACGGCACCTTTACCCCTGCCGCCGCTACCAGCCGCAGCCAGATTGCCGCGATCCTGGTTCGCTGCGACAAGGCTGTCAATAAGTAAACCTACAAAGTTCTAAAAACCTACAAAGCAGCACCCCCAGAACAAACCCCCTGCCTTCCGGCAGGGGGTTTGTTTTTTCTCCCGCCTTCGGCGGGAGGCTTTTTCGATTCGGCAGGGGGTGCGTCCTCCTCCGGGGGAGTGGTTGGATGTGTTCCGGCTCCGCCGAAAAAATTCCCCGCCTGGGCGGGGAATTTTCCCCTTTCGACAGGGGGACAGGGCTATAATTTGGGACAGACCCGAGAGAGGAGGCCCCGCCGTGACGGTGTACATAGACCTGCTGTTTCTGCTCAATCTGACCGCCAACTACCTGCTGCTGCTGGCGGCGGGGCGAATTGCCGGGGCGGTGCTGCGCCGCTGGCGCATCGGGCTGGGCGGTGCGCTGGGGGCGCTGTACGCGGTGCTGATCTTCCTGCCGGGGCTGGGCTGGCTGGCGGCCTGGCCGTGCAAGCTGGGGGCCGGTGTGCTGATGGCGCTGGCGGCCTACGGCGGGGAGCGGGGGCTTTTCCGGGTGACGGTGGTGTTTTTTGGGGCGTCGGCGGCGCTGGCGGGGGCGGTGCTGGGGCTGGAGCTGCTGGGCGGCCCCATGCTGACCCTGGCGGGCGGGGTGTTCTATTCCCGGCTGGACCTGCGCCTGCTGCTGGTGGTGTTTGTGGCGGGATATTTTGTGCTGTCGCTGTTTTTCCGCCGGACAGCGGCCCGGGACAGGCGGCTTGTCCGGCTGGATGTCGTGCTGGACGGCGGCGGGGCGGCGCTGTCCGCCCTGGTGGACACCGGCCACAGCCTCACCGACCCAGCGACAAACCGGCCGGTGGTGGTGGCCAGCGCCCAGGCGCTGGCGGGGGTGCTGCCCCCCTGGGCGGACGCGGCCCAGCCCATCCAGTCGGTGGAGCGGTGCCACGCGTCCGGGTCCCGGGGGGCGCGGCTGGTGCCCTACCGGGCGGTGGGGGTGGAGTGCGGGATGCTGCTGGCGGTGCGGGCCCGGCAGGTGAGCGCCGACGGCAGGCCCCTGGGGCGGCTGCTGGTGGCGCTGTCCCCCACGCCGCTAGACGATGGCGGCGGGTATCAGGCGTTGATTGGAGGAATTTGAGATGTTGGATATCTATGTGCGGCTGTGCGGGCTGCTGGCCAAGCTGGGGGTTATGCTCCACGGCTCACTGCACTACATAGGCGGCAGCGACACCCTGCCCGCCCCCCTGACCCGGGAGGAGGAGGGGGCGCTCCTGGCCCAGCTGGGGGAGGAGGACCGCCGCCCGGAGGCGCGGGCCCGGCTCATTGAGCACAACCTGCGGCTGGTGGTGTACATCGCCCGCCGGTTTGAGAACACCGGGGTGGGCATCGAGGATCTGATCTCCATCGGCACCATCGGCCTCATCAAGGCGGTGGAGACCTATAAGCCCGCCAAGAACATCAAGCTGGCCACCTACGCCTCCCGGTGCATCGAAAACGAGATCCTGATGCACCTGCGCAAGAATGCCAACCGCCGGGGGGAGGTCTCTCTGGACGAGCCGCTGAATACCGACTGGGACGGCAACGAGCTGCTGCTGTCCGACGTGCTGGGCACGGACAGTGACAGCATCGAAAAGCCCATTGAAGACGACGTGGACCGGGACCTGCTGTTCACCGCCATCACCCGGCTGTCCCCCCGGGAGCGGAGGATCATCACCATGCGCTTTGGGCTGGACGGCCGCCGGGAGCGCACCCAGAAGGAGGTGGCGGACCAGCTGGGCATCAGCCAATCCTACATCTCCCGGCTGGAAAAGCGCATCATTGACCGGCTGAAAAAGGAGATTCTGCGGATGATGTGACGAAGAAAAGAGGGAACGGAAAATTCCATCGAAAGCGGTCTGACGATAAAAAATATAGCCCGCCCCGCCGCAGTATGAATGGGCGCTCATCGGAAATACTGAGTTTGAATCAATTCCGAGTGAGGTGTCTGCGGTGCAGGGCAAGGTGGAGATCTGCGGGGTCAATACGGCCAAGCTGAAGGTACTGAAAAGCGAGGAGAGCCTGGCGCTGCTGCGCCGGGCCAGGGAGGGGGATATGCAGGCCCGGGAGGAGCTGATCTCGGGCAATCTGCGGCTGGTGCTGTCCGTGATCCAAAAGTTTTCCGGCAGGGGAGAGAACGTGGACGACCTGTTCCAGGTGGGCTGTATCGGCCTCATCAAGGCCATTGACAATTTTAATGTGGACATGGATGTACGCTTTTCCACCTACGGCGTGCCCATGATTGTGGGGGAGATCCGCCGCTATCTCCGGGACAACAGCGCCATTCGGGTGTCCCGGTCGGTGCGGGATACGGCCTACCGGGTGCTCCAGGCCAAGGAAAAGTACATGGCGGAGCATCAAAAGGAGCCCACCGTGGACGAGATCGCCCAGATTCTGGAGCTGCGCCGGGAGGATGTGGTGATGGCGCTGGACGCAGTGGTGGATCCGGTGTCCCTGTTTGAGCCGGTGTACTCCGACGGCGGGGACACGGTGTGCGTTATGGACCAGGTCAGGGACAAGAAGAACACCGATGAGGCGTGGCTGGAGCACATTGCGCTGGGGGACGCCATTGGGAAGCTGGATGAGCGGGAGCGCCGCATTCTGGCGCTTCGTTTTTTTCAGGGGAAGACCCAGATGGAAGTGTCCGCCGAGGTGGGCATCTCCCAGGCCCAAGTATCCCGGCTGGAAAAGAACGCGCTGAATCGAATTCGAAAAGAGCTGTAAAGGATAATACCAATACAGAATGTGCAATAAAAGGATTTGACGCAAAGAAAGGGCGGTATGCAGCGCGTGCATACCGCCCTAAAGTATGGCAGGGGAGATGCTTACTTGGCCAGCTTGGCGATCTCCTCGGCAAAGTTCTCCTGCTTCTTCTCAATGCCCTCGCCCTTCTCGAAACGCACGGCGTCCTTCAGGGTGATGGTGCCGCCCAGCTTCTTGGCCGTAGCGGCGGCGTACTGCTCCACGGTGACCTCGCTGTCCTTGACGAAGGTCTGCTGGAGCAGGCAGTTCTCGGAGTAGAACTTGTTCAGCTTGCCCATGACGATCTTTTCCTTCACCTGGTCGGGCTTGCTGGCCATCTTGGGGTCGTTGGCCATCTGGGCCAGGAGGATCTTCTTCTCCTCGTCCAGCACATCCTGGGTGACCTGGCCCTTGTCCAGGAAGCGGGGATTCAGGGCCGCGATCTGCATGGCCATATCCTTGCCCACCTCGGTGGCGTCGATGCCGCCGGTAACCTCCAGGTTGACCAGCACGCCGATCTTTCCGCCGGCATGGATATAGGGAACGGAAACGCCGTCGGCGAAGCGGGCAAACCGGCGGACCTGGATGTTCTCGCCGATCACCAGCACCATCTCCTGCTGCTGCTGGGCGACGGTCAGCTCGGTGCCGTCGTACCTGCACTCCATCAGCGCGTCCAGGTCGGCGGGGGCGCAGGCGGCCACAGTGGCGGCCACGCCCTTCACGAAGTCCACAAACTTCTCGTTCTTGGCCACGAAGTCGGTCTCGGCGTTGACCTCCACCACCACGCCCACGCCGTTGATGGAGGCGGCATAGGCCATACCCTCGGCGGCGATGCGGCCGGCCTTCTTCTGGGAGGCGGCCAGGCCCTTCTCACGCAGCCACTCAATGGCCTTGTCGAAGTCGCCGTCGTTTTCGGTCAGGGCCTTCTTGCAGTCCATCATGCCGACGCCGGTCATCTCGCGCAGCTTCTGTACGTCTTTCGCGGAAATTGCCATAATTACATTACCTCCAAATGATTGTCAGCCGGCGGCTGCCGGCACATACTGTTGTCAAAAAAGCGCCCGCCCGCATGGGCGGGCGCTGGGTGATTCGCGCTCGGCCTGGCTTACTCCGCGGCGGCGGGCTCCTCGGCCTTCTCGGCGGGGGCGGCGTCCTGGCCCTGGCGGCCCTCCTGCACGGCGTTGGCCATGACGGAGGAGATGAGCTTGATGGCGCGGATGGCGTCGTCGTTGCCGGGGATGACGTAGTCGATCTCATCGGGATCGCAGTTGGTGTCCACGATGGCCACGATGGGGATGTTCAGCTTGCGGGCCTCGTTGATGGCGTTGCGCTCCTTGCGGGGGTCCACCACGAACAGGGCGCCGGGCAGCTTGCGCATCTCCACCACGCCGCCCAGGTACTTCTCCAGCTTGCTGATCTCGCCCAGCAGCTTCATGACTTCCTTCTTGGGGAGCATGTCGAAGGTGCCGTCCTCCTGCATCTTCTTCAGCTGGTTCAGGCGGTCCACGCGGGTGCGCATGGTCTTGAAATTGGTCATCATGCCGCCCAGCCAGCGGGCGTTGACATAGTACATGCCGCAGCGGGCGGCCTCCTCGCGGATGGCGTCCTGGGCCTGCTTCTTGGTGCCCACGAACAGCAGGGACTGGCCGTTGCCGGACAGGTCCTTCACGAAGGAGTAGGCCTCCTCCAGCTTCTTCACGGTCTTCTGCAGGTCGATGATATAGATGCCGTTGCGCTCCGTGTAGATGTAGGTGGCCATTTTGGGGTTCCACCGGCGGGTCTGGTGGCCGAAGTGGACGCCGGCCTCCAGCAGCTGCTTCATAGATACGACTGCCATTGATTTTTTCCTCCTAATATTTGGTTTTGCCTCCGAAAGCTTCATCCTTCCCGCCCACCCTCCGAAGGGGGCACCGGGCGAAAAATCGGCTCTCGTGCGGAATGCCTGGATATTTTACCACGGCTTGCGGGGAAACGCAAGTATTTTTCTCCGCTTTTCAGAAAAAATGTCAGCGCCTCCGGCGTTCCCCACCCGCCCGGGCCTTGCCCTCCACCAGGATGATATCTTCCCCAAAGCGCCGGACGGACGCCCAGGGGAACACCGCGCCCGGCTCCCGGCCCAGCAGGCCCAGGGCGCGGGGGCGGCCTCTGACCACAATGCTCTCAATGGAGCCCCGCTCCGGGTCCAGCTCCACGTCGTCCACAAAGCCGTATCGGGTGCCGTCGGCGATGTCGATGACCTCTTTGTATTGCAGCTCAGCGATTCGGCAGATCATAGTATGTCCTCCCTTTGCCGCTTCCACACAGGAAGCGTTGAATTAGCCAGACCTTCCTTAACTATATGAAGCTGGAGGGCCGGCAATCCGCGTGGTTGGAAAAATACACGGAAAATTTTCATTTAGCCCCTAGGCAAAAGGAAGGTTTTCCAGTATAATACTTTCTGATGAGTACGACGAGACTTTTGGGATGGGAGAGGATGAGAGCTATGAGCAAGCTGAAATATAAGCGGGTTTTGCTGAAGGTCAGCGGAGAGGCGCTGGGCGGCGAGAAGGGCCGGGGCCTGGACTTTGATGTGATTGAAAAGGTGTGCGACGTGGTGGCCCGCTGTTCCCAGCTGGGCGTTCAGGTGGGCATTGTGGTCGGCGGCGGGAACTTCTGGCGGGGCCTGAAGGACGGCAAGGGCATGAGCAACCGCACCCGGGCCGACCATATGGGGATGCTGGCCACCTGCGTTAACTGCCTGGCCCTGGCCGATGTGCTGGAGAACAAGGGCGTGGATGTGCGGGTGCAGACCGCCATTGAGATGAAGTCCATTGCCGAGCCCTACATCCGCTCCCGGGCGGTGCGGCATCTGGAAAAGGGTCGGGTGGTGATCTTCGGCTGCGGCACGGGCAGCCCCTTTTTCTCCACCGACACCGCCGCGGTGCTGCGGGCGGCGGAGATCGGCGCAGACATCATCCTGCTGGCCAAGAATGTGGACGGCGTGTACAGCGCCGACCCGCTGAAGGATCCGGCGGCGGTGAAGTACGACAGCATCACCTATGACGACGTGCTGGCCAACCACCTGGGAGTGATGGATTCCACCGCCACGTCCCTGTGCATGGACAACAACATCCCCATCATTCTCTTTGCCCTGAAGGACCCGGAGAATATCCTGCGCGTGGTGCACGGAGAAAAAATAGGCACAATTGTGAAAGACATAGGAGGAAGCGATCATGACTGAGTTCTGCAAAACCTACGACGAGAAGATGGGCAAGACCATCGAGGTGGTGAAGGGCGATTTCGCCAGCGTCCGGGCGGGCCGGGCCAACGCCGGCGTGCTGGACCGCATTCAGGTGTCCTATTACGGCACCCCCACCCCCATCCAGCAGGTGGCCAGCATCTCCACCCCCGACCCCCGCACGCTTCAGATCCAGCCCTGGGATGCCAGCCTGCTCAAGGCCATTGAGAAGGCCATTCAGAGCTCCGACCTGGGCATCAACCCCCAGAATGACGGGCGGGTGATCCGCCTGGCCTTCCCCCAGCTGACGGAGGAGCGCCGTATGGAGCTCACCAAGCAGGTGCGCAAGTACGGTGAGAACGGCAAGGTGGCCATCCGCAACATCCGCCGGGACGCCATGGACACGCTGAAATCCCTGGAGAAGAAGTCCGAGATCACGGAGGATGACCGCAAGGAGAGGGAGAAGGAGCTGCAGGATCTCACCGACAAGCGTTGCAAGGAGCTTGACGGCCTCACCGCGGCCAAGGAAAAGGAACTGATGGCGGTTTAGGGCGCCGTTTGCGCATACAAGGGGGGCGCGCCCCCCTTGTGTGCTGTCCAAGCGTTTACAACGGGTTCTTTTTTGGTTACACTATCAATAAAGTAAGGATGCGTGCATATGGCTTTCTTTCGCCGCCGCAGAGCAGAGGCTCCCCAGGTGGATTTGAAGCGCCTTCCCCGCCATGTGGCCATTATCATGGACGGAAACGGGCGCTGGGCCAAGAGCCGCGGCCTGCCCCGCAGGGCGGGCCACGCGACCGGGGCGGAGACCTTTCGGACCATTGCCACCTTTGCCAAGGAGCTGGGGCTGGAGTACCTGACGGTGTACGCCTTCTCCACCGAGAACTGGAAGCGGCCGGCCGACGAGGTGGCATCCATCATGGCCCTGCTGGAGAAATATCTCCACGAGGCCATTGAGACCATGGCCAGGGACAGGGTGAAAATGGCCTTTTTTGGCGACCTGTCCCCGCTGGCCCCCCATCTGCAGACGCTGTGCCGGGAGACGGAGGAGATCTCCAAGGGCTACGACGGCTGCCAGGTGAACATCTGCCTCAACTACGGGGGCCGGGACGAGCTGGTGCGGGCGGCCAAGGCCTTTGCCCTGGACTGTGTGGAGGGCAGGGCGGACCCCGGCCACCTGACGGAGGAGGCCTTTTCCCAGTATCTCTACTCCGCCGGGGTGCCCGACCCGGACCTGATCATCCGGCCCAGCGGAGAGATCCGCACATCCAATTTCCTGGTCTGGCAGTCCGCCTACGCGGAATTCTATTTTACCGATGTGCTCTGGCCCGACTTCACCAAGGAGGAGCTGCTGAAGGCGCTGGCGGCCTACCAGGCCCGCTCCCGCCGGTATGGAGGTGTGTGACGTGGCAAAACGGATCATCGCGGCGTGTATTTTTACGCCCATCATGCTGTGGATCATGCTGGTTCCGCCGCCGCTGGCGTGGACGGCGCTGGTGTGCTTCATTTCCGCCGTGGCCGCCTTCGAGCTGATGCGGGCGGTGGGAGGGGGGAAGATATCCCCTCCCATGCAGGCGGCCACCATCGCGTCCGCCGCACTGCTGCCCTTTGGAATTTGGGCCGGACTGGGCACGGCCTGCGTGAATCTGCTGTCCTTTGTGGTGACGGCGGTGTGCTTCTGGTGCGCCATCCGGGCCTACGACGAGGACAACGGGGTGAAAATCGGCTTTTCCCATGTCCTGTCCACGCTGTTCGCGGGGGTCATCATCCCCTTGGGCCTGTCCGCCCTGGTGGAGCTGAGGCGGATGGACCACGGGAAATATCTGGTGCTTCTGGCGGTGCTGCTCACCTTTGCCACCGACGCGGGGGCCTATTTTGCCGGCGTGTTCCTGGGCAGACACAAGGGGGTGACCAAGGTCAGCCCCAACAAGAGCGTGGAGGGATACATCGGCGGCTTCCTGGCGGGAGTGGTGTTTGCCGTGCTCTACGGCATCGTGGCCAGCAAAATCGCGGGGGACGGGGTGAACCTGTTTTCCCTGGCGCTGTGTGGCCTGTTTGGGGCGGTGGCCACCGAGGTGGGCGACCTGGCCTTCTCCTTTATCAAGCGGCAATACGGGGTGAAGGACTACGGTCGCATTCTGCCCGGCCACGGCGGGATGCTGGACCGCTTTGACAGCATGATGTTCTGCGGACCGGTGGTGCTGTTTATCGTCCAGTGCCTGCCGGTGTTTTGAGGGGGAAGAGGATGAAACGAACCCTTTCTGTTTTGGGCTCCAGCGGGTCCATCGGCCGCCAGACTCTGACGGTGGCGGAGGCCTGCGGGCACCGGGTGGCGGCGCTCACGGTAAATCGCAGCGCAGAGCTGGCCGAGGCCCAGGCGCGGCAGTTCAGGCCCAGGCTGGCGGTGGCGGTGGACCGGGCCGCCGCGGACGATCTGCGGGTCCGTCTGTCGGACACCGAAACCAAGGTGCTGGCCGGGGAGGAGGGCCTGCTGGAGGCGGCGTCCCTGCCTGAGGCGGACACGGTGGTCACCGCCATTGTGGGAGTTGCGGGCCTGAGGCCCACCCTGGCCGCCGTTGACTGCGGCAAACGGATCGCCCTGGCTAACAAAGAGACCCTGGTGTGCGCCGGGGAGCTGGTGATGGCCCGGGCGAAGGAGCGGGGGGCGGACATCGTCCCCGTGGATTCGGAGCACTCCGCCATCTTCCAGTGCCTCCAGGGGTGCCACGACAGGGGAGAGGTGAGGCGGCTCATCATCACCGCCTCGGGCGGACCGTTCTATGGCAAGAGCTGTGAAGAGCTTTCCCTTGTCACAAAAGAGCAGGCGCTGAGGCACCCCAACTGGTCCATGGGCGCAAAGATCACGGTTGACTCCGCCACCCTGATGAACAAGGGACTGGAGTTTATCGAGGCCATGCGGCTGTACGAAATGCCCCCGGAAAAGATCCAGATTGTGGTTCACCGGGAGAGCATTGTCCACTCCCTGGTGGAGTTTGAGGACGGGGCCATCCTGGCCCAGCTGGGCAGCGCGGACATGTGCCTGCCCATCCAGTACGCCCTCACCTGGCCGGAGCGCACCCCCGGTCCCGCCCGGCCCTTGGATCTGCTGAACTGCCCGCCGCTGACCTTCCAGAGGCCCGACCCGGATACCTTCCGATGCCTGGGGCTGGCGCTGGAGTGCGCCGAGAGGGGCGGAACGTCCACCGCCATCCTCAACGGGGCGAACGAGGCGGCGGTGGCCCTGTTTTTGGAGGATCAAATCTCATTTCTGGACATTTCCCGACTGGTGGAGAGGGCGCTGGCGCAGGTGGCTCCCATGGACTGCCCCGGCCTGGAGGATATTTTGGAGGCGGACCGCGCCGCCCGGGCGGCGGTCCATGATTTTGTGAGGTGACGCGTTTTGGTGAGGTTTTTGTATATCCTGCTGGCCATTCTGCTCTTTGGCGTGCTCATCGCCATCCACGAGTTTGGACATTTCTTCACCGCCAAGCTGCTGGGGGTGAAGGTGAACGAATTTGCCATCGGCATGGGTCCGGCTATCTGGCAGAGCCGGAAGGAGCGGGGTGAGCCCTGGAGCTGTGAAGAAAAAACCCTTTACTCTCTGCGGGCCTTCCCGATTGGCGGCTACTGCGCCATGGAGGGAGAGGATGAGGACACCGGCGATCCCCGGGCCTTTTCCCGGCAAAAGGGATGGAAAAAGGTGATCATCTTGAGCGCCGGGTCCTTCATGAATTTTGTGCTGGGGCTGGTGATCACGGTGACGCTGTTTCTGGGTGTCTCTCAGGCCCGAGTGCCGGTGATCACCCAGTTTGCCGACGGGTTTCAGCATGAGGGGGCGGCGGGCCTGATGGTGGGCGACCGCATCCTGGAGGTGGACGGCCACGGCATCTGGCTGTATGCCGACGTGCAGAACTATCTCTCCCGCAACGACGGGAAGGGTGTGGACCTGGTGGTGGAGCGAGCCGGGGAGCGGCTTGTGCTGGACGATTTCCCCATGGGCCGCTACGACTACGAGTTTGAGAACGGCAGATACCACGGCTTTGGCCTGATTTTTGGCCAGGTGGAGGAGCTGTCCCTGCTGGACCGCGTCGGGCAGGGCTTTGCTCAAACCCTTGATTTTGTGCGCATCGTGTGGATGAGCCTGGGCGATCTGGTGACGGGCCGGGTGGCGGTATCCGAGCTGTCCGGGGTCATCGGCGTGGTGGACGTGGTTTCCGAGGTGGGGGCCGGGTCGGAGACCGTGGCGCTGGGCATACAGAATGTGTTCTATTTCATGGCCCTCATTGCCGTCAACCTGGCGGTGATGAACATGCTTCCCATTCCGGCGCTGGACGGCGGACGGATCTTCTTCGTGCTGCTCAACGGCGCCATCTATGCGGTGGCCCGCCGCCGCATCCCAGAGAAATACGAGGGCTACGTCCATGCGGGGGCCTTTGTGGTGCTGCTGGTGCTGATGGCGGTGGTGGCCCTCCACGATGTGTGGAACATTTTTGTGTAGGCGGTGCGTGTGATGACCAGACAGATCCATGTGGGCGGCGTCCCCGTGGGCGGGGGCGCCCCCGTCTCGATCCAGTCCATGACCAATACCCCCACCCATGACGTGGAGGCCACCCTGGCTCAGATCCGTGCGCTGGCCGCGGCGGGGTGCGGCATCGTCCGGGTGGCGGTGCCCGACATGGCGGCGGCCCGGGCCGTGGGGGCGCTGAAGGCGGGCAGCCCGGTGCCCCTGGTGGCGGACATCCATTTTGATTACCGGCTGGCCCTGGAGGCGGCGGAGCAGGGGATTGACAAGATCCGAATCAACCCCGGCAACATCGGCGCGCCGGACCGGGTGGAGGCGGTGGCCCGCGCCTGTAAGGAGCGGGCCATTCCCATCCGGGTGGGGGTGAACGGTGGCTCCCTGGAGAAAGAGCTGCTGGCCAAATACGGCGGTCCCACCCCGGAGGCCATGGCGGAAAGCGCCCTGGGACATATCCGCCTGCTGGAGCGGTACGGCTTTGAGGATATCTGCGTGTCGCTGAAGGCGTCGTCGGTGCCCGCCACCATGGGGGCGTACCGGCTGATGGCGGAGCGGTATGACTATCCGCTGCACCTGGGGATCACGGAGGCGGGCACCCGGGAGATGGGTGAGCTGAAGGCGGCGGTGGGCATCGGCGGACTGCTGGCCCTGGGCATAGGGGACACCCTGCGGGTGTCCCTCACCGCCGACCCGGTGGAAGAGGTCTACGCCGCCCGTCGGATTTTGAAGGCCATCGGCCTGCGCCGGGAGGGGCCGGAGCTCATCGCCTGCCCCACCTGCGGGCGGACCCAGATCAACCTGATCCCCATGGCCAAGCAGGTGGAGGAGCTGCTGAAGGACGTGGACAAGCCCATCACCGTGGCGGTGATGGGGTGTGTGGTCAACGGCCCCGGAGAGGCCCGCCACGCCGACGTGGGAATCGCGGGCGGCAAGGGCGAGGGCGTGCTGTTCAAGCACGGGGAGATCGTGGCCAGGGTGCCGGAGGAGGAGCTGGTGCCGGGGCTGATGAGGCTGATCGGGGAGCTGTGAAATGAACGGCAGCAAAGAGGCGTTCGCCCTGGCGCTGGCAGAGCGATTCCCGGAATTCCGCAAGGCCTATGAGGAGCATCTGGCGGACTATGGGGAAGTTTTAGGTCACGTCTTTTTTGATGTGCTGCACCGCGCCCTTGTGCCGCTGCTGCGTCTCAATGAGGATCGGGAGAAGATTGGCAGGTACATCGAATTTCTGGAGGATATGTACGCCAATGGAGACGGCGAGGTGCGAAATGTCGTAGAGGTTACGATTCTGGAGGTTTTGGGGGATGAGGAAACGGTTTTGCGGAACGTGTTCTCCTACTTTTCCGAGGATCTGATGACAGCAGCCCAGTCTGTGGAAAAGGGCTGGGGCCGCCGGGATATCCGCATATGGCACAAGGGCGGTCGGGTGCGGTACGACTGGGACTGGCCGCGGCGGTCTTTCTTAGAGACGCCGTAATGAGGAGAACACCATGAACCACATCGGAACACAGTACATAGAGACGGAACGGCTGATCCTGCGGCGGTTTGAGCTGTCGGACGCCCCCGCCATGTTCGCCAACTGGGCCAGTGACGACGAGGTGACGAAATTCCTGACCTGGCCCACCCATACCGATATGTCGGTGACGGAGGGCATCCTGGAGCAGTGGGTGGCCCAGTACAGGCAGGACGACTGCTACCGCTGGGCCATCACCCTGAAGGGAAACGGCCCCCAGTCCATCGGGGGCATCGACGTGTGCCGCTGGCGGGAGGACGGGGCCGTTCCCGAGATCGGCTACTGCATGGGCAGACGCTGGTGGCATCAGGGGATCATGTCCGAGGCCCTGGGCGCGGTGCTTGATTTCCTGTTTGAGCGGGTGGGCGTGGAGCGGGTGGAGGCCGAGCACGACACCAACAACCCCCATTCCGGCGGCGTCATGCGTAAATGCGGCATGGTTTTTGACGGTGTGCGGGAGAAGGCGGGCAAAAACAACCAGGGCGTCGTGGACATGGCCCGCTATGTCCTCAAGGCCGGCGACAGATAAGGAGCGAGACAGAACAATGTCAACCTTTCAACAGACCTTTGCCAACTGCCCCTTCCCGGAGGGGGTTTTGGCCGTTTTAGGGGGCTATCCCGTCCGGGTGCGGGTGCTCAAGGCCCAGCGGGCCATGGAGGTGATCGCCTCTGGAACTAGCGTTTCACGTGAAACACTAGTTTTGGCAGAGGAGTGTCTGCGGCGGGTCTTCGGCCTCAGCGGCGCCTCGGTGGCGGTGGAGGAGCCGGAGGGCGCCGCGCCTGCCGGGACAGAACCGGCCCCGGAGCCGCCCCCGCTGGACAGAGCGCCCCAGCCGGAAGAGGCGGCCCCTGCCAGTCCGCTCCAGCAGCCGGCGCCCCAGGGGGAGCAGCCCCGGGATCTGGAGGCCCAGATGGCGTCCATGCGCCGCAGGCTGATGCGGGCGGAGGCCCCGGACCCCGGCAAAAGCAAGAAACGGGTTCGCCAGTTTTACGGCAAGATCAGCGGCAAAAAAAAGCCGGTCCCCCTGAGAGAGCTGGCCCTGGACATGGGCAGCGTGCTGGTGGAGGGCGAGGTGTTCAATGTGGAGCACCGGGAGCTCCCCCGCCGAAAGGCGTGGGTGGTGTGCTTTGACATCACCGACCTCACCGGCTCCATCCGGGTCACCCGCTTTATGGAGGGGGAGGAGGCCAAGCCCATCATCAGCCAGGTGAAGAAGGGGCAGCGGCTCCAGGTGCAGGGGCGGCTGTCCCTGGGCCGGTTTGACAACAATGACCTGGTGCTGGAGCCCTATGGCATCAACGAGGTGCCCAAGCCCGAGGGGAGGAAGGACACCGCCCCGGACAAGCGGGTGGAGCTCCACCTGCACACCAAAATGTCCACCATGGACGCCCTGTGCGATACCAAGGCGGTGGTAAAGCGGGCCATTGAGTGGGGCCACCCCGCCATCGCCATCACCGACCACGGGGTGGTGCAGTCCTTCCCCGACGCCTATAACGCCTCCGGCCGGGGGGAGAAGATCAAGGTGCTCTACGGGGTGGAGGCGTACTACCAGAATGACGTGGACGAGCAGGCGGCGGTCCACGGGCCGGGGGACATGCCCCTGGACGGGGAGTTCATCGCGTTTGACCTGGAGACCACCGGCCTGGATGCGCGGACTGACGCCATCATCGAGATCGGCGCGGTGCGGATGCGGTGCGGGGAGGTGGTGGACAAGTTCGCCTCCTTCGCCCAGCCGGGACACCCGCTTAGCGCCAAGACCGTCTCCCTCACCGGGATCACCGACGAGCTGCTTCGGGGCGCGCCCGCGCCCGAGGAGGCGGTGGACGCCTTTTTGGACTGGGCGGGGGAGACGCCTCTGTGTGCCCACAACGCCGCCTTTGACACCGGTTTCGTTCGGGAGTACTGCGCCCGGTCGGGGCGGAGATTTGACCCGCTGTACTTCGACACCATGATCCTGGCCCAGTACCTGTGTCCCAAGCTGCCCAACCACAAGCTGGATACAGTGGCAAACGCCCTGGGGCTGCCCCCCTTCCAGCACCACCGGGCCTATGACGACGCGGAGACCTGCGGCCTGATTCTGGCGGCGCTGCTCCCCATGCTCCGGGAGCGGGGGGTGGAGCGGGCCGCCGCCGTCAACGCGGCCTTCGCGGGCCAGCGGCGGGGGGGGCGGAGCAGGCGCTCCGCGTATCACCTGGTCCTCCTGGCCAAGAATCAGGCCGGCCTGCGCAACCTGTACAAGTTGGTGTCCAAATCCCATCTGGAGCATTTCAACCGCTTTCCCATTATGCCCAAATCCCTCATCGACGAGAACCGGGAGGGGCTGATCATCGGCTCCGCCTGTGAGGCGGGGGAGCTGTTCCGGGCGGTGACAGCGGGCAGGGAGGACCGGGAGCTGGAGCGGATTGCCTCCTGGTACGACTATCTGGAGATTCAGCCCCTGTCCAACAACGCCTACATGCTCCGCCCGGACCGGGAGGGCAAGTGCATCGCCCGGAACCAGGAGGATCTGCGGAGCTTCAACCGCCGCATTGTGGCCTTGGGGGAGCGGCTGGGCAAGCCGGTGTGCGCCACCGGGGACGTCCATTTCACAGACCCGGAGGAGGAGATCTACCGGCATGTGCTGCTGGCGGCCAAGGAGTTCGAGGACGCGGACAGCCCTAACCCCCTCTACTTCCGCACCACAGACGAGATGCTGGAGGAGTTCTCCTACCTGGGAAAGGACAAGGCCCGGGAGGTGGTGGTGGATAACCCCAAGCGCATTGCGGACTGGTGCGACAGCGTGCGGCCCCTGCCCGACGGGCTGTTTGCGCCCAAGCTGGAGAATTCCGACGGAGAATTGAAGGATCTGGTGTGGGGGAAAGCCCATCGCCTTTACGGGGATGAGCCGCCTCAAATTGTGGTGGACCGCATCAACGCGGAGCTGGTGGACATCATCCGCTGCAAGTACGACGTGATCTACATGTCCGCCCAGAAGCTGGTGCAGAACTCCCTGGAGCACGGCTATCTGGTGGGCTCCAGGGGGTCGGTGGGGTCGTCGCTGGTGGCGTTTATGTCGGGCATCACCGAGGTAAACTCCCTGCCCGCCCACTACCGCTGCCCCAGCTGCAAGCACGCCGACTTCGACTACGCTCAGGACCCCGCCCACCCCTATGGCTGCGGGGCGGACATGCCGGACATGAAATGCCCCATCTGCGGCGCAGACTATGAGAAGGACGGGTTTAACATTCCCTTCGAGACCTTTTTGGGCTTTGGCGGCGACAAGGTGCCCGACATCGACTTGAATTTCTCCGGCGAATACCAGTCCAGCGCCCACAAATACACCTTTGAGCTGTTCGGCAAGGACCACGTGTTCCGGGCAGGCACCATCGGCACCGTGGCGGAAAAAACCGCCATCGGCTACGCCAAAAAATATTTGGAGCTGGTGGGGCGGGCAGACGTGCCCTTCGCCGAGGTGCTCCGGCTGGCCAAGGGCTGCGAGGGGGTCAAGCGCACCACCGGCCAGCATCCAGGCGGCATGGTGGTCATCCCCCAGGACAAGGAGATCTACGACTTCTGTCCCGCCCAGCACCCGGCGGACGACAAGGACTCGGACATCATCACCACCCATTTTGAATACCATTCCATGGAGTCCAACCTCTTGAAGCTGGATATGCTGGGCCACGATGACCCCTCCATGATCCGGATGCTGGAGGATATCACCAAGGTGAACGCCCAGAAGATCCCCCTGGATGACCCGGACACCATGAGCCTGTTCACCACCTCGGAGAAGCTGGGCTTTGAGGATGACCCCATCCTGGGCCCCACGGGGGCGGTGGCCATCCCGGAGTTCGGCACCTCCTTTGTCCGGGGAATGCTGGAGGACACCCACCCCAACCAATTTGACATCCTGGTGCGGCTGTCCGGCTTCTCCCACGGCACCGACGTGTGGCTGGGCAACGCCAAGGACCTGATCACCTCCGGCACCGCCAAGGTCAACGAGGCCATCGGCTGCCGGGACGACATCATGATCTTCCTCATCTCCAAGGGGTTCAAGGACACCCGGGCCTTCAAAATCATGGAGGCAGTGCGCAAGGGCCGGGGCCTGCCCGACGGGGCGGAGGACGAGATGAAGGAGCACGGCGTCCCCGAATGGTACATCGAGTCCTGCAAAAAGATCGCCTACCTGTTCCCCAAGGCCCACGCGGTGGCCTATGTGATGATGGCCTTCCGCATCGCCTGGTTCAAGGTCCACCGGCCGCTGGCGTTCTACGCCGCGTACTTCTCCATCCGGGCCAAGGCCTTTGACGAGAAGTATATGTGCCGGGGCATGGAGGTGGTCAAGCAGAAAATGGCGGAGATCAACGCCAAAAAGAATGCGAAGGAAAAAAAGGACCGCCCTTCGGCGGTGGAGGAGGACATGCTCACCACCCTGGAGGTGTGCTATGAGTTCTACCTCCGGGGGTTCAGCTTCGCCCGAATGGATATCTCCCGCTCCCACGCGGTGAATTTTCTGGTGGATGAGGACAGGGGGGCGCTGATTCCTCCCTTCACATCGGTGGCGGGACTGGGGGAGACCGTGGGCTGGGACATCATGGATAAGCGGCAGGGGAAGGATTTCCTGTCCATTGAGGAGTTCTCCCTGGCCTGCACCAAGGTGTCGTCTACCCACCTGACCCAGCTCAAGGAGGCGGGGGCCTTTGGGGACCTGCCGGACAGCAGCCAGTTCAGCCTGTTTTGAGGGAGAGGGCCTGGGATTATGGATCACATACCAGAACAAATTGAGGAGATTGACAGTAAAGAGGCATTTTGCAATTTTTTAATGCAGCTTGCGGCTGATTATCGCAAAAAACCCCAGGAATGGGAGAGCAAAACAGTGGATGAAGTGATGGAGGCCATGGCATCGTGGATTGAGGACTATTCGGCCTCTCCCTCCAATGACATTGATTGGGGGAACGTCAGATATTCACTGCTGGCAAAAATCCTGTATATGGGAAAGCTGTATGAGTGATGAAAATAGAAAACGGAGGCCGCTCCATTCGGAGCGGCCTCATGTCAATTAAAAATGTCGCGGCAGAGCGCTTCAACGCTGGGGCTGCCGTTGTGAACATGAAAATGATGGGGTTCCTGGTCAAAGCAGCCGTGCTTCTTCTCCAGCATGGCAGCCACCGGGGCGGGGAGGTGCCCGTGCATCCGGGCGGCGAACCGCTCCTTAATGGTATCCAGCTCCGACGTGACCAGAATGCGGACGGCGCCGTCAGGGATGAACGCCAGCTGCTCCGGCTCGGCGGTGATGTAGATCACGTTTTCTCCCTGCACAGAGTCGCTGAGCAGCGCCTGAAACAGCCGGAGGGCCTCCGGCTCGCTCTTGGCCATGCGCAGATAATCCTTGCCGCTGTAGAGCTTCCCCTGGGCAACGGCGTTGAGCTGGTCCGCCAATGTGGTTTTTCCAGTGCAGCTCTCGCCAAAAATGACAATTAACATGATAATATCCTCCAAATCTGAGTGTGGATATTTTAGCACGCCAGTCTATATTTGTCAATATTTTGCCCTCGGGGTTGACAACAGGGCCTTGATGTGGTAAGATTCATCACGCTAGTGAACTAAAGAATCCGGAGGCAATTTCATGAACATTCACATCAACACCCCCGAGGGTACCCGGGACCGGCTGTTCTCCGAATGCCTGGAGCGCCGTCAGGTGCAGTCCGCCCTGGTGGAGCTGTTCCGCCGCCGGGGCTACACCGAGGTCATCACCCCCGAGGTGGAGTTTTACGACCTGTTTGTCCAGTCCGGCAACCCAATCCCCCAGGAGGCCATGCTGAAAATCATTGACCGGTCTGGGCGGATTATGGTCATGCGCCCAGACTGCACTGCCCCCATCGCCCGGGTGGCGGCCACCAAACTGAAGCATCTGGCCCTGCCCCAGCGGCTGTACTATGGTCAGACCGTGTTCCGTTCGGGACAGGCGCACCAGGGGGGGAGCAGCGAGATCGCCCAATGCGGCGTGGAGATGATCGGCGCGGTGGGGGACAAGGCAGACCTGGAGATGGTGGCCATGGCGGTGGACGCCCTGCGGTGCTGCGGGCTGAAGCAATTCCACATCGAGCTGGGCCACGCCGGGTTCTATCGGGCGCTGGCCGGGCGGATGGATATGCCTCAGGAGGAGCTGGAGCGGCTGCGCGCCGCCATCGAGGGTAAGAATTTCGCCCTGCTCAACGACCTGCTGGAGCCCTACCGGGGGGAGGAGGCCTGCGCCGCCCTGCGCCGCCTGCCCTACCTGTTCGGCGGGGTGGAGGTGCTGGATGAGGCCCAGGCCCTGGCGGGGCCCTGCCACAGCCTGGACCACCTGCGGCGGCTGTACGGGGAGCTGTCCGCCGCCGGGTACGGGGACTGTGTGGGGTTCGATTTGGGGCTGGTCCACCAATTGGACTACTATACCGGGCTGGTGTTCCGGGGCTATGCCGAGGGCGCGGGGGCCCCTGTGCTGTCCGGTGGCCGATACGACAACCTGATGGAGCAGTTTGGCCGGAGGGCGGAGGCCACCGGTTTCGCAGTGGATGTGGACGCGGTGGGGGCCTGCCTTGTTGTGGATACGCCGGCGCTGGAGACGGTGATCCACTACGGCCCCGGCCTGCTGGCCCAGGCGCTGGCGGTGGTGGACGGCAGCCCGGCGGGGAGCTGTGAGCTGTCCCCCTGCCGCACGCTGGACAGCACCATGAATCTGGCCCGGGAAAAGGGCGCGCGGCGGGTTCTGCTGCTGGACGGCGGGGAAGAGAGGTGGCTGACGGTATGAGCGAACGGTTGAGAATCGCCCTGACCAAGGGGCGCTTACAGGATCAATCGGTGGAGCTGTTCGAGGCCATGGGGCTGGACTGCTCTCCGGTGCGCAATCCCGGGCGGCGGCTCATCCATGCCTTGCCCAACTATCCCCTGGACGCGGTGCTGGCCAAGGCCCCCGACGTGATCACCTATGTGGAGCACGGGGTGTGCGACCTGGGCGTGGTGGGAAAGGACACCATCTTGGAAAAGGGCGGGGCCTTTTATGAGGTGCTGGACCTGGGGTTCGGCCGCTGCCGGTTTGCCCTGGCGGTGAAAAGGGGCAGTGATTTTTACGGCACCTACAAAACCCGGCGGGTGGCGTCCAAATACCCCGGCGTGACCCGGGCGTTCTTCGAGGGCAAGGGGATGGACGTGGATATCATCAAGATTGAGGGCAGCGTGGAGCTGGCCCCCATCCTGGACTTGGCAGACGGAATCGTGGATATCGTGGAGACGGGGGCCACCTTAAAGGAGAACGGCCTGGAGCCCATTGAGGACGTGGCTCAGGTGTCGGCCCGGCTCATTGTGAACACCGCGTCCATGAAGCTGTACAAAAATGAGATCACCGACTTTTTATCCCGCGTGGAGCGGGAGCTGGGGGGACATACATGATTGCCATCATCAAAGCGGACGGCGCCGCCGAGCGCCGCCAGCTGGACGCCATGCGGGCGCGGGCGGCGGAGAAAAACGCCGACATTGAGTTGGCCGTCAAGGCCATTATGGAGAATGTGCGGGCGGAGGGCCTGGCGGCGGTGGAGCGCTATTCCCGCCAATTCGACCACAGGGAGCCCTATGAGCTGTCAAAGGAGCGGCTGGACGAGGCGTATGCCGCCTGCCCGGCGGAGCTGACCGCCGCCCTGGAGCATGCCGCCCGGAACATCCGGGATTACAATGAGAAGCTGCTGGCGAAATCCATGGAATGGACCTCTCCCGATGGGGGCCGGGTGGGACGGGTGGTTCGGGGGCTGACCCGGGTGGGCATCTATGTCCCCGGCGGCACCGCCGCCTACCCCAGCTCGGTGCTGATGAACGCCGTCCCCGCCAAGGTAGCCGGAGTGGAGGAGATCGTGATGCTCACGCCGCCCACAGAAAACCTCAGCGACGCGGTTTTGGCGGCGGCGAAAATCGCCGGGGTGGACCGGGTCATCGCCGTGGGCGGGGCACAGGCGGTGGCGGCGGTGACCTACGGCGCGGGCTTTATTCCCAGGGTTGACAAGCTGGTGGGGCCGGGAAACGCCTATGTGGCGGCGGCCAAGCGGCTGGCCTACGGCGCGCTGGACATCGATATGGTGGCAGGGCCGTCGGAGGTGCTGGTCATCGCCGACAGCACCGCCGACCCGAAATTCATCGCCGCCGACCTTTTGAGCCAGGCGGAGCACGACAAGCTGGCCTCCGCCGTGCTGCTCACCGATTCGGAGGCGCTGGCCCGGGCGGTGGATGGAGAGATCGTCCGGCAGACGGGATATCTCAGCCGGTCGGAGATTATGGAGGCGTCCCTGCGGGACTTCGGCTGCGCCATCGTGTGTGAAAACCTGGCGCGGTGCGTGGAGCTGGCCAATGAGATTGCCCCGGAGCACCTGGAAATCGTCACAGAATCGCCCCGGGAGCTCCTTCCCATGGTGAAAAATGCCGGGGCGGTGTTCCTGGGTGCCTATACGCCAGAACCCCTGGGGGACTATCTGGCGGGGCCGGACCATGTGCTGCCCACCAGCGGGACAGCCCGGTTCTTCTCGCCCCTCAGCGTGGACAGCTTCTTGAAATCCATGAGCGTGCTGGAGTTCAGCCGGGAGGCGCTGGAGCCCATTTCCGGGGAAATCATCGCGCTGGCCCAGGCGGAGAAGCTCACTGCCCACGCCAATTCTATCCGGGTTCGCTTCCAATGATGGATAAAATCCCCTTGCGAAGTGCACATAATTATGCTATAATTATAGGTGTAGAAAGGGGGCTTTTATATGCCGAAAATCATACCGATTACAGATCTGCGGAATACCACAAAAATTTCGGAGCTCTGCCACGCAAAAAATGAACCGATTTTTATCACAAAGAACGGCTACAGCGACCTGGTGATCATGAGCATGGAGGCCTATGAAGCGCTGACGGAGCCACCCGAAGCGGAGCGCCCCGCCAAAACGCCGGGAGAGATGTGCTTTTTGACAGAGCAAAGCCCCATTTGGGCGGGGATGCTGGCCGACGTTTTACGGCAGCACGGCATACCGTTTGTCCAAGAGAGCTCCCTGGGGGCTGGACTGGCCATCAAAACAGGGGGACTCACAGAGAGCATCCGCTATTTTGTCCCCACAGCTTATCTTGCGGCCGCGCAGAGTTTGGTAGAGGAGCTGTTCGCAAAAGAGGCGGAATAACACGGGCGGATGAACCCAATCACAAGAAGGGGATGTATTTATGCGTCAGGCATCCATACAGCGCACCACAAAGGAGACGGACATCAGCCTCGCCCTCTGTCTGGACGGGGGAGTGGTTAGCGTGTCCACCGGAATCGGTTTCTTTGACCATATGCTCACCGCCCTGGCCTTTTACGCCGGGTTTGGGCTGGAGCTGTCTGTTTTGGGCGATCTCCACGTGGATGGACACCACACAGTGGAGGATGTGGGCATTGTGCTGGGACAGGCACTGCGGGAGGCGCTGGGGGATCGGCGGGGCATCCGCCGCTACGGCGCGGCCCTTGTGCCCATGGACGAGGCGTTGTGCCGCACCGTGCTGGACTGCTCCAACCGGCCCTATCTGGTCTTCGACGCCCCCATGCCCCAGCCCATGATTGGGGGCTATGACAGCTGCCTGACGGAGGAATTTATGCGTGCGCTGGCGATGAACAGTGGAATTACTTTACATCAAAAGTGCGAGTACGGCGGCAATGCCCACCACATCACCGAGGGGCTGTTCAAGTCGCTGGGGATGGCGCTGAAGGAGGCCGTGCGCGTGGAGGGGGATGTCGTGCTCTCCACCAAGGGGGCGCTGTGATGGGGTATACCGCGATTGTAGATTACGGCGTGGGCAACCTGAAAAGTGTGGCCAACGCGATGGCGTATATCGGCCGGTCCACTATGGTGACCAGCGAGGCGGCGGAGCTGGACCGGGCGGACGCCGTCATCCTGCCTGGAGTGGGCGCTTTTCCAGACGCGGCCAAGCGGCTGCGGGATAGTGGGTTAGATCGGGCCGTGATTGCCCAGGCAGGGCGCAAGCCCATTCTGGGCATCTGCCTGGGAATGCAGCTTCTGTTTGACTGGGGAGATGAGGGTGAAATCTGTAATGGCTTATCACTTGTCAGCGGAAGTGTGGAGCGGATTCAAACGGACCGAAAGCTGCCCCACATCGGCTGGAACAGCCTGACCCTTCAAAATGAGTCACCGCTGTTCCAGGGGCTGGAGGACGGCTGCTACGTGTATTTTGTCCACAGCTACTGCGGCTGGGCCCTCCGGGAGGAGGACGTGATCGCCCGTACCCAGTACGGCCCCTCGATCACGGCGGCGGTGGCCCGCAACGGGGTATATGGCTGCCAGTTCCACCCGGAAAAAAGTGGTGAGGTGGGGCTGCAAATTCTAAAGAATTTTGGAGCGCTGAATCAATGATTATTTTGCCTGCAATTGACCTCAAAGACGGTAAAGTAGTTCGGCTTTATCAAGGAGATTTCAGCACGGCCCACCAGGTTGCCGAGGACCCATTGACTACCGCGCAGGCCTTTGCTCAGGCCGGCGCCCGGTGGCTCCACATGGTGGATCTGGACGGCGCCCGAGAGGGTAAGCGGCTCAACTCAGACCACATCCGCCAGGTGGTCCAAGCCTCCAGCCTGCGAGTGGAGCTGGGGGGCGGCATCAGGACCCGAGCGGATGTGGACGCCGCGGCACAGCTGGGGGTGTCCCGCATGGTCATCGGCTCCGCCGCCGTCACTGACCCGGGTGTGGTGGACTACGCGCTGGAGCGGTACGGCGCGGGGGTGGCGGTGGGCATCGACTGTCTGGATGGTCGGGTGCGCACGGTGGGCTGGGAGCAGGATTCCGGGCTCAGCGGCCTGGAGCTGGCCCGGCGGATGGAGGAGAAAGGGGTCAAAACCCTGGTTTTCACTGACATTGCCACTGATGGAATGCTGTCCGGGCCCAGCTTTGACCAGCTGGCCGCCCTGCAAAAGGCGGTGGGTTGCCAGATTGTGGCCTCCGGCGGTGTGACCACCCTGGACGATGTGAAGCGCCTGCGGGATATGGGGTTGTACGGGGCCATCATTGGAAAGGCCTACTATGCGGGGACCATCGACTTGGCGGAGGCAATCCGGGAAGCGGGGCCCCAGCAGTGAAAATCGCGGTGTTGGGCTACAGCGGGGCGGGGAAATCCACCCTGGCCCGGGCCCTGGGAGAGCGGTACGGTGTGCCGGTACTCCACTTTGACACGGTGCAGTTCACGCCAAACTGGCAGGTGCGGGACCGGGAAGAGGCCCATCGGATGGTCCACGCGTTCATGGAGAATCCTGAATGGGTCATGGATGGAACCTACAGCAAATTCGAGTACGAACGCCGCCTGAATGAGGCGGATACCATTATTTTTCTGAATCTTCCACGCCTTGTTTGTTTCTGTCGGGCGTGGAAGCGCTACTTCTGCTTTCGCGGCAGATCCAGGCCGGATATGGCGGACGGCTGCTGTGAGAAGATGGATCGGGAGTTTGTGTGGTGGTTGCTCTGGGAAGGCCGTACCCGGCAGAGGCGGGAAAAATTCCAAAAGGTTTTGGAGCAGTATCCCGAAAAAACGGTGGTTTTGAAAAGCCAGAAGGACATTGACCGATATTTGGAGGGCTTGTCATGTTAGCCAAGCGCATCATCCCCTGCCTGGACGTGCGGGACGGCCGGGTGGTGAAGGGGGTCAATTTTGTGAACATCCGGGACGCGGGCGACCCGGTGGAGCTGGCCAAGTTCTACTCGGACCAGGGGGCGGACGAGATCGTCTTTCTGGACATCACCGCCACCAGCGACGCCCGGGACACCGTGGCCGACGTGGTGGAGCGCACCGCCGCCCAGGTCTTCGTGCCGCTGACCGTGGGCGGGGGAATCCGCACCCTTGAGGACTTTCAGCGGCTGCTCCGGGCGGGGGCGGACAAAATTTCCGTCAACTCTGCCGCTGTCAAGGATAAAACCTTGATTGCCCGTGCGGCCCAGCGATTTGGCTCCCAGTGCGTGGTGCTGGCCATCGACGCCCGCCGCCGTCCCGAGGGCTGGTACGAGGTGGTGACGGCGGGGGGACGCACCCCCACCGGCATCGACGCAGTGGAGTGGGCCCGCCGGGGCCAGGAGCTGGGCGCGGGGGAGATCCTCCTCACCTCCATGGACGCGGACGGCACCAAGGCTGGCTTCGACCTGGACATGACCCGGGCGGTGACCCAGGCGGTGTCCATCCCCGTGATCGCGTCCGGCGGGTGCGGCAGCTTGGAGCATTTTGCTCAGGTGTTTGAGGAGACGGACTGCGACGCGGCGCTGGCGGCGTCCCTGTTTCACTTCGGTGAGCTGACGGTGCCCCAGGTGAAGGAATTTCTGCGGGGGCGGGACATCCCGGTGAGGTGAAAACATGTTTGATCTGGATCTGCTGTTTCAAAAATCCGAATTGATTCCCGTGGTCATCCAGGAGGAGGGAACCCGGGCAGTTCTGATGCTGGGATTTACCAACCGGGAGGCGGTGGAACGCACCTTGGAGACAAAGACTGCCTGGTTCTGGAGCCGGAGCCGCCAGGCGCTGTGGAATAAAGGGGAGACCAGCGGCCATTTCCTCCATGTGCGGGAAATGTACGCCGACTGCGACAGGGACAGCCTGCTGTATGTCTGCGTACCGGATGGACCGACCTGCCACACCGGCGCCCACAGTTGCTTTTTCAATCAGATTGCGTTATAATGCATAACAGCAAACAGGGGAGGGATATGCTATGGATCATACGTTAGAGACCCTTTATCAGGTTGTTTTGGATCGGAAGGCCCATCCGCAGGAGGGGTCGTACACCTGCTACCTGTTTGAAAAGGGGCTGGACAAAATTTTAAAGAAGGTGGGGGAGGAGTGCGCTGAGACCATCATCGCCGCCAAAAATAATGTCCCTTCAGACACGGTGGGGGAGATTTCCGACCTGATCTACCACTTGATGGTGATGATGGCGGAAAAGGGTATCCCCCTGGAGGACGTGCTGGCCGAGCTGGACCGCCGCGCCCAGAAGATCGGCAACCTGAAGCAGATGAAACAAGTGGATAAGGAGAGCTGACCATGGAAGAGAAGAATTGGAGCCGCTATGATTTTGACAGCGCCTATGCCGACGCGGGCTTGACGCTGAACCAGTATGTGTCCCGCACCTTTGGGTGGATGTTTGTGGGGCTGATGATTACCTTTGCACTGGCGGCGGTGCTGGCCGCCACCGGGCTGGTGTTTGAGCTGTTCGCCATCCCCTATCTCCCGATGATCCTGCTGATTGCGGAGCTGGTGGTGGTGCTGGTCATGTCCGCCGGTATCCAGGAGAGGTCCGTGGGCACGACGCGGGTGCTGTTCGCGATTTATTCCCTCCTGAACGGCGCTGTGTTTTCCGTGTACTTTGTGCTGTACGACGTGGTCAACCTGATTTTCATCTTTGGCCTGACCGCGCTGTTCTTCGGCGCCTTCGCGCTGTACGGCCGGTTCACCAAAACGGACCTGTCCCGGCTGGGCCCGCTGCTGATCGGAGGGGTGATCTTCCTGCTGATCGCAGGTCTGCTGAGCTTCTTCATCAATTTCACCATGCTGGAGCGGGTGATCTGCATGGTGGGTATTGTGGTATTTTTGTGCTTCACTGCCTACGACACCCAGAAGATCAAGGCCAACTATGAGTATTTCTATGGCGATGAGGACATGCTGCAAAAGGCGTCCATCTATTCCGCGCTCCAGCTCTACCTGGATTTCATCAACCTGTTCCTCTATCTTCTGCGCTTTTTGGGCAAGGGCAGAAGCAGCAGATGACAAAACAAACGAAACGGGGCGCCGCCTTTCCTGGCGGTGCCCCGTTTTCCTTTCTGCAAATAAAAAACGTCCCAAACGGGACGAGTCTAATTCACCATTGAAATTCTGTCGTGCTCAGCGGTCGCTGGGAACGGTAGTCTCTCCGGCGAAGATCAACTCGTCGATATCAACGGGCACAGAAAAGAGGACCTTCATACTTATCACCTCCTCGTTTTGTTATTGTGTATTATAGCAATAATAATTCGATTTGTAAAGGGGGTTTTGTGAAAAAATTGAAATCCCATATCCTGTAAATTGAGAGAAAAAAAGCTTGCATTTTGTGCTCTGGTCTGTTATAATGCAAATCAAGTTGCGGGTGTAGTTCAATGGTAGAATGTCAGCTTCCCAAGCTGAACACGGGGGTTCGATTCCCCTCACCCGCTCCACGCAGTTTTAAGGCGGCCCCTTTGGGGCCGCCTTAAAACTGCGTTCCGCTTCTTTGCTCCTCCTTTCCAACTCGAACCCTCTGCGCTGGGCTTTGAGTTGGCTTTTGGTGCATGACGATTGTCTGCATCTTTGCTTATCAACACATGACATGTCGGGGCAAGCGATGGATCGCTTGCCCCGATTTTGTATAAGTCAGGGTGCAGTGGAGTGGATCCCATATCCTCCATATGGTTTGCATAAAACCCCGGCCCGGGACATACAGTAATTCAGACTGTGTGGACAAGGAGGGGTCAATATGGACGGGGCATCCACGCGAAGGACCGGGAGCCGGGGGCGAAGGCCTGTCCGAAGAGCGAAGCACCCCACCCGCGGCGGCGGAGCGGAGGGAGATCAGCGAAGGCTGATCCAGCTGGCGGTCAGTCTGGCGCTGTTTTTACTGGTGTACGTGGGCCGGGGAGTGTTTCCCGCCCAGCTGGAGGCGTGGCAGGAGGCGGCCGCTGCCAACGTGGATTTCAAGGGGGCGTTTCAGCAGTTCGGGGCCGCCCTGTCCCAGGGGGCGGCGCTGCCGGGGGCACTGGAGGCGCTGTGCGTCAACCTGCTGGGGGGAGAGGCGGAGCCGGAGCCCTCCCTGGAGCCAGACACCCAAAAGCCGGAGCCCCCAACTGAGGCGCCCACTTTGCTGAGCCAGACCAGGGGCGGCGGACTGGACTATCTGACCGGCCACGGTGTGCTGGCTGGGACGAGCTTTCCCCGAGAACCAGACCCGCCAGAACAGGATGAACCGGCTCCGCCGGACCCTGAGCCCTCCTCCGGCGTGGTGACGGCGGTGGCCCAGGCCTTCACAGAGGACGGGGTGGAGCTGCCTCGGAATGTGAGCATGGCCTATTATGACCTGGGGCTGAGTGAGACGGCTGTGCCTGTGGCGGGGGTGGCCACCTCCGGATTTGGCTACCGGGACAGCCCCATCAACGGCAAATACGAGTTCCACCTGGCGCTGGACATCGGCGCGGAGGAGGGGGCGGAGATCGGCGCCTTCGCGGCTGGCGTGGTGGAATACATCGGGGAGAGCGACGAATTTGGAAACTATCTGAAAATCAGTCATGAGAACAATGTGAGCAGTTTTTACGCCCATTGCAGCAAGCTGCTGGTCCACAAGGGGGACCAGGTGGCCTGCGGCCAGACGGTGGCGTTGGTGGGACACACGGGGAACGCCACCGGCTCCCACCTCCACCTGACCATCGAAAAGGACAACATCCGGCTGGACCCGGCCTATTATGTGGACCTGTCATAGACGGCCCCGGGTAGAGGTGAGCCCGGGCTTTCTCCTGCTGCTGGGGGTTCTGTTCTGGCTGGACGAGGGCGTGGGGCTGCTGCCCTGGGGGCTGCTGGCCTGTCTGCTCCACGAGCTGGGCCATGTGGCTGCCGCCGCCGCTCTGGGCGGGCGGATTGATGGACTGTCCCTGACTGTGGTGGGGGCCGAGCTGCGCATCAATTACGACGTGCCGCTGACCTATGGGCAGGAGAGCCTGGTGGCCTTGGCCGGTCCGGGGGCCAATCTGCTCTCCGGCGGGCTGGCGCTGGCGCTGGGCGGGGAGCTGGCGGCTGTCATCGCCCTGGCGGTGGGGGGCTTCAACCTGCTCCCCATCCTGCCCCTGGACGGGGGGCGGGTGATTTATGGGCTGCTGGCGGGCCGGCTGGACCCGGACTGGGCGGAGCGGCTGATGACCGCCATGTCCGGCTGCCTGGTGGGGGCGCTGGTGGGGGTGGGCGCGGTGGCCGCGCTGCACTACGCCAATGTGACGCTGCTGCTCACCGCCCTGTGGCTGCTGGCTGGGGTGCTGGGCCGGGGGCAGGGAAGAGGATAAAAATCTGGCCGGAAATCGGAAAAAGGTCTTGCATAATTTTCTTTGATATGGTAAACTACCTAAGTCTGAAAAAGGGTGATCCTCTGCGCGGCCGTAGGCCTGGACGCATGAACGCCTGAATCTAGGAGGAAAGTACAAATGGAACTGCTTAAGCAATTCAGCGAGAAGTACATGAAGGACCAGGCTCCTTCCGTCAGCGTGGGTGACACCGTTCGGGTGCACATCCGGGTCAAGGAGGGCAACCGCGAGCGTATTCAGGTGTTCGAGGGCACCGTCATCGCCAAGAAGCACGGCGGCGTGGAGGAGAGCTTCACGGTCCGCCGTATCTCTTATGGCGTCGGTGTGGAGAAGGTCTTCCCGCTGCACGCCCCCACCATTGAGAAGGTGGAGACCATCCGCCGGGGCAAGGTCCGCCGGGCCAAGCTGTATTATCTGCGCGACCGCGTGGGCAAGGCGGCCAAGGTCAAGGAGGATCTGTAAGTTAGCAGTAAAAAAGGAGCGGGAGACCGCTCCTTTTTTATTCAAAGCCGATATATTCCCAAGGAGGGTGGTTCTGTGAACATCCAATGGTATCCCGGTCACATGACGAAAACCAGAAGGCAGATTGAAGCGGACCTGAAGCACGTGGATATTGTGGTGGAGCTGGCGGACGCCCGCATCCCCATCTCCAGCCGAAATCCGGATATCAACGCCATTTGCGGAGAAAAGCCCCGGGTTCTCCTGCTCAACCGGGCGGATCAGGCGGACCCGCAGATGAACCGGGTCTGGGTGGAGCAGCTCCAGCAGACGCAAAAGCTCTCTGCGGCGGCGGTGGATTCCCGCGGCGGCGGAAATGTGGGTCAGCTGACCGTGTCGCTGGTCCGGCGGGCACTGGCGGACCAGATCGCCAAATGGCGGGAGAGAGGGCAGGTTGGCCGGCCGATTCGGGCCATGGTGGTGGGAGTGCCCAATGTGGGGAAGTCCACCTTTATCAACAAGGTGGCCGGACGAAAATCCGCCAAGGCCGGGGACCGGCCCGGTGTCACCCGGGGCAAGCAGTGGGTGAGCGTGGACGCCGGTTTGGAGCTGCTGGACACCCCTGGCATCCTCTGGCCCAAATTTGAGGACGAGACCACTGGGCTGCATCTGGCTTTCACCGGCGCGGTGAAGGACGAGGTCACCGACCTGGAGGGGCTGGCCTGCGCCCTGCTGGAGCTGCTGCGGGATCGGTATCCCGGGGCGCTGGAGGAGCGGTATAAGCTGACAGAGCCGGCCGGCCAGCCGGGCTGGGAGCTGCTGGAGCGGTGCGCCCGAAAGCGGGGGATGCTGATTTCCGGTGGCGAGGTGGACACGGAGCGGATGGCTGGCGTGCTGCTGGATGAGTTCCGAGGCGGCAAGCTTGGGCGCTTTACACTGGAGTCCCCGGAAGGGTGACAGGCGGAAAGGGGAGGACATCCATGCCCAGCTGGGATTTTGAGCGAGCGGCGGCGGATAAGGGCTTCTGCGCAGTGTGCGGCTGTGATGAGGCGGGAGTTGGGCCGCTGGCAGGCCGGGTATACGCCGGGGCCGTCATCCTGCCGGAGGGGCTGGAGCTGTCCGGGCTGAACGACTCCAAGCAGGTGACGGAAAAGCGCCGGGAGGAGCTGTACGACCAGATCACCGCTCAAGCGGACGCCTGGGCGGTGGCCTGGGTGGAGCCCCAGGAGATCGATGAGATCGATATTCTGAACAGCCGGATCAAGGCTATGCAGCTGGCCGTGGACGCGCTGGGAAAGCGGGCGGATTTCGCCCTCATTGACGGCAACCGGGACCACGGCAGCCGGTGCGCCATTACGGCTCCCCATCAGCTGATTGTAAAGGGAGATAGCTTGTCAATGTCGATTGCAGCGGCGTCCATCCTGGCCAAGGTCAGCCGGGACCGCTACATGAGAGAGATGGCGGCGCGCTACCCCCAATACGAGTTTGAGCGGCACAAGGGCTACCCCACCAAGCGCCACTATGCGCTGCTGCGGGAGCTGGGGCCGTGCCCCATTCACCGCCGCAGCTTTTTGAAAAAGCTGTGAGCGGCGGGGGAGACGCCCGCCTGCTGGGCAGATGGGGGGAGGCCCTGGTGGCCGAGGACCTGCGCCGGAAGGGCTGGACTGTGGTGGCGGCCAACTTCCGCTGCCGGATGGGAGAGCTGGACCTTGTGGCGGAGAAGGGCCGGTATCTGGCCTTTGTGGAGGTCAAGCTGCGGAAATCGGACCGATTTGGCGCGGCCCGGGAGGCGGTGACCGCGGCAAAGCAGCGCAGGCTGCGGGCGGCGGCGGAGCTGTATCTGCTGGAGCACCCCACCCGGCTCCAGCCCCGGTTCGACGTGGCGGAGGTATATGCCCCCCAGGGGGTGCGCACGGAAAAGCCGGACATATGTTATATTGAAAACGCCTTTTAGGGGGATGCTTATGAAGCAGATTTCCGTTTTTGACGCCCACTGCGACACCATTTCCCGCTGCTGGCGGGAGTATGAGGGACTGTATGCCAATTCCGGGATGATTTCTCTGGAGCGGACGGCGGGCTTTGCACAATACTGCCAATTTTTTGCCCTGTGGACGGCGGACGGCTATACGGGCTATCCCTTGGGCGGTGACTCGGTGGAACGGGCTTATCACGCCCTTTTGCGCTGTTTCAAGGACCAGATGGCCCGGAATTCAGAGAAAATCGTCCAGTGCCGCACCGCCGGCGAGGCGGAGCGGGCCAACAGGCAGGGGAAGGCGGCGGCCTTCCTCGCCGTGGAGGGGGCGGAGCTGCTGGGCTGCGACCCCGCCCAGCTGGACGAGGCAGCGGCGGAGGGTGTGGCGGCCATCAACCTGACCTGGAACCACGCCAACGCCCTGTCCGGCTCCTCCAAGGAGGAGCCGGAGCGGGGGCTTTCCCCGCTGGGGCGGGAGTTTGTGGCAAAGATGGAGGACCTGCACATCCTGGTGGACGTGTCCCACCTGTCGGAGGCGGGGTTTTGGGACGTAGCGGAGCTGGCCCGGCGGCCCTTCATCGCCAGCCACTCCAACGCAAAATTGGTGTGGGATCACACAAGGAGCTTGACGGATGGGCAAATAAATGCGATAATAAAAAATCAAGGTGTGATAGGGCTCAATTTTTATGAGGAATTCGTGGGAGGGAGCCGGGATCTGGACATGGTCCGGGCTCATCTGGACCACCTCTTGGAGCTGGGCGGGGAGAAAACTGTGGCTTTAGGGGGCGACTGGGACGGCTGCGACACCATTGCCGACCTGCCCGCCATCGACAGCCTGCCCCGGCTTTATGAGCACCTGCTGCACCATGGCTACAGAGAAACGGTCGTCCAAGACCTGTTTTACAACAATTTAATGAGAGTAGTGAGATGACCATGAACTATCTGAGCACGAGAAATAAAGACCTGCGCATGACAGCGCCCCAGGCCATCGCCCAGGGGCTGTCCCCGGACGGCGGTCTGCTGACTCCGGCGGTGCTGCCCCGGCTGCCCGCCTCCGCAGTGGAGACCATGCGGGAGATGTCCTATCAGCAGCGGGTGGTGTACATCATGAACAGCTTCCTGGAGGGCTTTGCCGCCTCGGAGCTCACCGCCTATGCCGCTGAGGCCTACGGCGGGGGTAAGTTTACCCATGAGGATGTGGCCCCGGTGCGCAAGCTGGACGAAAACACCCACTGTCTGGAGCTCTGGCACGGGCCCACCTGCGCCTTTAAGGACATGGCGCTCCAGATCCTGCCCCATCTGCTCACCGCTTCGCTGGAGAAGAACGATGAGAAAAAGACGGTGTGCATCCTGGTGGCCACCTCCGGCGACACGGGGAAGGCGGCTCTGGAGGGCTTCCGGAACGTGGATAAAACGAAGATCCTGGTGTTTTACCCCAAGGACGGGGTCTCCGAGATTCAGGAGCTCCAGATGGTCACCCAGGAGGGGGGCAACGTGGGGGTGTGCTCCGTAGTGGGCAATTTCGACGACGCCCAGACCGGCGTTAAGAAGCTGTTCGCCGATGAGGAGCTGGCCGCCGAGCTGGCGGAACGGGGTTACTTCCTGTCCTCCGCCAACTCCATCAACTGGGGCCGGGTGCTGCCGCAGATCGTGTATTACGCCTCCGCCTACTGCGACCTGCTCAAGACCGGGGCCATCTCCAAGGGGCAGCAGATCAACGTGTGCGTGCCCACCGGCAACTTCGGCAACATTCTGGCCGCCTATTACGCCAAGTGCATGGGCATTCCCATCAACCGGCTGATCTGCGCCTCCAACGCCAACAATGTGCTCACCGATTTCATCCACACCGGCACCTATGACCGCAACAGGACCTTCTACAACACCATCTCGCCCTCCATGGACATCCTCATCTCCAGCAACCTGGAGCGGATGCTCTTTGAGCTCTCCGGCCGGGACGACCGGCTGGTGCGGGAGTATATGGCCCAGCTGGCGGAGTACGGCAGCTACCGGGTGGACAGCTCCATCCGCACCAAGCTGAAAAAGGAGTTTATCGCCGGCTGCTGCGACGACACCCAGACCCAGGGCATGATTGCCAAGATGTGGAACGAGCAGAGCTATCTCATCGATCCCCACACCGCCGTGGCCTTCCACGTGCTGGAGGAGTACCGGCAGGAGTCCGGGGACGATACGGCGACTGTGGTGGTGTCCACGGCCAGCCCCTTCAAATTCTGTTCCAGTGTGCTCACCGCCCTGGGGGTGGAGCAGCAGTGGACGGGAACCGACATTTTGGACCAGCTTTCTACCCACACCGGCGTGGCGGTGCCCGCTCCGCTGGCCCGGCTGAAGAAACGCCGCCGCCGCTTCAGCGGCGTGGTGGAAAAGTCGGGCATGAAGGGCTGTGTGCTGGACCTGCTGAAATAAGAGGTGATGGGATGGCCCTGTACGCCATCGGCGACACCCACCTCTCTCTGGGCGCGGACAAGCCTATGGACGTGTTCGGCGGAGGCTGGGAGGGATATGTGGACAAGCTGCGGGAGGGTTTCTCCCCGGTGAAGGACGAGGACACGGTGGTGCTGTGCGGCGACCTGTCCTGGGGGATGAGCCTGGAGGAGGCCCGGGACGACTTTGCCTTCCTGAACGGGGTGCTGCCGGGGGAGAAGTGGCTGCTCAAGGGCAACCACGACTACTGGTGGAACACCGCCGCCAAAATGAACGCCTTTTTCCAGGCAAACGGGTTTTCCCGGCTCCACATTCTCCACAACAACTGCGCCCTATACGGGGACACGGCCCTGTGCGGCACCCGGGGCTGGTTTTTTGAGGAGAACGGCACGCCCCAATCGGAAAAGGTGTTCCGCCGGGAGCTGATCCGGCTGGAGGCGTCACTGAAGGCGGCGGGCGAGCGGGAGAAGCTGTGCTTCCTCCACTACCCGCCCCTGTACCGGGGCTACCGCTGCCAGGAGATCATTGATTTGCTGGAGCGGTACAGGGTATCTGCCTGCTATTACGGCCATCTCCACGGCCCCAGCCACCGGCTGGCCGTGGAGGGAAGGCAGGGCGGGGTGGACTACCACCTAGTCTCCGCAGACTTTGTCGGATTCCGTCCAAAAAAAATTTTGGTTTAGGTAAAAAAACAGTGGAAATATTTCCGCCTATCTGATAGAATAGGTTGGATTATTTAGAAAGTGTTACACCAGTGACAGGCAAGGCCGCGCTCAAAAACGGGCGGTTTCTCCAGACCGGCGGATAACTTCACGCGAAACGCCGGAACATACCGATGATGGTACGAAACTCAAAAAATCGGAGAGAGAGGGATAGGTGAATATTATAAAAAATACCAACAGAAAGACAAAATGCGCGGGCATACTCCTGGCGCTTTGCGCCATGGTCATGCTGGCAAGCTGTGCGGCAGCGCCCGCTGGCTCCGGCCACGTGAACGCGTCCGAGCCGGTAGCGGCGCCCTCTGACGCCGGACAGGTGAACACGTCCGAGCCGGTAGCGGCGCCCTCTGACGCCGGACAGGTGAACACGTCCGAGCCGGTAGCGGCGCCCTCTGACGCCGGACAGGTGAACACGTCCGAGCC
>CAJUEC010000010.1:34278-76037 GCA_910585155.1 uncultured Oscillospiraceae bacterium
CGTCCGAGCCGGTAGCGGCGCCCTCTGACGCCGGACAGGTGAACACGTCCGAGCCAGTAGCGGCGCCCTCTGACGCCGGACAAGTGAACACGTCCGAGCCGGTAGCGGCCCCCTCTGACGCCGGACAAGAGAGAACGTCCGAACCGGTAGTGGTACCCGCCGGCTCCGGCCACGTGAACACGGCTGAACCGGCAAACACGCCGTCCGCCGAGGTCCGCGAGGAGGCCGTGCCGTCCGAGACCGGCGGGGATGAGATCGACTACGTTCGATTCATGAAGGACGCCGATTACGCAGGTCATTGCATTGCAGAAAACCTTGCAGAAATTGCCGGCCTCAAAGCCAAGCCCGAGAAATCTAATTCCGCCTGCGTTGTTGACATGCGCGAGAGCGAGACGGCTTACGATGTGGATTGGGATTATGGTGATGAGTATGAACAGAGGGTTGGCATGTACGACTGGGAAAAAGTATTCAACGCTGACTACTATATGGAACAGTTCCCCATGCTGGCGCTCCAGTATCATTACGATGAAGACCAGCTTTTGAGGCATTTCCAGACCGTCGGTATCCACGAGGGCCGCCAGGGTTGCAAAGACTTCAACGTAGGCGCATATATGGACTGGTGCGAGAAGAACCGTGATTATGTCGTAGACCTGTTTGATGGCGACTACGCGCCGTATTACATGTTCTATATGTCATCCGTCGGCGGACGACCTGAGAAATTCCCAGCTGACGGACATCCTGTGCAGTATAAGGCCATCCTGACGCTGGCGCAGCAGAAAGAGCTTGACGGCATCAATCACTATCGTAAGAAAATCGGCGCGGATCCGCTTGTATTTGATCCTGAGATGGCGGCATTCGCAAATTACCGTTCCTGGATGAATCAGGAAGAAGAATATGTTGGACATGTATGGCTCGACATCCCTGAAAACAGCGACATTATAGATTTGTATTTTGATGCCACGTCTGCTGATCGCATCAGTGAGAACACGATCGAAACAAGTACGTTGAACGTAAATGACTGGTATATCGCCTATGCAAAATCTGAACCTCATTATGAGGCCATGATCAATGAAGATTATGAATATGTTGGATCATCCAATCTGTATGTCAGCGATGTTGCCATTAAAACTTATAAAAATAGAGGCGTACAGTTCGACATTTTCGCCGGAAGCCTGTCCACGCCTTTTAATCCCTGAGCGCGACACGAAAAATAAAGATTAAGAAAAGAAGGCCCGCAGGCGCCTGAGGCTGGGCCGAGCTTGGAGGAAATAACCATGAACATCAAGAGCAACGAGAAAAAAGAGAACAGCGCATTCGAGCTGGTGATCGAGGTGGGAGCCGCCGAATTCCAGGCCGCCATCGACAAGGTGTACAACCGCCAGAAGAAGAACATCAATATCCCCGGCTTCCGCAAGGGCAAGGCCCCCCGGAAGATGGTGGAAAAGATGTACGGCGCTGAGATTTTCTTTGAGGACGCCATCTCCCTGGCCTATCCCGACGCCTACGAGGCCGCCCTGAAGGAGGCGGGCATCGACCCCGTGGCCTATCCCCAGCTGGAGGTGCTGGACGTGAGCCCCGACGGCTTTACCTTCAAGGCCACCGTCACCGTCAAGCCCGAGGCCTCCATCAAGGACTACAAGGGCCTGAGCGTGGCCAAGCCCGAGGTGAAGGTGTCCGCCGCCGATATCAAGGCGGAGCTGAAGCCCTACATTGACCGGGCCTCCCGCCTGGTGAGCGTGGAGCGCAAGGCCAAGAAGGGGGACACCGCCGTCATCGATTTCGAGGGCTTTAAGGACGGCGTGCCGTTCCAGGGCGGCAAGGGGGAGAACTACAGCCTGGAGCTGGGCTCCGGCTCCTTTGTCCCCGGCTTCGAGGAGCAGGTCATCGGCATGAAGGCCGGCGAGGAGAAGGATCTGGACATCACCTTCCCGGAGAACTATACGCCCGAGCTGGCCGGCGCCCAGGTGGTGTTCAAGGTCAAGGTCCACGAGGTGAAGGAGAAGCAGGAGCCCGAGGTGGACGACGAGTTTGCCAAGGACGTCTCCGAGTTTGACACGCTGGACGAGTTCAAAAAGGACCTGGGCAGCAAGCTCAAGGCCCGCCGCCAGGAGCAGGCCGACCGGGAGTTCGAGACCGCCGTCATCGACGCCCTCATGGAAAAGCTGGAGTGCGACGTGCCCCAGGCCATGGTGGATTACCGCGCAGACAAGATGCTGGAGGATTATGCCAACCGCGTCCAGAGCCAGGGCATTGGCTTTGAGGACTATCTGCGGATGATGGGCATGTCCATGGACGACATGCGCGCGCAGTCCAAGACTGCCGCTGAGCGCGCGGTGCGCAGTGATCTGGCTCTGGAGGCGGTTGCCGCCGCCGAGGGCATCCAGGCCGACGACAGTGACGTGGACGCGGAGGTGGCCAAGCTGGCCGAGCAGTACAGCATGGAGGCGGGCAAGGTCCGCGAAATCATCAAGGAAGAGGACCTGCGCAGGGACCTGGCCATCCGCAAGGCACTGGAGCTGGTGAAGTCTGCGGTGAAGAAGCCCGCCAAAAAGACCGCCAAGAAGGCGGACAAGGCGGAGGAAACCGACTCTGGCGAGGAAAAGACCGAGGAATGAGCGGAATCCGCGCCTTTTTGAGAGCGGGAGGGAATAACTGCCGCCGGATTGTGGGCATAATAGCCAGCGCCGGCGGGAATCAAGGACATTCCCCCGTCTGAAAGGAGAAGTAACATGAGTTTAGTTCCATACGTAGTAGAGCAGACCAGCCGCGGCGAACGGTCCTACGACATCTTTTCCCGGCTGCTCAACGACCGCATTGTGTTCCTGGGCGAGGAGGTCAACCCCACCACCGCGTCCCTGGTAGTGGCCCAGCTGCTCCATTTGGAGGGCCAGGACCCGGATAAGGACATTCAGCTCTATATCAACAGCCCCGGCGGCTCCATCACCGACGGCATGGCCATCTATGATACGATGCAGTACATCAAATGTGATGTGTCCACCATCTGTGTGGGCATGGCCGCCTCCATGGGCGCGTTCCTGCTGTCCGCCGGCACAAAGGGCAAGCGCATCGCCCTGCCCAACGCTGAAATCATGATCCATCAGCCCTCCGCCGGCACCCAGGGGCAGATTACCGACATGGCTCTCCACCTGAAGCGGCTGGAGATCATCAAAAAACGGATGAATACGCTGCTGGCCGCCAACTGTGGAAAAAGTGTGGAGCAGGTCACCGCCGACTGCGAGCGTGACAACTTCATGACCGCCCAGGAGGCCCTGGAGTACGGTCTCATCGACAAAATCATCACCAATCGCTGAGTATACGCCAAAGAGCGGAGGGCTGCGTCTCCGCTCTTTGGTGCTTTCCTGAAAGGAAGACCAGAATATGGCAAGAGACGACTATAAATCGGTTCGATGCTCCTTTTGCGGCAAGCATCAGGAGCAGGTGGAGCGGATCATCGCCGGCCCCGGCGCCTATATCTGCAATGAGTGTGTGCACCTTTGCATGAGTATCCTGGGGGATGAGCAGGACGAGAGCCCCGCCGCGCCGGATATCCCCGACGTGATCCCCACCCCCAAAGAGATGGTGGCGGTGCTGGATGAGTATATCATCGGCCAGGACAGCGCCAAGGTGGCGCTGTCGGTGGCGGTGTACAACCACTATAAGCGGATCTACTTCGGCGGCGGCGACAATGTGGAGCTCCAAAAGAGCAACATCCTCATGGTGGGGCCCACCGGCTGCGGCAAGACGCTGTTTGCCCAGACCCTGGCCCGGATTTTGAAGGTGCCCTTCGCCATTGCCGACGCCACCACCCTCACTGAGGCGGGCTACGTGGGCGACGACGTGGAGAATATTCTGCTCCGCCTGGTGCAGGCCGCCGACTATGACATCGAGCTGGCCCAGCGGGGCATCATCTACGTGGACGAGATCGACAAGATCGCCCGGAAGAGCGAGAACACCTCCATCACCCGGGATGTGTCCGGCGAGGGCGTGCAGCAGGCCCTGCTGAAAATTCTGGAGGGCACTGTGGCCAATGTGCCGCCCCAGGGCGGGCGCAAGCATCCCCACCAGGAGTTTTTGCAGATTGATACCAAGAATATCCTGTTTATCTGCGGCGGCGCCTTCGATGGACTGGAGAAAATTATCGAGCGCCGTTTGGACCAAAAGACCATCGGCTTTGGCGCGGAGGTCAAAACCTCAGCGGAGCGGGAGAAGGAGGACGTGCTCAAGGGCGTCCAGCCCCACGACCTGCTGAAGTTCGGGATCATCCCCGAGCTGGTGGGCCGTCTGCCCATCATCACCACCCTGAAGGCGCTGGACCGGGAGCAGCTGGTCCGGATTCTCACGGAACCGAAAAACGCTCTGGTCAAGCAGTATAAGTGCCTGATGGACTATGACAACGTGGAGCTGGAATTCACGCCGGAGGCGCTGGACGCCGCCGCAGACAAGGCGCTGGAGCGGAAAATCGGCGCCCGCGGCCTGCGGGCCGTGCTGGAGGAGGTCATGACTCCGGTGATGTACGACGCCCCCTCCGATCAGAGTATTGCCAAGGTGACTGTCACAGCGGAGGCCATTCGAGGGGAGCGGGGCGCGGACATCCAACGCCAGGAGGGACGCCCCGCCCGGCCCAGGCTGGGGGCGGCGGCGCTGCGCTCGGAAAAAGGCGGGCAGGCCTCTCCCAGAGGAAATGCCTCCTGAAAAATCGCTGAATAAATCAATAGAGGGGTGGGCGGCAGCCTGCCCCTCTTGTGCAGTTGAAAGGAGTGAACCCTGATGACGGATATGCAGGGATCCGGCTCAATGCAGATGACCATCCCGGTTCTCGCCCTTCGGGGCCTGACGGTGTTTCCCCAGCTGATGCTTCACTTTGATGTGGGCCGTGCCGCCTCCATTCAGGCGCTGGAGGAGGCGATGGGGGAAAACAGGGAAATCTTTCTTGTAACCCAGCGGGATTTGACGGTGGAGAACCCGGCCCAGCGGGACCTGTATGCCATCGGAACCATCGCCGATGTGAAGCAGATTCTTCGCCTGCCTGAAAACGGAGTTCGTGTCATGGTGGAGGGCCGCAGCCGGGGACGCCTGCTGCGGCTGGCCGGGACAGAGCCCTATCTGACGGCGGAGGTGGCGTATCTGGACGAGCCTCCCGCCGCAAAGGGCACTTCGCCCCGGACCGAGGCCGCCATCCGTCAGATATACAATCAGATGGAGCGCTATACGGAGCTGTCCGACCGGGTGGCGCCGGAAACATACCTCAAACTATTGGCCAGCGATGACCCGGGCTATATCGCCGACTATGCCGCCCAGAACCTGCCCCTGCGGTTTGAGGACAAGCAGGCTGTCTTGGAGGAGCTCCGTCCCGCCCGCCGTCTGGAGCGGCTGTGCCGTATCCTGGGCCGGGAGGTGGAAATCCTGGAGGTGGAGAGCGAGCTGGCCGCCAAAATTCACGAACAGGTGGCCGCCAGCCAGCGGGATTACTTTTTGCGGGAGCAGCTGCGGGTGATCCAGCGGGAGCTTGGAGAAGGGGAGGAGGATGACGAAATCGCCGACTACCGCCTTCGCATTACCCAGGCAAAGCTGTCGGCAGAGGTGGAGGAGAAGCTGCTGAAAGAGGTGAAACACCTGGAGAAGCAGCCCTACGGTTCTTCGGAGGCGGCGGTCCTCCGCACCTATCTGGATACCTGTCTTGAGCTGCCCTGGCGGGTGAAAACCAGGGAGCGGGTGAGTGTGGCGGCGGTGTCCAAGGCACTGGAGGCGGACCATTTCGGGCTGCAAAAGGTGAAGGAGCGGATTTTGGAATTCGTGGCGGTGAAGCAGCTGGCCCCTCAGCTCAAGGGGCAGATCATCTGTCTGGTGGGTCCGCCGGGGGTGGGTAAAACCTCCATCGCCATGAGCATGGCCAGGGCGATGAATCGAAAGCTGGCCCGCATCTCCCTGGGCGGGATCCGGGACGAGGCCGATATCAGAGGCCATCGAAAAACCTATGTGGGGGCTATGCCTGGCCGCATCATCGCCGGCATCCGCCAAGCGGGCAGCTCGAATCCGGTGCTGCTGCTGGACGAGATCGACAAGGTGGGCAGCGACCACCGGGGAGACCCGGCTGCGGCGCTGCTGGAGGTGTTGGACAGCGAACAAAATGAAAGCTTCCGAGATCACTATCTGGAGCTGCCCTTCGACCTGTCCAACGTGATGTTTATCACCACGGCCAATACCACAGAGACCATTCCCCGTCCGCTTTTGGACCGCATGGAGGTCATTGAGCTCTCCAGCTATACGGATCGGGAAAAGGTTCAGATCGCGAAGCGGCACCTGCTGCCCCGGCAGCTGAAGCGTCATGGCTTGACCCGCACGCAGCTGAGGATCAGTGACAGCGGCCTGGAGTCCCTGATTTCCGGGTATACAAAGGAATCTGGGGTGCGTCAGCTGGAGCGGAATCTGGCTGCCCTGTGCCGGAAATGTGCCGCCCGGATCGTGAAAGAAAATGTAAAGCAAATTCACATTACAGCCAACAATCTCAGCGAGCTTTTGGGCCCCAGGCGCTACTTGGAGGAGCCCGCCTCCAAGGAACCGCTGGTGGGGGTGGTCAACGGCCTTGCCTGGACCTCTGTGGGCGGGGAGATTCTGGAGGTTGAGGTCAATGTGGTGCCGGGCTCGGGTAAGCTGGTGCTGACCGGCAACCTGGGCGATGTAATGAAAGAGTCCGCAAGGGCGGCGCTCTCCTATATCCGCAGCCGGGCGGTTCAGCTGGGCATTGAGCCAGATTTCCACAGTGCGAAAGACATTCATGTCCACTTTCCGGAGGGGGCGGTGCCCAAGGACGGCCCTTCCGCCGGTATTGCCATTGCCGCCGCCGCGGTATCCGCCCTCACTGGCATTCCGGTGAGGCGGGATGTGGCCATGACCGGCGAGATCACCCTTCGGGGACGGGTGATGGCCATTGGCGGCCTGCGGGAAAAGACCATGGCGGCCCTGCGCGGCGGGATTTCGACGGTTATTATTCCCCATGAAAATGAAAAAGACTTGGAGGAGATTGATCAGACCGTCCGTAAAGCGCTGAAATTTGTGCGCGTGAAGCAGGTGGACGAGGTCTTGGTCCAGGTACTTGCCGGCGGATTGCCAACACCTGCCGCTGAAACAGCGCGGCAGGCGCCGGAAGCGCCGAAAACTGCGGGGCACGCTGTCAATTTACGTCAATGACGGGGGAATCACCATGACTGTGAACTGGAATATGGCGCAATTTGTCCGCTCGGCGGCAAAGCCGTCGGATTTTCCCCGGGATGGACTGCCTCAGGTGGTGTTTGCCGGCCGCTCCAATGTGGGTAAGTCGTCGGTCATTAACCGCCTGCTCAACCGCAAGAATTTTGCCCGTGTGGGCTCTGCTCCGGGGAAAACCACCCACATCAATTACTTTTCCATCGACCAGAAGCTATACCTGGTGGACCTGCCCGGATATGGGTATGCCAAGGTCTCCAAGCAGGAGCGGGACCGCTGGGGGCGGCTTATTGAGGCGTGGTTTGCAGACACCCAGAGAATGGCGCTGGGTTTGCTGATTGTGGATGCCAGGCATAAACCTACGGCGGACGACTGCACGATGGCACAGGTCTTTTTAGATTCGGACAGGCCCTTTCTTGTGGTGGCAAATAAGCTGGACAAGCTGAAAAAGAGTGAGCTCCAAGGGAATGCCCAGCTGATCCGCGATACCCTGTCCCTGCCGGAGGCGGTGCCGCTCATCCTGTTCTCTGCGGAAAAAGGGGAGGGGAAAGCGGAGCTTTTGGGACAGATACTCAAGCATTTGGAGGAACGGGTATGAAATATGTGCGCATTGAGCGTCCGGACGGTCCCTGCTGGGGCATCATCAAGGGCGAAGACGTCCTCACGCTGTCAAAGCCGCCCTATGAGGAGCTGGAGTACAACGGTGGCAGGCTTCCCCTGTCCCAATGCAGACTGCTGGCCCCCTGCGAGCCCACAAAAATTGTCTGTGTGGGAAAAAACTATGCGGAGCACGCCAAGGAGCTGGGAGGGGATCCCCCTGGTTTTCCTGTACTGTTTCTGAAAGGGCCCAACACGCTCAACCGCCCAGAAGGCGCGGTCCATGCGCCTGATTTTGTGGGGCGGCTGGACTATGAAGGAGAGCTGGCCCTGGTAATCAAGCGCAGGGCAATGAATGTAAAGGGAAATCACTTTTCAGATTATGTGCTGGGCTATACCTGCCTGAATGATGTGACAGCCCGGGATGTGCAGCAGCATGACGGGCAGTGGACCCGCGGAAAATCCATGGACGGCTTTTGCCCGGTGGGACCTTGGGTGACGGATGAGGTGGACCCCGCCGCCCTCAATCTGGTTACCAGGCTCAATGGGAAAACGGTGCAGCAGGGGAGTACGGCTGAGCTGATTACGTCAATTTCTCAGCTGCTGGAGTTTATCACAGCCGCAATGACGCTGGAGCCTGGGGATGTGGTCGCCACCGGAACTCCTGCCGGCATTGGCCCCATGATCCCCGGCGATGTGGTGGAGGTGGAAATTGAAGGGATTGGCAGTTTGAAAAACCAGGTGATTTGAGCGAATTTTTGGGCAAAACAGGCCGCTAAAGTTTTCAACAAAAACTTGCATAAAAAGGGTTGACAAATTCCGCTATTCTGGTATAATAGCCCATGGTCACTTGAGAGAGGGCCAAAGATAGCGGATTAGTGTAATGGTAGCACACCAGACTCTGACTCTGTTTGTGAGGGTTCGAATCCTTCATCCGCTGCCAGTAACTCCCTGGAACTGCGTGGTTCCAGGGAGTTGTTTTGTTCGTTGACAGATGCCCTTGCTGTCGTTTTTACTCTCCAAAATTTTAAAAAATGAATGTCCCCAGAGTGAACAATCAAAACATATCTTAATGAAAAAGCATTCTTCACTTCTGTGGTCAGAGATGGCAGGCTGGTCTCGGACAGTGCTCTGATGTAGATTTTCAGCCCCATGATAAAATTCGTCGCCTGCGGCGGCTTGAGATAGAACAGAATTTTTGAGAGGAGACACCAAACCTATGAAGAAAGTCAATTTTTCCTATTTGGCCGTCTGGGGCGGTATCCCGGCGGTATTTGCGGTCATCCTGGCAATCGTGTCATTCGCCGTCTTTATGGACAATAAGGGCATTTTTGTCTTTGCCATATTTGTGGTAATTGGCATCCTTGTGGCCATCCCCATATTTTTGGAGAGTAAAATGAAGAAAATGGCTTCGGCCTTGGAACCGGATTTTAAGGCGCAGGGGTTTACATACCAGTACAAATTTGAGGCCAACGACGCGGTATATTACATCGACCAGGGCGGAAAACTGGGAGTTGTGTGCCGCTTCAATCCCACCGAGCTCCAGTTTGTGGATCTGAACAAGGTGACCAATGTGCGGACCAACGACGGAAAAATGGGCTGGTCCACCGCCCGGGTAAGCTGTGAGTTCTTCGTGGATGGCAAAAAAGTGCGCATCACTACCTTGGAAGTGACCCGCGGCAGACTTGCCATGAAGGATCAGCGAGTGCTGGAGGCTATTTCCAAGGCGGACCAGCTGTGTGCCCTGCTGAACACCGCGAAGGCCAACGCCAAGGGCTAACTCCTGACACCAAATGAAAAAGCAGAACCGCGTCCTTCAGGCGACAAGCGGTTCTGCTTTTTATTTGCGGCGATGGATACACGCCATCAACTCGCGTGGAGCGCTGCTTCCCAAAAAATCCAGACAGGGAAAACCGCTTCACAGGGCCATGACCAGCGTGCCTGCACCGATGAGAAGACAGCCGATAACCGACTTGGGCGTGAACTTTTCATGGAGAAATACCGCTGCCATCACCAGCGTGATGACTACGCTTAATTTGTCGATGGGCACTACCTTGGACACCTGGCCAATTTGGATGGCCCGGTAATAGCACAGCCAGGATGCGCCGGTGGCCAACCCGGACAGGATGAGAAACAGCCAGCTTTTGCGGCTGATCTCCGAGATTCCGCCCTGGGTGTTGGTGAGGAACACCATTCCCCAGGCCATGAGAACCACCACCACAGTGCGAATGGCGGTGGCCAGGTTGGAGTTGACCCCTTCAATCCCCACCTTGGCCAAGATGGAGGTGAGCGCGGCGAACAGGGCTGAGAGCAGCGCGAACAGAAACCACATGGCAACTACCTCCTGACAGATTGTTCTGCACATAGTTTAGCATGGAATAGCGTGTCACGCAATGAAAACTGTCATCAGAGTTTGAATGTTCTCGCCCATTGTGCTATATTGATGGAAAGAAAAGTTTGATTCATCTGTGGGAAATTGAAAGGAGAGCGGGGCAGGATGCCATGGGCAAAAAACGGGTAATTGATGGGCTGGCGGTTTTGTTTTCCTTGCTTTTACTTTCCGGCTGCAATCCTGATAGTGGGCCATATCTGGAGGTGGTCTATCCATCGGGCTACGCGAGGACCTCCACAACCTGGGATGAGCTGGTGCCGGTGGAGGGGACGGACTGCCAGCTCCGGGCAGAAAAAGCGGAGGATTATGACAAGACATACGCCTACGATCTGCAAATCCTGGACGGGGGCGGGGTGTTACTGTACGAATTCCCAGATCTCGGAAGAAGAACGATGCGGGGAGAGTCTACGGAGAACGGCGCGGTTTGGATTTGCAGCGAGTGGTGGGATACGATACACCATAATGGCTACCTAAACGGGACCTTATCAAAAAGCATTATCCTGCTGGTGGACATGGAAGACGGGGCGGTGCTCTTCCAGACGGAAACGGGGGAGGATCAGCTCTATCTCACATCGGAGGGGACGCGGTGCTATTTTTATGAACCAGGGCAGGAGAGCCAGAGGCACTGGTTTGGACTGGTGGAGACGCCTGCCCAGTACGCCCAGATCTATTACCGTGATATTAGGGAAGAGGAAGCCATGCACACCGTCTATACCTTTGACTATGTGGATGAGCCGGAGATTGCGTCCTACAGCGACAGCCAGAGCAGGGCGCGGTTTTACCTGGAGGGCGGTGTCATCCGGGTGGTGTGGGAATCCACCGACAGGGTTCTAAATGAGGATGGAAAATTTGAATCGGTGTTTTCTGAGAAATTGGTCTATGAGATTTCCCTTTCCGGCGAGCCGCATGAGTTGGAGTGGTCGGCTTGACACCCGGATCATAGAATGTCCCCGCCTTCCGTCCGGATGGCGGGGACGTTTTGGTATTATGGCTTTTGAAATTTCAGCCTGGTGATGGCTTGGAATTCCTCCCCGCCCACCCGCAGGATGGGCATACCGCCGGCGATGTTCCGGCAGTATTCCGCAGGTTCTCCGTCCCGCGTATAATACCACCATGTCCGGGAAGCTTCCGTCTGGGTAAAGCTGTAGGAGAACTCGTACAAAGCGCCGTCCGCGCCAGTGACGGAGAACCACTCCGGCCCGCCCTCGGGGGCCAGCTCCAGCCGGGTCAGGAGCTCAAACAGCCCGCCATAGCTGAGATAGGAGAACTCCAGCCCGGAACCGGCATAGGGCTCCACGCCGACCCCAGAGACAAGCTCCACGGGAACGGCTTTGCCATCTTGGCTCAAGTGGGGCACGGTGGAACGTGCCTGGCCCTCCGTCCAGGAGGCGGCCCAGTTTTCCGCCGCGAAAGCGGCCAGCTCTTCTTGGGAAAAATCGGGGCAGGGGAGACGGTAGAATGCATAATAGGATTGGAGCATCCCAGTGCATAGCGCCTCCATCTCCGCCGCATCATAGGCGAAGGACATCCGGGGCTCGTCCGCCAGCACGTCGGGGGTGGTGAGGGTGAAGGAATCGGAGGCCAGCGCGCCGGGAGGCAGAGGCAAGCCGTCCAGGCGGCAGGTGGCGCTTCGAGGCCGTCCGGCGTGGGGCTGGGCCTGGTACCAGCGGTAGAAGGCGCGCAGCTGCTCCGCCGCCTGGGACACGTCCGCCATGGAGGAGAAGCTGAATTCGGGGTTTCCGTATGCGGCGGCATTCCAGAGAGAAAAGCTGCCCACCCCATCCTGATACTGCTCCAGATAATAGGACCAGAAGACGTGATCCCTGTCGTGGTACAGCGAATAATCTATCATGGGGACGGGCCCGCCGGTGTAGCGGCGGCTCTCCACATGGAACACCACACCGGGCAGGTCGGTGAACCAGCACGCCCAGATGCGGTCAGGGGAAGGCTTGCCGTTTTCCAGGGTGGGGTTGGTAAAGCTTTTTGCCACGGTGACATCTTCCCCAGGAAATTTCTCCTGGACAAATTGCAGTACTTCCCGGCGGGAGTGTGGCCGCCAATGATCACCACACCCGGAGAGCAGCAGGCACCCCGCCAGCAGACAGGCCAGGCAGAGAATCACGTGGTGCTTACGCATGAAAACCACTCCCTTCAAAGCTGGGGAACTGTTGACGAAGCGCCGGCAGTTCCCCACATGGACTGCCTGCACACAGGCAGAGTGCTTTGTACACAGTTTAGCATGAGACAGGGCCGTGCGCAATGAAAACCGCCGACGGAATTTGATTTTTTCCACCCGCTGTGCTATACTGCCGGAAAGATGTAATTGGTATTTGTGGGGGAATCGGGAATGAAGGGCTTTACGCGGAAAGACCCCTATCTGTCGTTATGCGGGCTGAACTGCAAGCTGTGCTCCATGGAGCTGGGCGGGCACTGCGGTGGGTGCGGATTCGGCAATCAGTCCTGCCCCATAGCCCGGTGCGGCATGGAGCACGGCGGGGTGGAGTATTGCGTCCAGTGTCCGGAGTACCCCTGCCCGCGGTATGAGGGCAGTGACAGCTGCGACTCCTTTATCACCCATTTGCACAAAAAACGGGATTTGGAAAAGCTCCGGCAGGTGGGCGGCACGGACTATGCCGCCGAGCAGGTGGAGAAGCGGCACATTTTGGACCGCCTGCTGGCCGGGTACAATGATGGACGGAAGAAAACCCTGTTCTGCCTGGCCGTCAATCTGCTGGAGCTGGAGGATTTGAGGATGATTCTGGAGCAAGCGGACAGAGAGGCGGGGGAGCTGTCTAGGAAGGAAAAGGCGGCGTATATGTCGGGCCTGCTTCAGGCGTGCGCTACTGAAAACGGCATCGTGCTGAAACTGCGAAGGAAAGTGACCTGACGGGTCAATGTTTAGGGCTTGTTTGAAAATTGTCAACATGCCCAAGCAGCGGGTCCTTTCCCGCCATACGGCGTTGATTTGACTGGAAATACACAAAGTATTTCTGCGCCAAATCGCCTTGTCTGGCGAAAAAATCCCTCGCTGTTGGGCACATCGCCAATTTTCAAACGGCGCCTAGGCTTTCGGGCCACCATCGACAAAATTTACGCAAATGCGCTGGGCGCCAAAACAAGCAGCTGCTTTTTCCGTTTAATTTTCTGGAAACGCTTGCAAAACGCCGCCGTATTGGGTATACTATAAGCTGTTCGACAAAAACTGCAAGGAGGTTTCCTCAAGATGGCTCAAATTACAAAGGATACCATTATTGGCGATATCTTGGACATCGCGCCTGACACCGCTCCCATTTTCCTCTCCATTGGCATGCACTGCCTGGGCTGCCCGTCCTCCCGCGGCGAGACCGTGGAGCAGGCCTGCATGGTTCACGGGGTGGATGTGGACGCGCTGCTGGATAAGCTGAATGGTACCATCGCCTGATTGCGTTTGTTTGAAAAGAGCGGAGCATCCGCTCTTTTCGTTTATTTCCATCAAGGCAGGGGAGAGCATATGGAATTGACACCCAGGCTTCAACTCATCGCAGAGCAGGTGCCCCAGGGCGCCCGCCTGGTCGATGTGGGCACGGACCACGGTTACCTGCCGGTCTGGCTGCTGTGCAGCGGACAGATCGACCATGCCATCGCGGCCGACCTGCGGGCGGGGCCGCTGGAGCGGGCCCGGGAGACCGCCAGGCAGCATGGGCAGACCGAACACATCTCTTTCCGTCTGTGCAACGGGCTGACCGCCGTGGAGCCGGAGGAGGTGGACACGGTGGCCATCGCAGGTATGGGCGGGGAGACCATCACCTCCATTTTAAAGGCGGCGCCCTGGACCCACCAGGACAAGCTGCTGCTGCTCCAGCCGATGAGCGGCGAGCTCCAGCTGCGCAAATGGCTCCAGGACCACGGCTATGCCATCCTGCGGGAGCGCATTGCCAAGGAGGGGAAGCGGCTCTACAGCATTCTGACGGTCAAAAGCGGAATCATGGATCCGCTGTCCCCTGCGGAGCTCTGGGCCGGAAGGGGCTGCGGCGACCCTCTATGGCCGGAGTATCTGGCCATGAGAGCGCAAAAAGCGGAAAAGGCGCTGCAGGGGCACAGAGAGGCAAAAAAGCCGGACAAAACCGCGGTGGCTCAGCTGGAGGCAGTGCTTGCCGGGCTGCGAGAGATGGAGAAAGGGTGGAGGCCAATGACCACAGTGGGAGAGGTTTTTTCATATTTGCAGGAAAAAGCGCCTTTTGAGCTCCAGGCGGATTTTGACAACGCCGGTTTTCTGGTGGGCAGGGAAGCGGCTGCGGTGAGCAAAATCCTGGTGGCCCTGGACGCCACGGAATCGGTGGTCGAGGAGGCCTGCGAGCTGGGCGCCCAGCTGATCGTCACCCACCATCCTGTGATTTTCGGCCCGGTACAGGCCGTGACCGACCAGACGGTCGCCGGAAGGGTTCTGCTGGCGCTGGCCGAGCTGCGGATTGCCGCCATCTGCGCCCACACCAACCTGGACGCGGTGGAGGGCGGCGTGAACGATGCCCTTGCCCTGCGCCTGGGACTTACCAACATTCAGCTGCTGAAGCAGGACGGCGTGGACCGCCAGGGGAGACCCTACGGCATTGGCCGGGTGGGCTATGTATCGGAGCAGCCCCTCTACGATTTTGCCATGGCGGTGAAGCGGCTCCTGGGGGCCAACGGCCTCAGGCTGGTGGCGGGGGAGCGGCCTGTCCGAAAAGTCGCCGTGGGCGGAGGAGCCTGCAGCGACATGGTACAGGACGTCCTGGCCCAGGAATGCGATACCTTCATCACCTCTGATGTAAAGTACCATCACTTTCTGGAGGCCCGTGCTCTAGGGATCAACCTGGTGGATGCGGGGCATTTCCCCACGGAGAATGTGGTGTGTCCCGTGCTCAGAGACTGGCTGGCGCAGAGATTCCCGCAGGTCTCGGTGTCCATCTCCCAGTACCACCGCGAGGTGTTTTCCTACCTGTAACATGGCATGAAGCGGTTCTGCCCCTCATATGGTAAAGGGAGAGGGGGACGGGCCGATGAAGCGAGATTTGCTGCTGCTGTTTTTGTGTCTGTGCATACTGGCCGGGGTGAGCTGGATGAGCGGGGGAAAACCTGTGCCGGCCTCCGCTGTTCCATCCGCCGGCGGGAATTGGACGCTGATTCTGGACGCCGGACACGGCGGGGAGGACGGCGGGGCCAGCACAGCGTCAGGCCATCGGGAGAGCGACATCAATTTAGCCATTGTGCGCAAAACGCAGGCGCTGATGACGTTTTTGGGAGTAGAGCCCCGGCTCATTAGGGAAACGGATGTTTCGCTCCACAGCAGTGAGGCGGAGACACTCCGGCAGAAAAAGGTCTCGGACCTGAAACATCGGGTGGAGCTGGTGCGGGAGACGCCGAACGCCCTGCTGATTAGTGTACATCAAAATCACTTTACAGACTCCCGATATGGCGGTGCTCAGGTGTTTTTCAATGCCGGTGATGTCAGCCGCCAGTGGGGGGAGGACACCCAGGAGGTACTCCGGCAGGTGCTGAACCCCGGCAATAATCGCTCCGCAAAGCCCATATCGGATGGAATCTATTTGTTCGACCACATCAGCTGCCCCGCCCTTTTGGTGGAGTGCGGCTTCCTCAGCAACGGGGAGGAGGCGGCGCTGCTGCTCACCGATCCATATCAGCGGAAGGTGGCGATGGCTTTGGCGGGGGCGTATTTTCGAGAGATACAAATGATGCCCACAACTTGGGAGGCGATTGACAATGGCTAAGGCTAAATCTGTATTCTACTGCACGCAGTGCGGAAACGAGGTTCTGAAATGGCAGGGGAGATGCCCTGCCTGCGGAGAGTGGAACACCATCGTGGAGCAGCCCGCTGCGGAAGCGAAAAAAAAGTCCCAAGCCTCCGGTTCGGCGGGGCTTGGCGGGCGCAGGCCCAGGCCCATGGCCGAGGTGGAGGCAGTGGACGAGCTGCGCTTCAACACCGGGATGAACGAGCTGGACCGGGTGCTGGGCGGAGGCGCGGTGAAGGGCTCTCTGGTGCTGGTGGGTGGTGCGCCTGGCATCGGAAAGTCCACCTTAATGCTGCAAATTTGTGACAATCTGTGCCGGTTTTCCAACGTTTTGTATGTATCCGGTGAGGAATCGGAGCGGCAGATCAAGCTCCGGGCCCAGCGCCTCGGCATACGGGATGAGGGGCTGTACCTTTTTTCTGAGACCAACCTGGATGATATTGTGTCCGCTGTCCAGGAGCAGAAGCCAGACATCCTCATTGTAGACTCCATTCAGACCATTTATAACGGAGATTCCAACGCTTCGCCGGGCAGCGTGGCCCAGGTGAAGGAGTGCACCATGGCCCTGATGCACCTGGCAAAGGGGATGGGGGTTACGGTGCTCGTGGTGGGCCACATCAACAAGGAGGGCTCACTGGCAGGGCCAAAGGTACTGGAGCACATGGTGGACTGTGTGCTCCATTTTGAGGGGGAGGAGCACAACTCCTACCGAATCCTCCGGGCGGCCAAAAACCGCTTTGGGGCCACCAATGAAATCGGCGTCTTTGAGATGATGGACCGCGGGCTGATGGAGGTGCCGAACCCGTCGGAGGCCATGCTGTCCGGGCGGCCGGAAAATATGCCCGGCTCCTGCGTCACCTGTGTGATGGAGGGGGTACGGCCGGTGCTGGCGGAGGTGCAGGCCTTGCTGTCGCCCTCGGCTTACGGGAACTCCCGCCGCTCCAGCAATGGGTTCGACTACAACCGGGCGATGATGATGCTTGCCGTTTTGGAAAAGCGGGGAGGGCTGGCCCTTTCAAATTGTGATTTTTATGTCAACGTGATTGGCGGGCTGACGCTGGACGAGCCTGCCGCGGACCTGGCGCTCATCATCGCACTGGCGTCCAGCTTCCGGGACAAGCCTGTGCCTTTTGACCTGGCGGCCATTGGAGAGGTGGGCCTTACTGGAGAACTGCGCTCAGTCAATGCGGTCAACCAGCGCCTCAGTGAGGTACGCCGGTTGGGCTTTACCAAGTGTCTGGTGCCCGCCAGAGGCAGCGGGAAGCTGATTGCACCCGCCGGATTAGACCTGATTCGAGTCAGCAACATTCGTGAAGCCATCGCTGTGCTGATTTAAAACCCGGGGCGTAAAGTTCAAACACGCGTCGTTAGGCACAGCTTGGCTGACCGCCTGTGCCTGCGCCAGAGTGCAAACGCCCTCATTTTGAAATCTGCAGTTTTGTGTGCATGGAATGAAGCTCATGGGAATCACCTTGATCGAAAAGTTTTTTGCAAGACAGAAGGCCTGATATAAAAGGGGGTGTGGGCTGGCACGCATACAACTCAACAAAATAAAAATTTTGTTGAGTTTAGGGGAGGGCAACTCCATGATTCGCGCAAAAGCAGCTTCATCAAAGCTGTTCGCCGTCTAGTCTGCCCAGCTGTTCCCAGGTTTATGAATGGCTGCCGCCCAGCATATGACAGATTACCGTACAGAGGCTCCGCCGATTTTGAGAGAATTTCTCACCTACCACGAGACCATCCAGGGTCACTCAAAAAAGACTGTGGACGAGTACTTCTTGGACCTGCGCACCTTTTTCCGCTACATAAAAATTGAAAAAAACCGGGTTCCTCGTTCAGCGCCTCTGGAGGAAATCTCAATCAGCGACGTGGATCTTGCGCTGATCAAATCGGTGACATTGGCCGACATTTACGCCTATCTCAGCTTTCTGAGCCGTGACCGGGTCAAAAACGCAAAAAATCCCGGGGCCGGGTTTGGACTGGCCGCATCCTCCAGAGCCAGAAAAGTGGCCACTATTCGGTCATTTTACAAATACTTGGTCACAAAAGCAAAGCTTCTGGAGGAAAGCCCCATTCAGGAGCTGGATTCTCCCCGGATGAGACAGGCTCTTCCGCGGTATCTGACCCTGGACGAGAGCATTCAGCTTTTGGAGTCAATTGACGGCGACAACGCGGAGCGGGATTTCTGCATCATCACCCTGTTTTTGAACTGCGGCGTACGGATTTCCGAGCTGGTAGGGCTGAATCTCACCGACATCCGTGGAGATCGCATGCGGGTTTTGGGCAAGGGAAACAAGGAGCGGGTGGTTTACCTCAACGCCGCCTGCCAAAACGCCATTGAGGACTGGCTGGAGGTGCGCTCCCGCTCCGGCGCAGTGGACCCTTACGCGCTGTTCATCACTCGGAAGCACACCAGGATCACCAAAGCGGGCGTGCACTATATGCTGAAGCAGCGCTTTACCGCCGCCGGACTGGACAGCAGCAAGTACTCCGCCCACAAGCTGCGTCACACCGCCGCCACGCTGATGCTGCAAAACGGCGTGGATGTGCGCACGCTTCAAGAGGTGCTGGGCCATGAGCACCTGAACACCACCCAGATCTACACCCATGTGGACAGTGACGCGCTGCAAAATGCCGCCCAGTCCAATCCGCTCAGCCAGATCAAGACCAAGCCCCGCCGGGGCCGGCCCAAAAAAGCGCCTCAAAATGAGGGATAAAAAATTCCCCTGTGACTGCGGTTCTGTTTTTGCGTCTTTATAGGTGAAGCGCTTGACAAGGGAGGGAATTTTTTGAAGAAAACACTTATTATTTTGGCGTGTGGTCTCGCTGCTGTCCTGCTGGCGTGCGTCCTATGTAAACAGTATCTCATTGGAGATAAGCCGTTTCAGGCATTGACCAGGGAGGAAATCACGGCAGTTGAGGTCAAATTGTCGCCGCCGGACCGAACGATACAGTTGACACCAGAGCAAATCGATGCCCTGCTTCCCCTGCTACGGGATGTGGTCACATTCAAACGTGACGACTCTTACCGGGATTACTGTGGGCAGGCGGTCATGTATACCATTTTGAAAACGGATGGCACGCAGACCACTGTGATGGCGTATAATCCATTTATTTTGCTGGACGGTGCGGGATATCGGTGCAAATATGATCCCTGTGAGGCGTTGAGTCAGTTCGCCAACAATTTGATACGGTAAACGGCGCGGAGGGCTCAGCCCTCCGCGCCGTTTGTCTGCCGCAGGCCATTCGATGGCCCATTGGTCACCTTGAGCGCCCCGACAATGTGAAGGAAGCGCCATTCCACCACATTTTTATAGCTGTCAAGAGGCCGGTAGTCCGCGTCGTTGGAGTGGGCGGCCAGCAGGATGTTGTCCGGTCTTGGAATGGGCCCCACTGACACGATGATGGGCGTATGGGCAAACACCTCTCCGCTGGTCTCAAACCGGAGCTGGACAAAATCGCCAGGCCGCAGAAAGTTCATGTGCACCTGAATGCCCACCGGTCCGTCAGTGGGCTGAGGCCGGGTCATAAACTCCCAGAAAAACGGCACGCCGGTCCAGGCGGGGGCCCGGTCGGTGGCGTCGATGTAGTACCAGCCATAGTCCCGTGTAAAATTCATAATGCCGGTTCCGGCGTAGAGGCATTGTGAGGCGAAATTGGTGCAGTCGCCGCCAATTTCGCTGAAGTCGTAGAAAGCCGGGTTGCGGCCATAGGCCCATTTGTGGGCGTAAGCCACCGCGGCCCGGCGGTTATACGGAAGGATCTGAATCATACCGCCTCCCCCCTTTCCCACCAGTTTATGCCCGCCGTCATTTTGTTGATACCACCTGAAAAATATCAACCTGTTTTGTGGGTTTTGCCGTGGAAAAGCCTGAGCTTTTCCTTGCAATTTCTCCTGTCAAATGTTAAAATCATAACGGAAACCACCAAAATTAAATTTTGCTAAGGAGTTGGATTATTATGCCACTGGTTACCTCGACCGAAATGTTCAAGAAGGCCTACAACGGCGGCTATGCCGTGGGTGCCTTCAACGTCAACAACATGGAAATCGTTCAGGGTATCACCGAGGCCTGCCGCGAGGAGAAGGCCCCTGTCATCCTCCAGGTGTCCAAGGGCGCCCGGGCCTATGCCAACCACACCTATCTGGTGAAGCTGGTGGAGGCCGCTGTCATCGAGTGCCCCGAAATCCCCATCGTGCTCCATCTGGACCACGGCGACAGTTTTGAGACCTGCAAGAGCTGCATCGACGGCGGCTTTACCTCCGTCATGATCGACGCCTCCTCCAAGCCCTTTGCTGAGAACATTGAGATCACCAAGAAGGTGGTGGAGTACGCCCACGACCACGGCGTGGTGGTGGAGGCCGAGCTGGGCGCTCTGGCCGGCGTGGAGGACGACGTCAACGTCTCCGCCGAGGAGTCCCATTACACCCGCCCCGAGGAGGTTGAGGAGTTCGTGTCCAAGACCGGCTGCGACTCCCTGGCCATCGCCATCGGCACCAGCCACGGCGCGTACAAGTTCACCGCCGCCCAGTGCACCCGCAACGAGAAGGGCGAGCTGGTCCCCCCTCCCCTGCGCTTCGACATTCTCAACGAGGTGGTCAAGCGTCTGCCCGGCTTCCCCATCGTGCTCCACGGCTCCTCCTCCGTGCCCCAGGAGTATGTGAAGATGGTCAACGCCAACGGCGGCAAGATGCCCGACGCGGTGGGCATCCCCGAGGAGCAGCTGCGTGAGGCCGCCCGGAGCGCCGTGTGCAAGATCAATATTGACTCCGACCTGCGCCTGGCCATGACCGGCACCATCCGCCAGTTCTACGCCGAACATCCCGACAAGTTCGATCCCCGCGAGTACCTGAAGCCCGCCCGCGCCAACATCAAGGAGCTGGTGCGCCACAAGCTGGTGGACGTGCTGGGCTGCAACGGCAAGGCCTAATAACCAATCACAAAGGAGAGTTTTTGCTATGGCACAGTTAAAGGGCGCTTGCGTCATCGGCCAGTCCGGCGGCCCCACCTCCGTCATCAACGCCAGCGCTTACGGTGTGATTCGCACCGCGCTGGACTGCCCGGACATCACCGCTGTTTACGGCATGGCCCACGGCATCAAGGGAATGCTGAACGATCAGCTCTACGACATGGGCCAGGAGGACGCCAAGGAGCTGGAGCTGCTGCTCAACACCCCCTCCTCCGAGCTGGGCTCCTGCCGCTACAAAATCGCCGATCCCGACGTGGACGACACCGATTACAAGCGCATTCTGGAGATTTTCAAAAAGTACAACATCCGCTATTTCTTCTACAACGGCGGCAATGACTCCATGGACACCTGCGCCAAGGTGAGCCGTTTCATGGCCAAGTCCGGCTATGAGTGCCGGGTGATGGGTGTGCCCAAGACCATTGACAACGACCTGTTCGGCACCGACCACTGCCCTGGCTTTGCCTCCGCCGCCAAGTATATCGCCACCTCCTGCGCCGAGGTGTACAAGGACGGTCGGGTGTACGATACCGGCATGGTCACCGTGATTGAGATCATGGGCCGTCATGCCGGTTGGCTGGCCGGCGCCGCCGCCCTGGCCGGGGTGGTGGGCTGCGCTCCCGACCTGGTGTACCTCCCCGAGGTGGACTTCGACATGGACAAGTTCCTGGCCGACGTGGACGCCATCTATAAGAAGAATGGCAACTGCATCGTGGCCGTCTCTGAGGGCATCCACTATGCCGACGGCTCCTTCGTCTCTGAGGCTAAGACCTCCGCCACCGACGGCTTTGGCCACGCCCAACTGGGCGGCCTGGCCGCTCTGCTGGCCAATGTGGTTAAGGAAAAGACCGGCGCCAAGGTTCGGGGTATCGAGCTGTCCCTGCTCCAGCGCTGCGGCGCGCACCTTGCCTCCCAGACTGATATCGACGAGTCCTTCCTGGCGGGCAAGACCGCTGTGGAGGCCGCCGTGGCCGGCGAGACCGACAAGATGGTGGGCTTTGAGTGCACCCGCGAGGGCGGCGTGTACACCTGCAAGACCAAGCTGTTCAACCTGTCCGAGGTGGCTAACTTTGAGAAGAAGGTTCCTCTGGAGTGGATCAATGCCGAGCACAACGGCGTGACCCAGAGCTTCATTGACTACGCCCTGCCCCTGATCCAGGGCGAGAATCACCGGGCCACCGAGAGCGGCCTGCCCCGCTTCGCCCGGCTGAAGAAAGTGCTGGCGAAGTAAACAGAAAGTACCGGGTCCAAAAGGACCCGGTACTTTTTTATCCATTCATTACAACGCCTTTTCGCAGTGCTCATAACAGTACAGCGCGGTCTCTCTGCCAAACCAGCCCTCTCCCCTGCCAATCCGAGGATACAGCCGTTTCAGTTCAAGGAGCTCTTTTTCTGTAAGCCCTGCAAGATCCTCCGCCGCGCAGTCTGTTTCCACAACCACATATTTATGGTCTCCATCTGCCCGTTGGAATACGCCGATGATTTTGATGGCAACCTCATCGCCCAACGCATAGTCCGCCTGTGACACCAGGACACAATCACAATGCGGCCCCGGGGGCGATCCCGACTCCTTGATCCAGCCATAGGGATACGGAACTCCTCTGACAAACAACAGAGAATCGCTGTCAGATTCCAAAAAACTGTGATTTTCTGCGTTGTAAATCATTCTTTTGGGAGATTGGGGCAATTGCTCCACGATCATGTTCATGATCAGCCCTTGAGGCCTGCCACCCCCGTCATGGCCCGGGTAACCGCCTGACCCCGGGCGTCCAGCCCCTTGGCCATGGCCAGCGCTTCGGTGATGTCATAGTCCACGATGTCCTCCCCCTGCATGGCCACCACCCGGCAGGTTTTCCCATCCGCCAGCAGCTTCACCGCCTCGTGACCCATATAGGTGGCCACCATGCGGTCCCGTGCGCTGGGAGAACCACCCCGCTGCACATGGCCCAGCACAGTGACACGGGTGTCCAAGGCCGTGGCGTTTTTGATCTGCTCAGCCACATAGTAGGAGCCGCCGGGAACGCCCTCAGCCACAATGACCATGAAGTGGGTACGCCCGCCCAAACGGGCCTGACGGATGGGTTCGATGACGTCCTTGTCGAAATCCACTTCCTTTTCGGGAACCAGCACCACCGTGGCCCCGCAGGCAATGGCCACCGAGACCGCCAGGTGCCCCGCCCGGTGGCCCATGACCTCCACCACCGAGCAGCGCTCGTGGGATTTCATAGTGTCCCGCAGGCGGTCAATGCTCTCCAGCGCAGTGTTGCAGGCGGTATCATAGCCGATAGTGTAGGAGGAGCAGGCGATGTCATTATCGATGGTGCCGGGGATGCCGATGACGGAAATTCCGCTCTTGGCCAGGCTGAGCAGCCCCTTAAATGTGCCGTCACCCCCGATGCCAACAAGCGCGTCAAGGCCTAATAGTTTACAGGTAGCCAGAGCCTTTTTACGGCCGGCCTCCTCGATAAACTCCAGACTGCGGGCGGAATACAGCATGGTGCCGCCCCGGCGGGAGATATCGCTGACACTCTCAAAATTCAATCTGGTAAAATCGCCGTTGAGAAGACCATGATACCCCCGGCGGATTCCGATGCAGTCAATTCCATAGTACAGAGAGGCCCGGACTACCGCACGAATGGCCGCATTCATACCCGGCGCGTCGCCACCGCTGGTAAATACGCCAATCCGATGGACCGCAGACTTCATATGATCAAATCCTTTCCCATTTCGAATGATAAACCCGTACAATCCGCTTACACCTTCAGCTCCACTGCTTCATCAGAGAGCACAGATAAATGCGCCTCCAACACCGGCTGAACGCAGCCGGCTAGGAATTCCGTCACCTGCTCGGGACAGCGGCCGATGTATTGGGCGGGCTCCATGTGGGCCAAAAGCTCCTCCCGGCTCATGCCGAACAGAGGGTCGGCAACCAGTAAATCGATCAGGTTATTTGCAAGGCCAAACTCCTTTACATTGCGTCCCGCTTCAAGAGAATGGACACGAATGCGCTCGTGGAGCTGCTGCCGGTCCCCTCCCCTTTTCACCGCGTCCATCATGATGTTTTCGCTGGCCATGAAGGGCAGCTCCTCTAAGATATGCCTTTCAATCACCTTTTCATGAACCACAAGCCCGGACGCCACATTTTCATAAATATTCAAGATGGCATCCACCGCCAAAAAGGCCTCGGGCACAGAGATCCGCTTATTGGCCGAATCGTCCAGGGTACGCTCAAACCACTGGGTGGCGGCGGTATAGGCGGGGTTGGCCGCATCGGCAATCACATAGCGGGCCAGGGAGCAGATGCGCTCACACCGCATGGGATTGCGTTTATACGGCATGGCGGAGGATCCGATTTGGCTGCGCTCAAAGGGTTCCTCCACCTCCTTGAGGTGGCAGAGCAGCCGCACATCAGTGGCAAATTTGCAGGCGGATTGGGCGATGCCGGACAGCGTAGCCAGCACGGCGGCGTCTACCTTTCGGGAATAGGTCTGCCCGGAGACCGGAACGGTGCCCTCAAATCCCATTTCCAGGGCAATGCGGCGGTCCAGCTCCTTGCACTTTTCATGGTCACCCTCAAACAGCTCCAGAAATGATGCCTGGGTGCCGGTGGTCCCCTTGCAGCCCAGCAGGCGAAGCGTGGAGATACGGTACTCCACCTCGCCCAGATCCTGAAGCAGCTCGTTCATCCACAGGGTGGCCCGCTTTCCGACTGTCACCAGCTGAGCGGCTTGAAAATGCGTAAAGCCAAGCGTTGGCAAGGACTTATACTTGTCAGCGAAACCCGACAGAGCGTGGATGACCCGCACCAGCTTATCCCGCACCAGAGACAGGCCCTCCCGCATGATGATGACGTCGGTATTGTCCCCCACATAACAGCTGGTGGCCCCCAGGTGGATAATCGGCATGGCCTTGGGGCACTGGGCCCCATAGGTGTGAATGTGTGCCATCACGTCATGGCGCAGCTCCCGCTCCTTCTGGGCGGCCAATTCGTAGTCAATATCTGTTATATGCGCCGTCAGCTCGTCCACCTGCTCCTGGGTGACGGGAAGGCCAAGCTCCATTTCCGCCCTGGCCAAGGCAATCCACAGGCGTCTCCATGTGGAAAACTTCTTGTCTGGAGAGAAAATATATTGCATCTGATCGCTGGCATAGCGAGAGGAAAGCGGGCTTTCATAAACTGCTTGATTCATATCGGTGTGCCACCTCAGTTTCTAGGGATATAAGACCGTCAGAAGTTAGAACCTGAGGTATTATATCACATTGCATTTCCTGGGACAAGCCGCAATGGAAAATTCTTTGCTGGATATAGGAAAAAGGGCCGTGCCATTGGCACGGCCCTTTTTTGTCAGACTATCTTAGTCAGCCCTCGCCGCGCATCTTGGCGAAGCACTCGCTGCAATAGACCGGACGGTCAGACTTCGGCTCAAAGGGAACCTTGGCCTCGCCGCCGCAGGCGGCGCAGACAGCGGTGAAATACTCGCGGGGGCCGCGGGCGGCAGCCTTGCGGGCATCGCGGCAGGTCTTGCAGCGCTGGGGCTCGTTCTGGAAACCGCGCTCAGCGTAGAACTCCTGCTCACCGGCGGTGAACACGAACTCCTGACCACACTCTTTGCAAACTAAGGTCTTGTCTTCGTACATGGAAATACCCTCTCTTTTGATGCCCAGGATCGGAAATTTAACCTGCTGGGACTATAATATTTGCGTCAGCTTTCGCTGAATACGCCAAAATTGCCGGCAACCTTCCGCCGGATCCGCTGGACAGCATTGTCCACCGATTTGCTGGGACGCCCCACCTGTTCGCTGATTTCCTGATAGGACAGCCCCAGGAGAAAGAGCGTCAGCACCTTCTGCTCCAATGGAGACAGCCGCTGCCTCAAGCTGGCCAAGCGCTCTGTCTCCTCCTCCCTGCTGATATACAGCTCCTCGGGGCTGGCATCAAAGCCCAGCATGGGGGATTCAAAGGGAACACTGTCGTTCAAAGGGGCGTGCTTGCTCCTGGATGCGTTGACGACAGCGGACCGAATTCGGTTGCGGATGCACACCTCCGCAAAGGTTTTGAACCGGGCGTCATGGCCTGGATCAAACTCCCGGATGGCCTTCAGCAAACCAAACATGGCCTCTTGAATCAAATCCTCACTGTCCCCGCCCACCAAAAAATATGGACGTGCGCACATACGCACCGAACGGAAATAGCGTTTGACCAGTTCTTCCTCTGCGTCCCGGCAGCCGGAAGCTGCCAGAGCACACAACTCCTCATCGCTGTATTCAATTGTTGGAGACGTGATCTCTTTCATAACTCGACCTTGTTTATTTAATCACAGAACTGCCGAATTGTCAATTGTTTTCGGTTATCTTTTTATAAAATCCTCTAAATTCATCAAAACACTGATAGAGTTTGACAAAAATAGATGAAATTTCCAGAAAAATCCGTCCCGACAGCGTTAAAAAGACAGCTGCTCTGGAACATTCATCCGATCAGGAGCGGACATCCCCAGGTGCTGATACGCCTTGGAGGTGACACATCGGCCCCTGGGCGTTCGCGTGAGGAAGCCAAGCTGCATCAGGTATGGCTCGTACACATCCTCCAGGGTGACGGATTCCTCGTTGATGGTGGCGGCCAGGGTATCCAGTCCCACCGGCCCACCGCCGTAATTGGCAATGATGCTCTCCATCATTCGCCGGTCCACGTTGTCCAAACCCAGCTCATCGATTTCCAGCGACTGAAGGGCCCGGTCGGCCACAGAGCGCGTGATCACACCCCCGGCGGTTACCTGGGCAAAGTCCCGCACCCGGCGGAGCATCCGGTTGGCGATGCGCGGTGTGCCCCGGCTGCGCCGGGCGATTTCCAGCGCCCCCTCCCCTTCAATGGGCACATCCAGAATGCCGGCGGACCGGGTGACAATCAAGGCCAGCTCTTCCGGGGTGTACAGCTCCAGCCGCAGGGTGACGCCGAAACGGTCCCGCAGGGGTGCAGACAGCTGCCCCGCCCGGGTGGTGGCCCCAATGAGGGTGAACTTGGGCAGGTCCAGCCGGATGGAGTTGGCGGAGGGCCCCTTGCCAATGATGATGTCGATGGCGTAATCCTCCATGGCTGGGTATAGGATCTCCTCTACAGAGCGGTTCAGCCGGTGAATCTCGTCCACAAACAGGATGTCGTTTTCCTGGAGGTTGGTGAGCAGCGCCGCCAGATCGCCGGGCTTTTCAATGGCCGGACCAGAGGTGATGCGGACATTGACCCCCATTTCATTGGCAATGATGCTGGACAGGGTGGTCTTACCCAGGCCCGGGGGACCATGGAGCAGCACGTGGTCCAGAGGCTCCCCCCGCATTTTGGCGGCCTGGATGAAGATGGACAGGTTGCCCTTGGCCTTCTCCTGGCCGATGTACTCCGTCAGGGTTTTGGGGCGCAGAGAGCCCTCCCCCTCATCCGCCTGGGTCAGCGAGGTGGTGACCAGAGGGGACTCTTCCTCAAAGCCACTGCTGTCGGAAAAATCAATGCTCAAGGGCTCCCCTCCTTTTTACCAGTTTCGCAAGTAATTCCGCAGTTACTCGGGGTGGCCAGCCGCCGCTGACGAACAGCAGCATATTCACGCCTTCACCATCTTTTTCAGCGCCTGCTTGATGACCTCCTCCAGAGACAGCCCCTCCAGGTCAATCCCCTTCAGCGCCACAGCGATCTCGCTCTGGCTGTAGCCCAGCACCGCCAGGGCGGCGGACGCCTCGCTGACCTTGTTCTCCGGGATGATGGTGACGCCGCCGGCAAAAGTCTCCCCTCCGCCTGTGGTCAGCTGGCCTTTAGCCAGCTTGTCCTTCAGCTCCAGAATAATCCGCTGGGCAATTTTCTTGCCGATGCCGGGCGCGGAGGTCAGCGCCTTCTCATTGCCAGACACAATGGCCATGGCCAGCCCCTCCGGACTGTTGGAGGAGAGAATGGCCAGCGCCGCCTTGGGTCCCACCCCGGACACCCCGATGAGCATCCGGAAACAGCCCAGCTCACTCTCACTGGCAAAGCCGTAGAGCTCAAAAATCTCCTCCCGGACATATAAATGCGTGTAAAGCTTAGCAGCTTTCCCCAGGTTGAGTTTACTAATGGTGTGGTTGGTGGTGCGGCAGGCGTAGCCCACCCCCCCGCAGTCGATGACGGCCAGATACGGCGCAATGTGGGCCACCGTGCCATTTAAATAATAATACACATTCATCTCTCCAAATCTCAGAGGCTGTTGGTGAGGCTTTTCAGCGGATCGTTTTCAGCAGCGAGGTGGACGACCGGGCATGGCACAGGGCGATGGCCACTGCGTCGGCGGCGTCGTCCGGCTTGGGGACGGCGTTCAGATTCAGCAGGCGCTTGGTCATATCCATCACCTGCCTCTTTTCAGCCTTGCCATAGCCCACCACCGCCTGCTTCACCTGAGAGGGGTTGTACTCGCAGACAGGCAGACCCGTTTTCTCCGCCGTCATGAGGATAACCCCCCTAGCCTGGGCCACGCCGATGCCGGTGGTGACGTTATGATTGAAAAACAGCTCTTCAATGGCCATGACATCCGGGTGGAACTGACCAATGAGTTCCTCCAAATCGGAGGCGATTCGCCAAAGCCGGGCGGGCAGCCGCACCCCCGCCGGGGTGTTGATGGCGCCGCAGGCCGACAAGCGGTATCTCCCCTGAGCGGACTCCACCAGGCCAAAGCCCACGATGGCATAGCCGGGGTCTATTCCGAGGATCAGCAACAGCACACCCTCCCAGTATAGGATCAACATGATAATACCACAGATGCCCGGCAAAGACAAGCAAAAACGGCGGATGATGTGGTCATCCGCCGTGGGTATGGAAGCAATCAAGCCCGGGGATGGGCCTTGGCGTAGACGTCCCGAAGCTTCTGGTTGACCACCTGGGTATAGATCTGCGTGGCAGAGATATCCGCATGGCCCAGCATTTCCTGAATCGATTTCAGATCCGCCCCGTTTTCAAGCAGGTGGGCGGCAAAGGAGTGGCGCAGCGTGTGGGGGGTGATATCCTTGTGAATTCCCGCCTTGTCCTGGTAGCATTTAACAATCTTCCAAAAGCCCTGCCGGCTCATGCGCTCACCGTTCATGTTCACAAACAGAGCAGTCTCCTCCAGGCTGTCCAGCAGCCGAGGGCGCACATCGTTGACATAGGCGGCCAGAGCCTTCACAGCCCCCTTATAAAGGGGCACCACCCGTTCTTTGCCTTTGCCTCGGCAGCGCAAAAAATTGGCGGACAGGTTCAGGTCCTGTACATCGAGGGAGATGAGCTCAGATACCCGGATGCCCGTGGCGTAGAGCAGCTCCAGCATGGCCTTATCCCGGCACCCTTTGGAATCGGATGGGTCGGGCTGCTCCAAAAACAGATCCACCTCACGATTGCTGAGGATGGCGGGCAGCTTGCGCTCCACCCGGTTTGGGGCCAAGCCCTTGGCCGGATTGAGCGCAACGGCGTGGACAGACATCATGTACGTATAAAAGGATTTGAGCGCCGCCACACAGCGGACAACGGTGGCATTGGATTTCCCTTTTCGCTCCAAATGCTGGGTATAGCGCGTGATGTCTGACTGGCTGACCTGCGGGAGGGACAGGTGCTCCTCCTTCGCCCAGAGGGAGAACTGCCGGACATCCCGAAGATAGGAGTTGAGGGTATTGACGGCGGCCCGCTTTTCCCGGGTCAGCCATGACTCATAATCGGAAATAAAGTCCAACCTGTTCAACTCCTTTTCTCAAGTGATAAACAGCCGGGCACACACCGCCGTAAACAGCGCGGGCATGACCGTTTGCTGCAGCGCCACAGCCAGCATCAGCAGCCCCGCGCAGGGGGTCAGCGCCCTGGCCCGCTGTCCCCACTGGGCCGACGCGGTACGCGCCCCGGAGAGCCGGTCCAGCGATTGGCGGAAGGCGTCCGCCGCCACAACAAACAGCACGGGAACCGCCAGCAAGGCGGTTACGCCAAAGACGGCCAGCGAGGCCGCCATGCCCGCCAGGCCAAACAGGCGGGCAAAGGTGACGGCGGAAAAGGCCAGCAAAAAGCCCCGGGCTCCCATCAAAATAGGAATGCCTGCCGCGCCCAGCGCAGAGGCCCCCATCAAAAACGCGGCCAGCGGCCAGCGTACCAGGTCCCAAATTGAGGCCAGCAGAGTTGGCTCCACACCTCTCCCCTGGCCCGCCATCTGAAAATAACCGGTGAGATAGTCCCGCAGCTCCTGGCTGTCGTCTCCCCAGCAGGAAAAGAAAAAACCAAACAATGCGCCGACGAAAAAGCAGCAGCCCAAAACCGCCAGCTGTGTCAGCCCATCCCATTCTAAAACAGGCCGGACGCGCTTTCCCGCCTTTCGGACCGCCACACCACCACCCCGCCTCTCCACATCCATCGTTTTGTCCCAAAACCATGGTATGCGGAAGGGGTTGCGCATATGCCCGCCAAAGTCTCCTCGCGAAACCGCCGCATCTGAATGCACAAAAATATGCAAGCAAACGGCCCTGAGGGGTCTGTGCCGCAAATGCAGGCGCCGTGAGCGGTGTTCTTTTAATATAGACCTCTTTGGAGGGAAACGCAATAGGGTTTACCAAAATTTTTTCACTTTATATATTATGTATAGTTGTTATGTAAATTGTATTATGTAAACCAAAACAACTATGCCGGGCTCACAACGCCTCAAGCACAGGATATTGTAATAGAGAGAGCCGCAGCCTCAAAATATAGAGACTGCGGCTCTTTTTTTATTTTTCTCCTGATTGATCAGGAAAATGCTCCCTCCCCTGCCATGCCGGCCCGAATGGCCTTCATGGCAATGGCGCACTCCAGGCGTTTGCGCTGCATATCACAGCCAAACCGATTTGGCTTTTTTATGTCGCCGTTGACAAGCAGGTTGGAGGCGGAGCAGCCTCCGCTGCAATAGAACTTGGCCCAGCAGTCCTTACAGTCGGGCCGGGTGTAGATGTTCAGTCCGGCAAATTTTCGGGACAGCGCCATGTCAAAGGTGCCGTCGGACAGGCTGCCCAGCTTGTACGCCTCGTTGCCCACAAACTGGTGGCAGGGGTAGATATCCCCCTCCGGTGTGATGGCCACGTATTCGCATCCCGCCCCGCATCCCCGCATCCGCTTGATGACGCAGGGCCCCTGGGACAGGTCCACATTGAAGTGGAAGAAATTCACGTCCTCCCGGCTCAGCAGCTCCGCCGCCAGCCGCTCATACTCAGCCAAGATGCCGGGCAGGTCCTCCTCCCGGAATACATAGTCGCAGTCCGGGCTGCCCACCACCGGCTCCACCGACACATGGCGGAACCCCTGGTCGGCGATGTGGAGCACGTCGGAGGCAAAATTCGGGTTATGACGGGTGAAGGTACCCCGCAGATAGTAGTCCTTCTCTCCCCTGCCCTGCACCAGCTTTTGGAACCTGGGCAGAATCATGTCATAGCTGCCGGCGCCGCTCACCGTTTTGCGCATTCGGTCGTTGACCTCGGGCCGCCCGTCCAGCGACAGTACGGCGTTAGACATCTCCCGGTTGATGTACTCGATGTTTTCATCGCTGAGCAGCACGCCGTTGGTGGTGATGGTGAAGCGGAAATTCTTCCCATGCTCCTTCTCGATAGACCGGGCGTACTCCACAGTGGCCTTTACCGTGTCCATGGCCATCAGCGGTTCCCCGCCAAAAAAGTCCACCTCAATGTTCCGGCGGTTCCCGGACCGCTGAATCACAAAATCAATGGCCTGTTTTGCTGTCTCCACATCCATGGTCATGCGGTGGCCGGTACCAAAATCACCGGTGGAGGCAAAGCAGTACTGACACCGCAGGTTGCAGTCGTGGGACACATGGAGGCATAGGGCCTTGATGGGGGCGTCCTGCTGCATGAGGACGGCGGCAGCGGGATCGATGTAGTCGTCCTGAGTAAACAGCAGCCCCTCCCGCTGGAGCTCCAGCAGCTCCGCCCAGGCCTCGTCCACCGTCTCAGGAGCATACTGAGGGAGCTTGCCGTAAAGCTCCCGGGGGCAGGTGTCCGCCATGGGGGCATCCAGCAGGGAGAGCACATCATAGGCGGTTTTGTCCAGCACGTGGACGGCGCCGCTGTTCACGTCCACTGCCACAGGCACCCCCAGGCAGATGAATGTATGGACCATTCCGGTCAACCTTCCTTTCATGCGCAGAAAAAGGGTGGGACAGGCCCACCCTTTCCGGCGCGTTGAGTTATGAGCTTACTTCTTGTTCTCGCACTTCTGGTTGGCCACAGTGCAGGAGGTCTTGCAGGCGGACTGGCAAGAGGTCTGGCACTCGCCGCAGCCGCCGTGGGCGGCGCTCTGCTTCAGGGTGGCGCCGTTGAGCGTCTGGATATGAGTCATAGGTATTTCCCTCCCATTCAAATTGTCGCTCTATTATACCATGCCCTTTTGAAAAATTCAATACCATTATTTTTTTCGACATTCCCGGACACACCGCAGGCCGGCGGCATACACTGAGATTGACGGCTCAGCTGTCGAACTTTGATCGAAGGAGGAATTCCTTTTGAATCCTGATACCGGAATCACGACCCGCCCCTGCGCGGACGCCTGCGGCACCATGCCGGCCTGCGCCCCCCTGGCGGTGCCATATGTCCCCTTCCAGCAGGAGAGGAGCCAGAAATACGACCAGATCAACGCCCTGGCCAACGGGACCATCTTCCCCGGGCTGAACCTCCCCTTCCATCTGAAGGCGGAGGCCGCCGGCCTGGCGGACAGCCATTCCACGCAGCTCCAGGCCCTTCTCTTCGTGGTCGCGGAGCTGGGGATGTATTTGGACACCCACCAGGACGATGCGGAGGCGTTTCGCCTGTTTCAGCAGTACACCGAGATGGCCCGGGACGCCAAAAAACGCTATGAGGAGATGCACGGCCCGCTGACCCAGCTCAGTGCCGGCCAGAACAAAACCTACCGCTGGCTGGACGATCCCTGGCCCTGGGAGTTCAAAAAGGAGGGGGACTGACATGTTTGTATATGAGAAAAAGCTGCAATACCCCGTCCGCATCAAAAACAGCAACCCCAAGCTGGCCGCTGTCATCATATCCCAGTACGGGGGGCCGTACCGCGTGAGACTGCGAACTGCTCAGCGCCGCAAGGCGCTCAGTCCTCGCCCAGGTCCACAGGCCGCTCCAGCAGCCGCATCCCGGCGGTGCCCGTGACAGGCAGCGAGAAGGCGATGGCCTTGGCCTTGCTGTCCAGGCCGGCTTTATCCATAATAGCCCGCATGATCCGATTTTTCATCTTCGTTTTGACCACGATAAGCACCATCTCCTTCTCGTTCACCAGGGAGAAGCCCAAGAATTTTTCCGCGCGCTCCATTCCGGTGCCCTTGGCGTGGATCACGGTGCCGCCGCCGGCCTGCTCCTCCCGGGCCGCATCCATAATCAGCTCCGTATAGCCCTGGTTGGCAATGACCACCAGCAGCTCGTACTTGGTGTCCTTCAAAACACTCTCCTCCCCCTTTTCAAAGCTCTGCCCCTCTGTCAGGAAAAACAGGGGCCTTTTGCCGCCAATGCTGCTCAGCGGAATGATAAAGGCGATGCCGGTGCCCGGCACGTCAATGCGCAGCTCGCTTTGCAGCGCCTCCTTCAGCGCCTGCCACGTGCTCCGTGTGACCACACAGAAGGTCACCACCTTTTCCGATTTCTCCAGCCCCAGGTAATCCAGCAGCTCGCTGGCGGCGGTTCCCGCCCCCAGGGTGCTGAGGGTGACGTGGACGCTGTGCCGCTGGTACAGGGTTAAAAATTTCTTGGCCGAGGTCCGCTCGGTGATGGTGACCATGAGATACAGTTCATTCACAGGCGTCTCCCCCCTTTACAGCTCAATGATGGCGTCGTCATCCAGCAAATCGAAGGCCAGCTGAGCGGAGTCCGGCTGGGCCTTCTCCGCCGCGCGCTGGCGGGCGCGGTAGACCATGCCCAGCACCTGGATGGTGATTAGGGGCGTCATTGCCACCATGGCCACCACGCCGAACGCGTCGGTGACCATGTTCCCGCCCACCGCCACACAGGCCCCCTGGGCAAAGGGCAGCAGAAAGGTGGCTGTCATGGGGCCGGAGGCCACGCCGCCGGAGTCAAAGGCAATGGCGGTGAATATCTTTGGAACGAAAAAGGACAGGGCGATGGCAATGGCGTAGCCGGGAATGATAAACCACATGATGGACACCCCCGTCAGCACCCGCACCATGGCCAGGCCGATGGACACGGACACGCCGATGGACAGGCTGGCGCCCATGGCGGCGGAGGAGATGGCCCCGTCGGTGATTTCCTCCACCTGCTTGTTCAGCACATAGACAGCAGGCTCTGCCTTGACGAGGAAATAGCCGATAACCATACCCACCGGGATGATGATCCAGCGGCAGTCCAGCGCGGCCATCACCTGGCCTAAGTAATTGCCTGCGGGCATAAAACCCACGTTGGCCCCGGTGAGGAACAGCACCAGACCAACATAAGTATACACCAGTCCAATACAGATTTTTTTGAGGCTTCGGGCGGACAGTTTGAGCATGGCCAGCTGAAACACGCCGAACAGCGCCACAATGGGCAGCAGGGACAGGGCAATCTCCCCCATATAGGTGGGCAGGCCGGAGCGGAACAGCGCCCACAGCTGAACCGAGTCGGCGATCTCCGGCAGAACCGGGGGCACGTATGCCGCGCCCTGCTGGGGCTGAAAGATCATGCCCAGGATGAGCACCGCCAGGATGGGCCCGATGGAGCACAGCGCCACCAGGCCGAAGCTGTCGTCTGACGCGTGGCGGTCATTGCGGATCGCGGAAATGCCGACGCCAAGAGCCATGATGAAGGGAACTGTCATGGGCCCGGTGGTGACGCCGCCGGAATCAAAGGCCACTGCCAGGAATTCCTTTGGCACCAGCAGCGACAGGGCGAATACCCCGCCGTAGAAGACCACCAGCATGGGAGCCAGCGGTATGCCAAAGAGCATACGCAGCAGAGCCAGCACCAGAAAGACCCCCACCCCTGCCGCGACGGACAGAATCAATGTCAAATTGGGCACAGCCGGGACCAGCTCCGCCAGCACCTGGAGATCCGGCTCCGAAATTGTGATGAGGAAGCCCAGCAGAAAGCCCAGCGCCACCACCAGGGAAAGCCTCCGGCTGCGGGTGACGGCGGTGCCCACCCGCTCGCCCATGGGGGTCATGCTGGCCTCCGCCCCCAGAGTGAAGAACATCTCTCCCACCACAATCATGCTCGCCCCCAGCAAAAAGCACAGAAGGATGCTGGGCGAGATCGGGGCCACACTGAAGCACAGCACCAGCACAATGCCGATGATGGGCAGCACCGCTTTCAACGCCTCCATCAGCTTCTCCTTCAGCTTTGGAAGAGAACCACGCAAGCTCATCATCACCTTTCACAATCTATGCTCAAGCAGTATACCAGATTATCCAGAAAAAAGCAACCTAAGGGCCGGGATATCATCCCGGCCCTTGCTTTACAGCTTCCGTTCTTTTGACACACTGACGGCACCATCCGCAGGCCGAAACACCGCCCTCCCCTCGTAGAGCGCATTGAGATAGGTGCACCTGAGCCAGGTGGCCAGCTCCTGCCGCTGCTCCGGGCTCAGGGCTTCGAGCTTCACCTGCTGTCCGCCGGCCTGAACGTAGCTAACCACCCTGATCTCCGATTCTTTTCCCGGCATTTCTCCACCCCCTCTACCCCAGCATATTCCCACCCCGTCCAGTTTATCTCAAAAGCCCAGCTCCGCTTGCTCAGTCCGTGAGGGACAACGAGGAACCGGGAATACCAAAATATCTGTCCCGATATAATGGCATAGCTGTGATTGGAGGTGTTTTCCATGCCTGACTCCGCTTTGCCCCGCCGCGCTGCGGCCTACATCCGTGTCTCCACCGATGACCAGACGGAGCTGTCTCCCGACTCCCAGCTGGAGGAGATACAAAAGTACGCCCACCGGGAGGGGCTGGCCCTTCTTAACGATCACATCTACATTGACGCGGGCATCTCCGGCAAGCGGGCGGAGCGCCGCCCGGAATTCATGCGCATGATTGCCCGGGCCAAAGGGGAAAACTGCCCCTTTTCTGTGATCCTCCTCTGGAAGTTCAGCCGATTTGCCCGCAATCAGGAGGAGAGTATCTTTTACAAATCAATTCTGCGCTCCAAATGCGGCATTGACGTGGTCAGCGTCACCGAGCCGCTGATTGCGGGCCCCTTCGGCAGTCTGATCGAGCGCATCATTGAGTGGATGGATGAATTCTATTCCATCCGGCTCAGCCAGGAGGTGAAACGCTCCATGACGGTAAACGCCCAGCGGGGCAGGCTTCAGGCCCCACCCTCCTTCGGTTACCGAGCCGAAGGGGGGCGGTTGGTTCCACAGGAAGCGGAGGCCGTCCACGTCCGCCGCATTTTTGACGCCTTTGTCGCCGGCTCCGGCCCTCAGCAGATCGCCAAGGAGCTCAATGCCCTCGGTGTACACACCCATCGGGCCAACCCCTTTGAAGCCCGCGCCATTGAGTACATCCTCCGCAATCCGGTCTACATCGGCAAGCTCAGGTGGAATCCTGCCGGCCGAAGCCGACGGGATTTTTTTGACGAGAATATCATTGTGTCGGACGGAGCGCATCAGCCCCTGATCTCTGCGGAGACATGGCGGGCGGCGCAGGAGCGCATGGACCGTTTGAAGGCCCAGTCTCACCCTCACGCCCGGCCTGCCGGCGAGAGGAGGCACTGGCTGTCCGGTGTGGTACGCTGCTCCGCCTGCGGCGGTCCTCTGGTCTTTACCAAGCCCCATTACTTTAAATGTAACAATTACATTCGCGCGCGGTGCACCCACTCTCAGCACGTCAACGCAGACCGCCTGGCCCAAGACCTCCTCTCCCGGATTGCCCAGGACGCCCAGGGCACCGCCCCCGTGATCTTCGATCTGACCCGCCCCTCTGTCTCCGGTGCCTGCTCTGCCAAGGAGGTGCTGAGGCGGCTGCATGCAAAAAAAGCGCGCCTGCAAGCGGCGTATCTTGCCGGCGTATGGGAGCTTTCCGACTTTGCCGCCGCAAAAAAATCTCTGGACACCGAAATTGACCTTGCCCAAGAGGCGCTGGCTGCGCAGCAGGCTGAACCCAACCAGGCTTCAGCCCTACGCACATCGATTGCCACCGCCTTGGAGACCCTTCACTCCCCCGCCGCCACTGTCCAAGCCCAGAACTTGGCCATCCGGGCTGTCCTGAGCTCCTGCATTTTTGATAAATCCACCGCCACCCTTACCATCGTCTACCGCTTTGAGCTGTGACAACATACCGCAGTCTGTTGCAGTATGGGGGGCCGTACCGCGTGAGACTGCGAACTGCTCAGCGCCGCAAGGCGCTCAGTCCTCGCCCAGGTCCACAGGCCGCTCCAGCAGCCGCATCCCGGCGGTGCCCGTGACAGGCAGCGAGAAGGCGATGGCCTTGGCCTTGCTGTCCAGGCCGGCTTTATCCATAATAGCCCGCATGATCCGATTTTTCATCTTCGTTTTGACCACGATAAGCACCATCTCCTTCTCGTTCACCAGGGAGAAGCCCAAGAATTTTTCCGCGCGCTCCATTCCGGTGCCCTTGGCGTGGATCACGGTGCCGCCGCCGGCCTGCTCCTCCCGGGCCGCATCCATAATCAGCTCCGTATAGCCCTGGTTGGCAATGACCACCAGCAGCTCGTACTTGGTGTCCTTCAAAACACTCTCCTCCCCCTTTTCAAAGCTCTGCCCCTCTGTCAGGAAAAACAGGGGCCTTTTGCCGCCAATGCTGCTCAGCGGAATGATAAAGGCGATGCCGGTGCCCGGCACGTCAATGCGCAGCTCGCTTTGCAGCGCCTCCTTCAGCGCCTGCCACGTGCTCCGTGTGACCACACAGAAGGTCACCACCTTTTCCGATTTCTCCAGCCCCAGGTAATCCAGCAGCTCGCTGGCGGCGGTTCCCGCCCCCAGGGTGCTGAGGGTGACGTGGACGCTGTGCCGCTGGTACAGGGTTAAAAATTTCTTGGCCGAGGTCCGCTCGGTGATGGTGACCATGAGATACAGTTCATTCACAGGCGTCTCCCCCCTTTACAGCTCAATGATGGCGTCGTCATCCAGCAAATCGAAGGCCAGCTGAGCGGAGTCCGGCTGGGCCTTCTCCGCCGCGCGCTGGCGGGCGCGGTAGACCATGCCCAGCACCTGGATGGTGATTAGGGGCGTCATTGCCACCATGGCCACCACGCCGAACGCGTCGGTGACCATGTTCCCGCCCACCGCCACACAGGCCCCCTGGGCAAAGGGCAGCAGAAAGGTGGCTGTCATGGGGCCGGAGGCCACGCCGCCGGAGTCAAAGGCAATGGCGGTGAATATCTTTGGAACGAAAAAGGACAGGGCGATGGCAATGGCGTAGCCGGGAATGATAAACCACATGATGGACACCCCCGTCAGCACCCGCACCATGGCCAGGCCGATGGACACGGACACGCCGATGGACAGGCTGGCGCCCATGGCGGCGGAGGAGATGGCCCCGTCGGTGATTTCCTCCACCTGCTTGTTCAGCACATAGACAGCAGGCTCTGCCTTGACGAGGAAATAGCCGATAACCATACCCACCGGGATGATGATCCAGCGGCAGTCCAGCGCGGCCATCACCTGGCCTAAGTAATTGCCTGCGGGCATAAAACCCACGTTGGCCCCGGTGAGGAACAGCACCAGACCAACATAAGTATACACCAGTCCAATACAGATTTTTTTGAGGCTTCGGGCGGACAGTTTGAGCATGGCCAGCTGAAACACGCCGAACAGCGCCACAATGGGCAGCAGGGACAGGGCAATCTCCCCCATATAGGTGGGCAGGCCGGAGCGGAACAGCGCCCACAGCTGAACCGAGTCGGCGATCTCCGGCAGAACCGGGGGCACGTATGCCGCGCCCTGCTGGGGCTGAAAGATCATGCCCAGGATGAGCACCGCCAGGATGGGCCCGATGGAGCACAGCGCCACCAGGCCGAAGCTGTCGTCTGACGCGTGGCGGTCATTGCGGATCGCGGAAATGCCGACGCCAAGAGCCATGATGAAGGGAACTGTCATGGGCCCGGTGGTGACGCCGCCGGAATCAAAGGCCACTGCCAGGAATTCCTTTGGCACCAGCAGCGACAGGGCGAATACCCCGCCGTAGAAGACCACCAGCATGGGAGCCAGCGGTATGCCAAAGAGCATACGCAGCAGAGCCAGCACCAGAAAGACCCCCACCCCTGCCGCGACGGACAGAATCAATGTCAAATTGGGCACAGCCGGGACCAGCTCCGCCAGCACCTGGAGATCCGGCTCCGAAATTGTGATGAGGAAGCCCAGCAGAAAGCCCAGCGCCACCACCAGGGAAAGCCTCCGGCTGCGGGTGACGGCGGTGCCCACCCGCTCGCCCATGGGGGTCATGCTGGCCTCCGCCCCCAGAGTGAAGAACATCTCTCCCACCACAATCATGCTCGCCCCCAGCAAAAAGCACAGAAGGATGCTGGGCGAGATCGGGGCCACACTGAAGCACAGCACCAGCACAATGCCGATGATGGGCAGCACCGCTTTCAACGCCTCCATCAGCTTCTCCTTCAGCTTTGGAAGAGAACCACGCAAGCTCATCATCACCTTTCACAATCTATGCTCAAGCAGTATACCAGATTATCCAGAAAAAAGCAACCTAAGGGCCGGGATATCATCCCGGCCCTTGCTTTACAGCTTCCGTTCTTTTGACACACTGACGGCACCATCCGCAGGCCGAAACACCGCCCTCCCCTCGTAGAGCGCATTGAGATAGGTGCACCTGAGCCAGGTGGCCAGCTCCTGCCGCTGCTCCGGGCTCAGGGCTTCGAGCTTCACCTGCTGTCCGCCGGCCTGAACGTAGCTAACCACCCTGATCTCCGATTCTTTTCCCGGCATTTCTCCACCCCCTCTACCCCAGCATATTCCCACCCCGTCCAGTTTATCTCAAAAGCCCAGCTCCGCTTGCTCAGTCCGTGAGGGACAACGAGGAACCGGGAATACCAAAATATCTGTCCCGATATAATGGCATAGCTGTGATTGGAGGTGTTTTCCATGCCTGACTCCGCTTTGCCCCGCCGCGCTGCGGCCTACATCCGTGTCTCCACCGATGACCAGACGGAGCTGTCTCCCGACTCCCAGCTGGAGGAGATACAAAAGTACGCCCACCGGGAGGGGCTGGCCCTTCTTAACGATCACATCTACATTGACGCGGGCATCTCCGGCAAGCGGGCGGAGCGCCGCCCGGAATTCATGCGCATGATTGCCCGGGCCAAAGGGGAAAACTGCCCCTTTTCTGTGATCCTCCTCTGGAAGTTCAGCCGATTTGCCCGCAATCAGGAGGAGAGTATCTTTTACAAATCAATTCTGCGCTCCAAATGCGGCATTGACGTGGTCAGCGTCACCGAGCCGCTGATTGCGGGCCCCTTCGGCAGTCTGATCGAGCGCATCATTGAGTGGATGGATGAATTCTATTCCATCCGGCTCAGCCAGGAGGTGAAACGCTCCATGACGGTAAACGCCCAGCGGGGCAGGCTTCAGGCCCCACCCTCCTTCGGTTACCGAGCCGAAGGGGGGCGGTTGGTTCCACAGGAAGCGGAGGCCGTCCACGTCCGCCGCATTTTTGACGCCTTTGTCGCCGGCTCCGGCCCTCAGCAGATCGCCAAGGAGCTCAATGCCCTCGGTGTACACACCCATCGGGCCAACCCCTTTGAAGCCCGCGCCATTGAGTACATCCTCCGCAATCCGGTCTACATCGGCAAGCTCAGGTGGAATCCTGCCGGCCGAAGCCGACGGGATTTTTTTGACGAGAATATCATTGTGTCGGACGGAGCGCATCAGCCCCTGATCTCTGCGGAGACATGGCGGGCGGCGCAGGAGCGCATGGACCGTTTGAAGGCCCAGTCTCACCCTCACGCCCGGCCTGCCGGCGAGAGGAGGCACTGGCTGTCCGGTGTGGTACGCTGCTCCGCCTGCGGCGGTCCTCTGGTCTTTACCAAGCCCCATTACTTTAAATGTAACAATTACATTCGCGCGCGGTGCACCCACTCTCAGCACGTCAACGCAGACCGCCTGGCCCAAGACCTCCTCTCCCGGATTGCCCAGGACGCCCAGGGCACCGCCCCCGTGATCTTCGATCTGACCCGCCCCTCTGTCTCCGGTGCCTGCTCTGCCAAGGAGGTGCTGAGGCGGCTGCATGCAAAAAAAGCGCGCCTGCAAGCGGCGTATCTTGCCGGCGTATGGGAGCTTTCCGACTTTGCCGCCGCAAAAAAATCTCTGGACACCGAAATTGACCTTGCCCAAGAGGCGCTGGCTGCGCAGCAGGCTGAACCCAACCAGGCTTCAGCCCTACGCACATCGATTGCCACCGCCTTGGAGACCCTTCACTCCCCCGCCGCCACTGTCCAAGCCCAGAACTTGGCCATCCGGGCTGTCCTGAGCTCCTGCATTTTTGATAAATCCACCGCCACCCTTACCATCGTCTACCGCTTTGAGCTGTGACAACATACCGCAGTCTGTTGCAGTATGGGGGCCCTGACGGTGAGCTTGGCGCCTCTTTGCGCTACCTGTCCCAGCGCTACTCCATGCCCTATCCCGAGCTGAAAGGGCTGCTCACCGACATTGGCACGGAGGAATTGGGGCATTTGGAGATGGTGGGTACCTTGGTTCACCAGCTCACCCGCAATCTGAGTGAGGATCAAATCAAAACCGCCGGATTCGATACCTATTTTGTGGATCACACCACCGGGGTCTATCCCCAGTTTGCATCAGGGTATCCCTGGTCCGCGTCCACCATGCAGGTCACCGGTGATATCATCGCCGATCTCACCGAAGATTTGGCCGCAGA
>CAJUEC010000011.1 GCA_910585155.1 uncultured Oscillospiraceae bacterium
TCGGCGGCAATTTTTCCTCGCAAGTCTGCGTACTTCGGCTATTGGTACAGCTTCTTAGAGCACATTGGACGTATCTCGGGAAAAGGAGGCGGCATAGCTTGGGAATCATACGGATCAAAACACTTTTTTCATAAAGGGCTTTCAAAAAACGCTCCATCACCTTGAACCTGGGCAGCTCCTATGCTATAATTTTTTCATTCGGGTTCCCTGATCCCATTGAAGACAGCTTTGTCCTTACTGCATTGACATCCGGTAATACCCACATTTTGCAAACACAGGAGGGGTCTGATATGAAAGCAAAAATTATATTCTGTGCTTTGGCCATCGCTATGTTGCTGTGCGCTTGTCAGGCGGAGCAGCCGCCTGAGAGCACCAACAGCCCCAGCCCCGCGCCGGAGCAGACGGCAGCAGTGGAGCCGTCCGCCCCCAGCCAGTCGGAGAGCGTACCCAGCAAGCAGCTTCCGTCCGCCCCGCCGGTCTGCGAGGTGGAGTTTACGCAGACAGACTCTTTCCCGCGGCCCTTTGAGGACGAGCTGTTGCTGGATGAAGAGCGGGGGCTTCTTCTCTCCACGGAACAGGCCCTGTATGACTACGACACCATGTGGCTGCTGCTGGAAGAAAACTTCCCGTATCTGGAGGCCATCAAAGCGGAGATGGGGATCGACTGGAGGAAAGTCAAAGCGGAATATCGCCTGAAACTGAAAAATCAGGCAACTGACGGGTATATCTCACAGATGGACTTTATGGTCACTCTTTATGGCTGTGTGCTCCAATTTCAAGATTTTGGCCATCTATATGTGGTTGATAATCGCTCTTTTTACCTTGATAGGCTCCAAAACGCCACGGATGATTTGTCTAAAAACGAAGTGAATCTGATGCGCAACCCGAAATCAGACCTTTTCTATTCGTATTCGGAACAGAATGACATCCGTTCCATTTTCAGTACCAGTAATGGCAGCAAGAAAAGGGGGGCTGAGGCGGTTGAAATTGCTGATCGCCATGACATTACTGCAAATTTAATTACTGGTACGGTTGGGGATGGGGTTCCATATTTAAGAATTGCTTCATTTGAACCGTGGGATGAAAAGACATATGCCGAGCTGGCGGGATTCTTTTCCAATATTTCCGAAGAGAAGCATCTTATTATTGATGTAAGAGGAAATAGCGGCGGAAGTGACGGGAATTGGAGAATAGGGATCGTACCACTTTTGGAGCAATCTGAGCTAGAGTTTAACATGCTGTTTAGTGCAAAATCTGGTTCACTTAACTTGGAATTGGATTCTAAGAGGCTTGCGGGGTTGGGGCGCGGAGTTCGTTATACAGATGATTCATGGCAGGAGGATTTTCCCTATGTTCCCCCGGAGGCGGTAGCAGGACTTGACACCCACCTAAAAGTTTCTACGGTATTTAAGAAGGATAACACACAAAAATATTTCAGCGGAAAGATATGGGTACTCATTGACGAAGGTTGCTACTCCGCCACAGACGCATTCGCCTGCTTCTGCAAGGAAAGCGGCTTTGCCACATTGGTGGGCTCCACAACGAGTGGGAACGGGAAAGGTGGGCAGCCCCTTTTCATGGCACTTCCCTATTCTGGATTAATCGTTAGATATGAAGAGTACCTAACATTCAATTCGGACGGAACCTATAACGGGATCAGAGGCACGCTGCCCGACATTGTGCCGGAAGAGGGTAAGTTTGCTCTGGAAACGTGTTTGCAAGTAATTCAGGACGAAAAATAACATAGAAAGGGTGCTGACAGCCCGGATCGTCAACTTTTGACGCTCCGGGCTCGTTCTTTTTTCGAGGGCGGTGAGACGAGCCTTGCGCTCCCCCAGTTTATATGTGATTTCATCACAGTAAAAAAAGATTTTGCCAGTATAATAGATATATCCAATCCAGGAGGAGGTCTCGATTATGGCAGTGAGAATCAAACGGCGGGCCGTTGTGGACGGCAGTCTCTGCGTCGCCTGCGGCTGCTGTGTGAAGGTGTGCCCGCTGTCCGCCATTCAGGTATGGCGCGGCGTCCGGGCGGCGGTCAACGCAGACAAGTGCGTGGGCTGCGGCAAATGCGCCAAAGAGTGTCCCGCATCGGTTATTTCGATTGAGGAGGTGCAGCCGTGAAAAAGCGCTGGTATGATTATCTGTGGATCGTCGAGCTGACCTATCTGGCGCTGGGATTTTTCAATATCCTGTTCGCCTGGCTGGGCCTGCTGTTCTTTTTTATCCCGCTGATTGTCTCCGCTGTCCGCGGCACAAAGGGCTACTGCAACCGCTACTGCGGCAGAGGGCAGGTATTCGGGCTGCTGGGCGGGCGTTTTGGCCTGTCTCGGAAAAAAGATATCCCCAGATGGATGAAGAGCAAATGGTTCCGCTATGGTTTCCTGATCTTCTTTTTCATCATGTTTTTCCAGATGCTGTGGAATACTTACCTGGTGTTTGCCGGCGCACAGGACCTGCGGCAGGTGGTGACGCTGCTTTGGACATTCAAGCTCCCCTGGAACTGGGCCTACCACGGGACGCTGCTCCATCCCGGCGCGGCGCAGTTCGCGTTTGGGTTCTACGGCGTTATGCTGACGTCCACGATTCTCGGCCTGGTCACGATGGTGCTGTTCAAGCCCCGAAGCTGGTGCGTCTACTGCCCCATGGGGACGATGACCCAGCTGATTTGCCGGGCCAAAAACCGGAAGGGTGACATTGTTACGGAAGAAAGCTGAAATTTGGGCTATCATAGGGTCATCATACAATAAAAAGGAGACAGAGAATATGTCCGCACTCAATATCAATTCAGCCAATTTTGCCGCTGAGGTCATGAATTCTGACCGCCCCGTCCTGCTGGACTTCTGGGCGCCCTGGTGCGGCCCCTGCCGCATGGTGGCCCCCATTGTGGAGGAAATCGCGGCGGAGCGCCCCGACATCAAGGTGGGCAAGGTCAACGTGGACGAACAGCCGGAGCTGGCCCGGCAGTTCGGCGTATCCAGCATTCCCACCCTGGTAGTGATGAAGGAGGGCAGGATCACGAATCAGGCCATGGGCGCCCGGCCCAAGAGCCAGATCCTGGCCCTGCTGTGAGGGCGCCGCCATGGGATTTTTCGACTTTTTGAAGGGCCCCGACATCAATCAGGGCATCCGGGAATACGGCGACGCCGCCGGCGCGGTGCTGCTGGACGTGCGCACGCCCCAGGAATACCAGGAGGGCCACATCCCCGGCAGCGTCAACGCCCCGCTCCAGTCCCTAGGCGGAGAGGGGCGCCTCCCCGCCGGGAAGGAAGTCCCTCTCTTCGTATACTGCCACAGCGGCGCGCGCAGCCGTCAGGCGGCCGGCCTGCTGGCACGGATGGGCTATACCAACGTAAAAAATATTGGCGGCATCGCCGCCTACAGGGGAAAGGTGGAGTGCTGAGATGAAAGTTGTCATCGTCGGCGGCGTGGCGGGAGGGGCCACGGCGGCGGCCCGGCTGCGCCGGCTGGACGAGGAAGCGCAGGTCGTGGTCTTTGAGCGGTCAGGGTATGTCTCCTACGCCAACTGCGGCCTGCCCTACTACATCGGCGGGGTCATTGAGGACCCCCAGGCCCTGACCCTTCAGACGCCGGAGAGCTTCTTCTCCCGGTTCCGGGTGGACATGCGGGTGCGCCACGAGGTCACCGCCATCCACCCGGACAAAAAAACCGTCTCCGTCAAAAACCTGGAGACAGGGGAGGAATTTGAGGAGCGCTACGACAAGCTCCTTCTCTCCCCCGGCGCCAAGCCCACCCAGCCCCGGCTCCCCGGCCTGGGCCTGGAAAAGCTGTTCACCCTGCGGACGGTGGAGGACACCTTCCGCATCAAGGACTACATTCGGAACCATCACCCCAGGTCCGCCGTGCTGGCGGGAGGCGGCTTCATCGGCCTGGAGCTGGCGGAGAACCTGCGGGAGCTGGGGCTGGAGGTTACCATCGTCCAGCGGCCCCGCCAGCTCATGAACCCCTTCGACCCGGATATGGCGGCCTTCCTCCACAGCGAGGTCCGGCGGCACGGCATCCGGCTGGCCCTGGGCCGCACGGTGGAGGGCTTCGCGGAGCGGGACGGCGGCGTAGACGTGCTGCTGAAGGACGCCGATCCCCTCCACGCCGACCTGGTGGTGCTGGCCATCGGGGTCACGCCGGACACCGCTCTGGCGAAAGCGGCGGGGCTGGAGCTTGGGCTCAAGGGCAGCATCGTGGTCAATGAGCGGATGGAGACCTCCGCCCCGGACATCTATGCCGTGGGCGATGCCGTCCAGGTGAAGCACTTTGTCACCGGGCAGGACGCGGTGATCTCCCTGGCGGGGCCCGCCAACAGGCAGGGCCGCATCGCGGCGGATAACATCTGCGGCGGGGACAGCCGGTATCTGGGCAGCCAGGGCAGCTCGGTCATCAAGGTATTTGACCTGACGGCGGCCTCCACCGGCGTCAATGAGGCCAACGCCAAAAAGGCGGGGCTGGACGCGGACGCGGTGGTTCTCTCCCCCATGAGCCACGCGGGCTACTACCCCGGCGGGCGGGTGATGACCATGAAGGTGGTCTTTGAACGGGGGACATACCGCCTCCTGGGGGCCCAGATCGCGGGCTATGAAGGGGTGGATAAGCGGATCGACGTGCTGGCGGCGGCCATCCATGCCGGACTGACCGCCATCCAGCTGAAGGACCTGGACCTGGCCTACGCGCCGCCCTACTCTTCCGCCAAGGACCCGGTGAACATGGCGGGCTTTATGGTGGAAAACCTGGCCAGAGGCGTGGTGAAGCAGTTCCGGGTCGAGGACGTCAAAGACCTGCCCCGGGACGGCGGCGCGGTGCTGCTGGACGTGCGCACACCCCAGGAATTTGGCCGGGGGCATGTGGCGGGGTTCCAAAACATCCCCGTAGACGAGCTGCGGGACCGGCTGGAGCAGATCGAACCCGGCAAGCCGGTGTATGTGATGTGCCAGAGCGGCCTGCGCAGCTACATCGCCTGCCGCATTCTGGCCGGGCACGGCTATGAGGCGTATAATTTTTCAGGCGGATTCCGATTCTATGACGCGGTGATGAATGACCGCCGCCTGATTGAGCGGGCCACGGCCTGCGGAATGGATCAATAGGTAAAAGGTCCCTCCCCACGCTCCACTGGAGCGTGGGGAGGGACTTTGTTCATGGGTCTCACAGAGCGGCCAGCTTTTTCTCATCCAGCAGCTCCACCGTGCCCCGGGAGAGCTTGACCATCCCCTCGCCCTGGAAATAGCGGAGCATCCGGGTGACCACCTCCCGGTGGGTCCCCAGGTGCCTGGCAATGGCCTCGTGGGTGATGGACAGCCGCGCCGTCCCCTCGATGGCCCCCTCCTCCAGCAGGAACGCGGCCACCCGCTTGTCCATGCTCTTCCACAGGACCTGTTCCACCAGCCACATGACCTCAGAAAACCGGGCGGCCATGACCTCGTTGGTGTAGTTGGCCGCAGGCGCGGATTCCTCCATCAGGCCCCGGTACACCTCCGCGGGGATGACCCAGAGGCCGGTGTCCTTCTCCGCCTCGATGGTGATGTCAAACTGCGCGCTTCGCAGCATACAGGAGGCGGAAAACAGGCAGATATCCCGGTCAAAAAGGCGGTAGACCGTGACCTCCCGGCCCTCCTCCGAGAGAATGTAGGCCCGGAGCTGGCCGGACTTCACCAGCAGCAGCCCGGTGCAGTCCGCGTCGCCGTTGTGGATCACCGCCCCTTTTTTGACCTGCCGGTAAACCAGGCTGGCCAGGATGCGGCCGCGCTGAGCCTCCGACAGCCTGGCCCATATGGGGAAACAGTCCTGAAATTCCATGCCGCGCCGGAGCTACGCCTTCCAGAGGCTGTGCAGGTTACAGTAAGCGTAGACGGCCTCCACCTCGTCCCCCTCGCACAGGGCGAAGCAGACCTCCGGCCTGTCGCCGGGATGCAGCAGCCTGCGCTGGCAGCCCTGCCTGGTCTGGAGGGAGATCCACTCAATGTAGTGCTCGGGCAGCATGGGGTGGTCCACAGCGCCCACCCGCACTTTGACCAGATTGCCCTCCGCCTGATACACGGGGACGTGCTTCTCGGCGGCGGCATCGGTGGTGCCGGGGACGAGCTCCGTCATGCTCTGTCCGCAGCACATCACCGGGACGCCGGCGTTTTTCACCATGGCGATGATGTTGCCGCAGTGCCTGCAGATATAAAATTTCTGTTCCATGGTTCTGTTCCTCCTGATGTTTATGTTGGGAGCGGCCATGATCCGCCGCACCTGCCCCTGCTTCCGACCGCGCACCCCAGGCCGAAACGGGACATTACCAATATGCGTCATGATGATAGAATACCCCATACCGCACAAAAGTCAAGCCCAGCGCGATGCCAAAACCATCGAAAGCGTTTTCACGGCGGCAGCGGCGGCGCTGTTGTCCCGCCCACGGGGAATCCCGTCTACTGCTGGGGCAGGTAGGAGATGATCTCCTCCACCGTGTCCCGCATCCCCCGCCGGAACCAGACCTCGATCCAGCCGTACAGGAAGAACCCCACATAGGCGGAGGAGTAGGCGGCCACAATCTCCTGGTCCGGGTTGAACCCGCACAAGTCCAGAATGATGTCCTTCAAAAGGTACACCAGCCCTCTGTTATTTAACAGGCTGTAAACGTCTCGATTTTCCTCAAAGTGGGAAAACACAATCCGAACGGTCTCTCTGATTGGGATATTGGGCGTACTTTTACACTTGTCCGCCCAGTCTTGAGACAAGCGCTTCATGTACCCCTTGATGATATCCTCTTTCTCTGCGAAGTTGCGGTAAAAGGACGTCCGCCCCACCCCGGCCTCGCTGCACAGCTCACTAATGGAGATATTGGCCAGCGGCTTTTCCCTCAGCAGCGCCAGCATGGAGCTGGTGAGATGCTCCACCACGTAGGCGTTCCGGCTCTCGTTGCTGAACGGTGAAACATTTTTCGCCTTTTGTTCCATTTTCGTGCCCTCCATTGACAAGCCCATCAGCTTCTGTTACATTTATTTCGCCGTTATAATTGTTCCAAATTGTAACACACCTGAATCAAACTGTCAAGGGAGGACGTTGAAATGACATTGACATAAAAAAGGCTGCTGATCCTGGCCGTCATCGCCGTGGCGGCGTTTGTGCTGGGCCGGCTGGCGGTACGGGGCGTGCTGAACTTCCTGGTGGGCGGCACGCTGTTTGGAGGGGATTTCTTATGAATAAGACTGCGAAAGAAAAGAGGGTGACGGCTGTGCCGATCTGGATGGGTATTCTGGTATTTCTGCTGGCCTTCGGGGCGGGCATGGTGTCAAAAACCGTCATCAGGCCTGCTTACTCCGCCCAGTGGAGTGACGCGCTGGGCACGCTGAAAACCGACCTCCCCTACGGCGAGGGGCGGCCAACAAGTTCGATCTGTATCTGCCGAAGGACGGCGGCAAAGATTCCTACGGCCTGGACCAGAGCGACGAGGCCTGCGGGTCACTGTTCGGCGTGATGGCCGGGGTGGAGATCACCGCCGCCGAGGTGGCGGACGGCTCCTACCTGGAGAAGATGAAGCCCATCGCCGCTGCCGAGTGGGTAAGCCACAATCCCGTCCCCACGGTGGCCGCCTACGGCACCCACGACCGGGTGCAGCCCTTTTTGGCCTCCCTGCGGCTCAAGGCCGCTCTGGAGGAAAACCACGTGGACCATGTGTATCTGGAGTTCCCCCACTCCGGCCACGCCCTCCAGAACGACGGCGCCCTGTCACGCCAGTGGATGGAGGCCATTGAGGAGTATCTGGATAAATATATGCCGGTGAAATGAGGTTCTGAGATATTATGGGACTGGTGCTGAAAATCCTTAAAATTGTGGGGATCATCCTCTTGATCCTGGTTGTGCTGATCGCGGCTCTTTTGATCTGCCTGTCTATGAAGCCCTTCGTTCCAGACAACTACACAAAAACCGTGGGCACAGGCGGCGAGATTGAGGCCAAATACTTAACTATGGGCGCCCACGAGGTGAAGTACGCCGAAGCGGAGGCCCCCGGAGATTGGAAAAAGTTTGAGGCGTTCTACCCTGCCGACTTGGAAACAGAAGCGAACACCTATCCCGTGGTGGTGTTCGCCAACGGTACCGGAGTCGCCGCCTCCAAGTACAAGGCGCTGTTCAGGCACCTGGCCTCCTGGGGCTTTATTGTGCTGGGCAACGAGGACCCCAGCACCTGCACCGGGGCCTCCGCCGAGGCCACCCTGGCATGGCTGTTGGAGCAGAACGACGACCCGGACAGCGTGTTTTATCAGAAGGTGGACACAGAACATATCGGTATATCCGGGCACTCTCAGGGCGGCGTGGCGGTGTTCAACGCAGTCAGTGAGCAGCCCCACGGTGGGCTGTACACCTGCGCCGTCAGCCTGTCCCCCACTGAGTGGGCGCTGGCGATGGCCATTGGGCTGGACTATGACCCCGGCAAAATGACCATCCCGACCCTGATCCTGGCCGCCCCGGAAAACGACGTGATCACCCCGGACGGGGTGAAGGGCCTCGCCGACGCGATACCCGCCGGCACCGTCAGGGCTTTGCGTCCCGGCATGGATCACGGGAGGATGCTGTATTCCGCCGACGGCTATGTGACCGCCTGGTTCATGTGGCAGCTCCAGGGCGACCAGAACGCCGCGAAGGCGTTCGTGGGGGAGAGCCCTGAAATTTTGAACAACCCGATGTACCAGGATGTGGCTGTCGATCTCGAATGAATGGAGTGTGCTTGCCCTGATGATTGATCTGCATCCGCTCCCAAAACAGCGGCCGGACAGGATCTCCCGATCCTGTCCGGCCGCTTTGCGCTATGCCATTGAAAGGCCGTGCCTGCCGTCTCAGCCGCCGTCCCGCGACTGAATCACGATCTCCCCGCCCCGGCCCAGCTGGCGGCGCTTCCGGCCCAGGGCAATCCCCCAGACCGTCAGCCCCACCGCCGCCGCGCAGTCAAAGGCGATCAGGCCTACCACCCAGAGGGGCGCCCGGTAGCCCGTGATCTCGCCGTTCATGGCGTTGGAGTTCACAAAGGCGAAGAGGGTGTTCTTCACATTCTGCCGCAGGATGCACACGTCCGCCGTGGAGGACTCGTCGCACCAGCTCTCCGGCAGGGTGGCCAGGTTCAGATCGCCCCCCGCGTAGGCCATTTGGCGGGCGTTCATGTAGGCCGGTATGGTGTTGAAATCACACAGCACCGTGCCCTGGAAGCCCCACTCGCCGCGCAGAATCTCGGTGCACAGGCGGTAGTCCCCGCCGGTCCAGCGGGTGCCGATTCGGTTGAAGGAGGTCATAACCGCCGCCGTGTGCCCCTCCTTGACCGCCAGCTCGAAGGGCCGCAGGAAGATTTCCCGCAGCGCCTGCTCCGTCATCCAGGAGCTGTCGCCGCTGATGGAGCGGTGCGTCTCCTGCTCATTGGCGGCAAAGTGCTTGACGAAGGTCACCACACCCTTGGAGTTGCAGCCTCTGATCTGAGCCGCCGCGATTTTTCCGGAGAGTATTCCATCCTCTGAATAATACTCAAAATTTCGGCCGCCGAAGGGGCTGCGGTGGATATTGACGCCGGGGGCATACCAGCCGGTATACGGGGTCTTGTCCCCCTTCTCGTTGCCCACGATGCCCTCATCCCCCACCATCGCGCCAAAGCGCTCCGCCAGCTCCTGGTTCCAGGTGGTGGCCACCAGGGTCTGCGTGCAGTAGGAGCAGGTGTCATAAAAGCGGGTCTGATCCATGAAGCACGCCCAGCCCACCGGTCCGTCGGAGCAGTTGATCCGGTTCAGCCCCATGCTGCCTGCGGCCTCGATGTGATAGGCCGCGTAATTGTAAATCTGAATCAGCTCGGCCACCGGCGCCTGATCCAAAAGCAGCTCCCAGCGGGGGTCGCCGTAATCCGCCGCGGGCACGCCGTCGCCGTCCCCGTCCATCAGCTCCCCGCTCTCCTGGTACAGCAGGTCCCGCAGGGTCAGCCCGTTGGCCTCTTCGGAATAGGGCATTTCCACGCCGGAAAAATCGGTGGGATTGTTGTGGGATTTGTCGCTCAGCCACTCCAGCAGCTGCTTGTCTCCCATCCGCTCCGCCTCGGTGGGGGTGTCGGGGAAGGTGCCCGCCCAGTCGCTCCGGGACAGCACCGTCTCCAGCGAGGTGTCCGCGTCAAACCGGGGATCCTCACAGTCTGTAAAGCGGTTGACCACGTCGTAGGTCCCCGTCACCGTGTCCTTCTGGTACAGGATGTCCTCCCCCACGGTGAAGGGGATGGAAAACTCCCGCCGGTGGGCGTCCCGCATGACGTACAGCGCATACTCTCCCCCCTCCAGCTCAAAGCCCCGGTTTCCGTTCCCATTGGCGTCCCGGTAGTCGTAGGAGGCCAGATAATAGGGGTCGAAGCTCAGCTCCACCGTCTCCGACTGGCCGGGCTCCAGCAGCTGAGTCTTGGCGAAATCCATCAGGGCGATCTCCGGCTTCTCAATGCCGCCGGGGGTGTAGGGCGCGTGGCCGTAGAGCTGAACCACCTCCTTGCCAGGCACATCGCCGGTGTTGGTGACCTTGACCTTCACGCAATACACCTGGCCCTGCTCCACCGCCTTGTCCTGGATGGAGGAGGCGTCCTCCAGCTCCCAGCTGAAGGTAGTGTAGCTCAGCCCGTAGCCGAAGGGGTAGATCACGTTCTCCTGATACCATGCCTCGTCCTCCACCCCCCGGGTCTCGTAGTACTTGTAGCCGACGTATACCCCCTCCTCGTAGTCTACGAAGTAGTAGGGCACCGCGGGCTGGTCGTTTTCGGACACGTCAAAGACATACTGGTCGCCGCCGGGTACGCCGTTCTTGGCGGTGATGCGGTTGTCGGCGAAGTTGGGCCAGGTGGGGTCGGCCTTGAAATCCGCCGCATAGGTGTCTGCCAGCTTGCCGGAGGGGTTGACCGCGCCGCTGAGGATGTTGGCCAGGGCCCGGGTGCCCGTCTCCCCGGGGAAGCCCATCCAGATGGCGGCGTCGATCTTGGCCGGGTCGATGGCGTAGCCCTTCCGGGTCACATAGCCGGAGTCCTCCTTCAAAAAGCCCAGCTCCAGCGCCTGGCCGCTGTTGACCACCACAATCACCCGCTGGAAGCCCGCCTCGCACACCGCCGTCAGCAGATCCTCCTCGTTCTGATCCAGCTGGAGGAAGTGGTCGTCCTCATTGCGGTAGCCGGTGGAGCCCACCATGGTGCGGGGCAGGTCGAAGCCCTCGCCGCCGATGCGGGTGATCACCACAATGGCCGCGTCCTTGTAATCCTGATAGCTGGCGGTGACGGCGTCGGTGTACATGGACTGCGGGGTCTCCGCCGTGGAGAGGATCACGGTATCGCCGCTGTCCAGATTCTTGCTGTTCCCCTTGCGCTGGGGGCCGGACTGCTCCTCGCTGTCGTAAAACGCCTTCAGGGTGGGGTTGCACTCGAAGCCCGCCTCAGCCAGCGCGGTGTACAGGTCCACCACGTTGCTGGTGTTGGCCCCGCCGCTGCCGCTGCCGCCATAGGCCAGGTTCACGCTGTTCTTGCCGAACACGCTCACCCGCGCCGGGGCGGCCATGGGCAGCGCGCCGTTGTTGTTCTTCAGCAGCACCATGCCCTCCTCGCACAGCTCCTGGTTCAGGGCCCGGGCCGCCTCATACACCTCCGCCTTGCCGGCGTAGTCGGAGAAGTAGAAGCCCTCCTTCCCCTCGGCGAACACCGCCCGGGGGCCGCCGCCGGGCATGACGGTGTTCAGCAGCTCATAAAGCTGCTTGACGCCCAGGGTGAGGGACGTGGCCAGGGTGCACACCACTAGAAGAAGGGCCGTGACCACCAGCCAGATCCGCGAGGGGACGTGTTTCCAGATCCGCTTCAACATGGAGTCCCCCTATCAATAGTTTTTCTTGGGCAGGCCCAGCTGGGCGGCCCAGTCCAGCACGGCCTCCGTCTCGATTTTGATGCAGTCCACCAGGGGTGCCTTGGCCAGCATGGTGGTGCCGCCCATAGCCTCGTCGTTCATGGTGACGACGCTGAACACGTTCATGCCCTCCTTCAGCTGGGCGTTCTCCACCACCACATAGTCGGCGAAGGGCAGGGCGTTGACGCTGCCCACGTCGTCGGAGGAGCCGGTGGGAACGCCGGTGAAGCTGATGGTACCGTAATCCAGGTCCACGCCGTTCAGGCTCATCTTGTAGGACTGGGGATCGATATCAAAGTCGCGCAGCTCGGCGGACAGGCTGATGACGATGGTGGCGTCGCTGACCGCCGTGTCGCTGTTGAACTGGAACTCCAGGCCGCAGCCAACCTCGTACTGGTAGCCCACAAACCGGTTGTTGCTGGCGCCCAGCTTCTCATCCAGCTGGATCATGCCGGGGCCCCCGGCGGTGCCGGACAGGCCCGGGCCGGACTTTCCGTTGAGATTGGTGTCCTCCGCCTCGAACACGTACCAGTTCCGGCCGGACACGGTCTTGGTCCATTTGGCATAGATTGTGATCTCCTGGGTGATGACGGTGCTGAAGTCAAACTCCGCGGCGCCCTCCGGGTCCGCGTACCAGCCGTCAAAGGCGTAGCCCTTCCGCTCCGGGTCCACCGAGGGCCGCACCGCCTGGCCGCCCTCCTGCACCTTCTGGGGCGCGGCCTCCACGGCCCCGGCATAGTTGCTGTCAAACAGCACATCGTAGTATGCGGAATCCTCCAGCCACTTGGCATAGACGGTGACGTCGCCGGTGATGGGGGCGTCAAAGTCGAACAGGGCGGTGAGGCTGGCGTCGGCGTACCAGTTGTCGAACACCCGGTCCTCCCGGACGGGGTCCGCCGGGCGCTCCACCTTCTCGTCCTTGCGGACTCCGGCGGTGGTGGTCTGGCCGTCATAGCCCAGATCAAAGGTGACGGTGCACAGCACCTGGGACACCGTCACGTCAAAGCGGGTGCTTTTGCCGCCAAAGCGGACGGTAACCGTCTTTGTCTCGGAGGCCGCATTGGCGTCGTTCACCGCGATGCTCACCTCGGACAGGCTGACCTCGCTGTCCGTCATGTCCCGGGTCTCGGTGGAGCCGTCGGCGTAGGTAATGGTGATCTCGCCGCCCTGGGCGGAAAAGGTCTCTCCCACGGCATACTCGGTCTTGTCCGGCTCCTTGGACACGGCGATGGAGGACACCTCCTTCCCGCCGCTCTGGACGGGAGAGGAGGGACTGTCCTGCGCTGGGCCGCAGCCCGCCAAAAGTGCGCACATGACCAGCACAGCCGCCAGCACGCTCCATAGTTTTTTCTTCATGGTGCCTCAAACCTCCTGTGTAATGCGCGGGGGCCGGTCCTGACCGTCGGTTTGTCAAGTCCGGCCCCCGCAGCTGATATCTCTCTGGGAAACGCGGCGGGCTGTCCCGCCCTCAGGTCACTGGACCTGGAAGGTGACGGTCTGGGTGTACTCGGTCATGGTGGTGCCGCTGGCCCGCATCCAGGGGTTGGTGCCCTTGGAGACGTGGGGCACCCGGATGGTGATGGTCACCTCATAGTCGCCGGGGGCGGAGGGAGTTCCGGTGATCCGGGCGGCGGTGTTGACCTCATAGGCGCCGCGGTTGGCCCAGCCCTCCTCCATGGTGGTGATCTTCTCCACGCTCAGCCCCTCGGGCAGGCCGGTGACCTCCACACTGTAGATGCTGCTGCCGGCCTCGTCATAGCTCAGGTCGCCCAGGGTCACAATATCGGCGGCGGACTTGTCCTCATCCCGGTGATACCAGGAGCCATCCGCGGCGAAATAGGCGTTCATAATCCGGCGGTTGGAGCTGTTGACAATGGGCAGCTGGCTGCCGTAGGTGAGGGTGTCGGCCTGCACCGTGGCGTCATAGCCCTGACCGGCCTTGAGGGTGACCACCTGGCCGTCGGTGAGATTCTCCCCATCCAGGGTGATGTCGCTCTGGACGGAGAAGCGGAACAGGACTTTCATGTTCTTCACCCAGGTGTCTGCGGTGAAGGTGGCGGAGACCTGGTCGGCGGGCACCCGCTCGGGCGGAGCGGCCTCGCCGTCCTCCCCGCCGCCCTCCTGGGCCGCGGGCACGCCGGTGAGATCTCCGGTGGGCACGCCGGACAGAATGCCGCTCTGGGGGTCATAGCTCATGCCGTCGGGCCAGGCCACATCCTCGGCAAAGGTGAACACAACGTCGTTGGTCTCGGGCAGGCCCAGCTTCACCGCGTTGTAAATGCCCTTGGTCAGCACCACGTCCACCACCTCGCCGTCGCCCAGCATACTGAAGCCGTTGTTGTTGACGGCGGAATTGGCCATGGTCTGGAGCAGGCGCTGGGCGCACTTGCGCACCGCGAAATAGTGGGTGGGGGAGAGCATGGTGCCCACGCCGGCGTTGTAGCCCTGGTACTCCTCGGCGCTGGCGGCCACCCGGACGCAATTGGCGTCGGCGTCCCACCAGCCCCGCTCCAGCGCGCAGGAGGGGAAGCTGGAATCAGAGGTGAGCAGCTCGTCGTCGCCGCCGCGGACCATCAGGTTGGCGGGGACAAACTGCTTGGCCCAGGCGTCGGACTCGGTGGAGCCCTTGAAATCCCACTCCTGGTTGAGCAGCAGCTCATGGGTGGCGTAGTTGGTGGTCTGGGTCCACTTGCCGATGCGGTTGAACGCGGTCATCATGCCGATGGTCCCGCCGTACTTCACGATGTACTCAAAGGCCTTGGCGTGGTTCTCCCGCAGGCACTGCTCGGTGGCCCAGGTGAACACCCCGCCGTAGTCGGCGCGGTAGGTCTCCTGGTCATTGCTGAAGAAATGCTTGAAGTGGGCGATGATGCCCTTGGAGGTGACGCCGGCGGCCACGTTGGCGCCGATGAGGCCGCCCATCACGCCGTCCTCGCTGTAATACTCGAAGTTACGGCCGGAGAAGGGGCTGCGGTGGGTGTCCGCGCCCGCGCCGCGCCAGCCCCTCGCGCCGTTGAGCAGCAGCAGGTTGCCCACCATGCGCCCGGTCTCCAGGGCCAGCTCCTGGTTGTAGGTGCCCGCCAGGATGGGGTTGGAGGGGAACTGGATCCCGCCGGCGTTGATGGGGCCGTCGGGGTCGCTGTAGGTGTAGGTGGGGGCGGGCGTGGTGCCGCCTCTGGGGACGCTGTAGGAAATGGGGCCCATCCGCTCCACCACGTTGTCCGGGTTGGCGGGCAGGGCGCACAGCTCCTCCCAGGTGAACTGGTTCATGAACTCCTCCCACTTCTGGGAGTCGGCGTCGGTGGCCAGAACCACCTCATTGTTCTCGTTGATGGTGGGCTCGTTGTAGGGGACGCCCGCCATGTCGGCCAGGGTGATGGCCAGCGGCTCGTCGTCGGAGGTAGCCTGATTCCAGCCGGAGGGCAGCTTGTCCACGTACCAGGGGTCGGTCTCCTTGTCCTGGTAGCTGTAGTACTCGGCCTGGGACTCGTAATCCGCCAGGGTGGCGTCGTCCAGGGTCCGATCGGCCAGGCTGGCGGGGGCAGGCTGCTTCAGGCCGTCGGCCCGGCTGATCATGTTGTTCAGCAGGGAGTCGTTCACCGAGGCAAAGGAGCCGGTGAACACGGGCTTGATCTCCCGGCCGGTGACCAGGTCGGTTTTGCACTGGATGCCCTCGGCCACGGTGCGGGTGACGCTGTCCACAATCTCGTGGGAGTCGCGGTTGATGGACACGATGTAGTCCCCCGCCTCCAGCTCATAGCCGAAAAAGTCGTTGCCGTTAGCGTCGTTCCAGTCGAAGGAGGCCATGTCCTGGGCCACAAAGGTGACGGTCACGGTCTCGGACTGGCCGGGCTGGAGCAGACCGGTCTTGGCAAAGCCCGCCAGATTGGCGGCGGCCTTCTCAATGCCGCCGGGGGTATAGGGCGGGTTGAAGTAGACCTGGACCACGTCCTTGCCCGGGACGCTGCCGGTGTTGGTGACCTTCACCCGCATGGTCACGGTCTCGTTCGGAGCGGAGATGGTCCCGGTGGACTCCACGCCGTCCAGCTCCCACTGGAAGCTGGTGTAGGACAGGCCGTAGCCGAAGGGATAGAGCACATTCTCATAGGCCGCGTCCTTGGCGCCCTCCTCCGCGTCGGCGTAGAGGGTCTCATAGTACTTGTAGCCCAGATAGATGCCCTCCCGGTACTCCAGATTGGCAAACTTGGTGGGGTTGCCGTTCTTATCGTAGTACAGGGTGTCCAGCCGGCTGCCGTCATCGGCCTTGTTCTGGGTGTTCAGGCCGAAGTTGGTGAAGGTGGGGGCCTTGGTGAAGTCCTTCTCCCACAGGTCCACCGTGTGGCCGGAGGGGTTGATCTCGCCGGTGAGGATACGGGCAATGGCGGTGGTGCCGTCCTCTCCAACGCCGCCCACCCAGAGGATGGCGTCCACGCCCATGTTGCTGTCCGTCTTGGGCTCGGCCAGCTCGGGGATCTGCATGATGTTGGACGAGTTGATCAGCACGATGACCTTGGAGAAGTGCTCCTTGGCGTGCATGACCAGGGCCCGCTCGTTGTCGTCCAGCATGAGCTGGTGGTCGTCCTCGTTGGCGTGGCCGGGCACATTGTTGGTGGACAGGTCGTAGTTCTCGGCGCCGGTCCGGGAGAATGTGAGGATGGCCGCGTCGTTGTAGGAGGCATAGGTGTTGGTGATGGCCGGGCCGTAGCTGTCCATGCCCAGCTCATACACCCGGTCCTCCACCATCTGGCTCACCTCTCTGGTGTAGAGCTCCACGGTTTTGGGGTTGACCGAGAAGCCCTCGGCCTCCAGGGCCTCGCCCAGCAGGTTGCTGATGGCGCTGCCGCCGCCCGCGCCGGAGCCGAAGCCGCTGCGGATCATCCGGGCGGTGCGGATGCCCAGCAGAGTGACGTTGGTCTCGGAGCCGGCCAGGGGGAGGGCGTTGTTCTCATTCTTCAGCAGGGTGATGCCCTCGCCGGCGATCTCCACCGCCAGGGCGTGGGCCGCCGCCTGGGCCTCCTCCAGCGTGGAGTAGTCCGCGTAGAACTTCCCGCCGTACTGATAGTTTCCGTTGGTGCCCTGGCTGGTGAACACGCCCTCCTCCACCTTGTCGGGGCCGTCGGGCTGATTGTCGCCGCCGGTCTGGCTCACCGCCGCGGAGGGGTCCTGGGAGGCCTCCGCCGCCGGGTCGCAGGCCGACAGCGCCAGGGACATCAGCATACACAGGGCCAGTAAAAGACATACTCGTTTTTTCTTCCTCATCCCACATTCTCCTTTTCTTTTTTGTGCAGACCGCCATTTCTGCTGAAAAGATTTTATCAAAAACTGTCGTATTCAGACGAAAAATCCCGTGATTTGAGATATGCTTCCCGCAAACGGCGGCAGCCCGCCCCATTCCCGTTGCAAAAGCGCAGTTCGCGTGGCGGCCCGCCCCCTTGGGCGGAAAAAACAGCCGGCCCGGGCGCGGCATAACCGCTCCCAGGCCGGCGCGTCTGCAAGCCCTCACACCGAGAACATGATGTCCAGCACAAACCGCTCTCCCTTGGTGTATACCTTCAGGCTGCCGCCGTATTTCTGGACCAGCATTTTGATGCTCTTCATACCAAAGCCATGATAGAGGGAATCGCCCTTGGTGCTGTCGGGCAGGCCGTTGGTAAAGATGAGCTTGTCCGTGAAATAGTTCTCCACGCGGATATGGACAAAATAGCCCTCCTGGGCGATGTCCAGGGTCAAAAGCCGCTTCTCCGGGTCCGGCACCTTCTCCGCGGCCTCGATGGCGTTGTCCAGAATGTTGCCGAACAGGGAGTATATGTCCACCTCCGATATGAAATCCAGACATTTCCCGTCGGCCAGACAGGTCATGCTGATGTTCTTCTCTCCGCAGCTGAAGCTCTCCCGGGTGAGGACCACGTCCAGGGCGATGTTCCCCGTGTGGAAGCTGCTGTCATAGGCGTTCACCGCCCCGCGCAGCTCATCGCCCAGCTCCCGCTGGGCCGGGCCCTCCAGCAGGGCGATCTGGTGCTTCAGGTCGTGGCACTTGATGTTAATGGCGTCGATGAGCGACTTTTCAAAATAGTACTGCTCCTGCTCGCTCTTCAGCACCTCCTTGATGGTGTCCAGCTCCAGCTTCGCCCGCTTGCTGGACACAATGCCCAGCAGCAGGAGGAAAATCAATACGCTGGCCATGATGCTGTAGGCGGTGAAGCACAGCTGGAGCAGCTCGCCGCCCTCCTGCATGGCCCGGAAAAACATCAGGTCCAGGGCGATTGCCGTGGACACCACGGCCAGCACCGCCAGCAGCAGCATTTTATTGTCCACCACAATTTTGTCCACGCGGAGCTTTCTAAGCAGCACAGCGGCCCCCGCCAGGCAGACCGCCGCCACGGCGATATAGACCAGAATATGCGCCGCCTCCGGGGCCTGCCTCAGCCAGGTTCTGGACAGCATCCGATAGAGCCGCTGACAAATATGCTGAACGCAGTAGCTGGCGCAGCCGCAGAACAGGGCGGGCCACACCTCCGCCTCAAAGCAAAAGGCGGCGCAGGCCGTGATGAGGAGGATCAGCAGGGTATAGCCCAGCGTATTCAGCAGCTCCCGGGCGAACAGGGCGGAGGCCGCCGCCAGCCACGGGGGCTTGATCAGATAAAAATAGGCAAACCGCAGCGCGCACACCATGGCCAGGCTCAGCGCCATCCGCCCCGCGAACAGCCTGCGCCTGGGCATGCGGCGGGCCACGATGCACACCGCCAGCAGCAGGAAGACATTCCCCAGCAGGTCCTGAACGATATCTCTCATGGCCGGTCACGTGGAGATGCTGTAGGCGTGAATGGCCTCCAGAAACGCCTGCTTTCGGGTGCGGCTGATCTCAAATTTCTGGTCCCCCACGTACACGAAATCTCCGCTGATCCGTTTGACGCTCCTCAAATTCACCAGAACGCTCCGATTGCACCGGGAAAACTGCTGGGCAGGGAGCAGCTTTTCCACGGTGCGCATGGTGCCGTAGGCGGAGAAATCCCCCTGTGTGGTGTGGTAGGTGATGTTGTGGTCGGCAATTTCCACGCAGTTCAGGCAGGACAGCTCGATGCGGATGGTCCCCTCCGAGGAGGGCAGGAGCACCGTCGGCCTGTCCCACCTGGCGCAGCGGCTGACCGCCCGGTCCATCGTCATTTTAAACGCGTTGTAGTTCAGCGGCTTTACCATATAGCTCAGGGCCTCCACCTCGTAGCCTCTGACGGCGTATTTGGCCAGAAAGGTGACGAAAATGAGCACCACCGCCGGGTCGATCCTGCGCAGCTCCCCGGCGACGGCCAGGCCGTTCTTGTGGGGCATGTCGATGTCCATAAAGACGATATCGTAGGTCGGCTTATATTCCTCCAGAAAATTCAGGCCGTTTTTATACCGGGTTATGTTGAACATAGCGCCGCTCTCTCTGCTGTACAGCTCCAGGCATTGGCTCAGCCGCTCGGCGGACTCCCACTCGTCCTCAACAATGGCTATTTTATACATATTCAACACCCCTTTCCCCTGAGACGATAATATATTTTGTCGCTTTTTTCAAGCCAACCCCCAAAACGCAACGCCAATTATGGAATACACAACGTGAATTGTGCGGACCGCGCCGTCCTCACCGCGCAGGCCGAAGGCCCTGCGCGGCTTCCGGTGTGTCTCCCGCTGATAGGATTTCCCTTCTTCAGCCGATTCACATGTCAGCATGCCCGCCGGCATGGGGCCGGCTGGAAAACTCCCGCCATTTTCCCGGAAAACGCGGCATTGCCTTTTCCGCCGCCCTTTGATATAATTCTCTTTAAAGCCCCTTTAGAACCGGGCAATTTTTGCGCACTCGGTCAAAAATTGCCCGCCTGCCGCCGCCAGGCTGCTGGGCAGCTCGCCCCGCAGGCCTGACAGCCGCGTCAAAGGGCGATTTACGCGAAGGGAAAGGAGTGCTCGCATGGAATTAAATTTAGAACAGCGGCTGCACCAGACTCTCTCTCCTCAAATGATCCAGTCCATGCGGGTGCTCCAGATGGGAATACAGGAGCTGCAGGAGTACGTGGAGGATGTCCTTCAGGAAAATCCCGTGCTGGAGCTGCCTGAATCGGAGGAGCGGCCGCCTGAGCCGCCGCTGCCGGCGCAGGAGCTGGAGTGGCTCCAGGCCAGCGACTGGCAGAACTCCTACTACTACCGCCAGGACGCGGAGGGAGATCGGGGCGACGTGCTGTACAATGCGGGCTGCTTCCTGGACGACGAGAAGAGCCTGTCCCGTTACATCCTGGCCCAGTTCCTCGGCACCTGCCTGGAGCCTGAGATCCTGGCCGCCGTAGAATTCCTGGTGGCCCGGCTGGATGACGACGGATACCTGGAGGAGGACCTGGACGTGCTGGCCCGGTACTCCGGCATGGGCCCGGCGGTGATGGAGCGGGCCCTCATCGAGCTCCAGGCCGCCGACCCCGCCGGCGTGGGGGCCAGAAACCTGTCCGAGTGTCTGCGGCTCCAGCTGGAGCGGCGCAGGGGCGACCACAGGCTGGCCATACAGATTGCCGCGGACCACCTGGAGGCGCTGTCCCGCCGGCGCTATGGGGCCATCAGCCGGGCGCTGGGGGCCTCGAAAAGCGACGTGTGCGCCGCCTGCGATCTGATCCGCTCCCTGGACCCCAAGCCGGGCGCGGGCTTTTCCGCCCCCAAGAATCTGTCCTATATCACACCGGACATCCTGGTGACCGTCTATCCCGACCGGATTGAGGCTGCCGTCAATGACAGCACGCTGCCCCGGCTTCGCTTCAGCGCCTACTACACCAAGCTCCTGCGGGAGACGGCGGACCAGGACGTTCAAAACTATCTCTCGGAGCGGCTGTGCAAAGCCAAATGGGTGGTCAAGAGCATCCATCAGCGCAGGGACACCCTGCTCCGGTGCGCTGAATGGATGGCGGCGCGGCAGGAGGCCTTTTTCCGCATGGGGTCCGGATATCTGGTCCCCATGACCATGGGGGACATGGCCCAGGCGCTGGGCCTCCACGAGTCCACCGTCAGCCGGACGATGCGGGACAAATACCTCCAGTGCAGTTGGGGAATCTACCCGCTGCGCTGGTTCTTCTCCCGGGCGCTGAGCGGAGACGCAGTCTCCCCGGAAATGGCCAAGGCCCTGCTGCGCAGGCTGGTGACCGAGGAGCGCCAGCCGCTGTCCGACCAGAAGCTCTGCGAGGAGATGGCCCAGCAGGGCTGCCCCATCTCCCGCCGGACTGTGGCCAAATACCGGGACGAGCTGGGCATACCCAACGCCCTGGGGCGACGGACCCAGGATTGAGCGCTGGATTCTCAGAAGCCGCACCAATCCTGGCGGACCGCGCCGCCGCCCGGGCGGGCCTCAAAACAAAAAACGCAGCCGCTTTCCTACTGAAAGCGGCTGCGTCATATTCCCACATTGTTTGTCTTGTCCTCAGCGATTCCGGCTTATGCCCTGAAGCCAGGGCCAACGGTGGAGCCAACCGCCCCGTCTCCCCGGCATTCCTCCAAGTTCCTGCCTCGCCCATAGCTGGTTGATCCCAACATCCGGGCGCTTCAGCTATTGGGACAGCTTCCCATTCCGCGGGACAAGAAGCAAATATGCCGCCGTCCCAACAACGGCGCCGCAGACCAGACTGGATAGGAACAGGGTTCCCACCACACAGGCACAGAAGGGAACGGCCTGTGTGGCATCGCGCCAGTTGATCTCCATGCTCCGCGCAGCCATAGAAAGTCCCACAATGACCATGACCGCATCGGCGACCGCAAAACTGCATTCTGTGATGGCCTGAAGCGTCTCCCCATAGTGTCCATACATAGTAAAGGCAACATCGTAAGACATAGCGGTGGAGAAGAAAAAGGGCACCACCCACACGAACATGGAGACAAAAAGCACTGCACAAGCAGCAATCGAGGTCAGCCCCGACCTTCCTCCATCCTCCGCGCCGGCACAGGACTCTTTGCCCAGGGACAGCGGGACCACACCGACCAGCGAGGCTATGATACCCGCGCCAGCGTTGCACATCAGAGCCAGATCCGCACGGTGCCTCTCCCCTTCAGCACTGCCGCAGCGCTCCTCAACCGCATCCAGTACGGCCTGCGCGTCCAGGAGTTGGCTGAGCAGAACTGTGAGCAATCCCGCAGAGAACAGCAGGGGTACATTTCCGCCGTTGGCGGCGTAGGCGCTGAAATCCAGCCCCTCCGAGAAAATTTTCCCGATGGAGAAGGCGGAGAGGATTTGGGGAAAGTGATGATGCAGAGCGTCCTCACTGCCCACCATCCACAGACGCCCCCACATGGAGTCCAGCGACATACCAAAGTTTTTCCAGTTGATACAAACCGCGCAGAGGTCCAGCACCAAAAACAGCCCCGTACCCAGCAGCAGCGCGTACAGCCCAGGATGGCGGGAGCACCGTTTCAGGACCAGCCAGACCACGAAGGTGAAGATTACGGACAGTGTGCTCACCAGCATCAGCGGGTGGTAACGGTCCGCTGCATAGGTAAAGTTCCCAAAGTCAATCAGGGTGGGCATAGCCACCCTGGAATTCATGTCGGCAAACACCGTGCCTGCGCCATAGGCGGAGACAGCAGAAGCGTTCACCGAGATCAACCCAGTCAGCTGCGCCGCCATCCAGGCCATCAGCAGCCCCGCGGCGGCGGGAAGCGCCCTGCGCACAGGAGCGGGGACGACCGACACAACCACCCGTCTCACCCCGGGTATAGACACCAAAGCGGCGTATGCCATTGAGCTGAAAAAGCACAGGACCAACAGGTTGGAGTAGGTCAATCCATCCGCGGTCCCGGCCAGGGAGACGACGACGGTGCTCAGCCCAAGGCCGGACACCTGTACCAACGGCAGGCGGGCTACCAGACCGACAGCCAAGCTGCCCACAAACGCCAGCAGCATGGAAAAAAAGTACAGCCGAGCGTAAATCTCGCCGTTGGCCGCGGCCTGCGCCGCATTGGAGGCGGCGTAGCCGCCCGATATCTGGAGCTTTGCAACCAGCTGCATATTTAGAAAGATTCCGCAAACCGAAAGGATTCCGGTAAACAGTCCCGCCGCAATCTCCCCGCCCAGCGTGCCGCCCCGGCGGGTATAGTGGAAATAGGCATCCAGGGGAGGGCGTCTGCCCCCAGCGGACAGCACCGGGACCGCATTCATTTGTGACATAGAAAAGCCTCCGTTTCTCTCAGGTGTAAGGGCCGGACCAGGCAGACTGTTGAAACCCATCAATCCACGATCCGGGCGGAAAGGGGCTGGTCGCCGCAGAAATCAACGCGGTCAGGCTGGGTGGCCGAGCGAATGCTGGCAATATCGGACATGGGCGGGTCTACCCAAAGTTCAGTGGTGGCCACGGTGAACTCCTCGGTGGGCTCCTGGTCGATGAGCGTGATCTGGACAGCTGTGCTGGGCTGAGAGTCGTTGGTGTAGTCCAGCTTGGCAATGGCCTGACAAGTGACATAGTACGTACCAGGGTCCAGCGTGTAGGTATAGATGTCGTTGATAAAGCAATAGGTCTGGCTGCCCACATAGGGGCCAAAACCGGTCAGCTCCCCGTTGGCTGTGTAGTAGTGAAGAGATGGCTCGGAATAGGAGGTGCCCCAGCTGTATCCCATGGGGTGGCCGTAGATGACCTCACCCAGCTCACCCAGGTCCACAGTGTCGCTATATACTTCTGCGGTACACTCGGGATCGGAGTAAAAGGAGAATTTCATCTCCGGCAGGTATTCATAGTCGTAATAGTCAGACAGGGTGGCCCAATCCACCACCAGCTCCACCTGATTGCCGCTGGACATGGCCAGCATCTCAGGGCGCTCCAGCGTCAGGCCCACGCCGTATTCCACCATAAAGGACACAGGGTCCGGGTTGGTGAACTGGGATCCGGCGGCGGAATAGGTGATCAGCTTCACTCGGAACGAGCCCCAACCCATGGCTGGCAGGTCCACAACGCCAGTATAGAGCCCGGTTCCCTTGCCGTTGATACGGGAGGAGGAGGCCGTATAATCCACCAATTCCCGGCCATCCGTCACCGGATAGATGCGAATGATGTAGTAGGCGGCGTCCGGGTCGGTCCCCTGGAAGGAGTATTCGCCGGTGACCGGATCCATCTCAAAATCCGTCGGCGCGGACAGCACCCGCCCCTCCGTCTGGGTCAGCGCGGCGGAGGCGGGAACAAGGGCCTCCCCCGCCTCGCAGGCCGCAAGCGTCAAACACATTACCAAAAGCAGCCCTATCATACATGAGATATGCAATTTTTTCATAAATTCAATCCCCTTTCGGCAATGATCACAATTCGCTGTGGGCATTGCTCGTCTTTTTCCCGGCTCTCACCACAAGAACGGCGGCGATAGTTGCCACGGCTGCCAAGCCGAGCACGCCCAGGACGATGGCGCCGGTCGGGATACCCACGGAGGCGGTCACCACACCCACCGGGCCGCTGATGGTGTTGCCCGCCTCGTCAGCGCCTTTTGCACCGCAATATTGGTACAGACAGTGGCGCATGATTTCATGGAGCGCGTAGCGGGTGTAGACATATTGGGTGGAATCGCCGAAGGCGGCCTCCGTGCTGGCCATATTGATGTAATTGCCGTAGCCCAAAGTGGCGCCGCGGACAGACATCATAACCAACGGGTTGTTGTAAACATCGCCGCTGCCGCAGTTCCCGTCGGTGATCAGCAGTCCCTGCCAATCCCACTCCTGGCGGAGCATTACTTCATACATGCCAAAGTGAAACATGCTGATGCCAATTCGGTTGAGGGAGGCCATGATGCCGTTGGCCGCATAATCTTTGCAGGAAATTTCATAGGGACGCATGTAGATTTCCCGGATCGCCTGCTCGTTGGCCCAGGTGACGGCGCCGTCCCGGTTGGTGTCGTTGTCATTGAGGGCCATGTGCTTGACGAAAACACTGGTACCGGTGGATTGGATGCCGGAAACCACGCTGCCACCGATGACACCGGAAAGAAAACCGTCCTCGGAGTAATATTCCAAATTCCGCCCGCCGAAGGGAGAGCGGTGTATGTTCATTGCGGGGGCATAGGCGCAGCCGATGCCGAACAGAACGTCTTGGCGCCCATAGGCCACGCCCATCTCGCGGGCCAGCCCGGTATTCCAGGTAGAGGCAATAATGACTTCGCAGGGGAAGAATGTGGCGCCGTTGTGCCCGCCTGCCTGGGCGGGGCCGTCCAGGGCCACCTGCTTGGGCTTCCCCACGGAGGGAACCGCAGGGACCATCCAGCCGCAGTTGCCCTGGACCTCGATGGCCTCTTTCAGAGAGGTCATACTGGCCAGCTTCTCCCAGATCTCGAAGCCCTCGTCGGTGTCAATGGGCACGCCGGTCATGTCTTCCACGCTGAGCTTATGATAGCCCCCAGTAGAGGGCGGGGTATCCACCACCATAGGCAGGCCGCTCTCCGTGGCCTCCCCCTCCAACACATAATAGACCTGATTCCACACAGGATCAGGGAAGGAGTCCGCGGCCCGGCCGTCAGGGGTGGCCCTGGCATAGGGCATCATATCCGCGCCGAACGCATATATGGTTTTGGACAGGGAGGTTTTGGACCCGTTTCGGTACGTCTCATAGGTGTATTCATACTGCTCTGTGCCGTGCTGGGCCAAGGCCTTTTCCAGACTGTCACGGAGCATCTCGTTGGGCTCCTCGTCAGAGGCGTGCTGCATAATGACCTCCATGCCCCCCGCAAAGTCCGCGCGAGAGAGGTAGCCGTCCAACATACTGCCATCGCCGGCGGTTACGTCGTCCATAGCGTTTTTGGCCGTCACAGCATCGGAGGACCGCGCACCGGCGTACACCGCCCCGAAAACGCTCCCTGACTCATCATAGATCACAGGCGCGGACAGTTCAGCGGATAGGCTGGCGCTGGGCGCGTTGGTACTGCCGGCCTCACCCCACTGGTGGGCATCTTTCTGAACGTTGAACTTATAGGTACCAGCCTCCAGCACATAGCAACCCTGACCGAAGTTGTCGAAGGAGGCCAAATCGTCGGTATCAAAGGCAATGGTCAGCTCTTGGGACTGTCCGGCCTCCAACAGATCGGTCTTGCCGAAGCCAATCAACACCACCTTGGACTTTTCCAAGCCCACCCCTTTGATGCCAAAGCTGTCGGTGTCAGACTGATAGGGCGCTTCCATATAGAGCTGAACCACATTCTTTCCGGCGGTCTCGCCGGTATTGGTCACCCGCACGGTGACGGAATTGGAGCCATGGGGCTCCAGCCGCACATCGGAGGCCACGATTTCCTCAGAGAAGGTGGTGTAGGAGAGTCCATAGCCGAAGGGAAACTGGACCACCTGGCCGTAGCCGGAGGCCGCTCCGTTTTTGAATACGTGGGCGGTAAACTCCTCAGAGTCAAAATACCCCTGGGCGTCGGCGGTCTCGAAGAACCGGTAGCCCACGTATATCCCCTCCTCATACTGATAGAAGGGCTGGTTATCTGCGTTGGCATAACGGTTGTCGTCGTTGTTATAATACGTGGGATTGGTGGTCACATCATAGGCCCAGGTGTCCACCAGACGGCCGGAGGGGTTGACCTGCCCCCCCAGAATCGCACCCACGCCCACCATGCCGGAGGCGCCCGGAAGGCCGATCCACAGACAGGCATCCACCCCGTAGGACTCCTCGTCCAAAAAGCCCAGCTCCATGGCTGCGCCGGAGTTCACCAGCACGATGGTGTGGTCATAGTTGGCGCCGCAAAATTCCAACAGATCCTTTTCATCCTGGTTCAGCTCCAGGTAGGTGCTGCCGGTAAGGGTGCTGCCGTCGCCGTCATGATCCATATTGGGCGAGGAACCCTCTCCGCCGGATCGGCCAATGGTGACAATGGCGTATTCGGTATAGCCCTCCGCACATAAAACAGATTTCCCGCTGTGATATACATCGATGGAAAATTCGTGTACACCTTGGCAGCTGGTCCAGTCATTTAGCCCAGAGGGATCGCTGGCTTTCACACGGGGCGCGCCGCCGCACTGCTCCTCCAGCCAGTCCCAGGCCGCCTCATTCACATCCAGCCCCGCCTCAAGGAAGGCGTCCTTCATGTTGACGGTATTGGAGGTGTTCCCGCCGCCGGAGCCCTGCATATAGTTGTAAGACATGGAGCCCAGAAGCGTGACCCGCGCGTTGCTGGCCAGCGGCAACAGCTGGTCTGTGTTTTTCAGCAACACTGCCCCCTCCTCTTCCAGCGCCACACTGGAGTCGTAGCCCTCGGCGTAGCAATCGTCCGCGTTCAGCGCCGCAGCGGAAGCGGGATGCATACTCATCAGAAGCATAGCTACCGCGCAGAACAGGCAAAGGGATCTTTTCAAAATCTGCCGGGTATGAATGCTCATCGTTTTTATTCCTCCTATTTTGATTTTCGGCCGTTTGCAAAGAACATGGGACCGCCTTTTCTACGCTTCCACCTCCTCTCCTGCCAACCGTTTTTCCAAAGCTCCCTCTCCATCGGGAGCGTTTTCACCAGGAGTATAGCAGAAGGATTGTCTAATTTTGTCGTTTTTGCTCGAACGGTATCCCATTGTACCCAAACGGTCAGAGCCACGCAAAAAGCCCCCAGACAAGCGTTCCGCTTGTCTGGGAGCCCTCAAAAGGCATGGCTAGGGGAGAGGAATGGAGACCCGGAGAATGAACAGCTTCCGCTCCATATGGACTGACATCTGGCCCTTGTACTTCTCCGCTGTGGCGCGGATGCTCTTCAGCCCGAAGCCATGATAGCCGTTCTGTTCCTTTGTAGTCGCCGGAAGCCCGTCCCGGAGATCTAGATCGCCCTCAAAGTAATTTTCAAATTGGAACAGGAGCAGACCGCTGCGCATCCAGACGGACACCGCGATAACCCGCTTTTCCGGGTCCGGCAAATGGATTACGCTTTCAATGGCGTTGTCCAGCGCGTTGCCAAAAATGGCGTACACATCCATGCTGTCCATAAACGCCAGCGGGCGACCGTCGGCAACACAGGTCATAGTGATCTGATGAGCCTCACAATAGAGGCTCTTCTCGGTCAGAACGGTATTCAGCACCTCATTCCCCGTCTCCAATGTGGAGTCGTAGATCTGAATAGAACTTTCCACCTGAGCGAGATACCGCTCCCGTGCCTCTTCCGGCACGATAGAGCGCAGGGCGGCCATCTGGTGCTTCAGATCGTGGCACTTTCGGTCGATCAGCTCGATGGTCTCCTTCGTCATCTGATACTGTTCCTTCTGCTGGAGCAGCAGCATCTGGTGCAGGCTGACCTCCTGCTCCAGGCGGAAGCGTTTGATATAGCTGACCTCTCCATTGAGGATAAATAGGCAGCAGGACAGGGCATATAGGTGACAGATGATATACATGGGGCGCGCCTGCTCCACATAAGCCCTCTGAGCCGCCGTACTGAGGATCAGCACCACCGAGAGCACGACAGCCATGGAACGGAGCGAGTGTCTGGCATTCCTGGTATAGCGCCCACCGTCCGCCATCTTTCTGGCAAAAAAGAAGTAGAGCGCCGCCAAAATCAGCGCGCTGAGCAGAATCATGGACAGCGTGGGCAGCGGCGGATCCTCACTGTGCGGAACATTCAGCAAATACATGCCCACCTCCCGGACAGTGTAGCAGATATGCTGGGACGCATAGGCGCAGGCGGCGCCGTACAGCGCGTCCTGCAGAGAGACGGCAAAGCACAGCCACGCCCAGCCCGCGGCAACCAGCACCCGTAAAATCAGAGTCACGCTCGCCCGCGGGAAAACGAAGCACAATATTAAACACACCGCTGCCCCTGGGATGGCCCGGAGCCAAAAACCCCTGCGGCGGGCCAAGGGAACAGAGAACACAACGCAGCCCAGCAGCAGTTCAATCATAAAGTGCGTCCGGAAATAGAACACCTCAAATCCTTCCATCACTGTCCCCCTCCCCCGTAATAATCTGTGACGCTCAGCAAAAATTCCGCCCTCCTGCGGCGGGAAATCAGAAGCTCATCCCTCCCCACCAGTACAGTGTTTCCTTTGATTCGAGTGATGTTCCTCAAATTCACCAGGTACCCTTTGTTGCAGCGGGCGAAGTGGACGTCTGCCAGCCTCCGCTCCATATCGGCAAGGGTTCCCGCCATCACATACGTCTCCCCCAGTGTGTGTATGTGAAGCCGATGGCTGATCACCTCAATATAAAGGATTTCCCCGGTGGAGAGCCGCACCAGTCCGTCCTCGGTGGATACCACCAAGCACTCCTGCCGCCTGCTCCGGAGAATGGACGCCACCTTGTCCATTTTCAAAGAGAAGGCAAAATAATTGATGGGCTTCAGCACAAAGTCCAGCGCGTTCACCTCATAGCCCTTAATGGCATACCGGGCCATGTTTGTAATAAAGATCATGATAACTTCTGGGTCTGTCCTGCGGATCTCCCTTGCCGCCGCCATCCCGTCCAGCCGGGGCATCTCGATGTCAAGCAAAAGGACGTCGAACACCGGGCGGTACTGCTCCACGACCGCCATGCCGTCTGGGTAGACGGCCACCTCAATATCCTCTCCGGAGCTTTTCTGATAGCGGGACAGGTACTCCCGAAGCTGCTGGACACAGCTCAGGTCGTCCTCCACGATGGCCACACGGATCACTCAAACACCTCCTATATCAAGCAGCTTTCCCCATATTGCAGCCAAGCAGGCTTCAAAAGGCTGCACATTCAGCCTTACCCTCCACCTCACAGTGAACAAAGGCGAACAATTCACTCTGTTCACTATAACATTCCGCTGTTTTTGTTTCAATAAAAATCTACATGCCAAAGGGCGGCGCCACCTTCCCCCTCTTGTCCCTGATTTTCGGCTTTCTTCCGGCACCGCGCGGGAGGAGCGCGGTTTGGACGTTTCAATATGTTTCAAGCAAGACCCGCACGCAAGCACATGCTCCATCAAAATGAAGGAGGTTCAGAATGATGAAAAAGGGGTCGTGTTCTCTGGAAGAGTGGTGCAAAAAAATGAACAGGCCGGAGCTGTTGGCGCTGTATGACCGGCAGGCAAATCCGCTTCCCCCGTCGGAGGTGCCCTTTTCCTCAGGAAAGCACTATAAGTTTCGATGCCCCGTCTGCAATATCCCCTGGGCACATGCGCCAAACAAACTGAACCGTTTGAAAACCTCCAGCTACAATGTCATCAAACAGCGAAATGAGGTCACCTGCTGTCCTTATTGCACTGGAAGGCGTCCATCTCATTTCTACAATCTCTCGCGGGTCATTCCGAAGGCAGCCCAATGGTGGGATCCTGAGCGCAATTCCATCTCCATGGACACCGTTCTCCCATCCTCCCACCAGACCTTCTATTTGAAATGCCCAAAGTGCGACTATCAGCTGCCCAGACCAGTTCGGATCGGGGATCGCAGCGGGATACTTCGCTGCCCGATCTGTGGAGATGGGAGAAACACGGAGGTAACAGACGCCAACTGTCTGAAGTCCACATATCCCCAGATTGCCGGTGAATTGGACGATGCCCGCAACGGAGGAATCACCGGAAGCATGATTCTCCCATCCTTTTCTGAAAAGCTCTGGTTTATATGCCCCTACGGACACCATTACAGAGCCCGGGTATCCAACCGCACTTATCTCAACCGGGGATGCTCAATCTGCAATCAGCAAAAACAGACCTCCTTCGCGGAGCAGGCATTTCGATTCTACCTTCAAAAATGCGCTCCGGACATTCAAAGCTGCCAAGACGATCCATGTACGGGGAAAAGCGTGGATATCCTTCTATCCGCTCAAAAAACGGCTATTGAATTCAACAGCTTATATTACCACACTACCGTCAATAAACGCCGGCGCCTCTCCACGGACCTGGACAAGGTGTATTCCTTGGCGCAGTACTACCGCGTCTATGTCATCGCTGAGGAGGGCGCCCAGCTGCCTCTTCGGCCCCACCCTCTGGTTCAACCGATTTCCGTTCCCGTTTTTATGATGAGCCGTGCGGTTTGCCGCAGATACGACGGCGTAATTTTGGAACTGCTACAGTCCCTGTTCCCCAACCGGGACATCTATCCCAACATCAATATTATGCGGGATCAGCTTCTAATTTTGCAGCAGTACATTCAGACTCCAGTGAGAAACAGCTTTGAGGCCCAGTACCCGCTGCTTGCCCAGGACTGGCATCCGACCCTGAACGGTTTGCTGACGCCCAGCATGTTCGCCCCTACCGTCTGGTACAAATTTTATTGGATTTGCCGAAATTGCGGAAGGCCCTATCAAATGAGTATGGGAAACCGCACCAAGGTCAACCCCGATACCTGCCCTTTTTGCTGCCACAAAAGCCGCTATAAAAGCCCCTTCCTCTCCGAAACCTACCCCTTCCTCAAAAGCTTTTGGAGCACGACGCTGAACTCCATACCGTTTTCACAAATGGCGGTGGCGTCTGAACAATTCGGCGTATTCGAATTGCTGGACGGCCGAATTGTCTCAGTTCGAATTTGTGACCTTTCCGCCTGGCTGTACAGACATCCTGACCGCAGCGCGGAAGAGTATCTGACCCGTTGCTGGGAGAAGTCCCGACAATCGTTTTGTACAACGGACACAGCAGGCATATAATCTCCCCCTGGTGTGTACCTATAAATCAGCCCCTGAGCGCCATCGCGGCCCCATCCGCCCCTGTCCGAGCGGGATGGTGCTTTATGCCCCTTCCATGGACTGGAAATCCGCTCAGAACAGAAATGCAGGCTTGATTTTCCCGTAGTTATCATTTTAGAATAGGTTTTATGGGGCTTCGGAAACGCCCGGCAGTAAAACAGGGAGGCAATCGCATGAAAAAACGTATCTTAGTGGTGGATGACGACACCATGAATCTGTCGAGGACTAAGATCATCCTGGGCAAGGAATATGACGTGCTTCTGGCCGACTCGGGGATTGAGGCCCTGGTCAAGCTGAGGGGCGAGAAGGTCGATATGGTCCTTCTGGACATCGATATGCCGGGGATGAACGGCATCGAGACCTTTAAGCGCATGAAGGAATTTGCCACAGACATCCCCGTCATCTTCCTGACGGCGTCAGGGCTGGAGGAGGACGTCCACAACGCGATCAAGCTGGGCGCGGTGAACTATTTGAAAAAGCCCTTCCGCCCCCAGGACCTGATTCAGCGGATCACCCAGGAGTTTGAAAAAGCATGAGGGCGGACGAACAGACAAGCCAGCACCTGCTGCTGGCTGTCATCACCACGGTATTCAGCGCGATGCTGAGCCTGATCACAGTCTTCATGGCGTGGGAATTCTGGATGGTCCCGCTGATGGCGGCGGGCTGCTTCAGCGCTTGGTTTCTGCACATCGCAAAGCTTGGGTCAAATACGCTCTACGAAAATATATGCGCTGGACTGATGCTCACCGAATTTTTCTTTTTCGGTGTGCATGAATCCAGTCTTTTTGATGTCCCCGCCGTGGCCTGCGTTCTGATTCTGGCGCTGTTCATGCTGAACAAGAAGTGGGTTCTCTACGTGGCGGCGCTTTTGTACACGCTGACCCTGATGTACCACGGGTTCATCCTGCGCACCATCTCCCTGCAGATGGAGCGCAGGGACCTGTTTGGCCTGGGTCTCGGCGCGGTTGTGACCTTTGGCGGAGTGGCGCTGGCCATATACTGGATCAACCGACGGAACGTGCAGCGGCAGTGGTATGAGCGCGTATTTGCGGAGCTGGAGTCCGCGGGAAAGCAAAACGCCGTCTTCCTGTCAAACGTATCCCATGAGCTGCGCACGCCCATCAATATGGTGATCGGAATCAGCGAGGTGGCCCTTGGAAAGGAGCTTTCCCCGGATATCCGCTCGGATATGACCTCCATAAAGATGGCGGGCAAGCGCCTGTCCAGCCAGATCAACAACATGCTGGACTACACGGAAATTGTGGAGGGCACCCTGACCCCCGCCAAAAAAGAGTACATGATTACCTCGGTGCTGAACGACGTCATCACCATGACTGCCCTGCAGAGCAACCGGCAGCACCTGGAGCTGGTGTTTGACATTGATCCCAGGGTGCCGGCGGTCCTCGTCGGGGACGCGGAGAAAATCTCCCACGTGCTCAAAATCCTGGTGGAGAACTCCATCAAATTCACGGAGGAGGGCGGCATAAACGTCCGCATCAACTACCGCCAGGAGCACTACGGCATCAACCTGATCGTCAACATCCGGGACACCGGCATCGGCATGACAAGCTCCCAGCTGTCGCAGATGTATGATGTCTTTTACCAGGCGGATTCCGGGAGCAGCCGGCTGGCTGGCGGGCTCGGTCTCGGCCTTCCCATCGCCCAGGGGCTTCTCAATGCCATGGGCGGCTTTGTTCATTTCTCCAGCGCGGAGCAGCAGGGCTTGTCCGCCCACATCGTAATCCCCCAGGGCGTGGCGGACGAGCGGCCCTGCATCACGCTCAACCACCCCGAACAGCTGTGCATCGCCTGCTATTTCAAGCCGGAAAAGTACACCTGCGACGACGTCCGGGAGTACTACGACGGGCTGATCCTCAATCTGATGGAGGGGCTGGGCATTCGAGGGTACCAGGCCCATAATTTTGACGGCTTCCTGAAATTGCGGCGCAAGCACGAGCTGACCCACGTGTTCATCGCCCAGACGGAATATGAGGAAAACCCGGCGTATTATGAGGAGCTGGCGGAGACCCTCCGGGTGGTTATCATCGCAGAGCGGGAATTTAACCTGAACCGAGGAAGCCGGCTGCTGCTGATCCATAAGCCCTTCTCCGCCCTCTCCGTGGCGAACCTGCTCAACGGGGAGACGGGGGAGCGCGGATTCGCGGAGGACCAGGCGGTGGGCCGGAAGCCCTTCACCTGCGTGGACGTCCGGGCCCTGGCGGTGGACGACGAGGAGATGAACCTGGTGGTCGCCAAGGGCATTCTGGGCAGCTACGGGATCAAGGTAGACACCTGCCTGAGCGGACGGGAGGCGGTGGCCCAGTGCGGCGGCGTCTCCTACGACATCATTTTCCTGGATCACATGATGCCGGGCTTTGACGGCGTGGAGACGCTGAAAAAAATCCGCGAGCTCCGAAACGGCATGTATCAGGATCTGCCCATCGTCGCGCTGACCGCCAACACCGTCAGCGGCGCGCGGGAGATGTTCCGCAGCGAGGGCTTTACCGAATTCGTCCCCAAGCCCATTGAGCGCACGGTACTGGAGCGGGTGCTGCGAAAGGTGCTGCCCAAGAGCTGCATCCAGTACAGTGCCCGGCCTGCGGGCAAGGACACACCCCCGGAGGGCGTCCAGGCCCTCCCGGCGGAGGAGGCTGTGCCGCCGGAGGACGGGGCCGGCCAGACGACGCTTCCCTATGATCTGCTCACCCAGGCCGGCGTCAACACGGAGCTGGGGCTGGACTATTGCGCCGGGGACGAGAGCTTTTACCGGGAGATGCTGCGGATGTTCTGCGCCCAGGGCGCGGACAAGCGGGCGGAGATCGTCTCGCTGTATGAGAGCGCCAACTGGACTGACTACGCGGTCAAGGTCCACGCGCTGAAGAGCACCTCCCTGACCATCGGCGCGGAGGCGCTCTCCGCCCAGGCGAAGGAGCTGGAGCTGGCGGGAAAACGGGGCGACGCCGGCTTCATCCAGGCGCATCACGCCGCGCTGCTGCGCGCCCACGAGGAGCTGTGCAGGCGCATCGCCGGGCTGTAACGGCCTCATCCCTCTCCCTGAAAATTGTCGTGTTCTGAGGAGTGTAACACATCGTGATAAAAAAATGGTTTGAAATTATCACAGATCACAGAATCAGCCTCCGTGAGCGCATGTTCCGCATCGTGACGGGCGTATGCATGATCGCCATTGTCTTTACCCTGCCCATGGGCAGAAGCATTTGGAATGTCCTGCTCCTGGTGGCAAGCCTTGTCGTCATGGCGTTTATCGTCAAGATCAGCATTCAAAAGCAGTGCGTCCACACCGGCGCCACCGCCATCGCGATTTTGCTGCTCACTCTGTTTCCCATCACGTTTTTCTCCGCGGGCGGATTTTACAGCGGCGTCCCGGAGTGGTTCGTGCTCTGCTTTATTTACGTCTGCATCACCCTCCAGGGGCGGCGCATGCTCATATTTTTCGGGCTGTGCACGGTGGAGACGATGCTTTGCTACGGCACCGCCTTTTACTTCCCGGAGCTCTCCACCCCGAACGCCAACCACAACGCCCTGTTTGACTCCGCGTTCTCCATGGTGATGGTGGGCCTGCTCACCAGCGTCCTGCTCATGTTCCTGAACAAGATGTATGAGGAGGAAAACGCCCTTTCCCAGCGGCAGAAAAAGGAAATCGAGGAGCTGAACCGGGCGGAAAACCACTTCTTTTCCAGCATGAGCCATGAAATCCGTACCCCCATCAACACAATCATTGGTCTGAATGAGATCATCCTGCGGGGGGACATCTCGGACGAGGTGGCGGAGAATGCACGAAATATCCAGGGGGCCAGCAAGCTCCTGCTCTCGCTGATCAACGACATTTTGGACATATCCAAGATCAAATCCGGCAAGATGGAGATTGTCAACGTCTCCTATGAGACCGGCGCCCTCTTTTCGGAAATTGTCAACATGATCTGGATCAAGGCAAAGGAAAAGGGGCTGGAATTCAAGCTCCAGGTGGATTCCTCCATCCCCAGCATGCTCTGCGGAGACGAGGTGCGTATCAAGCAGGTGCTGATCAACCTGCTGAACAACGCGGTGAAATATACCAGCGAGGGCTCCGTCACCCTCTCCATCCGGTGCGAGCGCCAGCAGGTCAACCGGGTGCGCGTCTGGTACTCCGTGGAGGACACCGGGCAGGGGGTGAAAAAAGAGAACATCCCCTACATTTTTAACGCCTTCCGGCGGGTGGATGAGGAGCGGAATCGGTACATCGAGGGCACCGGCCTGGGGCTGAGCATTGTCCAGCAGCTGGTGGAGCTGATGGGCGGCGAGGTCAGCGTAAACAGCGTCTACACCAAGGGCTCCAAGTTTGTGGTGGTGCTGGACCAGGACATCGTGGATGAAAAGGAGCTGGGGACATTTACCCTAGCCTCCCGGTCCAGGGTGCACGAGGGCGAGCCGTACCGGCAGAGCTTTGAGGCGCCGGACGCCCACATCCTTGTGGTGGATGACAACGACATGAACCTGATGGTCGTGAAGAAGCTGCTCACCGAGACAAAAATCCAGATCGACACGGCCTCCAGCGGGGCCGAGTGCCTGCGGATGACGCAAAACCACCATTATGACTGCATTCTCATGGACCATCTGATGCCGGAGATGGATGGCATTGCCTGCCTCCACGCCCTGCGGGCGCAGCCCGGCGGCCTGTGTCAGGATGTGCCCGTGGTGGCGCTGACCGCCAACGCAGGCAGCGACAACCAGCTGCTCTACCGCAAGGAGGGCTTCAGCGGCTATCTGGCCAAGCCGGTCAGCGGCGCGCTGCTGGAGGCGGCCGTGCTGAGCATCCTTCCCAAGGGCCTGGTGCGGCTGAACGAGGAGGCCCGGCAGGCGGACGTCGAAAAGGATATTCTGATCTTCGAGCAGGCCCAGCGGCGCTCCATCATGATCACAACGGACAGCGTGTGCGACCTTCCGAAATCGCTCCGAAAAGAATTTGGCATCTCCGTCCGCCCCTACTACGTCTGCACGGATGAGGGGCGCTTCCTGGATGAGGAGGAGCTGAGCCCGGATGAGCTGCTGGTGCACATCGCCGGAGGGCGGACGGGGTATTCCCAGCCGCCTGAGGTGGAGGACTACGAGGGATTTTTCGCCGAGAAGCTGACGGAGGCGCAGAACATCATTCACATTTCCATGGCCAGGCATGTGAGCGATGGGTATCAAAACGCCCTTGAGGCGGCCAAATCCTTTGAAAACGTCACGGTGATCGATTCCGGCCATCTCTCCAGCAGCATGGGCCTCACGGTGCTGTGCGCCGCCTACATGGCGGAGCACCACGCCACAAAGGAGGAGATTGTGGCGTCGGTGCAGCGGATGGCGCGGTTCATCTCCTCCGCCTTTATCATCAACAGCACCCATATGATGTGCCAATCCGGGCGGATCTCCAAAAAGATACAGGTCCTGTGCGACGCGCTGCTTCTGCACCCGGTGCTCCTGCTGAAAAAGAGCAAAATGGTGGTCAGCCATATGGAGATGGGCACCTTCTCCCATGTGGCGAAGAGTTATGTCAAAAAGACCCTTCAGGAGAGCAGAAACATTGACCGGCGCATTCTGTTCATCACATATTCCGGGATGGATGAAAAAAAGCTCCAGTATATTCAAAACCTGGTGCAGCAGTACTGCCCCTTTGAGCGGGTCTACCTCCAAAAGGCCTCCTCCGCCATCGCCAGCAACTGCGGTCCGGGCTCCTTTGGGCTGCTGTTCCTGCGCAGAGACGACGCCGCGGCTCCCTTTTTCCAGGTGTCGTCCTGAGGCTCCCTGCCCCACAACACAAAAGCCGCCTCTTTCCAAGGGAAAGAGGCGGCTTTTCTTAGAAGCTGTACCAATAGACCCCAGCACACATCCTTGCGGCCCAAATTGCCGCCAGCTGCGTTAAAAAATCTTGAAATACACAAAGTATTCCCGCGATTTTTTGCCTTGTCGGCGGCAATTTTTCCTCGCAAGTCTGCGTACTTCGGCTATTGGTACAGCTTCTTATGCCGGTTTTCCGCCAAGGGAGCTCACCGCGGCGATGGTACAGCTTCTAAAGTTCGAAAACCCCAATATACTGAGAGTGCCGATATGGATGGACCTTGCGCCGCCAAGGTCAGAAAGGAGCCTTTTATGGACCATCTGCTGTGTAACCCCGCCCCACCGGCCCACACCCGCAGGGGGAGGCGCGCGCCATGAGCTGCTACTACAACGGCGCAGGCCAGCGCTTCCGCCTGCCGGAGCGCCTCCTGGAGCCCCCGGACTGCTGGGCCCAGGAGGCGCCGGACGCCGCCCCGGACCTGACCTTTGACCCGGAGGGGCACGTATACCGGCTGGACGGCAGGCGGGTCCCCAGCGTCACCCAGCTCACCCGCATTTTCAGCGCCGACCCCGTCCAAAAGGGCGGCCCGGCGGAGCTGGCCACCCAGGCCGCCGCCGAACGGGGCGTCATCCTGCACGGCTACATCGAGCACCGCCTGCGGGGCGGGGACCGGGAGAGCTGCGAGCTGCCCGGCGGCTATTGGCGCTACGCGGATGGGGTCGATCTGTTCCTGGCGGAGCACACGCTGGAGCCCATGCTGGTGGAGGCCCCGCTGCACGGGGAGGCGGAGGGGGTTCAGTTTGCGGGCACGCCGGACTGCGTGGGCCTGTTTGACGGCGTGCTCAGCGTCCTGGACTGGAATTTTTCCTCCCAGGTGCAGAAGACCCGGGTGGGGGCCCAGCTCAACGGCTATCTGTCCCTCTGCCTGTGCAATGACATATTTCCCGGCGCGCTGTACTGCGTCCAGTTCCTGCCGGACGGCACGTACCGTCTCTACCCCGCCGGAACGCTGGCGGACAGCTTTTACCTGTGCCTGAGCGTCTATCGGGAAATCCACAAGCGGCACCCCAGGGGTGGGATCGCGTGACCCCCATGGCGCACCCCCGGCTCACAGGCCGGTCCCCACCAGCGTGGCCGAGTTCATGCACATGCACAGGGTCACCAAAACGCCGTTGATGATGCCGCCGATGTATGGATTCCGGGTGCGCTTATAGATGGCGCGGGTGATATAGGGCGTGACAAACAGGATGAGAACGCTGGTGTGGAGCCAAGTGGGAATCCGGGCCAGCGCCCCGGCGCCCCACAGCTGATACCCGCTGGTGAAAAACACGGCGTATTGGAGCACGATGATCGTCAGCGGGGACAGGCTGTTGAGCAGGGCCTGGAGGAACAGGCTGACGCCCTCGTTTTTGCCCAGGGCGTCGCTGTAGCCCTGCACGTTTATGGCAATGGAGTTTGCGATGTAGAACAGGAGAAACAGCGGCAGGAAGGGCAGCGCCGGGGCAATCTTCTGGGCGGTAAACGCCTTGACCGACCACTGCCAGAAGCGGAAATCCGTTTGGAAAAAGTAGTCGGACAAAAAGACGATTCCCCAGGCGGAAACAATGGTTGCGGCGGCGATGCCGATGGTCTTGAGCACCGCCCTGCGGGGGAGAATCAGACCGGCCTCCCGAAGGTCCACCCCCCTTTTCCTGGCGTAGCCGAACCACCAGGCCAGCAGGGTGAGGGCGATGACAACGCCGTTGACGGCGGCCCAGCCCGCTATGCACAGGGTGTTCTTCTGCCTCCAAATGGGGTCAATGCGGCTGTACATGGTGCTGTTCATGATGCCCCAGATGATGAAGACGGAGCACAGTATTTTTACGGCCGAGGTGGACAGCGACCACACCAGATCCGTCCTTCCTCCGCCGGTGCGCATGACGGCCTGGGCCTTCAGCTCCCCAAACGCGGAGGTGTCCAGCAGGGCAATGGCGAAAAACGCCAGGAACATCCAGAAGCCGATGAGGCCCAGGGCACCGAACGCGGACTTGACCGGCCAGCTCTGGCTGCGGGGGGAGAGGGCGCTGGCGCCGGAGGGGAAGCGGCTCTCCAGGAAGGCCGCCCCGTCCGCCACAGCGTCGGCGGACAGCCACGTGGAGGCATGGATGGTGGAGGGCTGGTAGATGACGCGAACCGCCTCCTTCCCGTCCACCGTCTCCGTATAGAACTTCCCGGCCTCCACCGCGGCGCCGTCAAAGGCATCCGGGCCCTGCCCAAAGGTGACAAAGCTCTTGGCCATGGGGGTGCTGAGATACTCGCGGGTGGCGGAGACGGGCTGGGCCCCCTCCTTCACGGTGAAGAAGTAGTCGTCATAGCGGCCGGCAATCAGCGCCACATCCCGGCTGCCGTAGATGTTGTTGTATGCCCCGCCGCTGGTCGTCTTGACGCCAAAGATATCCGTGTTCCCGTTTGCGGTGTCCATGACGACCGGATCATACGAAATCAGGATGCAGGCCCGGATCAGGCCGGCGCCCCTCTCGTTGTCCAGCGCCACGGCCTTGCTGCACGCGTTGGCCCCCGCGGAATGGCCGCTGATGATGACGGCGTCCGAATCCACATAGGGCAGGGTGGATACGTAGAAGGCGGCATCGTACATGCCGTTTCCCCCGTCATAGGCCCGCACATTGTCCAAATCCTCCGAGTTTCCGTGGGAGTACATGTCGTAGGCCAGCACCACATAGCCCCGGCGGGCATATTCCACCGCGAAGGCGTCGCCGTTCTCCTTGCTGTTGTACCAGCCGTGGGCATAGACCACAGCGGGGGCCGGCGCGTCACTGGCGGCGTTCGGAGGAATGTACAGCTTGGCGCTCATGGTGTGGCCGGATATGCTCTCCAACGTCAGGGTCTTGACCTTCACCCTCCCACCGTCCGTCTGGACCCAATTGGTGACGGCCATGCTCAGAAGCATCAGCGCCAATGAAACCAGCAGCATCCGCTTCGCCTTGTCCCGCAGCCATGCAAACATCATGTTCTCCCTCTTTCTGTTAAATTTGATTTCAAAACGGTCACCTCCCCAGGCGGCCTCTGAGCGCCGGCAGGGAGACAAGCCCCCGGGCCGTACCCTCAAGCAGCTCCCCCGCCCGGCGCATGGACTCATCCAGGGACAGCCTGCCGTCGGAGATGGGCACGATGGCGTCCAGGCCGTGGCGGTACATCACCTCCGCCCCCTGGCCCAGACAGCCCACCACGGCCACCACCGGGATGTCCCGGATCCGCTTGGTCCGGCGGGTCACGCCGTAGGGCACCTTGCCGCAGGCAGACTGAAAATCAATCCGCCCCTCCCCGGTGACCACCAAGTCGGCGTCGGCCACCGCCTGGTCAAAGCCGATCATGTCCAAAATCGTATCCACGCCGGAGCGGACCTGCGCGCCGCAGAAGGCCATCAGCCCCGCGCCCAGCCCGCCGGCGGCCCCCGCGCCGGGGCGCTGAGCCACATCCGCCCCCAGCTGACAGGCCAGCAGCCGCCCATAGTGCCGCAATGCCGCGTCCAGCTCCCGCACCTCCTGGGGCCCGGCCCCCTTCTGGGGGCCATACACCGCCGCCGCCCCCGTGGGGCCGCACAGCACATTGTCCACGTCGCTGGCCACCATGAAGCTGCACCCGGGGAGCCGGGGGTCCATGCGGGCGCAGTCAATGCGGGCCAGGCGGATCAGGGGACCGCCCCCCATCGGCAGGGGCTGCCCGGCGTCATCCAGCAGCTCCGCCCCCAGCGCCCGGGCCATGCCGGAGCCGCCGTCGGTGGTGGCGCTGCCCCCCACGCCTACAATAAATTTCCGGCAGCCCCGGTCCATCGCCCGGCGGATCAGCTCGCCGGTGCCGTAAGTAGAGGCGGACAGGGGGGCCAGCTCCCCCGGGCCCAGCAAAAGCAGGCCGCTGGCCTGGGCCATTTCGATCACGGCGGAGCCGTCGGGGAGGACGCAGTACTGCGCCGTGATCTCCCGCCCCAGCGGGTCGTGGACCAGGGCCGGGCACAGCGCTCCATTCGCGGCAATGGCAAACGCCTCCACAGTCCCCTCCCCTCCGTCCGCAATGGGCAGGCACACCAGCTCCGCGCCGGGCACCGCCTGGGCCAGCCCAGCGGCAATCCGCTCCACCACCCGGGCGGAGGAGAGACTGCCTTTAAAAGAGTCTGCGGCAATGACAATTTTCATAGATTCCAATCACCGTCTCAAGCTTTGTTGTATATTTTGTAGGTTTATCATAGCAAATTCCCGCTAAATTGGATATGTTATACAAACCAAAAAGACAGCCGGGAAATTGACCTCAGAGCCAATTCCCCAGCCGCTCCTCCTCCAAAAAGGCCAGCGCCAGGCAGTAGAGCGCCCCGCCCTGGTAGGTCCTGGGGTTGATTCCGGTCAGGCCGGACAGCTTATTCAGCTTGTACTGAAGCGTGTTTTTGTGGAGGAACAGCCGCTCCGCCGCCTGCTGAATGGAGCCGTTGCAGGCGTAAAACACCTTGAGCATCTGGGTGTAGCCCTCCCGCTCCTCCGGGGTGCAGTTCTGGAAGGTCCGCTCCACATACTCCGCGCGGAGCGCCGCTGGGATCTCGTGAACCAGGATCTCCAGCCGCAGCTCCCTGTAGAAAATGGGCCTGTGCTCCGGGTGGGATACGCTGCCGTAGAGGGCCTTCTCCGCCCGCTGGCAGGCCAGGGGCATATCCCCCCCGGCGGCGGCCCGGGAGTCCAGCCCAGCCGCCAGCTCCACCCCCGGCTCCTGCCGTGCCCCAGCCTGAAAAGCCTCCACCGCGTTCAGCAGCCGCCTGTCCCCCCAGTCGGGCAGCAGGCAGATGAGCTTTTTCCCGCTGCATATCACCAGGGCCTGGGGATATGCGCTCACCGCCCGGCGCAGGGCCTTTTCCGTCCGCTCCAGCAGGCGCTGCCACTCCAGCGTGTCGTCCACGTCAGTCAGGGGCAGCAGCATCACCGCCCGGCGGGGCAGGCGCACGTCAATATCCAGGGAGAGCCCCCGGCGGACAAAGGCCTCCTGCCCGGCGGCGGCGGGGTCCAGCACCCACTCCTGGATATAGCCGGTGCGCAGATTCTTTTTCAGCCGCTTCTGCTCCTTTAGATAATCATCCAGCAGAAGAATCTCCGTCATTTTTTTGATGATGCGGCCATGCTCCCTGATGACCTCATAGTCGCCGGTGATGCCGATGGCGCCGATGTACCTGCCGTCCATCTCCACAGGGAAATTGACCCCCTGGCGGCTGCCGGGGTACTCGTCATCCGAGTTGATGATCAGCACCTCAAGGTGCTCCTCCATCAGCTTCTGGCTGCCCTCATGGACGGTTCCGATGCGCTTTTCGTCGGTGCTGGCGATGACCACGCCGTTTTCATCCATCAGATTGATGCTCTGGCGAATGATGTCGCTCAGCTCAGTGACGATACGCATGGCGGTTGAATGACTGATGCGCATATGCCCTCCCTTCCCCGCGCGGCCCTTCCGAAGCGTATCAAAGACCCCGCCGGACGCCTGATACTTTTAGTTTACCATACCCTGTTCCATTCCCTATATGTTACTCATAACAAAATTTAGGCCCGCTTTTCGGTGGAACATGACAAAAACATCCACCTGAAGTCCTCTGGAGCTTAGGAGCGCCGCGGTTCCCCCGCTTGTTCAAGCTGGGACGCCTTCGCGTAAAAGGACGAAACCGGCATGGCACAGGCGGCCGCAGCCTCCCGCAGCGTCAGTTTTCCCCCGCGCCAGTCGTGATGCAGCTGATCAAAATTCTTTGGCACCGGCTTGGGCGGGCGGCCGAATTTCACCCCCCGGGCCTTCGCCGCCGCAATCCCCTCCGCCTGCCGCTGCCGGATATTTGTACGCTCGTTCTCCGCCACAAAGGACAGCACCTGCAATACAATGTCACTGAGAAAGGTACCCATCAGGTCCTTCCCCCGGCGGGTGTCCAGCAGCGGCATGTCCAGCACCACCACATCAATGCCCTTTTCCTTGGTGAGCATCCTCCACTGATCCAGAATCTCCCCGTAGTTCCGGCCCAGCCGGTCAATGCTCTTGATGTAGAGCAGGTCCTCCGGCTTCAGCCTTCGGATCAGCTTTTTATACTGGGGGCGCTCAAAATCCTTCCCGGACTGCCTCTCCACAAAAAGGTTTTTTTCCGGGATCGGCAGCCCATGCATGGCGATCCGCTGGCGATCCTCATTTTGGTCAACCGTGGACACTCTAATATATCCATAGATGTTTTTGTTCACTAAAAATCTCCCCTTTTGTAATTTTCACCAGTGATTGTACCAAAAATATGAAAAGATGTTCCCAGTGATCTGGCCCGCCGCACCCCTGATTTCCTCTCAGCAAAAGAGGGTCCGCCCATGCCGCATGGCGTGAGCGGACCTCTTTGGTCTTCTTCCAGGTGAACGGCCCAAATTTTCAAAACAAGCTCTAGCATTTTTGGTCGAAACGTGCTATACTTTCTGCATCTGAGCCTGCACAGCTCAATGTAAAGCAGAAATCGAAATGCTGGCGCTTTCCCATCCGAGCTCTCCCGCCGTGCCAGCAGCCCAACACGGAAGGAAGGGATTTCCTTGATTTACAACAGCGGAAACTATGTCAGCAACACCGGGACCATCGGCAGGGTCACGCAGCAACAGGGGGCCCCGGCCCAGTCCATCCCCGTGCCCGGCGCTGGCGCCGCCCCGCCCGCCGGCGAAGCCCGGTACGACGTGGCCCTCTCCTACGCCGGCGAGCAGGAGCGGCTTGTCTCCCGGGTGGCGAAGCTTCTGGAGGCGGAGGGCCTCCGGGTCTTTTTCGCCCCGTACCGGGACGACGTCTTTATCGGCGAGGACATGTACGCCAGATTTTATCAGATTTACCGGTACCAGAGCCGCTATGTGGCCGCCTTTGTCACCGCGGACTATCTGCGCAAGGAGATCACCATGCACGAGGCCGCCACCGCCATGCTCCGCCGGCGGGATGAGGGGCGCAGCTGCCTGATCCCCATCTATTTTGGCGGCGCCTCCCTGCCCAACCTGGACCCGGACATCAATTACATCCCCGCAGACAGCCTGCGGGAAGTGGAGATTGCCGACAAAATCCGCAGCGTGGTCCGCAGCCTGGACCGATAACTTAGAGGCTGCACCAATAGCCAAGTACGCAGACTTGCGAGGAAAAATTGCCGCAGACGCATTGAATCAGTGTTTTCTTGGCGCAGCCTGGCGGCAATTTAGGCCGCAGGGATGTGCGCTGAGGTCTATTGGTACAGCTTCTTACTAATACAGACCCGATGGGAGGCGGCGCCAGATGAGCACCCCGGAAATCCCTCAGACCCCCGCGCAGGAGACCCCCCACCCCCCTGAGACCGCCCAGGGCCCGGCCCAGGAGGCCCCCGCAGCCCCGGGCCGGTCGGCCTCTGAGCCCCGCTCGGGGCAGGACCCGCTCCAGGACATTCTCCGCGGCCTGAACGAGCTGTTGGACAAGGACCAGCTGAAAAGCACCTATGGGGCGGAGCTCCATCTCCACTACAACACCTACCAGGGCAACTATGTGCACAACACCGGGGCCATCGGCAGCATTGACCAGAGCCAGGGCGGCGGAGGGGACGCCCCGCTCCCCGTCCCCGCAAAGGGGCTTGAGGAGCGGGTTCGGGCCTTTTTTCAGCTGGATTGCGGCTTGGACGCCCTGGCCGCCCTCATCACACTGGCCACCTTTCAGCTGGCGCCGGAGGCCGCCTTTTACGAGGCGGCCCGGAGCCTGCGCACTGTCCTGGCCGCCCAGCTCGGGCTGGAGGAGGCGCGGGCGCCCGCCGGCTTTCAGACGGCTCAGGCGCTGCTGGCCCCGTTCCCGCTTCAATACGTGGACGACCCGGCCGCTCAGAACCCCGGCGCGCCGGCCCCCCTGTGCCTCACCTTCCGCAGCCCGGAGGACCCGCCCCGGATCCGGGCGCAGATCTGGCGGGAATACCCCCAGCTGCGGGGGAGCCTCACCCAATGGCTGCTGGAGCTGCGCCGGCAGACGGCCTCCGCCGCCAGCCGCAGAATGGGCTACGCCGCCATGCAGGGGCTGGCCTGCTACGCCTCGCTGGACCCGGCCTATGCCCGGGACACCATGGTCCCCTCCCTGGAGCACAGCTGCACCGCCCAGGCCGACGTCAAATACCTGACGGTCTTTTCCCATCAGCTCCTGCTGTGGGAGGACAGCCGGGGGCTGGCCGACCTGCTGCTGTGCCGCTGGTGCGGACGGCACGGCGGCATCCTGTGGCAGGTTCCATACCGCCTCGCCGGCCAGGGCGAGGGTCTGGACTTTCCAACCCGAGTGCCCGACGCCCTGGAGGCCCACCTGAATCGGGACCTGTCCCAGAGCACCCACTCCTTCCTGGACTGGTACCGGCAGGACAGGGGGTATCTCCTCCGCCCCGCCCACGAGGACCAGCAGACCGCGCAGCTGCTGGCGGAGGGGCTCGCCCGCTGCCTGCTCCAGCGCCGGAATACCGACGGCCGCCGCTGCATGGCCATCTACTTCCTCACCCTCTTCCGCTGGGACTATCTCACCGACTTTTCCCACCAGCCCAGTCTGGTGTTTCTGCGCGGCCTTCGCCGCACCCAGACCAGGAAGGCGCTGCTCCCCCTGTTTCAGCTTGTCTGGCGGCAACCAGTGCTGCGAGACACGGCGCGGCAGATTCTGGAGTGCCACATGCGGGAGATCAGCCTGTGCCGCGCGCCATACGCCTACCTGGAAAAGCCCTTTGTATACCTGGCCTTCACCGACAGAAGCTCCGACTACTACAACACGCGCTCCCTGCTGAAGCAATGCGCCCAGCAGGCGGAGGTTCAGCCCGTCGCCCAGCATCTGATGGATTTTCTGGAACAGCGGCTGGAGAAAAACCGTGCCAGCAGCACATGAACAGGAGGGACTTAAAAACCATGGCGGAGAACACCTATCATCCCATCGGCCAGCCCCAGCCCTACACAAACGGCTTTTTTGACGACGTCCCCGTTCCCACCCCCGGCTATGCCCTGATTTTGACCAGCAGCAGGGACCAGGACCCCCCGCTGGTGATTGAAAGCGGCTCCGTTCCGGAAAAGCGGCGGGTCCGCCGGGGGCAGTACAATCAGACCACCCGGGTGGACGTGAGCGCCCATGAGATCAGCTTTGAGCTGGAGCTGCCCTCGGCGGACAGCATCTCCAGATTCTGCGTCAAGCTGAGCATGTCGGCCAGGGTCCGTGATCCGTATCAGATCATGACGGACCACGTCACGGATGTGGCGGCCGCCGTGCGGAGCCAGCTGACCCCTCGGCTGGAGGACCTGGCCTGCGAGTACGTCCCGGAACAGCTCCAGGACCTGCGGAGAAAAATTCTGAGTTCCTTCTCGGACGTGGAGAACCTGCCCTGCGGCATCTCCCTGTCCAGCATCAGCGTGCAGGTGCGGCCCGACGCCAGCCATATCCGGCATCAGGAGCAGATTCAGGACCTGAAAAATAAGGAGCAGTATGAAATCATCCGCGCGGGCATCGCCGATACCCTGTCTCAGCGGTATCAGGACCCGCGCATACAGGCTTTCGCGGAATTTGCCGGCGGACAGATCACGGCGGAGGAGGCGGCCATGCGGATGCAGAAGCGGTCCGCCAAGGATTTCGACGAGTCCATGCGCCAGTACGCGGAGATTCTCAACCTGGTCAAGCAGGCCCAGGACATGGGCCTGGCGCCCCCCGAGGTGCTGGAGGAAAAGACCACCCAGCTGCTCTCCTCCATGGTGCGCACGGCGACGGCCAATACCCCCGGCCTGGAGACCGGCCCCGCGAAAAAGGGCCTGTTCAGCCCCCCTGAAGACGAGGACGACGATATCTAAGAGCCTGTTTAATATCTCGAAGAATGCCAGCTGACGAGAGATTTTCTCGTCAGGCGAGGCGGGATTTTGCAGGAATAATTGTGTTTATTTCAAGAAATCGCAACAAAATCATGGAGCGAAATTTCCGCAAGATGCCGCAGGCGCATTGAACCAGCGCTTCCCTAAGAAGCTGTACCGCATCCCCTCTCTCCCCCGGCGTCACTCCCAGCGCCCATTCCCTGGAAGGAGGAATCGACGTGGTTCATCAATTTTTGGACGTGGCTCAGACGTTTTACTACGGCCTCTGGGCAAACCTGCGCGAGCTCCCTCTGCTGTATCGGGCCGCCATCGTGGTGCTGGCCGCCGTGTGCCTGGCCTGGCTCGCCGCCCGGCCCATCCTCCTGAAGCTGCTGTCCTGGCTGCTGCGCCTGCTGGCCCTTGGCGTCAAGGGGCTGTGCCTTTGGGGGGAGCTGCTCCTCTCCCCCCTGTCCAGGCGGTCCCCCGATCGCTACGTGCAGCTGTGCAACCGCTGGAACGGCGCCATGGGCCAATGGCACACCCGGCTGACCCAGTGGGCCAAGCAGGTCTCCCAGGTGGAGCCCCACATTGGAAGGGCCGTGGCCCTCTATCTGGCCCTCATGGTTTTGATCTGTCTGCCCACGTGGGTAAGACCCTTCGTATCCGGGCAATATATCCCATACCTGTCCTTCGCCGCCCAGGCCTATCAGCGGCTGGAGGCGCCGGCCCTGCAAGCGGCGGCGGCCTATGAGCCCCTCATCCTCCTGGAGCCCAGGCAGAGCCCCAGCCAGGAGGAGCTGGAGTCGGAGCCCCCGGAGAGCCCGCCCCAGGAGGTCTGGCTGTCCCTGTCCAGCCAGGGCCGCCGGGGGACCAACGTCCGGGAGGGGCCGGGCAAGGGCCACTCCGTGCTCACCGTCATTTCCGGCGGTGAGGAGGTCCTCTACCTGGGCGACCAGTCGGACGGCTGGGTCCACATCTGCCTGTCCGACGGGAGGGAGGGGTGGATCTACCACAATCTTCTCTCGCCGCTCCCCCAGGAGGAGGACGCGCCCTAGAACACTGCCAGCCCCCATATCCCGTCGTGAATACAGCTTCCCAGGAGGAAATAACATGGAGAACAAGGACACCGCCCCGCGCAGGCTCGGGACCATGCTGGACTGCTCCCGGAACGCGGTGATGACGGTGGACGCCGTCAAAACCTGGATCGGCATCACCGCCCAGCTGGGGTACAATACCCTCATGCTGTACACCGAGGACACCTACGAGGTGCCGGGGGAGCCCTATTTTGGCTACGCCCGGGGCCGGTACAGCCAGGCGGAGCTGACGGAGATCGACGCCTGCGCCCGGGCGAACGGGATGGAGCTCATCCCCTGCATCCAGACCCTGGCCCACCTTAACGCCATCGCCCGCTGGCCCGAGTACCGGGAGCACATGGACGCCCAAGACATCCTGCTGGCCGGAGATGAGCGGAGCTATGCGCTGATTGAGCGGATGTTTGAGACCATCGCGGCCTGCTTCACCTCCAAATGCGTCCACATCGGCATGGACGAGGCCCACCTCTTCGGCCGGGGGCGGTATCTGGACCTCCACGGGGCGGTGGACCGCACACAGGCCCTCCTGGACCACCTGAACCGGGTGGCGGAGCTCGGGGCGCGGCACGGCCTGGAGCTCATCATGTGGTCGGACATGTTCTACCGCCTGGCCGCCGGCGGGGAGTATTACGCCGTCGATGCCCAGATCGATGACAGCGTGGGCCGGAAGATCCCCGCCAACGTGGAGCTGGTCTACTGGGACTACTACACCACCGACCCCGCCCGCTATGGCCAGATGCTGAAAAACCACGCCGCCATCAAGCCGGGGACCTGGTTCGCCGGGGGGCTGTGGTGCTGGGAGGGCTTCGCGCCCCACAACGGGTTCAGCATCCGGGCCACCGAGGCCGCCCTGAAGGCCTGCGGGGACAACGGCGTCCGGGACATGTTCTTCACCCTCTGGGGGGACGACGGGGCGGAGTGCTCCCGCTTCGCCCTGCTTCCCGCCCTGTTCTACGCCGCCCAGCGCGCCCGGGGGAACGCCGACCAGGCGGACATCCAGCGGCGGTTTGAGGCGCAGTTCGGCGTCTCCTGGGACACCTTCCTGCTGCTGGACCTGCCGGGCAGCCCCAACGACCAGAAGGGGGTTGTCAACAGCGAGAAGTACCTGCTCTACAACGACCCCCTTCAGGGCCTTTTGGACTCCACCCTCTCCGGCGGCGAGGGGGAGCGGTTCGCCCGATGCGCCCGCGCCCTGGAGGCCGCCCCGGAGACGGGCCGGTGGGACTACCTGTTCCGCACCCAGCGGGCCCTGTGCCGGGTGCTGGAGGTGAAGGCGGAGCTGGGCCTGCGCACCCGGGCAGCCTACCGCTCTGGGGACCGGGGGGCGCTGGCCGCCCTGCTGTCCGACTACCAGGCGGCGGAGGAGCGGCTGGAGGAGTTTTACGAGGCCCTCCGCGCCCAGTGGGACCGGGAGAACAAGCGCACCGGCTTCGAGGTGCAGGACATCCGGCTGGGCGGGCTGGGGCGGCGCATGCGCCACTGCCGGACCATTCTCAAGGACTATCTGGAGGGCAGGCTCTCCCGCATTGAGGAGCTGGAGGAGCCCCTGCTGGACTTTGCCGGCGGTGGGAGCGCCCTTGCCCAGCGGCCCGTGCTCTTCAACAACTGGCGGCAGACCGCCACGGCCAACGTCCTGTGACGGCGGGCTGGACCATCCATCCAATAAACCGCGGGGCGGGCGTCCACGACCGGACGCCCGCCCCGCTTTGTCCGCCGCCCCGGCATAGTTCCAAAAGTTTCGCCATGCCCCCTGCGGGAACCGTCGAAATAGACAACCCGGAGGGGGCTTTCCTGTGACAAACGCAGAAATTATCGAAAGTGGTTGCAATTGGCAGGAAATGCTGTATACTGGAATTGTCAGTCGAACTGACAATTTTTCGCGGAGGTCGCGCCATGGCAGATCAATCGGCCCCTTCCAAGCGCTCCAGGCGGGAGACCAACCGGGAGCGGGTGATCGCCCAGGCCCTGAACTGCTTTGTGGAGCAGGGGATTGAGGCGGCAAAGATATCGGAGATCGCCCAGCGGGCCGGCCTCACGGAGCGCAGCGTGTACCGCTACTTCGCCACCAAGGCGGATCTGGTGCTGGAAACGGCGCTGCTGTTCTGGTCGGAGAGCATGCGGCAGGTGGACGCCCAGGCGCAGCGGGAGCTGAGCCGGAACATGTGCGGCGCGGAGCGGATCAGCAAAATTCTGCGGGGCTACGCCCAGCTGTACTTCACCCACCGGCAGACCCTGGTCTTTGTCCATGAGGCTGAGGCCTATCTGAACCGCTGCGGCAAGGCGCTGCTGGTGGAAAACAAGCCCCCCGCCGCCTTTGAGGCCCGCGTGGGCCCGCTGTCCGCCGCCATCCACCAGGGGCTGGAGGACGGCAGCATCCGCACCGACATCAACGTGGCCACCCTCTACTACAACACCTATGACGCCATGCTGGGCCTGATCCAGAAGCTGGCCATCGGCGGCCGGACCGACTCCGGCGATGAGGAAAACGCCAGAATCCGGCTGGACCAGTTCTTCCAGATGCTGGAGAGCTTTTATCGGAAGCGGTAGGCGCCCCCAGCCACGGACGCGGCGCCGTTTTCAGCCTCAGTACCTGTATTCGCAGCCTCAGCCGCCGCCCGGGCGGACCTTTTCCACCATGCCGCACGCAGGACCAGTCCTCCCGCAGCATCCGCCCCGCCCCATGGAAAAGGCCCCCGCCCCGCCGGCGTCCCCCGGCTGTGGATGCAGGTTTTTTTATTTAAATTTGAACAAGGAGAGGATGAGCGCAATGGCCCTGAGGCCCAAGATCGTCAAGCTCGCCAAAATGGTGGGCGGCCTGACCGGTATGGTCAACCGCATCGACGAGAACGCCCCGGAATACTACGCGCTGGAGTGCGTGGTGTCCGACGAGCAGGCGGAGGTGGCGCTGCAGCTGGGACTGCGCAAGGAGCGGACAGCCCAGTATGTGGCGGAAAAATGCGGGAAATCCCTGGAGGAGACCCAAAAGATCCTGATGGAGCTGGCCCAGATCGGCGTGTGCAAGGTATACCACAACGAGGCGGGGCAGGAGGTGTTCCTGGTGCAGATCTTCGCGCCGGGCATCCTGGAAATGATGGTGAATAACGACCAGCAGGTGAAGGCCCACCCCCAGATCGGGAAGGCCTTTGAGGAGTACACCCGCCTGCGCATCGCCAGCATCGCCCCCAACCTGCCCATGGGCACCGGCATGATGCGGGTGATCCCCATCGAGACCGCCATCTCCGCCGACACCCAGAGCGTGCCCTACGAGCGCCTGTCCTACTACCTGGACAAGTACGACACCTTCTCCGTCTCCGACTGCTCCTGCCGGAAATCCCGGCGGGTGCTGGGCCAGGGCTGCGGCCACCTGGAGCACGAGATGTGCATCCAGATGGGCACCGGCGCGGAGTACTACATCCGCACCGGCCGGGCCCGGCAGATCACCCGGCAGGAGGCGGTGGATATCCTGCGCAGGGCGGAGGAAAACGGCCTGATGCACCAGATCCCCAACATCGAGGGCCTGGGGGAGTCCGCCGCCATCTGCAACTGCTGCTCCTGCTCCTGCTTCGCCATGCGGGTGGCCACCATGTTCCGCTCGCCGGACGCCATCCGCTCCAACTACGTCTCCCAGGTGGACACGGAGCAGTGCGTGGCCTGCGGGCAGTGCGTGGAAAACTGCCCCACCAACGCCCTGCGGCTGGGCCAGAAGCTGTGCGCCAAGCAGCCCGTGCCGGAGAAGCCCTATGACAAGGTCCGGGACCACGTCTGGGGGGAGAAGAACTGGAACGTGGACTACCGGGAGAACCGGGTGGACGTGGCGGAGAGCGGCACCTCCCCCTGCAAGACCGCCTGCCCCGCCCACATCGCGGTGCAGGGCTATATCAAGCTGGCCGCCCAGGGCAAGTACACCCAGGCGCTGGAGCTCATCAAGAAGGAGAACCCCTTCCCGGCGGTGTGCGGCCGGATCTGCCCCAGGAGCTGCGAGTCCGCCTGCACCCGGGGGGATGTGGACGAGCCCATCGCCATCGACGAGATCAAGAAATTCATCGCCGACCAGGACCTGAACGAGGCCAGCCGGTTCATCCCCCAAAAGCGCCACGACTACCAGAAGCCGGTGGCGGTGGTGGGCGCCGGCCCGGCGGGCATGTCCTGCGCCTACTACCTGGCGCTGGACGGCTACCGGGTCACGGTGTTTGAAAAGCTGGACCGGCCCGGCGGAATGCTCACCATGGGCATACCCGGCTTCCGGCTGGAGAAAAACGTGGTGGAGGCGGAAATTCAGGTGCTGCGCCAGCTGGGAGTGGAGTTCCGCACCGGCGTGGAGGTGGGCCGGGACGTGACCATTCAGGAGCTGCGCCGGCAGGGCTTCCAGGCCTTCTACCTGGCCATCGGGGCCCAGGGCGGCAGGCGGCTGAACATACCCGGGGAGGATGCCCGGGGCGTCGCCGCCGGCGTGGAGTTCCTGCGGAGCGTCAACCTGGGGGACATCCCCCCCATGGCGGGCAGGACCGTGGTCATCGGCGGCGGCAATGTGGCCATCGACGTGGCCCGGGCCGCCGTCCGAACGGACAGCAGCCAGGTGGAGCTGTACTGTTTGGAGCGGCGGGAGGAGATGCCCGCCCTGCCTGAGGAGATCCACGAGGCCGAGCAGGAGGGCATCGCCATCCGCAACAGCTACGGCCCCAGGGAGATTCTGGTGCGGGACGGCAGGGCCGCCGGGGTGGTGTTCCAGCGGTGCGTCCGGGTATTTGACGAAGAGGGCCGCTTTGCCCCCCAGTTTGACGAGAGCGACACCCTCACAGTGGAGGCCGACCACGTGCTTGTGAGCGTGGGCCAGAGCATCCAGTGGGGCGGCCTGCTGGAGGGCACCGCCGTGGCCACCCGGCCCAACGGCGCCGCCCAGGCCGACTCCTTCACCTACCAGACCGCCGAGCCGGACATCTTTGTGGGGGGCGACGCCTATACCGGCCCCCGGTTCGCCATCGACGCCATCGCCGCCGGCAAGGAGGCGGCCATCTCCATCCACCGGTTTGTCCAGCCCGGCCAGAGCCTGACCTACGGCCGCGACCGCCGGGAGTACCGCAGCTTTGACAAGGACAACGTGGTGCTGGAGGGCTTTGACCGGATGCCCCGGCAGCGGGCCGGCCACTCCCCCCGGGCGGACGCCGCCTTCGGCGACCCCCGGCTCACCTTCACCGAGGAGCAGATGCGCCAGGAGACCCAGCGCTGCCTGGGCTGCGGCGCGGTGCAGGTGGACGAGTACATGTGCGTGGGCTGCGGCCAGTGCACCACCAAGTGTAAGTTCGACGCCATCAGCCTGCGGCGGAAGTACGACGAGTTTGCCCCGGTGTTTGAAAAGCTCCCCATCGCGGTGGCCAAGTACGCGGTGAAGCGCACCGGCAGGATCGCCGCCTCCGCCCTGAAGAAAGGGGGGTAGACATGCATGAGCTGGGTCTGCTCAGCGCCATGGTGAAAACCATCGAGGGCATCGCCCGAGAGGAGGAGCTGGAGCGGGTGGAAAAGATCGTCCTCCAGGTGGGCGAGCTGTCCGGCGTCGTGCCCGCCTATCTGGAGTCCTGCTACCCGGCTGCGGTGTACAAGACCTTCATGGAGGACACCGCGCTGGAGCTGGAGATCATCCCGGGCATCGCCCGGTGCGGCTGCTGCGGCCGGGAATTCAACGCGGTGGCGGAGGACCTGAGGTGCCCGGACTGCGGGGGCGTCCAGCTGACGGCGCTCAGCGGTACGGAGCTGATGATTAAGGAGATACTTGGCTGTTGAGAAAGGGGTAGAAAACCATGGGAGGAACGACTATGCAGAACAAACGCGTGTCAAATTCCAGCATTGAGGTGCTGTTCAAGTGGATCATGTTCACCGCGGCCATCACCGGCATGGCCATCGCCGCCGCATTTTATCCCCTGCAGGGCAATGTCCCGCTGATTGTGGTGCCCTCCATCCTGGTGCTGATCTTCTGCAAGCCCGTGTTCTTTGAGCGGCTGAAGCTCACCACCCTGCTGCTCATGCGGGTGCTCATCGTGCTGGCGGCGCTGCGGCTGTTCAACCCCCAGGTCTATGTGGACTGCATCATGCTGATGCTCATCGTCAACATCCTGGAGGCCACCTTCACCGACCTGCTCCGGCACAAGAAGTATTTCAACGCGGTGTCCGGCTTCGCCCTGGCGCTGGGGGTCATCACCCTGCGGGGGCTGTGGCAGTTCGACGCCCCCTTCGGAGACTACTACCTGGCCCGGGGCGCGCTGCCCGTCATCACCATCATGTACGCCCTGGCCTACACCCTTTGGAACTGGATCTTCGTGACCAACGAGTTCTCCTCCTCCGTGGCGCTGATGCACGTGGGCTTCCTGGGCGCACCCCTGATCGGCTCGCTGTGCACCCTGGGGCTGGGCGTCTATGGCGGCATCGGCATGTGGCTGCTGCTGCGGGCCAACTCCCTGTCCATCGGCGGGTGGCTCCAGATCGGGGCAAAGGACTGGTTCGAGCGGGAGTTCTACCATGAAAAATTTGACCGGTTCGTGGCCTGGACCAAGGGGAGAACGGTACAGATTGTGTGCATGGTCATCAATCTGGCGCTGATCGCCGCCTGCATCGTGCTGATGCTGCAAAACGGCGGAATCACCTTTGAGTTCGCCCCCCTGGCCGCGCCCGGCAGATGAGGAGCGTTTCTATGAGAGATTATGACGTCATTGTGATCGGCGCCGGCAACGGCGGACTGGCCGCCGCAGCCACCCTGGCGGAGAAGGGGAAGTCCGTGATCCTCTTTGAGCGGCACAACATCCCCGGCGGCTGCGGAACCAGCTTCCGCCGGGGCAGGTTCGAGTTTGAGATCGCCCTGCATCAGCTCTCCCACATGGGCACGCCGGAGAACCCCGGCCCCCTCATGGAGCTGTTCAAGCGGTACGGCATCTACGATGAGATCCAGTGGATTCCAATCAAGGAGCTGTTCCGGGTAAACTTCCCCGACGGCACCGGCATCAGCCTGCCCGCGGACCGGAAGAGCTGCGAGGCCCATCTGTGCAGGGAATTCCCCCACCAGGCCCAGGCCATCGGCAGGTATTTTGAGGTGGTTTACGGCTTCTGCGACCAGGCCGCCGAGTTCGCCGCCAAGAGCGCCGCCAGCACCGGCGAGCCCGGGGCGCTGAAAAAGGCCGTGATGAAGGCGGGCTTCCCCAGGCTGTACCCCCTTCTGGTGAAGTACGCCATGAAGACCACCCAGGAGGTGCTGGACGAGTTCTTCACCGACCCCAAGCTTCAGCTGGCCCTGAGCGCCTACTGGTGCTTTATGGGAATGCCCCCCACCCGGTTCCCCTTCTCCATCCTGGCCAAGTGCACCACCTTCTACCTGGAGACCAAGCCCTACTACCTGCGGGGCACCTCCATGATGATGAACCAGGCCATCATGGAGGCGGTGACGCGGCTGGGCGGCGTGGTGCGGCTCAACTGCGGCGTGCAGCGGCTGGTGCTGGAAAACGGAACGGCCGTGGGCGTCGTCGACGAGCACGGGGAGGAGTACCGGGCCAAGCGGATCATCTCCAACATCTCCCCCCTGGCCACCTACGGCCGCCTGCTGGCCCCGGATGAGGTGCCGGAGTCCGCCCGGGAGTACCTCAAGCCCTACACCGTGGGCATATCCGCCCTGACCTGCTTCATCGGCCTGGACTGCCCCCCGGAGGAGATCGGCTTCACCACCTCCTTCACCCTGAACTACGAGAGCCTGGACGCCAACCGGGACTTCCAGGACGCCTACAAGCTCCTGCCGGAGAACGACCCCCTGGTGGCCACCTGCTACACCGTGGACGACCCCAGCGTGTCCCCCCCCGGCACCAGCGTCATCACCGCGGGCACGCTGAAGTACAGCGCCGAGTGGGAAAAGCTCCCACCGGACCGATATTACGAGATGAAGTACGAGGCGGGCCGGCGGATCGTGGCCCGGCTGGAAAAAATGTACCCCGGCATCACGGAGCACATCGAGGAGATGGAGGTGGCCACGCCGCTGACCCACATGCGCTACCTGGGGCACCCCGGCGGCGCCATCTACGGCTACGAGCAGGACCTGATGCAGTCGGTGTTCTTCTTCCCCGCCGAGAGCAAGATCCCCCACCTGGAGTTTGCCAGCGGCTGGGTCAATGCCTGCGGCTTCGGCCCCAACTATACCTATGCCGACACGCTGGCGGCCAGAGTCGCCAAGGAGGTGTGAGCCATGGCCAAAACGATTCGGGAAACCCTGCTGGGCACATTGGAGCACGGGCAGGAGATCATGGAAAACATCCGCGTTATGCGCAGCGTGTCCGGGGACAAGCTCCCCACGGACAGCGTGACCCGGCCCGCCGAGGCGCTCCACCCCAGGCAGCTGCGGCTGGTGGTGCAGTCGGTGGCCGACACCGGCCGGCAGGCCAAGGTTCTCCGCTTTGTGTCGGAGGACGGCTATCTGCCCCCCTTTGAGGCCGGGCAGTACATCAATCTGTTCACCCAGATCGGCGGCGTCCGCACCAGCCGGCCCTACAGCCTCTCCTCCTCCCCCCGTCAGCGGGCCTACTACGAGATCACGGTGGCCCGGACCAGGGACGGCTTTGTGTCCGACTACCTGCTGGACCAGGTGCGGCCGGGGGACCGGTTCACCGCCAACGGCCCCGCCGGCGTGTTCCGCTACCAGCCGGTGTTCCACAGCAAAAAGTCCCTGCTTCTGGCGGGGGGCAGCGGCATCACCCCCATGCTGAGCATGATCCGGGAGATTCTGGACGCGGGGCTGGACCGGGACGTGATTCTGCTCTACGGCTGCCGCAGCCCGGAGGCGGCGCTGTATCACGAGGAGCTGACGGGCTATGCCGCCGCCTTCTCCAATTTCCGCTACCATCTGGTGGTGTCCGACCCGGCAGAGGGCTGGGAGGGGGAGCGGGGCCTCCTGGACGAGGCGCTGATCCGCCGCCTGGCCCCCGACTTTGGGGAGCGCACCAGCTACATCTGCGGCCCCCAGGTGATGAACGACTTCTGCAAGTCCGCCCTGGAGGCCATGGGCGTGCCGGAAAAGAGAATCCGCCGGGAGATGTTCGGCGCCCGGCGGGATATCCAGAACGAGCCTGGCTGGCCCGCCGGGCTCACGGGGGACGAGGAATTCACTCTCACCGTGGAGGGGCGGAAGATCCCCGCCAGGTCGGGAGAGTCCATTCTCACCGCGCTGGAGCGGGCGGGCGTCCGGGTAAACGTGTGCTGCCGCAGCGGCGAGTGCAGCCTGTGCCGGGTGAAGCTGGTGTCCGGCCAGGTGTTCCTGGCCCGGGGGATGCTGCGCCGCTTCGCCGACGAGCAGTACGGGTACATCCACTCCTGCAAGGCCTACCCCATCGGAGACGTGGAGATCATGCTGTAACACAGCGGGAAGGAGAGAGATATGGGATTTTTCTTTCAGGGCTATACCCCCATCGCCATTGCGGGGCTGATTCTGCTGGTGGCGGCGCTGGTGGCCCTCAACGAGCTGACCCGGCGCAGCAAGCTCCTGTCCGTGGTCATGTACTGCGCGGCGCCGGTGCTCCTGGTGGCCCTCATCGCCGCCGGCGTGGTGGGGAGCCCCTCCAGCAAGACCTGGTTCGGCGTCATCAAAACCTATTCCGCCCTGGTCGGCGTGGTGGGCTTTATGCTGATCCGTTACACCAAGCTGGGGGGCGGGAAGTTCGCGTGGTATTTCCCGGTGGCCATCCTGGGCATCAACATCCTGGAGGCGATCTACCGGGATTACGAGGTGTTCGCCACCTTCAAGACCATGACCACCGACGCGGCGGGCCTGACCCTGCTGGGCGGCCCCTGGAACCTGATGAACGCCCTGGCGGGGGTGTTCCTGCTGCTGACCATGACGGGCTGGATGGGCATCCGGGTGGCCAACACCCCCTCCCGGGACATGGTGTGGCCCGACCAGCTGTGGTTCTGGATCATCGCCTACGACCTTTGGAACGTGGCCTACTGCTACAACTGCATCGCCACCCGGGCCATGTACGCAGGCGTCGCGCTGCTGGTCAGCTGCACGCTGGCGGAGTTCCTTTTGAAGCGGGGGATCTGGCTCCAGCACCGGGCCCAGACCCTGGCGCTGTTCGGCATGTTCTCCCTGGCGGTGGACTACCAGGCCCTGCCCGCCTTCGGCATCACCGCCACCTACAACCCCGCCGCCTGGACGGTCCTCAGCGCCCTGTCCCTGGCCTTCAACGCCGGGGTGTTCGTGTACCAGCTCACCGTCATTCTGAAAACCAGGCGCAGCCCCCTCAAGCAGGAGCTCTACACCCAGCTGGCGGGCTATGAAAAGAACCTGTCGGCCAACGGCCTGCGGTGAACCTCCAAAACACAAAAGAGGGAGCGGCGGGGCCCATGGACCCCGCCGCTCCCGTAAAGCCGCCGGAAAAGGCTCTGCCTTTTCCGGCGGCCGCGCGTTTTATCCCTTTCCGCCCTTCAGGGCCTTCATCCGCTTCTCATGGTTCAAAATCCGCTTGCGCAGGCGCAGGTTTTCCGGCGTAACCTCCAGCAGCTCGTCATCCGCCAGGAACTCCAGGCACTGCTCCAGGCTGAGCTGCTTGGGGGGCACCAGCCGCAGGGCCTCGTCGGAGCCGGAGGCCCGCATGTTGGTCAGCTGCTTCTTCCTGCACACGTTTACGGTGATGTCCTCCATCTTGGGGCACACCCCCACCACCATGCCTTCGTACACCGGCACCCCCGCGCCGATGAACAGCGCCCCACGCTCCTGGGCGGCGAACAGGCCATAGGTCACGGAATCGCCCTGCTCGTGGGCCACCAGGGAGCCGGTGTTCCGGCGCTGGATGTCCCCCTTGAAGGGGGCGTACTTCTCAAAGACGGAGGCCATGATGCCCTCGCCCTTGGTGTCGGTCAAAAACTCGTTGCGGTAGCCGAACAGGCCCCGGGAGGGCACCAGGAACTCCAGCTTGGTGCGGCTGCCCACGGGGTCCATGGAGAGGAACTCGCCCTTCCGGGCCCCCAGCTTCTCCATCACCGCGCCCACGCAGTCGGCGGGCACGTCGATGACCACCCGCTCCACCGGCTCGCACTTTTTGCCCTCCACCTCCTGGTACACCACACGGGGGGGAGACACCTGGAACTCGTAGCCCTCCCGGCGCATGGTCTCGATGAGGATGGACAGGGACATCTCCCCCCGCCCCGCCACGTTGAAGGCGTCGGTGGACGACTCCACCTCGCTGACCCGGAGGGACACGTCCTTGAGGGTCTCCCGGAACAGCCGGTCCCGGAGCTGGCGGCTGGTGACAAACTTGCCCTCCCGCCCGGCGAAGGGGGAGTCGTTGACCGAAAAGGTCATCTCCAGGGTGGGGGCGGAGATTTTCACAAACTCAATGGGGGCGGGCAGGGAGGGGGCGCACACCGTGTCCCCGATGGTGATGTCGCCGATGCCGCTCATGGCGATGATCTCCCCGGCGGCCGCCTCGGTGACCGGGGTCCGGGCCAGGCCGTCAAAGGCATACAGGGCGGTGGCCTTGGCCTTTTTAGGGGCCTCGTCCGGCTTGTGGTAGTTGCACACCACGATCTCCTGGTTCTGCTTCACGGTGCCCCGCTCAATGCGGCCCACGGCGATGCGGCCCACAAACTCATTATAGTCGATGGAAGACACCAACATCTGGAAGGGGGCCTCCGGCTCACAGTCCGGGGCGGGGATATAGTCCAGAATGGTCTCAAACAGAGGGGCCAGGTCGGTGCCCTGCACGTCGGGGGAGTAGCTGGCGGTGCCCTGCCGCCCGGAGCAGAACAGGGTGGGGGACTCAAACTGCTCGTCGGTGGCGTTCAGCTCCAGCAGCAGCTCCAGCACCTCGTCCATGACCTCGTGGATGCGCTGGTCGGGGCGGTCGATCTTGTTCACCACCACGATGACCTTGTGGCCCAGCTCCAGGGCCTTGGACAGCACAAACCGGGTCTGGGGCATGGGGCCCTCGGCGGCGTCCACCAGCAGGATGACGCCGTTCACCATCTTCAGGATGCGCTCCACCTCGCCGCCAAAATCGGCGTGGCCCGGGGTATCTACGATGTTGATTTTGACGTCCTTATAGTGGACGGCGGTGTTCTTGGCCAGGATGGTGATGCCGCGCTCCCGCTCCAGGTCGTTGGAGTCCATCACCCGGTCCACGGTGGCCTGGTTTTCCCGGTAGATGCCGCCCTGCTTGAGCATCTCGTCCACTAGGGTAGTCTTGCCATGGTCCACGTGGGCGATGATGGCGATGTTGCGTAATTTTTCATTCTGCATAATCATGATATCTCCTTTTTATACGGCGGGACCACCGGAACCCCGCCGCAGCGGACGGGGCGGCACCGGACCGGAGCATTCCTTGAAACACGGTTTATTATTATATCCCCACCTTCCCCCAATTGCAACAGTCGGAAAAGCGGAATTCCCGGACTTTTTAGAATTTTTCTTGTGCCGCATTGACAGAAGAGGAAAAATTGAGTACAATAGGGTCTGTTCCACAACCGCACGCCCGCGTAGCTCAGGGGATAGAGCATTCGCCTCCTAAGCGAAGGGTCGGACGTTCGATTCGTCTCGCGGGTGCCAGCACAACGGCGGCCCCCCTGGAGTACCAGGGGGGCTGCCGCATTTTTTCCGTGCCCCGAGCTGGAAAGGTCGCGGTCCGCTGCAACCTTTTTTCATTTGATCCGTATTTATAAGCAGAACCGGTTCTTGAGGGGGGAGTGAGGCTTTGAACGAGAAAAAACTGGCCCAGCGGCTGAAGCGGGGCGACCGGCTGGCCCTGGACCGCGCCATGGCGGCATACACCCCCTACCTGTCCGCCGTGGCCTGGAACGCCATGGGCCCCGCCGCCTCGGCTCAGGACGTGGAGGAGGTGGTCTCCGACGCGTTTCTGGCCCTGTGGTCCCACCGGGAGGGCCTGGAGCCGGAGCAGGGGATCAAATCCTGGCTGGCGGCGGTGGCCCGGAACCGGGCGGTGGACCGCCTGCGGGCGGCGCGCCCCGCGCCCCTGCCCCTGGAGGAGGCGGGCGCGGCGGGGGGTGCCTCCCCCGAGGAGGAGCTGGAGCGGCGGATGTTCGCCGACGCCCTGCGCCGGGCGGTGGAGTCCCTCCCGCCCCCGGACGACCAGCTGGTCCTGCGCTTCTACTACGAGGAGGAGCGGCTGAAGGACATCGCCCGGGACCTGGGCCTGTCCCCCTCGGCGGCCAAGACCAGGCTCTGCCGGGCCCGGCGGAGCCTGAAGGAAATTCTGACAAGAGGAGGTCTGACAGATGGCACGGTTGGATGAGCTGTGGCGGGGCGTGGACGGCCCCGGCCTCCCGCCCGGCCTGGACGTGAAGCGCGTCAAGGCGCGGGTCAATGCCGCGCTGGACGCCGACCAAGCAGAAAGGAAGATTTATATGAAGCAAAAGCTAAGCATGGCTCTCATTGTCGCGGCGGTGGCCGCCGCCCTGACGGGCTCCGCTTTCGCGGCCACGGCCAACTGGACCGGTTTGTCCGACTGGTTCAAGGGGGACACCGCCCCCGGCCAGATCTATATCCAGGATACCGTCCAGAGCGTCAGCGACGGCAACTACACCCTGACGGTGGAGGGCGTGGCGGCGGATGAGAACAGCGCCTATTTCACCATCACGATCACCGCCCTCAGCGATGAGGCCAAAGCATTTATCCAGGACGACCATTTTAACTCGATTGACATGCTGGGGACCCACATCTACTCCGACACATCCGACGGAACCGGCGCCGAAAGCTGGGAATCAACGGGCGGGTGCAGCTACCGCGAGCTGGACGCCCCGGACAAGTACTCCCGCCGGTTTGCCGTAACTGTGGATCAGGCCTCGTCCTCCTCCGCCAACAGCGTGCTGCGGGTGCGCTGCGGCTATATGGAGGAGGGCAAGCGGGTGGAGATTCCCCTCACCCCCGCCCCCTCGATGACGGTCAAGATCGGCGCCTCCGGCGCGGGCGCCCTGGGGATCACGTCCGGCTCCCCTGCGGAAAACCCGTCTCTGACCATTGAGGAGGTCACCCTTACCCCCTTCACCCTCCACGTCAGGGCCCGGAGCGAGGCCGGTGTAAAACCCAACCTCCGCTTCCGCATGGCGGACGGCTCTGTCCTCACCCAGTCCCAACTGATGACCTCCACCAGCAGCAGCTTTGACTGGGCGAGCAGCCGGAGCCTGTACCACTACCGCTTCCTGGAGATCCAGGACCTAGAAAATATTTCCTCCATCATTGTCTTTGACACAGAGTACCCCTTGGACGGCTCCGCGCCCACCCCGGTGGAGCACGACCCCGCCCTGGACCCCTTCACCGTGACGCGGATGGAGCCCCTGGAGGAGGGCACGGGCTACGCCGTTCCCGTCCGGGAGCTGACGGAAAAGCTGGGCGGCGTCTGCGCCTGGGACCCCGCCACCGGCGACGTGACCTGCACCTACCGGGGGGTGTCCATTGTCCTCCACGCCGGGCGGGACACCGTCCTGGTGGACGGCGAGCCCGTTGATACACGCTGCGCTCCCGCGGAGCAGGACGGCGTACTGGCGGCAGACTGGTACGTGTTCAAGGACGCCTGGGGGATCGACGGCGGCGTCCTGCGGGAAAACATCCGGCAGGGCGGCGACGTGGAGACCGTCTGGCACGACTGGTATATCATCCCGTAAAGCAAAGGGAGCGCCGGGGCGAAGCCCCGGCGCTCCCTCCATGTGTCCAGCCTCCCTAAGTAATCCCCTGCTCCAGCAGGGTCCTGAGCTGACGGCACCGGCGCTGGCAGCAGTCGGCCAGCTCGCTGTACATCGCCAGCAGCTCCGGGTCCTCCCAGTCATCGCAGGCCATGCGGAAGGCCCCCTCCTGCCGCTGCTCCGCCTGATGGCGGGCGCGCAGCGCCCCCCAGTAGGAGGGGATGGCCGGAGCGCCCAGCAGCTCGGAGGGCCAGTACCGCAGCCCGGTGAGCAGAAAATAGGCCGCCGACAGCTTCCGGGCGTGCTTGTGCAACTCGCCGGCCAGGCTGTTCAGCACCCGCTGGTCCGCCCCCCGGGCCCGCTTGGCCAGGTGGCGGTAGAACTGCCAGCCCTCCAGCGCGTCCATCACGTGGCGGCGCAGGCAGACGGTGCGGTCATCGGCCCCCTGGGCGTCCTCCCACGGCTGGGGCAGGTCGCTCCCCCGGTGGAGCCCCCTCGTATCGGGCGGGCTCTCCCCGGCGGCGGGACAGGGCGGGGCGGGGTTGGGTGGCTCGGGGACGGGCTGGTCCTGGGCGGGCTCCCAGCCCGAGGGCTGGGGCATGGCGCCGGCCTCCTCCGCCGGCGGGGCCTGGGGGGCCGGGGCGGGCTCCTCCGGCCGGCGCAGGCACTCCGGGGGCACTCCGCCACCCTCCGGGCGCATCAGCGCCTCCAGGCACCGGCAGGGCAGGTCGCCGCTCCCCACGGGGGAGCCGGGCTGGATGGGGCTGCTCTCCTCCGACCGCCCCGCCATCACCCGCTGCCACACCCGCTGGAACACCTCCTGGTCCTTCACCTGGCATGGGATCATTTCTTCCATATGGTAAAACACCTCCTTTTCCCCATATCCTATGTGGGAAGGGGAGGTTTTGCCAATCTACCCCCGGACCAGCTCCTCCAGGGAGCGGACGTACCGGCGGCACACCCCGCGCAGCTCCGCCTGCCGGTCCTCGTAGTAGACGTCGTACACCCCCACGGTGTCCATACCCGCCTGGGCGGCAGTGGCGCAGTTGTCCGGGCTGTCGTCGAACAGGACGCAGTCCGCCGGGGCCGCGCCGATGCGCCGGCTCAGCTCCACAAAGCACCGGGGGTCCCGCTTTTCCAGCCCGATCTCCTCGGCAAACACCACGCGGCCGAACAGGGGCCGCAGCCCGAACCGCTCCAGCACCGCCTCACACAGGGCGGGGCGGCAGGCGGTGAACAGGGCCATGGGCTGGCCGTCCCCCCGGCACTGGCGCAGAAAGGCCTCCGCCCCCGGCTTCAGCGGGGCCAGCTCCCGGTAGTGCCGCCGGGCCAGGGACTGCCACTCGTCCATGATGTCCTGGGCGCTCTCCGTCAGGCCGTAGTACTCCCGGGTGAACTGGGCCGCCACCGGGAAAATGGAGCGCTCCACCGTGCGCCGGTACTCCCGGGTGTGGGGCAGGCCCCGGCGGGCCAGGAACTCCCGGTCCACCTCGGTCCATACGCCGTTGGTGTCGGTGATGGTGCCGTCCAGGTCGAATACGTACATGGGCTCCGCTCCTCACTCCGCCCAACCCGGGCGTTTTCCCCATTTTATCACAGGCCCCGCCGGAATTCAACCGCCCCGGCCCCGCCGTCCTCAGAGAGTTTTCTCCCATGCGTTGACTTGTCCCCCATTTGCGGATAAAATAGGAGACAGATCTTGATCGGAGGGGGGCGGGGACGTGCGGAGGCTGGCCTGGTTTTCCGGCGGCTTTGCCGCCGCCTGCCTGTGGGCGTGCTGCGGCGGGATGGGGGCGCTGCCCCTGCTGGCCGCAGCCCTCCCCCTGGCCGCCCTGCTGGCGGTGTGGCTGCGGACCCGGCCCCGGTCAGACGAGCACCCCATCCTCCTGCGCCGGCCCCGGGAAAAGGGTCCCCTGTCCCGCTATGGGCTCTACCAGCTCTCCCGGCGGGGGCTGGCCCTGAGCCTGGGCGCCCTGCTGGCCCTGGGGTGGGCGTGGGGCTACCACGCCCTGTTCCGGGCCCCGGCGGAGGCGTGGGTGGGGGAGGAGGTTCCCCTGTCCGGCCAGGTGTGCTCCTACCCCGCGCCCACCTCCATCGGCGGGTACTCCGTGACCCTCCGGCTGGACGGCGGGGCCCTGGCCCCGGACGTGCTGCTCTTCGGCCCGGCGGACTGGGCTGAGCTGAAGCCGGGGGACCGGCTGGGCTGCGCCGCCCGGGTGACCCCCTCTGACCAGGCCTGGGGGGAGGAGACCACCTACTACACCGCCCGGGGGGTGTACCTGCTGGCCTACTGCCGGGGGGAGGCGGAGCTCCGGCCCGCCCAAGGCGTCCCGCCCCAACACTGGCCCGCCCTGTGCGCCCAGGCGCTGCGCCGGGGCATCGGCATAGCCTTTGACGGCACCGCCGCCCCCATCGCCGCCGCCGTCACCCTGGGGGACAAGTCCGGGCTGGACGGGCAGCTCCACTCCGCCCTGAACCGGGTGGGGCTGATGCACGCCGCGGCGGTGTCCGGGATGCACATCTCCTTCCTGGTGGGGCTGGGTCTGGCCCTGGGCGGGCGGAGGGCCGCGCTGGCCCTGGTCCCCCTGCTGGTGTTTTACGCCCTCATGGCCGGGGGCACCCCCTCTGCCCTCCGGGCGGTGATCATGCAGTGCGCCCTGCTGGCCGCGCCCCTGGCCCGCCGGGAGGAGGACGGCCCCTCCGCTCTGGGGCTGGCCCTGCTGATCCTGCTGGTCCAGAACCCCTTTGCCGCCGCCAGCGTCAGCCTACAGCTGTCCTTCGCCTCGGTGGCGGGGCTGATGCTGGCCGCACGCTCCCTGTTCCGGCTGCTGTACCGGCCCTGGAAGGCCCTGCGGCCGCCAAAGGAACGGAAGCTCCTCTTCCCGCTGTGGCGGGCGGGGCGGGCGGTGCTGTCCGGCGTGTCCGTCTCCCTGGGGGCTATGCTGTTCACCACCCCCCTCATCGCCTGGTACTTCGGGCAGATCGAGCTGCTGGCCCCCCTGTCCAACGTGCTGGCCCTGTGGGCGCTGAGCCTGCTGCTGGTGTGCGCCCTGGTCCTGGGGCCGCTGGCCCTGCTCCTCCCCGGCCCCGCGGGGCTGCTGGGGAGGGCCGCCGGACTGCTGGGGCACTACGTCCGCTGGGCCGCGCTGGGCCTGGGGCGGTTCCCCTTCGCCTCTCTGAGCACCCACAGCCGGTACTGCCTGATCTGGCTGGGGGCGGTGTACCTGGTGCTGCTGGCCGCCCTGTGGAGCCGGCGGCGGGAGCCCGGACGGCCTCTGGTGTCCGCCGCGGCGCTGGGACTGCTGCTGTGCGCCGCCCTGGGCCTGGGCCGGCTGGAGGCGGACTCCGCCCAGCTCACCGTCACCGCTCTGGACGTGGGCCAGGGGGCGTCCACCGCCCTGGTGTCCGGCGGGCGGACGGCGCTGGTGGACTGCGGCGGCACCGGGGCCTGGAGCCCGGGAGACGTGGCCGCCGACTACTTCGCCGCCCAGGGGCGGGCCCGGCTGGACCTGCTGGTGCTCACCCACTTCGACGCGGACCACTTCAACGGGGTGGAGCAGCTCTTCTACCGCATGGAGGTGGACCGGGTGGCCATACCCGGCGGCGGCACCGACCCCGGCGACATGGCCCGGCTGACCGCCCTGGCCGGGGCGGAGGGGGCGGAGGTGCTGGTGGTGGACCAGACGGAGGAGCTGGCCCTGGGCCGGGCGGTCCTCACCCTGTTCCCGCCCCTGGGGGGCGGCACCTCCAACGAGTCGGGGCTGTTCGCCCTGTGCACCGCCGGGGACTTCGACGTCCTCATCACCGGGGACGCAGACGCCTTTGTGGAAAAAATGCTGGTCAAGTACTATCCCATCCCTGACATCGAGCTGCTGCTGGTGGGCCACCACGGCTCCCGCACCTCCACCTGCCGGGAGCTGCTGGACGCCGCCGCGCCGGAGCTGGCGGTGATCTCCGCGGGGCGCAACTCCTACGGCCACCCGGACCCGGCGGTGGTGGAGCGGCTGGAGGACTTCGGCGCCCGGGTGTACTGCACGCTGTGGGACGGGAGCGTCACCGCGGCGGTGCGGGGGGACCGGGTGAGCATATCCTGAGAAAAGGAGGCGGACGCCATGCCGCCCAAAAAGGGAAAAACGGACAACACCGCCATGCGGGAGCTGAAGCGGGCTCTGGCGGAGGGCACGCCTAAAACCCTCTACCTGTTCCACGGGGAGGAGGCGTTTTTGCGGGACTACTATTTGGCCGCGCTGAAAAAGGCCCTGCTCCCCCCAGGGCTGGAGGACTTCAACCTCCACACCGCTCAGGGCCGGGAGTGCGGCGTGGACTGGCTGGAGCAGGCGGTGGACTGCCTGCCCATGATGAGCGGGCGCACCCTGGTCATCGCCACCGACTTCGACCTGTTCGGCCTGGGGGAGGGGGACCGGGGGCGGCTGCTGGAGCTGCTGGGGGCCCTGCCCGACTACTGCTGCCTGGTGTTCGTATACGACCTGCTGCCCTATAAGGCGGATGGCCGGTCCAAGCTGGCCGGACTGCTGAAGGAGCGGGGGGCGGTGGTGAACTTCCAGCGCCAGGAGCAGGGGGACCTCACCGACTGGATCTGCCGCCAGTTCAAAAAGGCGGGCAAGAGCGTGGACACCGAGGACGCCCGCTACCTCATCTTCCTGTGCGGCGACCTGATGAACACCCTGGCCGGCGAGATCGGCAAGATCGCCGCCTACGCCGACCACCCCCGGGTCACCCGGGGGGATATGGACGCCGTGGCCGTCCCCCAGGTGGACGCGGTGGTGTTCCAGATGACCGACGCCCTGGCCCGCTGGGACTTCGACAAGGCCGCCTCCGTGCTGGCCGACCTGCTCCACAGCCAGGAGCCCCCCATCATGCTCCTGGCCGCCATGGGTAAGTACTTCCGCCAGCTGTACACCGCCCGGCTGTACCTGGACGCGGGAAAGGGCCGGGGAGAGCTGATGGAGCTGTGGAACATGAAGTCCGCCTACCCAGCGGACAAGCTGATGGACGCCGCCCGGCGGTTCTCCCTGCCCTGGTGCCGGTACGCCGTGCGCCGCTGCGCCGAGACGGATATCGCCCTGAAATCCTCCTACGGCCGGGAGGGGGAGCTGCTCACCGCCCTGCTGATGGAGCTGGCGTCCGCCGACCGGCGGAGGGCGGCGGGATGACCGCCCCGCTGCGCATCCGGGAGGCCGTGGTAGTGGAGGGGCGGTACGACAAGTCCGCCCTGGCCGGGGTGGTGGACACCCTCATTCTGGAGACCGCCGGGTTCGGGGTGTTCAAGGACGGCGAGCGGCTGGCCCTGCTGCGGCGGCTGGCCTCCATACGGGGGCTCATCGTGCTCACCGACTCCGATGGGGCGGGGTTTGTCATCCGAAACCACCTGAAAGGGGCCATCCCCAAGGGCCAGCTCAAGCACGCCTACATCCCCGACGTGTACGGCAAGGAGCGCCGCAAGCGCGCCCCCGGCCGGGAGGGCAAGCTGGGGGTGGAGGGGATGCCCCCCCAGGTGCTGCGGGACGCCATCCTCCGCGCCGGGGCCACGGTGCTGGACGGGGAGGGGGAGGCCCGCGCTCCGGGGGACCTCACCCCGGCGGACCTGTTTGCCCTGGGGCTGTCCGGCGCGCCGGACGCGGCGCAGCGCCGGGCCGCGCTGCTCCGGCGGCTGGAGCTGCCTGAGCATATGAGCGCCAAAGCCCTGCTGACGGCGCTCAACGCGCTGTACACCCCGGAAGAGCTGGACCGGCTGCTGGCGCCCGGCCGGTAGAGACGGCAAGGCCCCGCGCCCGGAACCGGGCGCGGGGCTCGTCATGCCTCCGGCTGCTCGGAGGGTGCGGGGTCATCCTCCGCCAGGACGGCCAGCACCACCCACCGGGTGGCGGCCCCGCCGCTCTCGGTGCAGGTGGACAGGGTGATGATCCTGCCGTCGGGAGAGGGGACCAGGCCGGTGTCAATCACCGACTGCTCCAGACACCAGGACACAAAGGCCTCCCGATCCTCCGTCTGGGAAAAGCCCAGCCGGTATATGTCGCTCTGGACCCCGGCCTCAAAGGCGGCAAAGATATCGTACCGGACTACGCCCTCCTGGAGGACCAGGTACACGCTGGGGTGCTTGCTCCAATACTCCTGCTTCTCGTATCTGGCCAGGCTGCCGAACATGGAGGCGTTGTGCATCCGGTGCCCGTAGATGATGGCGTAGAAGTCCGTCAGGCCCGGGTCAAAGTGGTAGTCCAGATAGATGGCCCCCATCCCGTTGCTCTTCTTCCTCCAGGTGTGGTTGAGGTAGTACTGGTTGTCCGTCCCCTGAAGCAGGGGGTAGGACAGCTCGGTGTCCGGGATGGAGATCCAGCCCACCACGTCGCTGTTCACCTGCTTCAGCGCGGCCAGGTCCACCTCCTCCAGCGGGATGCCCACGGGCTCGGAGGGCCGGACCTCCTCCGAGGAGCTCTCCGACGGCTTTTCAGTGGGCTCCTCCGAGGCGGCGGGGACGGCCGGGGCCGAGGACCCCGCCTCGGGCAGACCCGCCAGCTTTGCCGCCTGCTCATAGTCCTCCTCCGCCCTGGCGTACTCCACCTGGCGCCAGAGCACCACCGCCAGGGCCGTCACCAGCACCCCGGCCAGCACCAGCCGGAGCACCTTTATTACAGTCCGATTCATATCCATCCATCCTTTCCCTTGTTTCCGTATAAGCAGAGCCGGGGCCCGCTGGGGCCCCGGCTCCTTTTTGCGGATCTCTGCGCGCAGCTGTCTCAGCTCTCCCGGGCCCTCTTCCGACCAAGAACGGTCAGAATCAGCAGACCCAGGGCGGACATCACAACCGCAGCGTACCAGGCCATGGACAGATCGCCGGTCTGGGGAACATCGGACAGGGGGACGTCGGGATCGTCGATCTCTACCTCTTCCTCCGCCCGCTCCAGCTTCTCCACCTCTTCAGGCTTCTCCGCCAGGGGAACCTCGGGCTCGTTGATCTCCTCAGAGGGAGGAGGGGTCTCCTTGCTGTCGCCGGGGTCTTCCTCGTTGGAGTTGTCGCCGGGGTCTTCCTTGTCGGGATTGTCGGGGGGATCCTGAGGCTTGGTGTAGGTGTTGGCAAACCGAATGCCGTCAGCCGCCTCGAACTGGTCGGTGGGCTGGCCGTTCTCATCCAGCACAGACTTCTCGAAGGTGGGCTCGCCCACGGTCAGGGTCTCAACAGTGATCTCCTCGTGGCCAATCTTCACCTTCTCCTCACACTTGACCACCTTGATGGTGATCCGGTAGAGGGTGCCGTCATAGGTGACATTCTCCTGGTTGTCGTTCACCTCGCGCACAAAGAAGACCAGCTCCTTCTCGGTCTCACCCTCGGCAAACTCAATGCTGTCAAAGGTGCCGGCGGGGAAGGTGAACTGGGCCTTGCCCTGGGCGTCGTTGGTGACGCTGCCGCCCTCCACCAGGTTGCCGTTCTCGTCCAGCAGCTCAAAGGTGAAGGTCTTGTCGGCGATGGTGACGTTCTCGTCGTTGGACTCCAGCGTCTTGTCCAGCTCGGGCTGGGGCCGGTAGCTGTTGGTGCCGTTCATCTCGCCCTCGCCGATGGTCAGCATGCCGTTGTTGGCGATGCCGCCGCCGTGGCTGTTGGCGGACAGGTTGCCGGCGATGATCACCCGCTCCTGGTTCTCCACGAACGCAATGGCCTCCTTGATGGCCTCCGGGGTGGGATTGGCCGTCAGGAACAGCAGGCGGTTGCCGTAGACAACGCTGTTGTTGTTCTCGGTGACCTGGGTCAGCTCGAACATATAGTTGCCGTTGTCGTCCTTCACCGGATCGCCGTTCTCGTCGGTCACATAGCAGTAGGTGTAGCCTTCCCAGTTCACGGTGTTGTCGCCGCCGGGCATGGTGTTGCTCACCAGGATGCCGGAAGTGCCCTGGCTGTTCTCAGTAACGCCAGAGGTGCCGAAGCTGGCCTCAAACCCGTCGCTGGCGGCAAAAATGTCCTGGCCCATCTGCTTGACGATCTCCTCAGCGGAGGCCCAGTAGGTGTAGCCGTCGATGAAGCCGCCGTTATAGACGGGGTTGCCCTCAGAATCGGTGCTTACGTGGCCCTGGGTATGGCCCTGGCCCAACGCATTGTTGCCGAAGATGGCCGCGCCCTTCAGCGCGTACACCACGGTCTTGCCGTGGACACAGGCCGCGATGCCGCCGCCCAGGCCGTTGGCCGTATTGCTGGTGATAATGGCGTTCTTGAGCGTCAGCACACCGTCCGTCTCGATATAGATGCCGCCGCCGCCCAGATCCTCATGGGTATAGGTAGCGTTGTTGGTGATGGCGCCATTGGTGATGGTGCCGTTGCCCTTGATATAGACGCCGCCGCCCTCGCCGACCTCGGCGATGTTGCCGTCGATGGTACCGCCACTCATGGTGAAGCTGCCCACCGAGTTGCTGTACTTCCGGTCCACAAAGACGCCGCCGCCCTCGTTGGTGGCGGTGTTGTTGGAGATGGTGCCGCCGGTCAGGGTGAACTCGCCGCCCTTCACGGAATTGGTGGCATCCACGCCCACATACACGCCGCCGCCCACCTCGGCGGTATTGCCGTCGATGGTGCCGCCAGTCATGGTGAACTGGCTTCCCTGGCCCACGCTGACGCCGCCGCCGTTGGCCGCGGTGTTGCCGCTGATGGTGCCGCCGCTCATCTCAAACTTGCCGCCGTTCTCCACCAGGACCGCGCCGCCGTTGGAGCCCTTGATGGCGGTGTTGTCGCTGATGGCGCCGCCGGTCATGTTCAGGCTGCCGTTGGCGCCCACGTAGATCGCGCCGCCGCCGGTGCCGGTGCCGCCGGACAGAGTGCCGCTGGACAGGTTGACGGTGCCGTTGGTCACAACGATCAGACGGATGCTGTCGCCGTTCCCCTTGATCCCGCCGCCGCCGATGGCGTCCTCGATGTTCAGCGTCTGGCCGTTCCTGATCGCCAGGGCATTGCCCGACTCGCTGTTGCTGCCGCCGCCATACTGGTAGTTCAGGGTCTGACCGTTGAGGATGAGGGTGACAGTGGTGTCCTCGGCGCCGGCCTTGCCGGCGGCCTCCAGGGCCTCCTTCAGGGCCTGCTCCAGGGATATGCCATCCACGGTCTTGCCCTCATAGCAGTTAGCATCATGGGTGTGCTCTTCCTTTTCGCAGGTCAGCGTTCTGGACGCCTCCTGGATCTCGTAGCACTCGTCGGTGTGCTCGTGGGGCTGGGTGTTCTCCTCCAGGGGGCACAGCAGCTCGCCCCGCACATCGGTGTAGCAGTCGGTGGTGTGCTTGTGCGTGGGGAGGTCGGACTCAGTGCAGGTCAGCTTGGACTGGGTGGTGTAGCAGTTGTCCTCGTGCTTATGCTCGGGGTCCTCGTTGCCGCAGATCACCACCTGAATGTCCACCTCAAAGCAGCCCGCTTCCACACTGTGGGTATGGGCCGGCTCCTCCTGCTCCTCGCAGTTCAGCTCATGCTTCCAGGCATAGCAGTCGTCGCCATGGGTATGGCCTTCCGTGCTCTCCTCGCAGGTCAGGGTCCGGTCCTCGCCGGTGGTAATTTCATAGCATTCATCCGTGTGCTTGTGCTCCTCAAGCTGGCAGGTCTTGTTCGCTTCCACCGTCGCCGCAAAGGCGCTCATGGGCAGAAGGGACAGCACCAGAGCCAGGCTGAGTGTGCAGACACACACGCGCTGGATCATTTTTTTCATAACAATCGTCCTTTCTTTGCCGTTCAAACGGACGCAAAGTATCCGGTAACCGAACGAGCGTAGGGCATGGGCAGCCCCTTAGCCTCTGGTTTTGCTGTCCCGGCGTTTCCGCCGGTTTGCCGGTGTACAGCCGAACGAGCATAGCGCAAACAGCGCCGAAGCCTCTGGCTTTGCGTCCCATTGTTTCCAATGGTTTGCCGAAAGCCGCTTTCGGTTCACCCCGCCGCCGTCAGCCACCCGCCGGCGGGCTCCTTCCAGGGGGGAGAGTCACTCATATCCGGCCCTCCTTTCATAGCAAGACCATTTGTTCTTCGTGCCGTTCCGGCACGAAGAACGACCCATGGGTCGTTGTCCCAATCAAACCCCAGCCGGGGTCCCCTCTATACAGCCCGTTCATCAAATTCCCGCAGAAATTTCCCGTGCAGCTCCTCCTCCGCCCGCCGCCGGGCCTTGACCGCATCCTCAAATTTTCCATAGCTGCCCAGATAGTGCCGCTTCCCCTTGAAGCAGATGGCGGCCCGCCACAGCCCCTTGGAGGCCACCCAGTCCACCCCGGGCACGCCGCTGGTGTTGCTGCGCCGCACCGTTTTGGCCCGGATCATCTCCACGCAGGTGCCGTCCACATAGGTGAGCCGGGCCTCAATGCCCGCGCAGTGGACGCAGCCGCAGGAGATCGTGTGCCCCGACCGCAGGTGATAGGTCTTGACCACCGTCTCCCGCCCGCAGTCGCACCGGCAGTGCCAAGCGGTACGGGAGCCGATGTTGGCCGCCGGGGCCAGAACCACCAGCTTCCCATACCGCTGCCCGGTCAAATCCAGCTTTCGCGTCGGGTGTCCCATCTCCGCATCCACTCCCCTCTCTGGGGCGGCTTACAGAAATGTGTACCTTTTGATAGTTGCCCTCTGGTCCCTTCCCACAGAAAAATTTCTCAATTTCTTTGTGTAGTTTGTGGAAAAAGCACTTGCAAAACCCCGCAACCTGTGTTATCTTATGGTTATCCGAACCGCTATCAAAAGGTACGATTTTTGACAGCGGGGGTTGGATGCCTGGTCTGGCAGGCTTGGAGATGCCCGCGGCGCGCGGTTTTTTTCGGCCACCCACCGAAAAGCCGCATAAATCCCTGCGAATAATGGCGCAGG
>CAJUEC010000012.1:0-62349 GCA_910585155.1 uncultured Oscillospiraceae bacterium
CGATGAGCTGGCCGATGACCAGCAGGGCGGGGTAGCAGGTGTCGTTGTGGACGTATTTCAGCCCCTCGTCCACGATGCCCCGGTGGTTGGTGGTGAGCATGTCCACCTTGTAGCCCTCCAAAATGAGCAGCTGCTGGAACATGCCGAAGTGGACGGGGAGCATCTGGGGCATGAGGATGGTGTATTCCTCCTTCATCTCGCGGGTGAAGAGGAGCCGCCCGTCCTTGTCGTATTCCAATTTTGCCATGATTCAGGCTCCTTTCTCCGTGATGGGTGTGCCGATCCCCTTGTCCAGCCGCCACTGGGGGGCGGGGCCGTCGTCGCCCCAGTATTCGTCGATGGAGACGATCTTTCCCTCCCGCACCTGGATGAATGAGACCGCGTGGAAGGAGCAGCTGCGATCCTTCGCGAACACGCGGAACGCGGCGATGGTCAGATCGCCCAGGGTCTCCACCCGCTGGAGCTCGCCGTCCCACCGGCCGGGATACGCGCAGTTGGCCCGGATGAATTCCTCGGCGGTGAAATGTTCGTTGGTGCAGTGCCAGTTCACATAGGCGCCGGAGGCGAAAAAACCGGCCAGCGCCGGGGCGTCCTGGTCCCAGACGGCGCGGAGGAACACGTTCAGATCCATCAGGCCGTCCCCTTCCTGCGCTTGCGCTCTTCCATGGCCGCCATCAGGCTCCGGATCCGAATCCGCACCGCCCCCAGGTTGCTGATATCGTCGATCTTCAGCTGGGTGTACAGCTTGCCGCCTTGCTCCAGAATGGAGCGCATCTCGTCCCCGGTGATGGCGTCGGTGCCGCAGCCGAAGCTCACCAGCTGCACCAGCTCCATGTCCGGCTGCTGGCAGATATACCGGGCGGCGTTGTACATGCGGGCCTGGAAGGTCCACTGGTTCAGCACCCGCCGGGGGGCGTAGTCCTCCAGGTGGGCCACCGCGTCCTCGCTGACCAGCACGAAGCCGAAGGAGGTGATCAGGTCGTTGATGCCGTGGTTGATCTCCGGGTCGATGTGGTAGGGCCGGCCCGCCAGCACGATGATGGGCAGCCCCCGCTCCCGGGCCTGACTGATGTACTGCCAGCCCGTGCGGTGGACGTCCTCCTTATAGCGGTCATAGGCCTGATAGGCCGCCCGGATGGCGCTGGCCGCCTCCCGGCGGGGGATGCCGAAGGTGTCGGCAAACCACTGGGAGCCGATGCGCTCATAGTCCTTCGGGCGGTGCAGCCCGGCGTAGGGGTTGAGAAAGCGGGTCTTTTTCAGATCCGGCATGTTGGCGGCCAGCAGCTCGGGGTAGTAGGCCACCACCGGGCAGTTGTAGTTGTTGTCCGCCGTCTTTTCATCGAAGTTGTAGGACATGCAGGGGTAGAAGACGGCGTCCACCCCCGCCTCCACCAGGGCCTCCACGTGGCCGTGGAGCAGCTTGGCGGGGTAGCACACCGTGTCCGACGGGATGGTGCGCTGGCCCTTGATGTACAGCTTTCGGGAGGACTCGGGGGAGAGGACCACTTCAAAATTCAGCCGGGTGAACAGCTCGAACCAGAAGGGGAGGTTCTCGTACATGTTCAGCCCGAAGGGCAGGCCGATCCGCCCCCGGGAGCCGTCCCCGAAGCCCTTTCCCTCCATGGCCCGCAGCCGCTGGTATTTGTAGCGGTACAGGTCGGGCAGCTCCGCCTTCTCCTTGCCCAGGGGGCGGGAGCAGCGGTTGCCCGAGATGAACCGCCGCCCGCCGTCGAAGCTGTTGACGGTGAGGGAGCAGTGGTTGGTGCAGAGATTGCAGGTGACGGGCTTGGCGGCGTGGGTGAAGCCCTCCAGGGCCCTGGCGTCCAGCAGGGCGGAGCGCTCCAGCTTCAAATCCCGGGCGGCCAGCGCCGCCCCGAAGGCCCCCATGATGCCCGCGATGGTGGGGCGGGTGACCTCCCGACCCAGCTCCTGCTCGAAGGCCCGGAGCACCGCGTCGTTGTGGAAGGTGCCCCCCTGGACCACGATATGTTTGCCCAGGTCGTCGGCGCTGGCGGCCCGGATGACCTTGTAGATGGCGTTTTTCACGATGGAGATGGACAGCCCCGCGCTGATGTCCTCCACGCTGGCGCCGTCCTTCTGGGCCTGCTTCACGGAGGAATTCATGAACACCGTGCACCGGGAGCCCAGGTTCACCGGCTTCTGGGTGAACAGCCCCAGCTTGGCAAAGTCCGCGATGTTATACCCCAGGGCCTTGGCAAAGGTCTCGATAAAGGAGCCGCAGCCGGAGGAGCAGGCCTCATTGAGCATGATGGAGTCCACCGCGCCGTTGCGGATCTTGAAGCACTTCATGTCCTGGCCGCCGATGTCGATGATGAAATCCACGTCGGGGTTGAAGTGGGCGGCGGCCCGGTAGTGGGCCACCGTCTCCACCAGCCCCAGGTCGCAGGAAAAGGCGTTTTTAATGAGGTCCTCGCCGTAGCCGGTGACGGCGGAGCCGCGGATTTTGATGCGGTCCCCGCACAGCCGGTAGATCTCCCGCAGCTGCTCCAGGGCGATGGCCACCGGGTTGCCCAGGTTGGAGTGGTAGTAGGTGTAGAGAAGCCCGCCGTCCGGGGCGATGAGGACGATTTTGGTGGTGGTGGAGCCGGCGTCGATGCCTAAGTAGGCGTCTCCCTCGTAGGTCCCGATGTCCAGCTGGGGCGGGGTGGAGGCGTTGTGCCGGGCGGTGAAGGCGTCGTAGTCCGCCTGGCTCTCGAACAGGGGGGGCATGGTGTCCACCACCGAGGTGGCGGTGCGGCTCTCCTCCAGCAGCCGCAGCAGCTGGTCAAAGGGCCGGGCCGCGTAGTCCGAGGCGCACAGCGCCGCCCCCATGGCGGCGAAGCAGTCGCCGTCTTCGGGGAAGACGGCGTGATCGCCATCCAGCTGCAGGGTGTCCACAAACCGCTCCCGCAGGCCCATCAGGAAGTGGAGGGGACCGCCCAAAAAGACGATCTTGCCCTTCAGCTCCCGGCCCTGGGTGAGGCCGGCCACTGTCTGGTCCACCACCGCCTGGAAGATGGAGGCGGCCACGTCCTCCTTCCGCCCGCCCTGGTTGAGTATGGGCTGGATGTCGCTCTTGGCGAACACCCCGCACCGGGAGGCGATGGGGTAGATTTTCTCGTGCTTCAGGGAGAGGGCGTCCAGCTCGTTCACGGTCACGTTCATCAGGGTGGCCATCTGGTCGATGAAGGCCCCGGTGCCCCCGGCGCAGGAGCCGTTCATCCGCTCCTCCAGCGCCCCGCCGAAAAAGATGATCTTGGCGTCCTCGCCGCCCAGCTCGATGACGGCGTCGGTGTCCGGGATGTAGGTGTTCACCGCCGCGGCGGTGGCGTACACCTCCTGGACGAAGTCCAGCCCCGCGGCCTTGGCCACCCCCAGCCCGGCGGAGCCGGTGACCACCAGGCGCACGTCCTTCCCCCTGAGCATGTCCTCAATGGAGCGCAGGGTCTCGCAGGCCCGCTCCCGGGCCTTGGAGTAGTGCCGCTCGTAGGAGCGGAACAGCAGCTTATGATCCTCATCCAGCACCACCACCTTGACGGTGGTGGAGCCGATGTCAATGCCAACGCGCAGAATCATGATGATCCTCCTAGTGTGGAAATCCGTCGTTCAAAGCCTGGGGAGGGGCGACCGCAGCCGCTGCGGACACATGAAATTCCGCGCTTCCCCAGGGGATATTATAGCGAGTTGATATGCTTTTTTCAATAGTATAGTTTGACGGTTTTTCCGCAATCCGACAAAAAAGCCAAACCGTAAATTTACAGGGGCGGATGCCATCCCCCCGCCGCTCCGGGGGGCGCCCGGCTCCGGCAGGCGGGCGGCATCCGCCCCTGCACCGCTTTGTGTGCGCAGCGCTCTGGAGGGAGCGGGCCGTTTTGTCATTTGCCGGGGGTGAAGGGCTCCACGCCGCACTGTTCGGGGAAATACACCTGATACCAGATGAGGAAGGACAGCACGGTGTACAGCTTGCGGTGGGTGCGCTCCCTGCCGGAGTAGTGCCGCTCCAGCAGGTCCAGCAGGTATCCCTGGTCGAAGAACTCCGCCACGTAGTCCTGGGAGATGAGGTCCTTGGCCCAGGTGTAATAGGTCTCCTCCCGCAGCCAGGCGATGAAGGGGACGGGGAAGCCCTTCTTGTCCCGCTTCACCCAGTCGTCGGGGAGCAGGGGCACCGCCGCCAGGCGCAGGGGGTACTTGGTCATGGTCTTGCCCCGCATCTTCTGGGCGCTGGGGATGGCCCGGGCCACCGCCCACACCTCCCGGTCCAGGTAGGGTACCCGCAGCTCCAGGGAGTGGGCCATGGTCATCCGGTCCGCCTTGCGGAGTATGTCCAGCGGCTGCCACAGGTGCAGGTCCAGGTACTGCATGCGGGTCAGATCATCCGCCCCCTCCATGGCCTGGAAATAGGGCTGGGTCACGTCGTGCCAGGTGAGGGGGGAGCGGTAGGCGGGTTTGAGCACCCGCTGGGCCTCGTCGTTGTCGAAGATGAACGCCTGGCCCACGAAGGTCTCGTCGATGCCCTTGGCCGCCTTGGTGAGGAAGCCCTGGCCGTGGAACCGGGGCAGGCCGGACACGGCCTTGGCCACCGCGCGGCGCAATGCCAGGGGGGTCTTGCGGTACAGCCGGTAGGGCTTGGTGGTGTGGTAGGTGATATAGCCGCCGAACAGCTCGTCCGCCCCCTCGCCGGACAGCACCACCTTCACGTCCTTTGCCGCCAGCTGGGACAGGAAGTACAGCGGCACGGTGGACAGGTTGGCGTTGGGCTCGTCGGCGTAGTACTGGACGGCGGGCAGGGCGTCAAAGAACTCCTGGGCGGAGATGGTCTTGGAGATGTTGCGCAGCCCCAGCTCCTGGCACAGGGCCTTGGCCTCGCCGGTCTCGTCGAAATCCTTGTTGGCGAAGCCCACGGAGTAGGTCTTGTCCGGCCGGGACAGCGCGGCGATGACGCTGGAGTCGATGCCGCCGGACAGGAAGGAGCCCACCTCCACGTCGCTGATCTGGTGGGCCTCCACCGACTGGGACACCACCTCCCGGATCTGCTCCGCCCGCTTCTCCAGGGGCATGTTCTCCGGGGCGAAGGAGAAGGTGTGGTAGGAGGCGAGCTCCGTATGGCCGTCCCGGTGGATAAAGTAGTGGCCGGGGAGGAGGCGGTACACCCCCTTGAAAAAGGACTCGTTGAGGGCGGAATACTGGAAGGTGAGGTAGAGCTTCAGCGCGTTGTGGTTGAGCTCCTTTTTAAAGCCGGGGTGGGGCAGAAAGCTCTTGCACTCCGAGCCGAAGAAGAACAGCTCCCCCATCTGGGCGTAGTAGAAGGGCTTGATGCCGAAGGGGTCCCGGGCGCCGAACAGCTCCCGCCGCTCCTTGTCCCAGATCACGAAGGCGAACATGCCCCGCAGCCGTTTCAGCACCTCCGCCCCCCACTCCATATAGCCGTGGAGCACCACCTCAGTGTCGCAGTCGGTGAGGAACGTGTGCCCGGCGGCGGTCAGCTCCTCCCGGAGCTGGCGGAAGTTGTAGGTCTCGCCGTTGTAGGCGATGATATACCGCCCGTCGGGGCTGACGATGGGCTGCCGGCCCTTTTCCAGGTCGATGATGGACAGCCGCCGGTGGGCGATGCCGCAGTGCTCGTCGGTATAGTGGCCCTCCCCGTCGGGGCCCCGGTGGCGGATGGCCTCCCCCATGGCGTGGAGCGCCTTCTGGTCGGGGGGGGCGGAGCGGGTCACAAAGCCGGTAAAACCGCACATAGTTATGGTCCTCCAGTTGGATACGAATAAATAACTGCCTATCTTTATAGAATAAAGCCTTCGGATAAAAATGTCAAGGAAGGACTGATCAAATCGGCAAAAGCAGAGGGCCGGGCGGAATTTGCACTGGAAAAACCTTGGACGCCGTGGTATGATAGGGAGAATCAAGACGACCAGGAGGGATCGCATGGACAGGCGCCAAAGGAATCAAAGCGGGGGTCCGCGCAGATGGGACAAGCACCCAATGGCCGACCCGATGTGGATCGGGATGGGGGCGCTGCTGGTGTCGGGGGCCGCCTGGGGCTGGATCTGCGCCGGGCTGAGCCGGGGCGGCGGGGGAGACCGCCTGTTCACAATCCTGGCCCTGTGGGGGCTGACGGCGCTGGCCGCCGCCCTGGTCTGGCGGGAGAGCCGCCGCCAGGACTGGGTGCTGTGGGCGCTGGTCCCCATCGGCGCGGCCATGGTCCTCCGGGCGCTGTGCCTGGATTACGCCAGCGGGGACTACAACAGCTTTCTGGGCCACTGGTATCAATATTTTCGCGGCAACGGCGGCTTTGCCGCCATCGCGGGCAGCGTGGGGGACTACAATGTGCCCTACCTCTACTTCATCGCCGCCATCTCCTATCTGGATGTGCCCGACCTGTACTTGTATAAGCTGTTTTCCATCCTGTGGGATGTGCTGCTGGCCTGGGGCTGCATGCGGCTGGTGGGTTCCCTGATCAGGGAACGGCAGGGGAGCGCCGCTCCCCTGATCGCCTTTGCCGCCGCCCTGCTGCTGCCCACGGTGGTGCTCAACGGGGCCTATTGGGGCCAGTGCGACGTGATCTACGGCGCGCTGTGCATACACGCCGCCGCCCTGGTGCTGGAGGGGAGAAACAAGACGTCGGTGGCGCTGATGGGGCTGGCCTTCACCTTCAAGCTCCAGACCGTTTTTGTGCTGCCCCTGTGGGGGGTGCTGTGGCTGGCGGGGCGGGTGAAGTTCCGGGAGCTGTGGGTGTTTCCCCTGACCTATCTGGGGGTGATCCTGCCCGCGCTGCTCATGGGCAAGCCCCTGGGGGACATTCTGGGCATCTATGTCACCCAGCTGGGGGAGTACCCCCGGCTGACGCTGAACGCCCCCTCCATCTATCAATTCATCCCCTATGGGCTGGAGCTGGACCAGGCGCTGGCCTCCCGGCTGGGCATCGCGGCGGCGGGGGCGCTGGTGCTGGCCCTGCTGGCGCTGGGGCTGCGGCTGAGGGACCGGCTGGACCGGGAGACCGGGATGATCATCGCGGTGATCCTGTGCGTGGGCGTGCCCTTTTTCCTGCCCCACATGCACGAGCGGTACTTTTTCCTGGCCGACGTGTTCACCCTGTGCTGGGCCTGCGCCAACGTCCGCCGGCTTCCGGCGGCGGTGCTGGCGGAGGGCTCGTCCCTGGCCTGCTATGTGGTGTATCTGCGGCTGAAGTACAACTGCATACTCCGCCTGGGCGGGCACACCTTCGTCATGCCGCTGGAGGCCCTGGCCATGCTGGGGGCGCTGGTCATGGCGGTTTGGGCGCTGGCCCGGCGGCTGCAAGAGAAACATCTGTGGAGGCGCTGACATGAAATTTGTGTCCTGGAATGTAAACGGCCTGCGGGCCTGTCTGAAAAAGGGCTTTGCGGAGTCCATGCTGGGGCTGGACGCGGACTTCATCTGCCTCCAGGAGACCAAGATGGAGCGGGGGCAGGCGGCGGTGGAGCTGCCCGGCTATCGGGAGTTCTGGAATTCGGCGGACAAGAAGGGCTACTCCGGCACCGCCATATTTGCCCGGGAGGAGCCGCTGTCCGCGGCCTATGGCATGGACCTGGACAAGCATGACCACGAGGGGCGGCTCATCACCCTGGAGTACCCGGATTTCTGGCTGGTGGACTGCTACACCCCCAACGCCCAGCACGAGCTGGCCCGGATCGGCTACCGCATGGAGTGGGAGGACGACCTGCTGGACTATCTGAAAAGCCTGGACCGGACAAAGCCGGTGGTGTACTGCGGCGATTTGAACGTGGCCCACCAGGAGATCGACCTGAAAAACCCCAAGACCAACCGGGGAAACGCCGGCTTCTCCGACCAGGAGCGGGGGGCTATGACCCGCCTGCTGGACGCCGGCTTTACCGACACCTTCCGCCTGCTCCACCCGGGGGAGGAGGGGGCCTATTCCTGGTGGAGCTACCGATTCAAGGCCCGGGAGAAGAACGTGGGCTGGCGCATCGACTACTTCATCGTGTCCCAGCGGCTGGGGGAGCGGGTGGCCCAGGCGGCCATACACCCGGACATCCAGGGCAGTGACCACTGCCCGGTATCCTTGATTTTGAAATAGTTTCCAGCAAAAAAGTTCACTCCTTTGTGGAAAACGGGGCAAGCTAGCAGGGCGAAGGAGTGATGAGTCATGAGAATGGATAAAAAGGCCATTTTGCCCATCGCCGGGGCCACCATGGCAGCGGGGGCGGCCATCGGCATGATGATGATGCCCAGGAAGAAAAAGCACACCGCCCAGAGGGCGGCGGGCCGGGCCATCAAGGCCGTGGGCGAGGTCGTGGAGCATTTCAACGGCTCGCTGAAAATGTGAGAAGAGCGCGCCTCCCGCCGGGAGGCGCGCTCTCTCGTCACAGGGTGAGGCGGACCGCGTCCGCCGCCGGGCGGGCGGGGTCCAGCAGCAGGATCTCCCGCCCCTGGTCCATGGCGTAGTTCAGGGTGTACTGGGTGCCCCCCGGCGTGCCGTTGAACACCGCCAGCACGGCGGCGGAGCGGTCCACCATGTACCGGTCCCGGCGGAGCATGCAGAAGCGGTCGTAATTCTGCTGCACCACCGTCTCCAGGTCGCAGGCGTCCAGGATGGCCCGCCAGCGGCGGCGCAGGGGCTCCGGCCAGCGGCTGGCCTGGGTGGGGCAGGGGACCGCCCCCTCCACCGTCACGTCCGGCAGCCGGGTCCGAAGCTCCAGCGCCCCTTGGGCGAAATACAAATCGCAGCCCATGGCCATGCCGGAGATGAAGTGGCGGAAGCCCCGGCGGTACAGCCCCTCCAGCGCCCGGGCCAGGCTGGCCTTCAGCGCGGCGCAGCGGGGGTCGCCCTCGTTCAGCCCCCAGGGCAGCTTGTCCGGCCGGTGGCCGGTGAAGCAGCAGGTGCGGCTCTCGTCCAGTGCCACGGTGGTCCCTCCTCTCGGCGTTTGATACAATTGTACTACGAGATTCGGAAGCTGTCAAGAGAAAATGGAACGTCAGTTTTAAAGAATGGGGCCGGTTTCGACAAAAAGGGGCTTGCAATTTTGTTCCGGCTGTCATATAATAGCGTTCAGAACAATTGAATGAATGTCTTCAGGGCGGGGTGAGATTCCCCACTGGCGGTATAGTCCGCGACCCGCGCAAGCGGTTGACCCGGTGAAACTCCGGGACCAACGGTTACAGTCCGGATGGAAGAAGACGCGTGACCCCTCTTGAGGTAGTGTCGCGCCTGGAAGACAGTGCTTTCAGGCGTTCAGACTATTTTGGGAGGTATTTTTTATGTTAAGCGATCCTGGAAAGCTTTGGGCGGCGGTGGTGGACAACGCCATGTTCCTGCTGATGTGCGTGGTGGTGTTCGTCGGCATCTTCGCGGTGGCCGTGCTGCTGGAGCGGCTGTGGCTGAAGCCGGAAAAACAGTCCCCCGCCCGCCGGGCGGCCTACATCGGCATATTCGCCGCCATCGCCGCGCTGCTCATGTACATCGAGTTCCCCCTGCCCTTTGCCCCCGGCTTCTATGAGCTGGACTTCAGCGAGATCCCGGTGCTCATCTGCTCCTTCTCCCTGGGCCCGGTGGCCGGGGTGGTGTGCGAGTTCATCAAGGAGCTTCTGAAGTTGTTTCTCAAGGGCACATCCACCGCCTTCGTGGGCGACCTGGCCAACTTCGTGGTGGGCTGCTCCTTCATCCTGCCCGCCTCGGTGGTGTACTTCGCCAAAAAGACCAAGACCGGCGCCATCATCGGCATGGGGGTGGGCACCGTCACCATGTCCGTGTTTGGCAGCCTGTTTAACGCTGTCTATCTGATTCCCGCCTTTTCTGTGCTGTTCAACATGCCCTTGGAGGTCATCATCGGCATGGGCACCGACATCAACCCCGCCATTGTCAGCGTCAACACCCTGGTGCTGTTCGCCGTGGTGCCCTTCAACCTGCTCAAGGGTACGCTGGTGTCGGTGGTCACCTTCTTCCTATACAAGCACATTGAGCGCCTGCTGCGGATGAAATGAGAAAAAGGGCTCCCCTCCGGCAAAGCCGGAGGGGAGCCCTTTTTCTCACAGGCTTTTCAGGAAATCGTACAGCAGGTGGAGGGGGAAGTACCCCAGCACGAAGCTGGCGATGTTGGCGGCGAGGGCGTATCCAATCCGCCGGGCGCGGGTGCGCTCCCGAAGCAGGAGGGCGTAGGCCGCGGCCTCCGCCGCCCAGATGACCAGCTCCGGGATGAGGATGGTGAGGGAGTAGTTGAGGAAGTGCCAGCCCGCCTCCGCCAGCATGGAGCCCACGGCCAGGTGGAGCCCCACCTGGGTGACGGCGTTAACGGCCAGAAACACCAGCCAGCTGCGCTTTTCCCGGAAGCCGAACAGCCAGAGGATGGCGCCCTCGATAACAAGGGTGGGGATCAGGGTAGCGGCCAGCCGGGCGAAAAACCGCAGGGGTGGGGGCGTGGCCTCCCGCACGGTGTTGGTCTGCCAGTCGTAGACGATATTGCCCACAAAGTCCCGGGTGTAGGGCGCGTCCACGGCCTTGGCCTCATCCGCCGTGGCGGCGGCCACCCGGAACGTCTCCGGCAGGCCGATGTAGAAGTAGTGCCAGGTCCCGTCCTCCCGGGGGCGCACGTCGCCGAAGACGGGGGCGTTTCTTGCCGCGCCGGTGGTGTAGGCCAGCACCCAGCCGTCTCCCTCCAGGGAGCGCAGGCGGTCCAGGATGGCGGGGTCCAGGTTGTTTTGATCTTCAGGCTTGGACCAGGGGGAGCTGGTGGGCGCGTCCTGGACCAGCAGGTCCAGGTAGAGCACCCCCTCCGGGGCGTTGACCACGGTAATGGTGACCTCCGGCTTGGGGCCGATGTCGGCCCGGGCGGCGGGAATCAGGCAGAGCAGGCACAGCAGCAGGACGGGGAATATGCGGGCAAGAGATGGAGACTTTCCGTTCATTTTGACCTCCTTATTCCGTAAAAGGTATCCTCCACACGGGGGTGCAAGAAGCTGTACCAATAGACCCCAGTACGCAGCCTGGCGGCAATTTGGGCCGCAGAGATGTGCGCTGGGGTCTATTGGTACAGCTTCTAAGGAGCCCCGCAGGAACAGTTTACCATAGGGCAGTGGTAAAAACAATAGGATAGGGGAGGAAATGAGCGGAAAATTCAGTCAAATTTTACAAATTTCATAGACATTGCGGGAGATGTGTGTTAGAATAAATTTCAAATTGGCGCCCATTCTCGGAAGCGAAAGGAGGGGGAGCCATGGCGTGCCTGGGGGAGAAGGAGCTGTTCCTGCTGGACATGGACGGCACCATCTATCTGGACCGGGACCTGTTTCCCTGGACCATCCCTTTTCTGGAGGCGGTGAAGGCAAACGGATGCCAATACCGATTCCTCACCAACAACTCCTCCAAATCGGGGGAGGACTATATCAACAAGCTGGCGGGCATGGGCATCCACGCGGTCCGGGAGGAGTTCGTCACCTCAGTGGACGCGCTGATCGCCGACCTGCGCGCCCGCCCGTCTTACCGGCTGTGCTACGTGTTCGGCACCCGGAGCTTCCAGGGGCAGCTCCGCTCGGCGGGCATCCCGGTGACGGACCGCCGGGAGGACGGGGTGGACTGCCTGGTCATCGGCTTTGACACCGAGCTGACCTTTCAGAAGCTGGAGGACGCGTGCATCCTGCTGAACCGGGGGGTGGACTTCGTCGCCGCCAACCCGGACTGGGTGTGCCCCACCTGGTACGGCTCGGTGCCCGACTGCGGCAGCGTGTGCGAGATGCTGTTCCGGGCCACCGGGCGCAGGCCGAGGGTGATCGGCAAGCCCCGGCCCGCCATGGCGAAACTGGCCATGGAGCGGGCGGGGGTCCCGCCGGAGCGCACGGTGATGGTGGGAGACCGGCTGTACACCGACATCGCCGCCGGGGTGAACGCCGGCATCGACACCGCCTTTGTCCTGTCCGGCGAGGGGACGCGGGCCGATTTGGAGGCCAGCGAGGTACAGCCCACCTGGGTGTTCGACAATATTGCCGCCCTGCACAGGGCGTGGGAGGAGGAGAGGGCATATGGACCGGCGCATTGAGGAGGTAAAACACCACTACGACGCGGACCCGGAGGGGGAGTGGGAGCGGCTGGAGAGCCACCCCTTTGAGTTTATCCTGACCACCTGGATGATGGAGCGGTATATCCGCCCGGGGGACTCCATCCTGGACATCGGCGGCGGGCCGGGGCGGTACAGCGTCCATTTTGCCAAGCGGGGCTGCGCCGTGACGCTGGCGGAGCTGTCTCCGGGAAATGTGGAGCTGGCCCGGCGCAAGGCGGCGGAGGCGGGGGTGGAGCTGACGGCCCATGCCGTGAACTGCCTGGAGCTGGACGGGCTGGACCTGGGGCGGTTTGACCATGTGTTCCTCATGGGCCCGCTGTACCACCTGCTGGAGGAGGCGGACCGGGTGCGGGCGGTGGAGATCGCCCTGGAGCACCTGAAGCCCGGGGGAAAGCTGTACGCGTCCTTTATCCTGCTGTTTGCCGGGCTGCTTTACGACCTGCAAAACGGCGGCCATATTGTGTCGGACTGCGCCAATCCGGCGGCGGCGCGTTTGATCGACGCCGTTGCGGCGGGCCAAGACTACGGGGGACCCGCCTTCACCGCCGCGTATTTTTATCACCAGAGAAACATTCTGCCCTTCATGGAGCGATTTGACGTGAAAAAGCTCCACCTGTTCGGCCAGGAGGGTATACTGGCCCCAAACTACCGGGATATTCTGAGCCGGGACCGGGAGGAGCAGGACCAGTGGATCGCACTGGCAAAGCAGTACCTGGAGCTGCCCGAGCTGCTGGCCTACTCCGAGCATGCCATGTATATCGGGGAGAGGCCGGAGGCCGGGGAGCCGGAGATCCGGCGGGGGCTGCGCCGCCTGCGGGGAAAGACCTTTGCGGAGGGCGGAGTGGTCATCCGGGAGCTCCGGGACGACGACGATCTCTGGTACGTCACGGCGGAGTGCGCCCTGGGGCCGGGGCAGGAGGCGTTCGTCAACCCGGCGGGGTTTTCCATCGGCAGGGCCTACCTGGACCCGGGGAGCGGGGTGCCCTGTGTCATCTGCCTGGAGGACGGGACGCGGATCGGGTATATCATCTTCCGGGAATGGCTGGCCGCCGGCGCGGCCTTCAACTGGAGCTACTATCTGGACAGGCGCTGGCAGGGGAGGGGCTGCGGCGAGCGGGCGGCCCGGCTGGCTGTCCGCATCCTGAGGGAGGCGGACCCCACCGCGCCCATCAAGCTGTCCGCCGAGGCGGACAACACAAGGGCCCGGCGGCTGTATGAGAAGATCGGTTTTGAGCTGCTGGACGAGACGGACGGGGACGACCTGGTGTTCTGCCTGCGCCCCCAGTGCTGAGAAAAGAGGAGAGACCCGTATGAACGAGCTGAAGCTGAACAACAAGCGCACCATTTTGGTGGGGCTGGCCTTCCTGTCCATCTGTTCCTTCTGGCAGATGTATGACAACCTGATTCCCCTCATCCTCCGGCGCACCTTTGCCCTGGACGAGTCCCTCACCGGGATGATCATGGCGGCGGACAACGTGCTGGCCCTGTTCCTGCTGCCCCTGTTCGGCGGCCTGTCCGACAGGTGCAGGCCGGGGAAGCTGGGGCGGCGCACCCCCTTCATCCTGGCGGGCACCGCCGGGGCGGTGGTGCTGATGAACCTGCTCCCCGCGCTGGACAACAGCTATGCCGCCCAGGCGGCCCCCTTCAAGCTGGTGAGCTTTGTCATTGTGCTGGGCCTGCTGCTCATCGCCATGGGCACCTACCGCTCCCCCGCCGTGGCCCTCATGCCCGACGTCACCCCCAAGCCCCTGCGCTCCAAGGCCAACGCCATCATCAACCTGATGGGGGCGGTGGGCGGCGTGCTCTACCTGGGGGTGAGCGCAATTCTGTACCCCGCCTCCAAAACCGGAAGTGCGGGCCACGTGGACTACCAGCCGCTGTTTCTCATCGTGTCCCTGATTATGGTGGCGGCGGTGGCGGTGCTGCTGTTCACCATCCGGGAGCCCAGGCTGGCGGAGGAGAACCGGGCGCTGGAGAAAAAGCATCCTGAATGGAATCTGGCCCGCGACGACGGCAGCGGCCGCGAAACCCTCCCCGCGCCGGTGAAGCGGAGCCTGGGCTTCCTGCTGGCCTCCATCGCCCTGTGGTTCATCGGCTACAACGGCGTGACCACCTGGTGGTCCAACTATATGGCCGAGGTGATGGGTGCGGGCCTGCGGGGCACCAACACCTGCCTCACCATCGCCACCGTGGGGGCTATCGTGTCCTATATCCCCATCGGCATTGCGGCGTCCAGATTCGGACGGAAGCGCACCATTCAGGCCGGGGTGGTGCTGCTGGCCGGCTGCTTCCTGGCGGGCTATCTGCTCACCGTCCGGGCCACCGAAATCACCCCCATCATGTACGTGGCCTTCGCCCTGGTGGGGCTGGCCTGGGCGGCCATCAACGTCAACTCCCTGCCTATGGTGGTGGAGATGTGCCGGGGCTCCGACGTGGGGAAATTCACCGGCTACTACTATACCGCCTCCATGGCGGCCCAGGTGGTCACCCCCGTGCTGGCGGGCACGCTGATGAAGCATGTCGGCTATCAGGTTCTGTTTCCCTACGCCGCCTTTTTCGTGGCCATGAGCTTTGTCACCATGCTGTTCGTCCGCCACGGCGACAGCAAGGCGGAGGCCAAAACCGGCCTGGATGCCTTTGAGGACATGGACGACTGAACAAAATCCAAGCGGACGCGCCCTGGGCGCGGAGAAAGGAGCACCTTATGAAAAAAACCGCGGTACTGCTCTACCCCCTGTTCTCCCTTCAGGAGATCGGCACGCTCACCGAGCTGCTCAAGTTCTACGAGCGTGAAATCGTCACCTTTTCCGCCGGCCGGGAGCCGGTGAAGAGTGAGGACGGCTTCACCATCCTCCCCGACCGGGACCTGGCGGAGTTTCACCGGGAGGAGTTTGACTCCCTGGTCCTCCCGGGCATCTGGGAGCCCCTGCCGGTGATGCTGGACAACCGGATCATCCGCTTTCTGGAGAAGCTCCGGGGGGATGATGAAATCCTCATCGCCGCCATCTCCGCCGGGCCGCTGCTGCTGGGCAAGGCGGGGCTGCTGGAGGGGAAGCGCTTTACCCACGGTGTGTTTGAGGAGTTCTTGGACGCCTTCCCCGTGATGCCCCGGGAGAACGCCGTGCGCACCTACCTGGTGGAGGATGGCAATCTCATCACCGCCTACGGCGGGGCCTTCCGGGAGTTTGCGGTGGCGGTGGCCCACAGGCTGGGCATCGACTGCCGCGACCAGATCTTCGACCCCATGGCGGGGCAGGAGTACACGGAGGAGGACTTCATTTTTCACCTGCCCCCGGAGGCGCTGCCCGAGGCCCGGGCGTATTGGGACAAGTGTCTAGGGCTTGTTTGAAAATTGTCAACATGCCCAATCGACGGTTTTTTCCCCGCCATACGGCGTTGATTTGACTTGAAATACACAAAGTATTTCTGCGTCAAATCGCCTTGCCTGACGGGGAAAATTCCTCGCCGCTGGGCACATTGCCATTTTTCAAACAGCGCCTGGAGGAAGCGGCGCGACAAAACCAATAAGGAGATGCTTGCATGAAAACCATTGCAAAGGTGGGGCTGGGCTGCCTGGGGGCGTTAGGGGCCTGGGGTCTGCTGCTGGCGCCCCGGCGGAACCAGCCGGGGTGGGAGGCGCTGGAGGGGGTGCGCTACGCCCACCGGGGGCTGCACGACCCGGACCGGGGCGTCCCGGAGAACTCCATGGCCGCCTTCCGCCGGGCCGTCTGGCACGGCTTCGGGGCGGAGCTGGACGTCCACCTGATGGCGGACGGGGAGCTGGCGGTGGTCCACGACAGCAGCCTGAAGCGGGTGTGCGGCGCGGATGTGTGTGTTGAGGACCTCACCGCCGGCCAGCTGAAGAACTACCCGCTGATGGGGACGGAGGAGACCATCCCCCTGTTCCGGGAGGTGCTGGAGCTGTTTGAGGGAAAAACGCCACTGGTCATCGAGCTGAAGGCGGAGCGGGGCAACGCCGCCCTCCTCACCGACCGGGTGATGGCGGCGCTGAAGGGGTGGAACGGTACATACTGCGTGGAGTCCTTCCACCCGGCGGTGCTGCTGCGGCTGCGGGAGCGGTATCCCCACGTGCTCCGGGGCCAGCTGAGCCAGAACTTCCTCAAGGACAGCGAGGTGGGCAATCTGTCCCTGCCGGCGCGGTTCGTCCTGACCAACCTGCTGACCACCGCGCTCACAAAGCCGGACTTTATCGCCTACCACTGGAAGGACCGGGGGAACCCCTCCCTGCGGCTGATGCGCCGGCTGTACGGCGTCCACGAGGTGGGCTGGACCGTCCGGGACCGGGAGACCATGGAGCGGCTGAGCGGGGAGGGAGTAACCTCCATTTTTGAGGGGTTTGAGCCCTGAGGAGGGGAGAGACCGCTTGGACCGCTGGAAGACGCCGGAATGGATTGTAGGTTATGCACAAGAAGGGGATGGAAATCCTAGGCATTTTTACAGCTTGCACAAAGAAGATATTTGAGGTATTCTTAAATTAATTAAATAATGGGGCCGTCACAGGGGGATCCCCTGTCTGCCGTCCTTGACGGCAGAGCCATTGTTTACAGAACAGAATGTGTTCGCCGTGGAATGGAGAAAGGAAGGGTCAATATGCCGCTGGTACCGATGAAAGCCATCTTAGACGCCACCGAGAGGTACAATTACGCCCAGGGGGCCTTCAATGTCAACGCCGTGTGTCAGGCCAAGGCGGTGATCGAGGTTCATGAGATGTTCCGCTCCGCCGCCATTTTGCAGGGGGCGGACTTGGCCAACGCCTTTATGGGCGGGCGGGCTGACTTCACCAAGGGCACTCTGGAGGACAAGAAGAAGGGTGCGCTGAACATTGCCAACGCGGTGAAGAAGTACGCCGTGAACAGTCCCATCCCCGTGGCCCTCCACCTGGACCACGGCAAGGACATGGACTCCTGCGTGGCCGCCATCGCCGGGGGCTACACCTCTGTGATGATCGACGGCTCATCCCTGCCCTTTGACGAGAACGTGGAGCTCACCCGTGAGGTGGTCAAGTATGCCCACGAGCGGGGGGTCACCGTGGAGGGCGAGCTGGGCGTGCTGGCCGGGGTGGAGGACCATGTGTTCGCCGCCACCTCCACCTACACCAACCCCATGGACGCGGTGAAGTTCTTCCGCCAGACCGGGGTGGACGCCCTGGCCATCAGCTACGGCACCAAGCACGGCGCCAACAAGGGCAAGGACACCGTCATCCGCAAGGAGATTGCCATCGCCACCAAGGAGTGCATGCTCCATGAGGGCATCGAGGGCACTCTGGTGAGCCACGGGTCTTCCACCGTGCCCCAGTACATCGTATCCGAGATCAACGCCCTGGGCGGCGCGCTGAAGGACGCCTACGGCATCAAGAAGGAGCAGCTGAAGGAAGTGTCCAAGCTGGGCATCCGCAAGATCAACGTGGACACCGATATCCGCCTGGCGGTCACCCGCAACCTGCGGGAGCTGTTCCGGGATGAGCCCGAGCTGCGGGAACGGTCCACCGTCAGCGCCATCTACCAGTTGCTGCTGGCCAATCCCGCCGCCTTTGACCCTCGTGTGTTCCTGCCCCCCATCATGGACACCGTGATGTACGGCAGCGTGCCCGACGAGGACATCGGCTGCATCGTGGACTGCATCGAGCGGGGCGTCAAGGAGGTGGTGGGCACCCTGATCGTGGAGTTTGAGAGCGTGGGCAAGGCCCCCCTCATTGAGAACGTCAGCCTGGACGAGATGGCGGAGCGCTACCGCGTCAAAGGGATCTGAGCGATGGGAAAGAATATATTAGTGGCCCACGGCGGCGGGCCCACCGCCGTCATCAACTGCTCCCTCCAGGGTGTGGTGGAGGCGGCCCGGGCGTCCGGTCAGGTGGATAAGATCTATGCCGCCTGCTTCGGCGCGGAGGGCATCCTGGCCGGGGACCTGATCGACCTCACCGATGTGCCCGCCTCCACCATCGCCAGGCTGGGGCACACCCCCGCCTCCGCCATCGGCTCCTGCCGGCGGAAGCTGGGGGAGGCGGACTACCCCACCGTGCTGGAGACGCTGAAAAAATTTGACATCGACTGCTTCTTTTACAACGGCGGCAACGACTCCATGGACACCTGCAGCAAGGTGAACGAGCTGGCGAAAAAAGAGGGGCTGGACGTCCGGGTCATCGGCATCCCCAAGACCATGGACAACGACCTGGACCTCACCGACCACTGCCCCGGCTTCGGCTCCGCCGCCCGGTACGCGGCGCTGAGCGCCGCTGAGCTGGCCCTGGACGCCTCCGGCCTGCCCATCCATGTGGTGGTGCTGGAGCTGATGGGCCGCAACGCCGGGTGGGTCACCGCCGCCTCCGCCCTGGCCGGGCGGCTGACGGACTGCCAGGTGCTGACCTATCTGCCGGAGGTGCTGGTGGATGAGGATAAAATGCTGGCGGACATTGAACGGGCCTACGCCCGCGGCAAGGGCCTGCTGGTGACGGTGAGCGAGGGCATCTGCGGGCTGGACGGCAAGCCCCTGGCGGACACCGGCATTGTGGACGGCTTCGGCCACACCGTGCCCGGCGGCACGGCCCAGCACATCACCGACCAGATCATCCAGAAGCTGGGCCTCAAATCCCGGGCGGAGAAGCCAGGGCTTTTGGGCCGGGCCAGCATCCCCTACGTGTCCCAGGTGGACCGGGAGGAGGCTTACGCCGTGGGCAGGTTCGCGGTGGAGTCCGCCCTGGCGGGGGAGAGCGGGTATATGGTGGCCATCGACGCGGTGCGGAAGCCCGCCTATTCCAGCAGCCTGTCCCTGGTACCCCTGGACAAGGTGGCCAACGTGGAGAAAAAGTTCCCCCTGGAGTGGATTGTGGACGGCAATCAGATTGCCGACGGGTTCTTCGACTACGCCATGCCCCTGATGGGGGAGGATTTCCCGGAATATGCCCTGTTGAGAAGGTGAGGGGTGGAATATGAAACATATCTATTTGAATTTGAAGCGGTTTGACGTGCCCGTGGAGCTGGGCGGAGTGAACCGTTTGGCCCCGGTGAAGGACTGGGGCGCGGCGGTGGTGAACGGCACCCAGGAGGCGCTGCGCAGGTACGGCCCGGCCAAGGTGGAGTTCGTCCAGTACCTGCCGGAGGCCCATCTGCTGGGGGCGGCGGGCGCGCTGACCGAGGGCAGCCCGGTGAAGCTGGGCAGCCAGGGCGTCTACCGGATGAACACGGCGGTGGGGGGCAACTTCGGAGCCTTTACCACCAACCGGCCCGCCTCCATCGTCAAGGCCATGGGCTGCACCTCCACCCTCATCGGCCACTGCGAGGAGCGCAGCGACAAGAAGGGTATCCTGGCCGAGGCTGGCGTCACGGACATGAGCGCCGTCAACCGCCTGCTGAATCAGGAGATCAAGTGCGCCCAGGAGGCGGGGCTGACGGTGCTGTACTGCATCGGCGAGACCAGCGAGGAGCAGCCCCAGTGGGAGCAGGTGCTGGGCGAGCAGCTGGACGCGGGCCTGGATGGGGTGGACAAGAGCCGGGTGGTCATCGGCTACGAGCCGGTGTGGTCCATCGGCCCGGGCAAGACCCCGGCGGGGAAGGAGTACATCACCAAGATTGCCCGCTTCGTCAAGGAGCGCACCGGCGGGATGGACGTGGTGTACGGCGGCGGGCTGAAGGCGGACAATGCCGCCATGCTGGCCTCCATTGAGGAGATCGACGGCGGCCTCATTGCCCTCACCCGGTTCCAGGGGGAGATTGGCTTCTACCCGGAGGAATATCTGGAGATCATCCGCCTGTATCTGGGCGAATAGGAACAGAGGAAGCGAAACGGGGTTTCGCGCCCAAAAGTTTTCTTTTGATCCCTTTCTTTTGGAAAAGAAAAGGACGAACAACAAAGGAGGGCACACATGAAATTAGAGTTTGAATACGGCCACGGCCTGATGGCCGCCGACCTGCCCGACAGCACCGATGTGTTCATCCCCGGCGAGACGGTGGCCGACCCGCCCTGCCTGCCCCAGGATTGGGACAGCCTGTACAACGCCACCCTGGAGTCCATCCGCAATCCCATCGGGATGCCCGCCCTCAGGGAGCTGGCGGGCCCGGGCAAGACGGCGGTGTTTGTCATCCCGGACATCGTCAAGGGGGGCTGTCAGCCCACGTCCCACCGCAAGGTGTCCATCCGGGCCTGCCTGGACGAGCTGTACGCCGCGGGCGTGGAGAAAAAAGACATCCTGCTGCTGTTCTCCAACGGCCTGCACCCCCGGGCCACCGTGGGGGAGATGAGGCAGATTCTGGGGGATGAATTGTTCAACGAGTTCTATTGGACCAACCAGATCAACTCCCACGACAGCGAGGACTATGACCACATGGTGGACCTGGGGACCACCCGCCGGGGGGACCCGGTGCTGATGAACAAGTACGTGTTCGACTGCGACATCCCCATTTTGATCGGCCACACCCAGGGCAACCCCTACGGCGGCTACTCCGGGGGCTACAAGCACTGCGCCACCGGCATCACCCACTGGCGGAGCATCGCCAGCCACCACGTCCCCGACGTGATGCATCGGGCGGATTTCACCCCCGTGTCCGGCAAAAACCTGATGCGCACCAAGTTCGACGAGATCGGCATGTGGATGGAGGAGAAGATGGGCCACCCCTTCTTCTGCTGTGACGCGGTGCTGGACACCTACTCCCGGCAGATCGCCCTGTTCTCCGGCTGCGCCCAGGAGATGATGCCCGCCTCCTGGGAGATCGCCGACAAGCGCACCTACGTGCCCTGGGCGGAAAAGAAGTACGACGTGATGGTGTTCGGAATGCCCCAGGCCTTCCACTACGGCGACGGCATGGGCACCAACCCCATCCAGATGATGCAGGCGCTGTCCGCCCAGGTGATCCGCCACAAGCGGGTGATGAAGGACAACTGCGTGATCATCTGCTCGTCCATCTGCAACGGCTACTTCCACGACGAGCGCTGGCCCTACCTGCGGGAGCTGTACGAGCTGTTCCAGCACGACTACATGAACACCCTTCCGGATATGAACCGCTACGGCGAGTACTTCGCCACCAATGAGGAGTACATCCGCAAGTACCGTTTCTGCAACGCCTTCCACCCCTTCCACGGCTTCTCCATGATGAGCTGCGGCCACATTGCCGAGATGAATACCGCCGCCATCTACATCGTGGGCGCCCAGGAGCCGGGCATCGCCCGGGGGATGGGGCTCAAGACCCGGGCCACCTTTGAGGAGGCGCTGGCCGACGCCAAGAGGAAGTTTGTGGGGCCGAATCCGAATATTTTGGCCCTGCCCAAGACCTTTAAGGTGAGCGCGGTCCATCTGTGCATGAAGGACCAGCCCTACGACGGCACCAATGGCTGCGGCGGCTGTGGCTGCTGACGGCCCGTGAAATATGAGAAACGAGTAAAGGAAGGTGTCGTATGAGCAAGGTAAAACAGGCAAGAAGACCCTTGACGAAATCGGAGCGGCATACCAGGATGGTAAACCGCCTCTGGCTGCTCCTCTCGCTGGTCGTGGCACTGCTGGTGCTGTACCTGCTGTCCATCGGGGAAAAGACCGGGCGCAGCTTCCCGTTCATCTTCCCCATCGGCGGCAAGGCCTCCGTCCTTGGCGGGCTCCAGACCATGGTGGAGCGCAAGGCGCTGTGGGACGACTTCGCCAACAGCATGATCTGCGTGGCCATGGGCTTCGGCCTGGGCTTTGTCACCTCTCTGCCCATGGCCTTTCTCATGGCCTGGTACACCCCGGTGCGTAAGATCATCGAGCCCTGGATCAACTTCATCCGCAACATCCCCGCCCTGGCCTATGCGCCCCTCATCGTCCTGCTGCTGGGCGTGGGCCGGACCCCGGCCGTGGTGCTGATCTGGATCTGCACCTTCATGACCATGAGCATCACCATCTTCCACGGCATCCGCAACATCGACAACACCCTGGTCAAGGCCGCCCGGGTGCTGGGTGCCAACGACGTGGACATTTTCTTCCGCATCACCCTGCCCGCCACGGTGCCCTTCATCCTCACCGCCGTCCGGCTGGGCCTGAGCGCGGGGCTGACCACCCTGCTGGCGGCGGAGTCCGCCGGCGCCCAGGCCGGCCTGGGCATGCGCATCATGAACCTCAAGGGCACCTTTGAGACGGACGCCATGCTGGGCTACATTATCATCATCGGCATCATCGGTACACTGCTGAACACCTTGGTGGACATCATTGAAGGGAGGTTGACCTCATGGCAGGAGAAGCGGGAAGAGGCGTAAAAATCCAGATCAAGGACGTCAAGAAGGAGTACCACGGCGACCACGGCACCACTGTGGCCCTCAACGGCGTCAACCTGGACATCATGGAAAACGAGTTCGTCTGCGTGGTGGGGCCCTCCGGCTGCGGCAAATCCACCCTGCTGAATATTCTGGCCGGCCTCCATGAGGCCAGCTCCGGTGAGTGCTACCTGGACGGCGAGGCGATCCACGGCACCGATGTGAGGCGAGGGGTGGTGTTCCAGCAGTACGCCCTGTTCCCCTGGCAGACGGTGCTCCAGAACGTCATGTTCGGCCCCCAGATGAAGCGCCTCCCCAAGGCGGAGTGTGAGGCCATCGCCCGCAAGTACATCAAGATGGTGGGGCTGGAGGACTTTGAGAACTCCTTCCCCAAGGAGCTGTCCGGCGGCATGAAGCAGCGGGTGGCCATCGCCCGGGCCTACGCCAACAACCCCGAGGTGCTGCTCATGGACGAGCCCTTCGGCGCCCTGGACGCCCAGACCCGGGCCCAGCTCCAGACCGAGCTGCTCAAGACCTGGGAGGAGGAGAAAAAGACCTGCTTCTTCATCACCCACGACGTGGACGAGGCGGTGCTGCTGGCCCAGCGGGTAGTGATTATGTCCGCCCGGCCCGGGCGCATCAAGCGGGTGGTAGACATCGACATACCCTATCCCCGGGACCAGGCCACCAAGAGCGATCCCCACTTCATGGAGCTGAAGGCGGAGATCTGGAACGAGGTGTACCAGGAGTACCTGGAGGTCCGCAAGTAAGAACGTGTATTCACAGTTGTGCCTGACCGCCTGCGCGGCGGCTGAGATACAGGCAAGCCCAAACAAATTAAGGAGGAAAATGAAATGAAGAAGTTCACCGCTCTGCTGCTGGCGCTGGTCATGATGATGTCCCTCATGGCCTGCGGCGGCGACAAGCCCGCCGAGTCCAAAGCCCCCGCCGAGTCCAAGGAGGTGACCCAGTCCGCGGCCCCCGCCGAGTCCACGGAGCCCGAGGACAACAAGCCCGAGCCCATCACCCTGCGCATCGGCTACATGGCCAACTACGCCTCCCTCTGGGGCGTGCTGTCCACCATCAACCAGGGCTTCTTCGAGGAGGAGGGCATCACCATTGAGCTGACGCCTTTTAACGACGGCCCCTCTGAAATCGCAGCTATGGAGGGCGGCTCCATCGACCTGGCCTACATCGGCAAGGGCGCCCACCGCCTGTGCATCCTGGGCAACGCCGTCATCTTTGCCCCCAGCTCCGTCCACACCGTGGACAAGGTAGTGTGCATGCCCGACAGCGGCATCCAGTCCGTGGAGGACCTGAAGGGCAAGAAGATCGCCTACAACGCTGGCTCCTCCTCCGAGTCCACCTTCAATAACGCCCTGAAGGTGGCCGGCCTGACCACCGACGACGTGACCGCCATGTCGCTGAGCATCGACAACATCGTGCCCGCCGCCGTGTCCGACGACATCGACGCCGCCATCTGCTGGAACCCCTACTCCGGCCAGATCCTCCAGCAGGTGGAGGGCTCCTACGAGATCGAGTTTGCCGACGGCTCTACCAACATCTCCAGCTGGATCTGCCTGCCCAAGTACGCCGAGGAGAACCACGACATCCTGGTGCGCTTCACCCGCGCCCTGTTCAAGGGCATGGACTGGGGCTCCAAGGAGGAGAACTATGACACCGTGGCTCAGTACTGCGCCGACGAGACCAAGACCAGCCTGGAGTCCAATCAGCTCCAGCTGGGCGACGCCCACTGGTTCAGCATCGCCGACATCACCTCCGGCCTGTCCGACGGCACCATCAAGGGCTACTATGAGGGGATGCAGAACGACATGGTCCAGAGCGAGAACATCAAGCCCGAGGAGGCCAAGGAGGACGTGGGCGACTTCGTCCTGTTCGATATCATGTCGGAGGCGCTGAAGTAAGCCCGGTCTGACACACACATAACACCGCATAGGAACGGACCCTATGGGACGGAGCGAGTCTGTTCCATAGGGTCCGTTTTTGCCGCCCTGCGGGGCGGAGAGGAGGAGCGCACGTGAACATCAAGACCATCTGCCCCCCGGCGCCGCCCCAGCCCGTGGCCTTTGCCGCGTCTGAGCTGTCCGCCTATCTGGGCCGGATGCTGGCGGGGGAGGAGGGGGAGCTCACCCTCCGCCTGGAGGTCTGCCCCGACCATGAGCCCGGCCTGCCCGACCGGTTTGCCGTGGAGCTGGGTGAGGCGGGGGGGTCCATCGTGGGGAACTGCGCCCGCTCGGTGCTGCTGGGGGTGTACGACTGCCTGCGGCGGCTGGGGTGCCGGTTTCTGGCCCCCGTCAGGGGCTGCGAGGTGGTGCCCGCTGTCTCCCGGCGGGAGCTGGCCCTGCGCTACCAGCACCGGGCGTCCTTTTACCACCGGGGGGTGTGCATCGAGGGGGCGGACAGCCGGGAGAATGTGCTGGATTTCATTGACTGGCTGCCCAAGGCGGGGTACAATAGCTTTTTTCTGCAATTTAAATCGCCCTATATCTTCTACGCCCGGTGGTATGAGCACCGGGAAAATCCCCTCCGGGCGCCGGAGCCCTTTACCCGGGCGGACGCCCTGGCCTGGATGGAGGAGGCGGAGGGGGAGATGGCCCGTCGGGGCCTGCTGCTCCACAAGGTGGGCCACGGCTGGACCGGGGAGGCACTGGGTTGCGAGGCCCAGTCCTGGGACGCCGTTTCCGCGGAGCTTGCGGAGGACAAGCGCCCCCTGGCCGCTGAGGTGGAGGGTGCGCGGGGGCTGTGGAAGGGCGTCCCCGCCAACACCAACCTGTGCTTCCACAACGGGGAGGCGGTGGACGCCTTCGCCGCCCTGGTGGCCGGGTACGCCAAGGACCACCCCAATGTGGACTACCTCCACGTCTGGCTGGCGGACGCATACAACAACGTGTGCGAGTGCGAGGGGTGCCGCCGGACCACCCCCTCTGACCAGTACATGGAGCTGCTGGGCGAGATTGACCGCCGCCTGACCAGGTTGGGTCTGCCCACCAAGATCGTGTTTCTGCTCTACCAGGAGCTGCTGTGGCCCCCGGCGGGGGCGGAGCTGGAGCACCCGGAGCGGTTTGTCCTCATGTTCGCCCCAATCAGCCGCACCTTTGAACAGTCTTATCAGGTGGGAGCTGGGCTGCCCCCCATCCCGCCCTATGAGCGCAACCGGATTGTTCTGCCCACCAGCCTGGAGGAGAACTTGGCCTTTCTCCGGGGCTGGCAGGGGAAATTCGCGGGGGACAGCTTTGTCTATGACTACCCCCTGGGCCGGGCCCACTACGGCGACTTCGGCTACGTGAAGCTGGCCCGGGTCATCAGCGGGGACGTGAAGCGGCTGGGGGAGCTGGGGCTCAACGGCTATGTCAGCTGCCAGGAGCTGCGGGCGGGCCTGCCCAGCTTCTTCCCCAACTACGTGCTGGGCCGCACCCTCATGGACCGGGAGGCGGACGTCAACCAGCTGATGGAGGAGTACTTCTCCGCCGCCTACGGGGAGGACTGGCCCGCCGTGTCTGACTACCTGTTCCGGCTGTCCAGCCTGAGCAGCACCGACTATGTCAACGGCAAAGGGCCCCGGGAGGACGGGGACATGGCCGCCCGGATGGAGGCCGTGCGGGAGCTGTGCCTGGACTTTGGGCCGACGCTGGACGCCCACCGGGGAGCGGAGGGCTGGGCCACCCCCTTCTGGAGGGTGCTGGACGGCCACCGGGACTATGTGCGCCGGCTGGCCCGGGCTTTGGGCCGGCTGGCCCGGGGGGACGCGGCGGGGGCGGCCTCCGCCTGGAGGGAGCTCCGGCAGCTGGTCTGCGAGAGAGAGCCGGAGCTCCAACCCTGGCTGGACGGGTACCGGGTGCTGGAGGTCACGCAACATTACACGGGGTTTTCCCCCGATGAGCTTTGAAAGGAGAGCGCAATCATGCGTCACGACTACTATTATTTTGACCGGGAGCAGTTGCTGGCCGCGCCCAGGGTGCCCATTGAGGTGCTGGCGGACAACGCCGCCGTGTTCCAGGCCATGGCCCGGGAGATGGCCGAGGAGATCAAGGACCACAACGCCCGGGGGGAGACCACGGTGTTCATCTGCCCGGTGGGCCCGGTGGGGCAGTACCCCTATTTTGTGGACATTGTCAACGGCGAGAGCATCAGCCTGAAAAACGTCTGGTTCCTCAACATGGACGAGTACCTCACCGACGACAGGCAGTGGATCGGCAAGGAGGACAAGCTCAGCTTCCGGGGCTTTATGGACCGGACCGTGTACACCAAGATCCGCCCCGAGCTGGTCATGCCCGAGAGCCAGCGGGTATTTCCCGACCCCAACGACCCGGACAACATGGCCCGGACCATCGAGAAGCTGGGCGGGGTGGACATCTGCTTCGGCGGCATCGGCATCAACGGCCACCTGGCCTTCAACGAGGCCCAGGACGAGCTGACGGCGGAGCAGTTCAAGCAGCTCCACACCCGGGTGCTGGAGATCTCCCGGGAGACCCGGACGGCCAACGCCATCGGGGACCTGAACGGGGCCATCGACGACATGCCCCGGTGGTGCGTCACCATCGGAATGAACGAGATCTTCAACGCCCGCAAGGTGCGCCTGGGGGTATTCCGGGACTGGCACCGGGCGGTGCTCCGCCACACGGCCTACGGCGAGGTGTCCGCCCACTTCCCGGCCACCCTGATGCAGACCCACCCGGACGCGCTGATCCGGACCACGGAGTTTGTGGCCAGCCTGCCGGAATAACGGGGAGGGAGACGAGATGGGAGAAACCTATATCATCAACGGCCAGGTGTACATTGGCCGCCGGTTTGAGGAAAAAACCCTGAGGCTGTCCCAGGGGAAGCTCCAGGTGCTGGAGGCGGGGGCACCCGTCCCCCAGGGGGCCCGGGCGGTGGACGCCGCGGGAAAGCGGGTGGTCCCCGGCTTCATCGACGTGCACACCCACGGCGCGGTGGGGGTGGACGTGAACGGCGCCACGGCGGAGGACCTGGAGAAGATCAGCCGCTTTTTCGCCGGAAACGGCACCACCTCCTGGCTGTGCTCGGTGCTCACCGACACGGTGGAGCAGACCCAGTGGTGCATTGACCAGTTCAAGGCCCACGGGGCGGGGGAGCAGCCCACCGCGGAGCTGCTGGGCGTCCACCTGGAGGGCCCCTTCCTGGCCGCGGAGTACAAGGGGGCCATGCCGGAGTACCTGCTGCGGAAGGGGGATCCGGAGCTGCTGCGCGCCTACCAGGAGCGGGCGGAGGGCGGCATCCGCTACCTGACCGTCTCCCCGGAGGTGGAGGGGGTGGCGGACATGATCCCCGCCGCCGTGGAGTTGGGCATTGTCACCGCCATCGGCCACTCCGGGGCGGACTATGAGACCTCCCTGAAGGCCATTGAGCAGGGGGCGGCGGCGGCCACCCACACCTTCAACGCCATGGGACTGCTCCACCAGCACCGGCCCGCCATCATGGGGGCGGTGCTGGAGACGGACGTGTACTGCGAGATGATCTGCGACGGCAGGCACCTCCACCCGGGGGTGGTGCGCCTGCTCATCAAGACCAAGGGGCTGGACCGGGTGGTGGCCATCACCGATTCCATCATGGCCGCCGGGCTGCCCGACGGCAAATACCACCTGGGGGTGAATGAGGTGGTGGTGGAGGACGGGGACGCCAAGCTGGCCTCCACCGGCGTGCGGGCGGGGAGCACCCTCACCCAGGACGCCGCGCTGCGCAACCTGCTGGCCTTCACCGGCAGGCCGCTGAAGGAGCTGCTGCCGGCGCTCACCGAGAACCCCGCCCGGCTCATCGGCGTGTTTGACCGCAAGGGGTCCATTGCCGACGGCAAGGACGGGGACCTGGTGCTGCTGGACGGCGAGAACCGGGTGGACACGGTGTTCGTCCGGGGCAGGCAGCTGGAACGGTAACACAGAGAAAGACCCGCCGCGGCTGTGCCGCGGCGGGCTCGTAAAGCTGCTATTCCGCTGCCGATTGGAGGTCGTGGAAGATGGCCACCGCCGCCGCCCCCCGGGCCCCGCTGAAGGGGTCGGGCTCCACAAAGACGAAGCTGGTGTCGATGCGGGTGACCTTGCAGATGTTGCGGTTGGCCGCATCCAGCAGCAGCCTGCGGTTGTCCGGGCTGCGAAACAGCTCCCCCTCGATGAGCATGGTGTGGGGACAGGTGAAGTTGTCGATGTTGGCGATGGCCACCCCCAGGGTGTACACCGCCCGCTCCACGATGACGCACACATCGGTGTCCCCCGCCTGCTGGGCCTGGAGGATGCAGGCCATGGACGGCTCCTCCCCCTTGGGACACAGGGAGCGGAGGATGGGCGCGCCGCCCCGGGCCAGGGCGTCCATGCACCGGGCGACCACCGCCCGGTTGCTGGAAATGGCCTCCAGGCAGCCGTGGTTGCCGCAGGTGCACTGGGGTCCGTTGGGCTCCATCACCATGTGGCCCACCTCGCCCGCCCCCACGATGGAGCCGAAGGCGCTGGCGGAGTTGAGGATCAGCGGGCAGGCGATGCCCGCGTGGATGAACAGGTAGGCAAAGGTGGGGACGTTGTTCAGCAGCTCCCGCTGGAACAGGGAGGCGCCATAGGCCCGGGCGCAGGCATTGTTCTCCACCGTGATGGGGCGCTGAAAGCTCAGCCGCCGCCGCACGTCCCGCAGGACGTTTTTGTCGTACCAGTTGAAGCTGGGGCGCACCTTCAAAACGCCGGTGTGGGTGTCCACCAGGCCGGGGACGCAGAAGCCCAGGCCGTCCACGTCGTCGAAGGTGAGGCGGCAGTCCTCCAGCAGCTGCCGGACCAGGGCGCAGGTCATGTCCAGGTTCTCCTCATAGTCCCGGCTGGGGGCGGGGGCGCAGCGGCTGCCCAGCACCTGCCCCCGGTAGTCGGTGAGGCATACGGCGCTGTCCGTCCCCTTCATCTCCACGCCGATGAACCGCCGGGCGCCGGGCACGATGTCCAGCAGGCGGCTGCGCCGGCCGTGGCGGTGGTCCAGGGGTTCGGAGGAATCCAGCTCCTGCACCAGGCCCATGGAGATCATGTTGTTGATATTTGTGGTGATGGTGGGCAGCGTGAGGTTCAGGCGGCTGGAGATATCCGCGCGGGTGATGGGCCCGCAGTGGTACACCATGCGAAGGATGGAGGCCTGATTGGTCACCTTGACCCGGGGCAGGTTGTTGCCCTGCTCAAATTGCATTTCCGCACCGCCTCTCCAGAAATTTCCGAATAAACAGGGAGAAATCATCTCTTTTTATCCATTATACAGGGAGGAAAACCCGGTGTCAAGGGTGGCCGCGGCCAGAAAACAAGAGGGAGTGGAATTTATGATTATCTTTTTTTTGGTGAGCCTTCTGGCCAGCGTGGCGGGGGCCATCTGCGGGATCGGCGGCGGGGTGGTGATCAAGCCGGTGCTGGACATGCTGGGGCTGGAGACGGTGTCCGCCATCAGCTTTTTGTCCGGCTGTACGGTGCTGTCCATGAGCTGCTATTCGGTGACCCGCGCCCTGACCAAGGGGGACAGCGGGGTGGATGTGCGCACGGGGACCCCGCTGGCCATAGGCGCCGCGCTGGGCGGACTGGTGGGGAAGCAGCTGTTTGAGCTGGTGAAGTCCCTGTCTGCCCAGAGCGTGGTGGGGGCGGTGCAGGCCGGCTGTCTGGGGGTCATCACCCTGGGCACCCTGGCGTACACGCTGAATAAGAGCCGCATTCCCACCCACAGGGTCACCGCCCCCGGGGTGTGCGCCGCCATCGGGCTGGGGCTGGGGATCATGTCCAGCTTTTTGGGCATTGGAGGGGGGCCCATCAATCTGGTGGTGCTCTACTACTTCTTCAGCATGGACACCAAGACCGCCGCGTCCAACAGCCTGTATATCATCCTGTTCAGCCAGCTGGCCAGCCTGCTCACCACTCTGCTGACCCACACGGTGCCCCCCTTCCGCTGGTCGGTGCTGCTGGTGATGGTGGGCGGCGGCGTGGGCGGCGGCGTGGTGGGCCGCGCACTCAACAAGCGGATGGACAACCGTCTGGTGGAGCGGCTGTTCATCGCCCTGATGGGGGTCATTGTGCTGATCTGCCTGTATAACGTGTGGCGGGGGCTGAGGGGCTGAGGGATGTGAAAAATCCCAGTGAAAAAGTGGAGTTTCCCCTTGACAGGATTGGTTAGCTGTGGTAAACTACAAACGCTCCATAAGGTTAGCACATTCTAACCGCCGCAAGCAGGGCCTGCGGCGGGGGTGCGCGGCAGAGCGCCTGGAGAGGAGGGACTGGGATATGAGAACGCTGAAGGATGTGAAGGTGGGGGAGAGCGCCATTGTGCGCCGCCTCAATGGGGAGGGCGCGGTGAAGCGCCGCATCATGGACATGGGCATCACCAAGGGGGTGGAGATCTATGTGCGCAAGCTGGCTCCGCTGGGCGACCCCATGGAGCTGACGGTGCGGGGCTATGAGCTGAGCCTGCGCAAGGCGGACGCGGAGATGATTGAAATAGAAGCGCCCGAGCCGTCGTGAGCCGCGGGCTAAGGCCGAAGCGGAGCGAATTGGAGGAAGCCGCCGGAGGCGGCGCAGGACAATTTGCGGAGTCAAAGGACTTAGAACCGCGTTGCGAACAGGCGAGGCGTGACAACATAGAAGCGCCCGAGCCGTCGTGAGCCGCGGGCTAAGGCCGGAGCGGCCCCAGCCGCCTGGAGATGACGGCATGGAAAACCCTGGGAGGATTTTTTATACCCGTTAGTTAGCGCGAACTAACTGAGAAAGGCTGTGATGATGATGGAGGTCAAGATTGCCCTGGCGGGCAACCCGAACTGCGGCAAGACCACGCTGTTCAACGCCCTCACCGGCTCGAACCAGTATGTGGGCAACTGGCCCGGCGTCACCGTGGAGAAGAAGGAGGGCAAGCTGAAGGGCCGCCCGGACGTGATCGTCCAGGACCTGCCGGGCATCTACTCCCTATCTCCCTACACCATGGAGGAGGTGGTGGCCCGGAACTATCTGGTGAAGGAGCGGCCCGACGCCATCCTGAACATCGTGGACGGCACCAACATCGAGCGAAACCTGTACCTCACTACCCAGCTCATTGAGCTGGGCCTGCCGGTGGTGGTGGCGGTGAACATGATCGACCTGGTGCGGAAAAACGGAGACAAGATCGACCTGGAGCGGCTGGGGAAGGCCCTGGGCTGCCAGGTGGTGGAGATCTCCGCGCTGAAAAATGAGGGTGGGCTGGACGCGGCGGAGCGGGCCACCACCCTGGCCCAGGCCCACAAGGCGGGGGAGCTGCCACATGTGTTCACCGGCAGCGTGGAGCACGCCCTGGCCCACATTGAGGAGTCCATCCAGGATCGGGTGGACGTGCAGCACCTGCGCTGGTACTCCATCAAGGTGTTTGAGCGGGATGAGAAGGTGATGGAGGAGCTGGGTATCGACGGCGGGCTCCGGGCCCATCTGGAGGAGCACATCGCCGACTGTGAGCGGGAGCTGGACGACGATGCGGAGTCCATCATCACCAACCAGCGGTACGACTACATCGGCGGGGTGGTGGCCAGGGCGGTGGTGAAAAAGTCCCCCAAGCACGCCGCCACCCTCTCGGACCGGATCGACCAGGTGGTCACCAGCCGGGTTCTGGCCCTGCCCATCTTTGTGGCGGTGATGTTCCTCATCTACGCCATCGCCATGGGGCCCTGGCCCGTGTCCGTGGGGGCGCGGCTTACCGACTGGGCCAACGACGGCCTGTTCGGCGACGGCTGGTTCGTTCCCTTCACCGCCGACACGGAGGCCTGGGAGGAGGCCCACCGGGCCTTTGAGGAGGCGGAGGCCGTCATCACCGCCTATGAGGCGGGGGAGGGCGAGGCCTACCTCTACGACGCGGACAGCAGCGAGGTGATCACCCTGGCGGCCACGGAGGAGGCCTACCGGGCGGCGCTGGCCGTGGAGGAGCCCGCCCCCCGGGATTACGGCGCGTGGGTGCCCGGCCTGCCGGTGGTCATTGAGGCGGCGCTGGACTCCGTCCGCTGCAATGACGTGGTGAAGTCCCTGGTGCTGGACGGCATCGTGGGGGGCGTGGGGTCGGTGCTGGGCTTTGTGCCCCAGATGCTGGTGCTGTTCCTGCTGCTGGCCCTCCTGGAGGACGTGGGCTATATGTCCCGGGTGGCCTTCATCATGGACCGGCTGTTCCGGCGGTTCGGGCTGTCGGGCAAGTCCTTTATCCCCCTGCTGGTGGCCACGGGGTGCAGCGTGCCGGGGGTGATGGCCGCCCGCACCATCGACCAGGACCGGGACCGAAAGATGACCATTATGACCACCTGCTTTATCCCGTGCAGCGCGAAAATGCCCATTATTGGCCTGTTTGCCGGGGCGCTGTTCGGCAAGTCGGTGTGGGTGGCGGTGTCCGCCTACTTCATCGGCGTGGGGGCGGTGGTGGTCTCCGGGCTGATGCTGAAAAAGTTTAAGGCGTTCTCCGGCGAGCCCGCCCCCTTTGTCATGGAGCTGCCCGCCTACCACCTGCCCTCCGCCGCCAATGTGCTGCGCACCACCGGGGACCGGGGCTGGTCCTTTGTCAAGCGGGCGGGGACGGTGATCCTGCTGTCCACCGTGGTGCTGTGGTTCCTCCAGAGCTTCGGCTTTGAGGGGGGGACCTTCGGCCTGGTGTCGGACAGTGATTTCTCCCTGCTGGCCACCGTGGGCCGCATGGTGGCGGTGGTGTTTGTGCCGCTGGGCTTTGGGAGCTGGCAGACCGCCGTGGCCACCCTGACGGGGCTCATCGCCAAGGAGGAGGTGGTGGCCACCCTCCAGGTGCTGTATCCGGGGAACCTGTATGTGAATTTGGCCGGGGTGTTCAACGGCCCGTCGGCCTACGCCTTCATGATCTTCAACCTGCTGTGCGCCCCCTGCTTTGCCGCCATCGGGGCCATCCGGCGGGAGATGAACAGCGCCCAATGGACCTGGGCGGCCATCGGGTATATGTGCGGCTTTGCCTATGTGATCTCCCTGATTGTGTACCAGCTGGGCGGGGTGCTGGCGGGTGCGGCGGACTTCGGCCCCTTCACTGTAGCGGCGCTGGCCCTGCTGGCGGGGCTGCTGTACCTGCTGCTCCGCCCCGCGCCCAAGCCCGTCTCCGCCGGCGCAGGGGGTGTGTGAGCCATGTGGAGCTTTCTTGCGGAAAACGGGGGCACCATCCTGGTGCTGGCCGTGGTGGCGGCCGTTTTGAGCGGGGCCGCGCTGGCCATGCGCCGGGCCAGAAAGGCGGGGAAGGGCGGGTGCGGCTGTGGTTGCGCCGGGTGCCCGTCCCGGGGAATCTGCCATCCGAAGGAATGAGAAACGGCCCGGAAGCGAGGCTTCCGGGCCGTTTTGCCGTCTGATGCAGGTTATCGCTCACATTTCCAATAGGCCACGCTGTAGGGGGGCAGCTCGCTGCCGCCGCCGAAGTCGTGGGTCTGGCCGGTGAGCAGGTCCACCGCCTGGCCGCACCCGGCGTCGAAGTGGGCGGTGTAGGGCTGGCTGTCGGCGTTCACCGCCACCAGCACCCGCTCATTATCCGTGCGGCGCTGGAAAATGGCCTGCTTGTTGGTGAGCACCAGGTCCGTGAAATCGCCCCAGCACAGGGCCTCGCTCTCCCTGTGGGCCTTTGCCATGGCGGCGATGGTATCGGTGAGATCGGTCCACTCCGGCCCGCCGAAGCAGGGCCGCAGGCCGTCGTCCCCGTGGGCCTTGTCGCCCAGAGCCCCCCACTCGCTGCCGTAGTACAGGCAGGGGATGCCGGGCATGCCGAACAGCACCCCGTACAGCAGGGGCAGGTGGGCCGGGTTCTGGAGGATGGACGCCACACGGGTGACGTCGTGGTTGTCGGCGAAGCACAGTAGGTGCTTTCCCTTGTACAGCGTCCACTGCTCCGGGCCGAACTGCCGCTTGAGGGAGTGGACGATCTCAAACAGGTTCATGGAGTTGAAGCTGGAGTACAGCCCCTTGTAGCACTCGTAATTGGTGCAGGAGTGGAGCATCTCGCCGTTGACCCACTGGTTGTAATCCCCGTGGAGGGTCTCGCCCACCAGGAAGAATTCCGGCTTCAGCCCGTCGCAGAAGGCGCGCAGGCGGCGCAGGAAGTCCTTGTCCAGGCAATATGCCACATCCAGCCGCAGCCCGTCAATATCGAACTCGTCCACCCAGAACTTCACTGTGTCCAGCAGGTAGTCCACCACCGCGGGGTTGCGGAGGTTGAGCTTCACCAGCTCGAAGTGGCCCTCCCAGCCCTCGTACCAGAAGCCGTCGTTGTAGTTGGAATTGCCGTCGAAGCTGATGTGGAACCAGTCCTTATAGGGGGAATCCCACTTTTTCTCCTGCACGTCCCGGAAGGCCCAGAAGCCCCGGCCCACGTGGTTGAACACCCCGTCCAGCACCACCCGGATGCCGTGGGCGTGGAGGGTTTTGCACACCTGGGCGAACTCCTGGTTGGTGCCCAGGCGGCAGTCAATTTTCCGGTAGTCTCGGGTGTCGTACCCGTGGCGGTCGCTCTCGAAGATGGGGCACAGGTAGAGCGCGTCCGCGCCCAGCTTTTGGATGTGCTCCGCCCAGTCCCCGATCTTGCCGATGCGGCTGGCCGGGGCGCCGTCGTTGTCCCGGGGGGCTCCGCAGAAGCCCAGGGGATAGATCTGATAAAATACGCTGCGTTCGGCCCACATGGGCGTCACTTCCTTTCTCTGACGGCCATTCATAGCGGCGCTGGCCGTGAGCAATCAGTATAACAGAAATGGAGGAAAAAAGCAAGCCGTTATCCCTGGCACCGGGAGGCGCGCAGGAGGGAGCGCATTTGGGCGATGTCCTGCCGCTGCCGGACGGCGATGGCGCGCAGGAGGGGGACCAGCTCGGTGCAGACGTCATATTTCAGCGCGTTTTCCGCCATGCGGACGGCCCCCTGGTGGTGTGGGATCATCTGTTGCAGAAAGACGGCGGCTCTGGCGTTGTTTTCCGGTGCGGAGCCCATTTTGGCGTACATCTCCCGGTAGATGAGGTCCATCCGACGCTGGCACAGGCGCAGGTCGGCGGTGGGGTTGGCCAGCTGGCTGCCGGCGGGCAGGGCGGCCTCCATCTGGGCAATCTCCCGGGTCTGCTGGTCAATGACGCGCTGGGCGAAGCGCTGGACGGGCTGGCTGGGGTGAAAGCGCAGGATGTTTTGGGACATCTGGATGGCGGCCCGGCGGTGGGGGATCATCTGGACGATGAAGTTGTGGGAGATGCTTTGGGTGAGGCCGGCGGTGGTCATGCTCTGGATCATTTCGTCCAGAATCTGGTAAAAGCAGCATAAGTAGGTTTTGGAGTCCTCACTGAGCAGACAGGTGTTTTTCATGATTTGCCCTCCTTTGCCCCCATTCTATGAGGGAAAAGAGGGAGGCGTTCAAAAAAAGCGGCGGCCCGTTTTGGGCCGCCGCCTTGCGCTACAGGTGTTCTTTTCCGATGTCAAAGGCGTGGAGCCAGTCCGATTTCAGCAGGAACAGCAGGAACACCACCGAGCTGAGGGACCAGGTGAGGGGATAGGCCCAGGAGATGGTCTGAAACACGGGGAACACCTGGGTGGCCAGGGTGACATAGGTCACTCGGACGCAGCACCAGAAGGCCAGCATGGTGACCATGGGCACAAAGGACTTGCCGCACCCCCGCAGCACGCCGGCGGAGCAGTGGGAGAAGGCCAGCAGGCAGAAGAAGGGGGCCACCACCCGGGCCTGGATGGCGCCGAACTGGATGGCCTGGGGCTCATCCACGAAAAAGCGCAGGGCGGGAGGGGCGGCAAAGAGGAAGATCACCCCGACGATCTCCGCCAGCGCCATGCTGGATAGTATGCCGAACAGCGCGCCCTTTTTGGCCCGGTCGTACTGCCGCGCCCCCAGGTTCTGGCTGATGAAGGTGGGCAGGGACATGGACATGGCCGTGATGGGCAGGAAGACCAGCCCCTCGATCTTGGCGTAGGCCCCGTGGCCGGACATGGCGAACTCGCCGAAGGAGTTGATGTTGCTCTGCACCACCAGATTGCCCACGCTGATGACCGCGTTCTGCACGCCGGTGGGCAGGCCCTGGCGGACCACCTGGGAGAGGATGCTGGGATAGAAGCGCAGCTTGCGGAAATCCAGCCGGGTGTAATCCTTCAGATGGCACATCCGCCACAGGCACAGCAGGAAGCTGATCCCCTGGGTGAGAACGGTGGCGACGGCCGCCCCCGCCACGCCCCAGTGGAACCCGGCCACAAACAGCAGGTCCAGCGCCATGTTCAGGATGGAGGAGAGGATGAGGTAGTACAGGGGGTGGAGGCTGTCCCCCAGGGAGCGCATGATGGCCATGCAGATGTTGTAGAGGATGACGGTGAACACCCCGCCGAAGTAGATGCGGAAATAGGTCAGGGAGTAGGGGAGCACCGACTCCGGGGTGTTCATGATCTGGAGCAGCTGGGGCACCAGCAGCAGGCCCACCACCGTGGACAGCACCGAGGCGATGATGCCGAAGAGAAAGTTGGTGTGAATGGCCCGAACCACATTTTCCTCGTCCTTGGCGCCGAAGTACCGGGAGATGATGACGCCGCCGCCGATGGCGATGCCGTTGAAAAAGCCGATGACCAGGAAGGTGAGGCTGCCGCCGGAGCTGACGGCGGCAAAGGCGCCGTTGTCGGCGAAGTTGCCCAGCACCCAGGCGTCCGCCATGTTGTAGAGCTGCTGAAGCAGCTGGCCCAAAAACAGCGGCAGGGCAAAGGAGAGGATGCCCGGGATGATGGGGCCCTCAGTCAGCGACGGGTTCTGCCGGCCCGGATGGCCCTTGAAAATGGACATGATTACATTCCTCGCTTCAGTGTGATGGGATGCGCGTAAATCCCAGCATAGCACGAGGATATGGGCCCGTCAAGAGCAAACCGGGAAAAAGGCGGAAAATGTCCGCCTATCGCGAATGGTACGCCATAGGCGGACATTTGGGGGCGTTTGGAAGAGGGACCCGGGCTCAGCGGACAATTTTGTAGTAGGTGCGGGCGGTGAGCAGGTACACCAGAGCGTACACCGCCAGGAAGGCCAGCAGGGTCCCCCCGGTGCACAGGGCCACCGTCATCACGTTGCGCACGCCGAACATGGTGAGCATGCGGGCCACCAGGTTGAAGTCGAACAGGATGTGGACGGCGGCCACCGCGATGGGCAGGAAGAACACGGTGAGCACCTGGCTGCGGATGGAGGAGCGCACCTCCCGCTGGCTCAGGCCCACCTTGCGCATGATCTCAAAGCGGCCCTGGTCCTCGTAGCCCTCGGACACCTGCTTGTAGTAGATGATGAGCACCGTGGCCATGAGGAAGATCACCCCCAGGATGATGCCCAGGAAGAGGAAGCCGCCCGCCATGGAATAGCCGTCCACCGACATCTCGGCGCGGCTGTCCACCCGCCAGGATTCCCAGCTCCCGGTGCCGTCAAAGAAGTGTTCGTCTGTGATGACGGCGTCCGACCAAGCGTCCACCAGCGCCAGCTCCGCCTCATTGGAGCAGTCCAGCTCCGCCAGTACCAAGGTATAGGAACGGGTAAACTCATGTCCCACAAAATCCCACAGAGCGGCACGGTCGGCCTCATCTGCCGTCACCAGGCAGACCGGCTCGGTCATGTTGGCGGTGACAGAGAACATGGATAGGGCGGGCAGGGCCTGGGTAATAGTGAAAGAAGACAGGGTAGTATCCAAGTCGGCGTAGTAGAAGAAGGTCAACGGTCCAGGGGCTGGTCCCGCACCGCATACCGCCAGCTCACCGGAGGAGAGGAGAGGGGCGGGCTGTCCTGACAGCCCCGCATAGTCGGCCGCAGTGAGGACAAAAAGGGTGCGGTTAGCGGTGTTATCGTTGCTGGTGGAGGTGAGATAACCAGGCTTGGCTCCGGGAAACTCGTCCCCCTGAATCTCGGTGACACCCACTTGCATATATTGACCCACCCGCAGGCTGGTGACGGGGACATCGTGTTCGTCCGCAAATCGCTGAGCCAGCGCCGCCGCGCCCTCCAGGTTGGGATTTTGTCCCTGGGCGGGGTCAAACCGAATGCTCATGTTCAGGCTGGCGGGGTACTGGGCGGCGATGAGCTCCCCCTGCCCCAGGTAGAGGGCCAGGGTGCCCGAGAGCATCACCATCACCATGGTGGACAGAATGCAGATATTGGCCAGCCCCACGGCGTTGCGCTTCATCCGGTAGAGCATCCCGGATATGCCGATGAAGTGGCCGGTCTGGTAGTAGAAGCCCCTGTTTTTCCGCAGGATTTTCAGCAGGGCGATGCTCCCGGCGGTGAACAGGCAGTAGGTACCGATGATGACCAGAATTACCGCCAGGAAGTAGAAGGCCATGGCAAGGGCGGGGTCCTTGGTGGTGACGGCGATGAAGTAGCCCGCCCCCAGGCACAGCGCCCCGATCACCGCCATCAGCCAGCGGGTTTTGGGCTCCTTCTCCCCCACGCTGCCGCCGCGGAGCAGCTCAATAGGGTTGGACACCCGAACCCGGAACAGGTTGAGCAGCAGTGCCGCCCCCAGCAGAGCCCCGAAAAACATGGCGGTGGTGACCATGGCGGGCAGGGAGAGGGAGGAGTGGAAGGGGATGGAGAATTGCAGCAGCCGGACCAGGGCGATGGTGGACAGCTTGTGGAAGGCGATTCCCAGCACCAGTCCGCCCCCGATGCCCAGGACGGCGGTAAACAGGCTCTCCCAGCACTGGATCCATGCGATGTTCCCCTTGCCCATGCCCAGAATGTTGTACAGGCCCAGCTCCTTTTTCCGCTGCTTCATCAGAAAGCTGTTGATGTACAGCAGCAGCACGGCGGACAGGATGCCCGCCACGAACATGCCGATGGTCATCATGACCTGGACATAGGCAAACCCCCGCATATTCAGCACGCCGGGGTCGGCGCACAGGGCGGACATGACGTAGAAGGCGGCGGTGAGCCCCGCCAGGGCCAGCAGGTAGGGGACGAAAAACCGGCGGTTCTGCCGCATCCCCTGGGCGGCCAGCTTGGGATAGAGGCCGTTACGCACGCTTCTCACCTCCGTCGGTGAGCCGGGTGAGGGTCTCGGTGATGAGCCGGTACATCTGGCCGTCGGTGCGGTTCTCCCGGTAGAGCTGGTGGTACACCCGGCCGTCCCGGATGAACAGCACCCGGCCCGCCCGGCTGGCGGCGGCGGTGGAGTGGGTGACCATGAGCACCGTCTGGCCGGTAGCGTTGATCTTGGTGAACAGGTCCATCAGGCCGTCCGCCGCCCGGGAGTCCAGCGCGCCGGTGGGCTCGTCGGCCAGGACGATCTGGGGCTGGGTGATGAGGGCCCGGGCCACGGCGCACCGCTGCTTCTGCCCGCCGGACACCTCATAGGGGTATTTGTCCAGCAGGGGCTCGATGCCCAAGGTCTGGGCCAGGGGGGTGAGGCGGCGCTTCATCTCCGGGTACTTTTTTCCCGCCAGCACCAGGGGGAGGAGGATGTTGTCCCGCAGGGAGAAGGTGTCCAGCAGGTTGAAGTCCTGGAACACAAAGCCCAGGTTGTCCCGGCGGAAGGAGGCCAGCGCCTTCTCCTTCACCGCGGTGAGGTCCCGGCCCGCCAGCAGCACCGACCCGGCGGTGGGCTGGTCCAGGGCCGCCAGGATGTTCAGCAGGGTGGTCTTGCCTGAGCCGGACTCGCCCATGATGGCCACGTACTCCCCCTGTTCCACGTCAAAGGAGACATCGGCCAGGGCCTCCACCTTCTGGCCGCCGAAGCGGGTGGAGTAGACTTTTTTCACATGATTGACTTCGAGAATGGGCATATGGATTACCTCCTAAAAGATTGGGGCTCACGGCTCCGCCGCGCGCTGTCACGCTGCGAAGCGGTCAGGTTCTCGCCTTCGGCTCGGTCGGCGATGAACGTTTGCCACCGGCAAACATCGCCGCTCGGTCGCTTTCGCTGCGTTCCATCCGCGCTGCTCACGACGGCTCCGCGCTTCTGGACTGTACTATCTGTGTCGGTACAGAGAGTATAGCAAAAAAGGGTTAAGAAGCAAGCGGGGAAATTTGAAAGATTCTCTTAAGAGCCTGTTTAATATCTCGAAGAATGCCGGCTGACGAGAGATTTTCTCGTCAGGCGAGGCGGGATTTTGCAGGAATAATTGTGTTTATTTCAAGAAATCCCAACGAAGCATGGCGGGAAAAGCTCCGGCAAATGGCGTTTTGAGAGATTTTAAACAGGCTCTAAGGAGCCTCTGCGCAGACTGTTCCTAGGGAACTTGCCCCTTGTCACGGGCGGTGGGCGGTGCTACAATAGGGCGGAGCTGAGACAATGCCGCATGACAGGAAAAGGCCCGGTCAGATGGTGAATTGAGGTTGTGAATACAGGTTCTAAATAAGGAGGTGATCGGATGGGCAGGACAGTGAGGCCCTTTGCCGCCGGAGAGCTGGAGGAGCTCTCCCTTTTGGCCCAGCGGCTGAACGGGAGGCGGGAGAGCGGCTCCTCCTTCTGCTGCGCGAAGGCGGCGGACATCCGGCGGGATTTTGAGGAGACCATGGACAGCGGCTTTGCCTGCTGGGAGGGCGGGAGGCCGCTGGGGCTGATCAGCTGCTTCCCGGACAGGGAGAAGGGAAACGCCGACTGCTCCCTGCTGCTGGACGCCCGGGGGGAACGCTACGGGGAACTTGCGGCGGAGCTGGTGGACGCCGCGCGGGAACGGCTGGGGCCGGGGATGGCCTGCACCTTCTTTTTCCCCAAGGAGAACGGGGACTGCCGCAATTTCCTGCGCAGCGCGGGGGCTCAGCGGCAGGTGAACGAGTATATCCTCCGCCTGGACCGGGAAGGCTGGGAGGCATGCCCCCCTCCGGGGGCGGAGCCCAGGCCCGTCCGGGAGGAGGAGCGGGACGCCTTTGCCGCCCTCTACGACAGCGTGTTCCCCGGCGCCTACGCCTCCGGGCGGGACATTCTGGCGGACCTGGGAAGGACGAGGTTTGTGTATGTGATCTCAGACGGGGCGGGGCTGGCGGCCTACGGAGTGCTGAAGCTCCAGGGCGGCGGGCAGGCCGCGGCGGAGATGCTGGGCGTCCGGGAGGGGGCCAGGCGGCGGGGCTATGGCCGGACCGTGCTGCACCATTTGGCGCAACAGGCCTTTTCCCAGTTTGGCGCGGAGCGGCTGGAGCTGGTGGTGGACGCGGACAACGAGAGCGCCCTGCGGCTCTATCTGGACACCGGGTTTCGCCTTCGGCAGGAGAACAACTGCTACATTCTGCGGTGAGTCAAGCGGGCCGCCGGGCAGGGAAATATTTTGTGAAATGGCCCCGGACCTCTTGCAATTTGGGGCAGGCTATGTTAAAATGTTAACAGAGTTTGGGCGGACAACATTGCCCAAATATAAATGGAGGTAATACATATGGCACGTTTTACTCTTCCCCGGGACCTGTACCACGGCAAGGGCGCGCTGGAGGCGCTGAAGTCCTTTGACGGCAAGCGGGCGATGATCTGTGTGGGCGGCGGCTCCATGAAGAAGTTCGGTTTCCTGGATCGGGCTGTGGAATATCTGAAGGAGGCCGGCATGGAGGTGGAGCTGTTCGAGGGCATCGAGCCCGACCCCTCCGTGGAGACCGTGATGAAGGGCGCGGACGCCATGCTGAAGTTCCAGCCTGACTGGATCATAGCCATGGGCGGCGGCTCCCCCATCGACGCGGCCAAGGCCATGTGGATCAAGTACGAGTACCCCGACATCACCTTCGAGGAGATGTGCAAGGTGTTTGGCATCCCCGCCCTGCGGAAGAAGGCCCGCTTCTGCGCCATCTCCTCCACCTCCGGCACCGCCACCGAGGTGACCGCCTTCTCCATCATCACCGACTACCAGAAGGGGATCAAGTACCCCATCGCCGACTTTGAGATCACCCCCGACGTGGCCATCGTGGACCCGGAGCTGGCCGAGACCATGCCCAAGAAGCTGGTGGCCCACACCGGCATGGACGCCATCACCCACGCCGTCGAGGCCTATGTGTCCACCGCCAACTGCGACTACACCGACCCCCTGGCCCTCCACGCCATCAGGATGATCCAGAACGACCTGGTGGACTCCTACAACGGCGACATGGCCAAGCGGGACGCCATGCACAACGCCCAGTGCCTGGCCGGAATGGCCTTCTCCAACGCCCTGCTGGGCATTGTCCACTCCATGGCCCATAAGACCGGCGCGGCCTTCGCCGACTACGGCGCCCACATCATCCATGGCGCGGCCAACGCCATGTACCTGCCCAAGGTCATCGCCTTCAACGCCAAGGACGAGACCGCCGCCCAGCGGTACGGCCACATCGCCGACTTCATGGGCCTGGGCGGGGACACCGTGGAGGAGAAGGTGAAGCTGTTCATCGCCTACCTGCGCAAGATGAACGACGATCTGAACATCCCCCACTGCATCGGTAAGTACGGCCCGGACAGCTACCCCTGCGACCAGGGCTTTGTCCCTGAGGAGGTGTTCCTGGAGCGGCTCCACGACATCGCGGTCAACGCCCTGGGCGACGCCTGCACCGGCTCCAACCCCCGCCAGCCCTCCGTGGAGGAGATGGAGAAGCTGCTCAAGTGCTGCTACTACGACACTGAGGTGGACTTCTAATTCCGCGCGAACCATTTCGGCCCCCGCCGGAGCTGCCGGCGGGGGCTTTTTTGTGTTTTTATATTGACAAGCGGCGGAAATATGATAAAATAAACCCGCTGTGACGAAGTCAAGTCCAAGCCGCCGCGCCAAAGCGAGAGGGGAGAGTGAAAGCCCTCGCGTCAGGTGGTTGGACGGGCCGCTCCTGAGCGCTCCCGGGACGACCGGGACGTGTGTCCGCGTTAAGGACGCAATGAGATGCGCCGCTTCGGCGTAAATCAGGGTGGTACCGCGGATTTTCCGCCCCTGGCTTTGGCTGGGGGCGGTTTTGTTGTGAGAGGGGGGAAAAGATACGATGAAAAATTTTCAAAGCTACACCCCAGAAAAGTACAGCGATCCTGCTTTTGAGAAGGTGGAGGAGGGTATTTATCTGGGTCCAAACCCTTACAAAGAGATTGACGGGAGGGAGAAAATCTACGTCACCTCCTTGACATTTGAAATGGAGCCGGACAGCTACGGCGAGGAGGGCGGTTGCCCCCAGGATATTACGCAGGTTCCCTTTGAGGATATCTTGGATGAGTTTTTTGTCTCTGTCACTGATTTTTTCGAGGAGCTGAATCAGCGCAGCGAGAGGACCTGCTACCAAGAGTTTGGTTCCGGCAATCTGGAGGACATCAAAAGACTGCGCGGACTGATCGGCAAACGGTTTTACGCCGTTCCCTATGAGGAGGACGGCAAAGAATACTACAAAGCAGTGATCGAATAAAATTATTATATACTTGGAGGTAATTCCCATGTACGATCCCAAGCCCTACGGCCTGAACGAGCTGCGGGAGATGTTCCTGAAATTCTTCGAGACTAAGAAACACCTGCGCCTGCCCAGCTTCTCCCTGATCCCCCAGAACGACGCGTCCCTGCTGCTCATCAACTCGGGCATGGCCCCCATGAAGCCCTACTTCACTGGGGAGCAGGAGCCCCCCCGCCACCGGGTCACCACCTGCCAGAAGTGCATCCGCACCGGGGACATCGAGAACATCGGCCACACCGACCGCCACGGCACCTATTTTGAGATGCTGGGCAATTTCTCCTTCGGCGACTACTTCAAAAAGGAGGCCATCCACTGGGCCTGGGAGTTCCTCACCTCCCCCGAGTGGGTGGGGCTGGACCCCAGCCGCCTGTACCCCTCCGTGTTCGCCGGGAACGAGACCACCCCCGCCGACGACGAGGCGTTCCGCATCTGGAACGAGGAGATCGGCATTCCGGCCGACCGGATCTTCAAGTTCGGCAAGGAGGACAACTTCTGGGAGCACGGCTCCGGTCCCTGCGGCCCCTGCTCCGAGATCTACTACGACCGGGGGGAGAAGTACGGCTGCGGCAAGCCCGGCTGCACCGTGGGCTGTGACTGCGACCGGTATATCGAGGTGTGGAACGTGGTGTTCTCCCAGTTCGACAACGACGGGGACAACCACTACACCGAGCTGAAGCAGAAGAACATCGACACCGGCATGGGCCTGGAGCGGCTGGCCTGCGTGTGCCAGGGGGTGGGCTCCCTGTTCGACGTGGACACGGTGATGAACATCACCAACAAGGTGTCCGAGATCACCAACGCCCACTACGGCGAGACCAGGGAGAAGGACGTGTCCCTCCGGGTGATCACCGACCACATCCGCTCCGCCGTGTTCATGATCTGCGACGGCGTGCTGCCCTCCAACGAGGGCCGGGGCTATGTGCTGCGCCGCCTGCTCCGCCGGGCCGCCCGCCACGGCAAGCTGCTGGGGGTCAACGAGCCCTTCCTGTACCAGGTGTGCGACACCGTCATCCACGAGAACGGGGGCCACTACCCCGAGCTGCGGGAGCGGCAGGACTATATCACCAAGGTGATCCGGGTGGAGGAGGAGAACTTCGCCAAGACCATCGACGGGGGCATCAAGATCTTCAGCGAGATGCTGGCGGGCCACAAGGAGAAGGGGGAAAAGATCTTCTCCGGCGCGGACGCCTTCAAGCTGTACGACACCTACGGCTTCCCCATGGACCTGACCCTGGAGATGGTGCAGGAGCAGGGGATGGAGCTGGATGGGGACGAGTTCAAAAAGCTCATGGAGGAGCAGCGCCAGCGGGCCCGGAAGGCCCGGGAGGCCCTGGGCGACCTGGGCTGGGCCGGGGTGGAGTTCGGCAAGGACGTGCCCGAGACGAAGTTTGTGGGCTATATCGAGACGGATGCAGACGAAAAGAGGTTAGAGGATGGTATCACTGCCAAGGTGGTGGCCCTGGTGGTGGAGAACGAGCTGGCCGAGGAGCTGATGCCCGGCGTGGAGGGCATTGTGGTGCTGGACAGGACCCCCTTCTACGCTGAGATGGGCGGACAGGTGGCCGACCACGGGGACATGACGGTAGACGGCTCCTTCGACCCCTTACAGCTTACGGAGGCGGTGTTTGAGGTCACCGACGTGCAGAAGAACAAGGGTGGAAAATACATGCACTACGGGAAGATGACCGGGGGCGTATTGAAGGTGGGAGACACCGTGGGCGCCAAGATTAATCTGGAGCGCCGGAAGGCTATTATGCGTGCCCACTCCGCCACCCATCTGCTGGATGCCGCCCTGCGGGAGGTGCTGGGCGACCACGTCCACCAGGCGGGCTCCCTGGTGGAGCCGGACCGCCTGCGCTTCGATTTCACCCACTTCAACGCCATGACCCCGGAGGAGCTGGCCCGGGTGAGCGCCATCGTCAACGACCAGATCCTCATGGGCAGCAGCGTCAACGTGGAGGAGCTGCCCATCGAGGAGGCCAAGAAAAAGGGTGCCATCGCCCTGTTTGGCGAGAAGTACGGCGACACCGTCCGGGTGGTGGACATGGGAGAGGGCTTCTCCGTGGAGTTCTGCGGCGGCACCCATCTGCCCAACACCGCCATGGCCGGGGCCTTCCGCATCAAAAGCGAGTTCTCCGTGGCCAGCGGCGTGCGCCGCATCGAGGCCACCACCGGACGGGAGACGCTGTCCTTCTTCGGCGAGGTGCAGGAGCGCATCAACCAGGCGGCGGCGGTGCTCAAGGCCAAGCCCGGCGAGCTGCGGGAGAAGGCGGAGGCCGTCATGGGCGAGCTTAGGAGCCTCCACCAGATGGTGGAGAAGTTCAAGGCCAGGGAGGCCGCCGGGGAGACCGACCGGATCCTGTTCGGCGCCCACGAGGTGGGCAGCCTGAAGGTGATCACCGCCACGGTGCCCGAGGCGGACGGCGCCCGCCTGCGCCAGATGGGCGACCTGCTCCGGGAGAAGGACGCCAACGTGGTGGCGGTGCTGGCCAGCGTCAACGACGGCAAGATCACTTTCCTGTGCGCCTGCGGCAAGGAGGCGGTGAAGCAGGGGGTCAAGGCCGGGGACATCATCAAGCAGGTGTGCGCCATCGCGGGCGGCTCCGGCGGCGGCAAGCCCGACTCCGCCATGGGCGGAGGAAAAGATGTTTTGATGCTGGACAACGCGCTGGCTATGGTGGACAACGTGGTGGCCATGAAGCTGGGACTGTAAGCCATGACACGGGACGATTTGAGGCGCTTTCGGGCTCTGGATATCGATTTTGAGTCCATCGGGCTGCTCCAAAGCGGGGCGGAGGATTTCGCCTATTTCTGCACCCCGGCGGACGCGGAATTTGTGGGCCGCATCGGCTGTGACGGCGTCCACTTCATCCTCCTGCCGGGGGACGAGCGGGTGTTCTGCGTGGACCCGGCCATGGGGGAGGAGGGCAAGTACGTCCTCCCCGTGGGGAGCGACTTCCGGGAGTTCCTGTCCTTCGTGCTGTTCTGCCAGGACGCCAACCCCCTCTCCCAGATCTGGTGGATGGACGAGGCCAGGTTCCGGGAGTTCGCAGCCGAGGACGCCGCCGCCCGGGCGTCGGGGGATATGGCGGAGTATTTCGTCCGAAAGGACGCGGCCCTGGCCGTCATCGCCGGGGCGTTCGGGCTGGCCCCCGCCGACCCGTTCGACAAGGTCAAGGCCATGCAGGCGGCCTTTGACCCCGCCGGGCTGAGCTGGCCCGACGAGTATTACGACGTGCTGGGGCTGGAAAACCCCCGGCGCCCGGAAGAGACAGAGGTCATACAAGGCCAGGCGTTTGCTGAGGCCGTGTTCACTGTGGAAAAGGAGGACGCCATGCTGCCCCAGGACCCCTATATTCTGCTGAGTTTCATCAACACCAAGCTCCGAGACCAGTACCCCAGCCTGGACGCCCTGTGCGACGGGCTGGACGCGGACGGGGCGGAGCTGACCGAAAGACTGGCCGGGGCGGGGTACGCCTACGACCCGGAAGTCAACCAATTTAAATAATTGAAAGGAGCGCCCGCCATGCTCATTGATTTTTCCGCCATGGAGCCCGCCGTGATTTCCCACTTCCTGGACGGTGAGGGGGAGATTCACGCCAAAATGCAGGTGGATGAGCGCAACCGCATCCTCCACGGCGTTCTGCCCCCCGGCTCCACCATCGGCTACCACACCCATGAGACCAGCAGCGAGATCATCTATATTCTGGCCGGCACGGGGAAGGTGAAATACGACGATGGGGAGGAGCGGCTGAAGGCAGGGGACTGCCACTACTGCCCCAAGGGCCACGGTCACTCCCTCATCAACAACAGTGAGGGCTCGCTGGAGTTCTTTGCCGTCGTTCCCAACCAGTGATGAAGCGAACAATAAAAGGAGGCTGACCCATGTTCGATGTGCTGAATTACGACCCCAACTGCCTGTTCTGCAAAATCATCAGGGGGGAGATCCCCTCCAACAAGGTGTATGAAGACAATTTCTGCTACGCCTTTTATGACATCGACCCCCAGGCCCCCGTCCATTTCCTGGTCATCCCCAAGGCCCACATCGGCTCCTGCGGAGAAATCAATGAGAGCAATTCCCTGGCGGTGAAACACTGCTTCGAGGCCATTGCCAAGGTGACGAGGGAGCTGGGCGTCACCGATTTCCGGGTGGTGTCCAACTGCGGGCCCCAGGCGGGGCAGTCGGTGCCCCACCTCCACTTCCATGTGCTGGCGGGCCGGGATATGACCTGGCCGCCGGGCTGAGGCCGCCGGAAAAGACAGAGCCCGTTCCGGCGGATGGGCCGGCCCCGGCAGGCGCACATTCTGCCGGAGAACGCTTCTCATTTTTCCGCCTGCGGCGCGAGCGCTGCGGGATGTTTGCAAAGACTGGCCCGCACCCCGTTTGGGGTGCGGGCTTTCTTTAAGAAATATTTAGAAATCCTTTCGTATTTTTGCCAGTTGGCCGTGATATGCTCCATCATACGAAAGGAGGCGGCAGCGATGATCAAAGAGACTGCGGTGCTGGACCCCAAGGAGAGGACAGAAGAGGCGGCGGGGGCGCAGGTCATGCCCCTCACCGCCTACCGGGTGTTTTGGCTGTTTTTGATCGCGGGCTTTGTGGGCGATTTGATTGAGGTGGCGTTTTGGCTGCTTACCCGGGGCGAGCTGATCAGCCGCAGCAGCCTGGTCTGGGGCCCATTCAGCCTGGTGTGGGGGCTGGGCGCGGTGCTGCTCACCCTGGCGTTTCACCGCATGGACGACCAGAGCTCCGCCCGGATTTTTATGGCGGGCACGATTTTGGGCGGGGGGTATGAGTACATATGCTCCTGGGTGCAGGAGGTGCTGTTTGGCGCCTGCTTCTGGGACTACCGCCACCTGCCCCTGAACCTGAACGGGCGGATCAATCTGGTGTTCTGCCTGTTCTGGGGGGTGGCGGCGCTGCTGTGGGTGCGGCTGGCCTATCCGGCGCTGTGCGGGTTCATCGACGGCCTGCCCCAGCGGACCGGAAGGCGGATCGCCCGTGCCGCCGCGCTGTTCCTGGCGTGCAGCACGGTGGTGTCCGCCGCCGCCCTGTGCCGGATGGACCAGCGGCGGATGGGGGTTCCGGCCTCCGGCATCATAACGCAGTTCTTGGATCAGGCCTATCCGGACAGCAGGCTGAAGGCCCGCTACCCTAACATGGGGATTCTGGATGAGATCGGCTGGTGAAAAAAGGGCCGCCCCGGACGACGCCGGGGCGGCCCTTCTGCGCGGATGGAGCCAGTCTGTTTTCAGTTTGGCGGTTTCTCATTTGGGGGCGCTGGCGCGGCTGTGATCCAGTCCGCCGGTGGCGGGGCCGTCCAGCAGCCCGCCGTCCTCGGCGAAACGAGAGCCATGGCAGGGGCAGTCCCAGGAGTGCTCCTGGGGATTGTATTTCAGGGCGCAGCCCATGTGGGGGCACCGGGGCCGGGTGGGGGTGAGCAGGTTCCAGACGCTCTCCCCGGCGTTGACTGCCAGCTGGGGGCGGAGGATGGAGCGGGAGGGGGCAAGGGCCCTTTGGCAGGGGTTGTCCCGGCCCAGGATCAGGTCGGCGGTCAGGGTGGCGGCGGCCATGGACCAGGTTATCCCCCACTTGTTGAAGCCGGTGACGGCGTACAGCCCCGGGGTGCGGGGGGAGTACGGGCCCACATAGGGCGCGCCGTCCAGGGTCATGCAGTCCTGGGCGGCCCAGCGGCAGACCGGCTTTGCCTCCGGGTAGTGGCTGCGGGCGAAGTCCTCCGGCACGGACCAGCCGCCCTTCCTGCCGGTGCGGTGTCCGCCGCCGCCCAGCAGGAGCAGGCCGTCGTAATTGCGGAAGGACAGCCCCTCTCCGCTGGCGTCCACATACATCCCGCCCAGGTCCGGACCGTCCTTCAGGGCCAGCACATAGGAGCGGCTCTGATACAGCTTCAGCCAGTAGGCGCCGAACTTGTTGAGAAAGGGGAAGTGGGTGGCCACCACGATGTGGTCCGCCTGGATGGTCCCATGGGGGGTGATGGCCCGGCCGGTCTCCACCTCCAGCACCCGGGTGTGCTCAAAGATGGGCAGGCCCTGGGCGATGGCGGCGGCAAATTTCAGGGGGTGAAACTGGGCCTGACGGTCAAAACGCACCGCCCCCGCCACCGGGAAGGGGAGGGGGAGCTCCTTGACCAGGGCGGCGGGGCAGCCCAGCTTGTCCAGCGCGGCCAGCTCCAACTCCAGCTCCCCCGGGCGGTCCAGAGAGTAGACGAAATTGGGCTTCTCCTCAAAGCTGCAGGGGATGTCCTGGCAGAGGGCCCGAAGCCGCTCCAGCGCGTCCAGGCTGGCGTTCAGGTAGGCCCGGGTCCGCTCCACGCCGAGCTTTCGCAGCAGCTTGTGGTAGATCAAGCCGTGCTGGACGGTGAGCTTGGCGGTGGTGTTTTTTGTGGTCCCCCCGCAGATTCGCCCCGCCTCCGCCACCACGCAGCGCAGCCCGGCCCGGGTCAACTCGTGGGCGCACAGCAGCCCCGCCAGCCCGCCGCCGATCACCAGTACGTCGGCCCGGGTATCCCTGCGCAGGGGCTCAAACCGCGGCAGCTGGGCCGTTTTTTCCCAAATGGACTGCACCATACATCACCTCTTGGGAGGCAGTATGTGCGGATTTGGGGGAAAATATGAGCAAAGCGTGTTTTTTGTGCCCTTGCGGGGGCAAGCGGGGCGGCGCTTTTTACCAGAGCACGGTTTTGATGTACGGCTGCTTCATCAGCGGCGTCAGCAGCGTGCCCAGCTCCCGGTCAGAGCAGGGGAGGCGGTCCAGCTGGAGCTCCACGGACAGCAGGCCCTGGGTCCGCTCATACTTGACCCCGCAGGCCTCCAGCCCCAGGCTGGCCAGGTCCACCTGGAGCAGGTCCAGGGCCTCGGGCTGGTCGTCGATCTGAATAAAAATCACGGCGGCGAAGTGGCCCAGCAGGGCGTGGTCCCGGTAGAGGACGGCCTGAACGGCCACGATGAACGCCGCGCCGAAGGTGCAGACCAGGTACAGGCCGGACCCGGTGGCCATGCCGATGCCCACGGTGGCCCACAGTCCGGCGGCGGTGGTCAGCCCGGTGACCCCCCGCCCCCGGGCAAAGATGGTGCCCGCCCCCAGAAAGCCGATGGCGGTGACCAGTCCGGCGGCCACCCGGCTGGGGTCCAGCTTGATGGCCTCGTGCTCGATGAGGTCCAGGAAGCCGTACTTGGACACCAGCGTCATCATGCAGGAGGCAAAGCAGACGATGAGGTGGGTGCGGATGCCCGCCCCCTTGAGCCGGAGCTCCCGCTCCAGGCCGATGACGCCGCCGAACAGCGCCGACAGGGCAAGGCGTAGAATATATTCCCATGGATTTGGCATGACGGCGGCCGCCCCCTCTTTTTAGATAAGAACCTGTATCCACAACCTCGATTCACCGTCTGGCCGGCTCTTTTCCCGGCATGCGGCGTTCAATTTTCTTGAAATAAACCCAATTATTCCTGCGAAAATCTGCCTTGCCTGCCGGAAAAATCCCTCGGCCATCCGGCGGTTTCGGCTGTGAATACAGGTTCTAATATACACTTAGTATATCACAGGGTGGGGGAAAAGGGAAGGCGTTCGCGAGAAAAAGCCGGGGTGGTCACTCCTCCCGCTTCTGGTAGTACTGCGCCTGGGCCTCCCACAGGGAGCGGTACTTGCCCTGGGGCTCCACCAGCCCGTCGTGAACGCCCTGCTGGACCACCCGGCCCCCGTCGAACACGGCGATCTCGTCGCAGAACCGGCAGGAGGACAGCCGGTGGGAGATATAAATGGCGGTTTTGTCCTCCACGATGTCGTTGAATTTGGTGTACACCTCCGCCTCCGCCTCCGGGTCCAGGGCGGCGGTGGGCTCGTCCAGCACGATGAAGGGCGCGTCCTGGTACAGCACCCGGGCCAGGGCGATCTTCTGGGCCTCGCCGCCGGAGATCTCCACCCCGTTCTCGTCGAAGTCCCGGTAGAGGCAGGTGTCCAGCCCCTCCGGCAGCTGGTCCAGCCGCGCCCCGAAGCCCGCCCGGCGCAGGCACTCCTCGGCCCGCGCCCGGTCGTACTCCTCCGACGCGGCCACGTTTTTCCCCAGGGGCTGGGAGAGGAGCTTGAAGTCCTGGAACACCACGGAGAACAGGGCCAGATAGTCGTCATAGCGGTACTTGCGAATGTCGATGCCGTTGAGGAGGATGACCCCCTCGGTGGGGTCGTAGAGGCGGCACAGCAGCTTGATAAAGGTGGTCTTGCCCGAGCCGTTTTCCCCCACCACCGCCAGGCGCTGGCCCACCTTGAACTTCATGGACACGTGGCGCAGGGCCCAGGCGTCGGTGTTGGGGTAGCGGAAGGACACGTCCCGGAACTCGATCTCGTAATTGCGGTCGGAGCGCTTTTCGGTGGTGAGGCTGCCCTGGTACATGTGGTTGGGGATGTCCAGCAGCTGGAAGGTGGGCTGGAGGAACTCCGCGTTTTTCAGCAGGTCGGACAGGGCGGACAGCAGGTCCGCCGCCCCCTTGGACAGCCCCGCCAGCGCCCCCACGTACTGGGCGATGGACCCCACCCCAAAGGCGCCCCCCAGGGCCTTGAGTCCCACGAAGAGGTACACCACCCCGGAGTAGGTCCGCACAACCCCCTCCGAGGCGGCCATGAGCAGCCCCCGGGGGCCCCGGCTGGCCCGGCCGATGGCGGAGTTGGGCCCGAAGCCGTCCAGGGCGGGGTCATCCTCCTTCTGGAGGAGGAATCTGTCCTGGGCGTAGATGCGTATGTCGGTGGAGGCGGAGCGGTTGAACTGGGCGTGGCCGCACAGCGCTGTAAAGGCCCGGTTGAAGAAGGAGCCGTCTAAGGCGGACCAGAAGGTCTGGGCCCGGCTGTAGCACAGGGCGGACAGGGCCACCGCCGCCCCCATCAGCGCCAGCATGGCCGGCAGGCACCAGGGGCTGTTCAGGACGGTGAGGGGGCTGCCCTGGGGCACGGGCAGGGTGAACAGGCTCACCGACAAAGCCAGCGCCCCCGCGATGCGCAGCACGGCTTCCACCAACTCGTCAAAGCGGTATTGCAGCTTGACCAGCCCCCAGCTGGCCCACTGCTCGTTTTCCATGATTTGGTCGATCAGGTCCTTGGTTTTGGGGTCGTCCGTGTCCTGGAAATCCATGTCCAGCAGCTTTTCCATGAGCAGGCGCAGCCGGGCGGGGATGGAGCGGGCCTCCTCGATGACGTTGGCCCGGCAGCTGGCGGCGGCCTGGGCCGCCCCGGCCAGGGCGGTGGACAGCAGCAGCGCGGCCAGCAGGGGCCATACCTCCTTGCCGCCCCCGCCCCCGGCCACCGCGTTCACCAGCCGGGCGGTGAAGTACAGCGGGATGTAGGGGGACAGGGCGGTGAGGGCGTTTTTGGCCAGCGAGGCGGGGAAAAATTCCGGCATGACCCTCCACAGGATGGAATAGCCCCGGCGGGTGGCGGCAAACGCCTCTTTGAGGGTCATGCGGTTTTTCTTCTCACTCATTTTCCATCGCCCCTTCCGCATAGTATTTGCGCTGGATGTCGAACAGGTAGGCGTACCGCCCGCCCAGCTCCAGCAGGGAATCGTGGGTGCCCTCCTCGGCGATGCCGCCGTTTTCGATGAGCAGCACCCGGTCGCAGAACCGGGTGGACGCCAGCCGGTGGGAGATGTACACGCTGGTGGCGTCCCGGGTCAGGTCGTGGTACTTCTGGTAGAGCTGGCTCTCGGCGATGGGGTCCAGGGCGGCGGTGGGCTCGTCCAGCACCACCACCGGGCCGTTTTTGTACAGCGCCCGGGCCAGCATCAGCTTCTGCATCTGCCCGCCGGACAGCTCCACCCCGTCCAGGTACAGCTGCCGGCCCAGGTGGGTGTTCTCCCCCTGGGGCAGGGCGCGGACCTGGTCCGCCACCCCCGCCCGCTCTAGGCAGTCCCACATACGCTCCAGGTCCACGTCCTCGCCCTGGGCCACGTTTTCCGCCACCGTGCCGGGCAGAGGGGCGAACTGCTGGAACACGGCGGAGAACAGCTTGTAGTAGTCCCGGCGGTCATACTGACGGATGTCCTCCCCATCCAGCAGCACCACGCCCTCTGTGGGATCCAGCAGGCCGCACAGCAGCTTGATGAGGGTGGTCTTGCCCGCGCCATTTTTGCCCACCACCGCCAGCTTCTCCCCGGGGCGGATGGTGAGGTTGACGTGGGAGAGGGTATCCGCCTCCGCGCCGGGGTAGCGGTAGGACACGTCCCGCAGCTCGATGGCGTAAAGGTGGCTGGGCTTGACGGCCAGGGGCGCGCCGTCCTCAAAGCGGAAGGGCTCCGGGGAGTCCAGGAACTCCCGCAGGGTGGACAGCTCCAGGCTCTGCCGCCGCAGGGTGCCCAGGTTTTGAAAAATGCCTGTCACCCACTGGGCGAAGCCGCCCACGGCGGAGAAGTACAGCACAAATTGGGCGGGGGACAGCTCCCCCCGGAGGGCCAGGGCGATGAGCCAGCCGTAGGCCGCGCCGTTGCGCAGCAGGGCCAGGGCCACGTCCAGCAGGTCGGCCCACAGATAGCGCCGCCGGCCCTTGACGCAGAAATCGTAAAACAGCTGGGCGTGCTTGTCGTAGAGCTGGACCAGCCAGGGGCCCAGGCCGAAGATGCGCACGTCCTTGGCCAGCTTGGTGTCCTGGCTGCGCCGGAGGATATAGTTGAGGCTGTGGTGGATCTTTCCCTCCTCCTCCCGGTGGCGGTAGCGCCAGGAGCGGATGCGCTCCCCGGCGAAGTAGCCCGCCGCGGCCAGCGCGGCGGTGAGCAGGGAGATGGCCGGCCCCGCCTGGGAGAGCAGCAGCAGGTAGATCGTGAAGCTCACCAGGTTGGAGGCCAGGTCTGTCATAGTGGCCCACACTGCCTCCCCCGCCTGGTTGTTGTCGGAGAGGACGCGCTCGGCCTTGGCCGCGCGCTGGAGGTAGTCCGGGTCCTCGATGTGGGGGTAGGCGGTGCGGCACTCCAGGAGGTTTTGCTCGATGGACAGCTTCAGCCGCACGTAGACCCGGCCGAAGAGGGTGTTGGCCTTCAGGTACGTCTGAAGGGAGTAGACGCACACCAGCCCCAGGGCGAACTGGGCGATCAGGACGGTCAGCTCCCCAGGGGACACCCCCCGGCCCACCGCGTCCAGGATCATGGGGGTGACGAACAGCTCCAGCAGGCTGGCGGCCACGGCGCACAGGATGAGTCCCGCGCAGATGAGCAGCACGCTTTTCGCGTCCCGCCAGGCCCGGGAGATCATGAACGCGCAGTTGGAGGCCATGCCGTAGACGGGCTTTTGCTTGTCGGTTTTGGGTTTTTCCATGTTTCTCACCTCGGGAAGAGAGTAGCACAAAAGCCCCCGGCTGTGTGAACCGGGGGCTGAATCGCGGCGCCCAGGGGCTGAATTGCAGGCGCGGGGGTGCGCCCCTACACTGCGCTGCCGCCCACGGGAAGTAGGATTTCGGTGGTGAAGGCCCCCTCCTCGCTGTTCCGGCTGAGGTAGCCCCCCAGCCGGTCCACAATGGCGTCGATGCGCACCAGGCCGAAGCCGTGGCCCTCTCCCTTGGTGGTGCGGAAGGGGCCGCCGGACCGGTTCTGCCTGCCCACCGCGGTGAAGTTGGTGAAGGAGATGTACAGCTGGCTGCCCTTTCTGTCGATGTACACCCGGATGAGCCGCTCCCCCTCGGGGAGCTTCAGGCTGGCCTCAATGGCGTTGTCAAACAGGTTGCCCAGGATGACGCACAGATCCAGCGGCGAGAGATCCAGCGCCACGGGGACGCTGGCGTCCGCCCGGACCTGGATGTGCTTGGACCGGGCCAGGGAGATTTTGCTGTTGAGAATGGCGTCCGCCATGGGGTTGCCCGTCTTGACCGCCGTGTCCACCGCGGCCAGGTCGGTCTCCAGCTGGTCCAGGTAGGCGGACACGGCCTCCCAGTTTCCCTGGGCGGCGTGGGCCTTGAGGACCTGGATGTGGCTGCGGTAGTCGTGCCGCCAGCCCCGCATCTGGCGGTACATGTTCTCCACCTCCGCGTAATGGATGTCGATCAGCTCCCGCTGGTAGGCGGCGATGCGCTTGTCAATCAGCCAGGACAGCAGCGCCATGGGGACCCCTCCTTATATTCGGTCGATGATGGCCCGGTTCAGCTTTTCGTACTGGCCCCGGGGCAGGGGGACGCGCTCGCCGGTGGACAGCTCCGCCTCCGCACGGGTCACCCGCCGGATGAAGGCCAGGTTCACCACAAAGGAGCGGCCCACCCGGAAAAACCGGCTGCCCAGCGCCTTCTCCAGCTCGCCCAGGGGACGCTTGACGCGGTAGTCCCGGGGGCCGTGGACGGTGACATGGTTGTGGGACACCTCCAGATAGCGGATCCGGCTCAGGGGGACGCGCACCGTCTCCCCGGGCAGCTCCAGGGTGAGGGCGGCCTCGTTCCGGGCCAGGCGGCTCACCGCCCGGTCCAGCACCTGGAAGAGCCGGTGGGGCTCCACGGGCTTGGTGAGGTAGTGGAGGGCGGACACCTCGTAGCCCTCGGCGATGTAGTCGGCGTAGCCGGTGATGAACACGATCTGCACGTCGTCGTTGTCCCGGCGGACGGCCTTGGCCAGCGCCACCCCGTCCAGCTCCCCCATCTCTATGTCCAGCAGGAGGACGTCAAAATCCCGGCGCTCCTCATAGCGGAACAGGAAGGCCTCCGCCGAGGGGAAGCGCTCCAGCTCCACGGTGACCCCGGTCAGGGCCGCCCATTGGGCGGCCAGCTCGCCCACGTACTGGGCGTATTCCCCGTCGTCGTCGCAGACGGCAAAGCGGTAGTCCATGACCTCATCCTCCTCCGGGCCGGCTTTGTCAACGGCTCCAGTATAGCACGAAGGCCGGCGGATTTCCACAGGGAAAAAGGGGCGGGGTCGTGGGCCCGTCCGGCACAAATTTTTGCCGCCGTATGGGTGGACAACCCCGGGAAGCGGGTGTATAATAATCCCGCCGCGCCCGCCGGGCGGCGTGCAGAACTGCTCGAAAGAAGGAATGCTTGGATGAAGCCACAAAAAAAGGGACTGGCGGTCTGCCTGACAGCCGCGGTTCTGCTGCTCATCGCCGCGCTGCTGGCGGGGTCCCCCGGTCAGTCGGAGAGCGTGCAGGAGGCCATGCGGGACGCGGTGCTTCACAGCACGGGTCAGATCAGCCTGTTCGGCCTCATGTCGGTGAACCCGGGGATGATTTCCGCCCTGCTGGTGACGGCGCTCCTGCTTCTGGCCGCCGTTCTACTGCGCGTTTTTGTCATTCCCCGGTTCCGGTACCAGCCGGGAAGGCTCCAGCTGCTGCTGGAGGAGCTGGTGGGCCTGTTCGACGGCATGGCCAAAAGTAGCAGCCCCCACCGAAACCGCTTTCTGGGGGCGTACATTTTTTCCGCCGGAGCCTATATCTTTGTGGGGACGCTGTTTGAGCTGCTGGGTCTCCAGGCGGTCACCGTCCACAGCCACCCCATCACCCTGCCCGCCCCTCTGTCCGACGTGAACGCCGCCATCGCCCTGGGCACCCTGTCCTATCTGGTGATTCTGTCCGGCGGCGTGGCCTCCAACGGCCTGGGCGGCGTGGGCAAAACTCTCAAGGAGTTCTCCCTGCCCATATCCATGAGCTTCCGCCTGTTCGGGGCGCTGCTCAGCGGCCTGCTGGTGACCGAGCTGGTGTACTACTACGTGGCGCTGAGCTTTGTCCTGCCCGTGGTGGTGGGGGTGCTGTTCACCCTGCTCCACGCCCTAATCCAGACCTACGTGCTCACCATGCTCACCGCGCTGTACTACGGCGAGGTGTCCGAGCCCTCCCCCAAGAGGGAGAAAAAGAAACGGCTCCAGGCGGAGAACGCCTGAATCCCAGGTTGACTATTAAGACAAAAATGGAGGTTGTTTACCCATGAATCAGCTGCTGAAAAAGATGTTTATTCTGGCCGGAGTGCTGGTGCTCACCCTGTCCCTGGCCGCCCCCGCCTTTGCCGCCGGCGCCCCCGGCGCCGCTGAGCCCACCGCGCAGACCGAGACCGATGAGGGCTCCACCATCGGCCTGAAGGCCATCGCCGCCGGCATCGCCGTGGGCATCGCCGCCGCCGGCGGCGCGGTGGGCATGGGCCTGGCCACCGCCAAGTCCACCGAGAGCATCGCCCGCCAGCCCGAGGCGGAGGGCAAGGTGCGCACCACCCTGATGCTGGGTCTGGTCTTTATCGAGACGGCCATCATCTACGCTCTGCTGGTGGTCATCCTGATCATCTTCGTGCTGTGACGGGGGAGGCGGACGCAACATGCAGTTACCCTTGAATATCAGCCTCCAGCAGATTCTGCTGCACTGGATGAACCTGTCCATCCTCACCGGAGGGCTCTACTTCCTACTCTACAAGCCGGTGAAGCAGTTTATGGAAAAGCGGGAGGCCTACTACCGGGACCTGGAGGAGCAGGCGGCGGACAAGCTGGCCCAGGCTGAAGAGCTTAAGGCCCAGGCCCAGGCCAAGCTGGAGGCGGCGGACGACGAGATCCACGACGAGCGGATGCGGGCCCAGCAGGCCGCCTCCGACGCCGCCCAGGAGCAGCTGGCCCAGGCCGAGGAGCAGGCCCGCCACATCATCGCTAAGGCCGAGGTGGAGGCGGAGCAGTCCAAGGAGCGGGCCCTGCGGGAGTCCCAGAAGGAGATGCGGGAGCTGGCCGCCAAGGCGGCGAAAAAGCTGGCCGCCAAGCCCGGGGCCGACTTTTTCGACCAGTTTTTGGACCTGACGGAGGGAGGCGGGGCGCATGAGGGACGCTAGGAGCCGCCTCAACGCCCTGCTGCGCAGCGCCGACCAGCCCACCCAGGAGCAGCTCCAGCGCTTTGAGCAGTTCCTCTCCCGCACCTACAAGCGGAAGGTGCCCCTCCACTGGGAGTATGACGAGACCCTTCAGGACGGCTTCCGCCTCCAGGTGGGGTCGGACGTGTACGACTGGACCCTGGACGGCCGGGTGCGGCAGTTCCAGGACTATCTGCGCCAGCTGGAGCCGGGAGAGAACGACATTGTCCCCCTCATGCGCCAGGCGGTGGAGCGGTGGGAGCCCTCCCCCGCGCCGGAGGAGATGGGCGAGGTGCTCAGCGTGGACAGCGACATCGCCTCCGTCAGCGGGCTGACCCACGCCCAGTACGGCGAGATTTTGGTGTTTGAGGGCGGCGTGAAGGGCATGGTCCAGGACCTGCGCCCCGAGGGGCTGAGCTGCATCCTCTTTGGCGACGGCGAGGAGATTCGGGCGGGCAGCATGGTCCGCCGCACCCTGAAAACCGCCGGCATGCCGGTGGGCCAGGGCTATTTGGGCCGGGTGGTGGACGCCCTGGGCCTGCCGGTGGACGGCAAAGGGGCCATCGAGCCGGAGGGCTGGCGGCCTATGGAGACCCCCGCCCCCGGGATTCTGGAGCGCCAGCCGGTGAACACCCCCATGGAGACCGGCCTGCTGGCCATCGACTCCATGTTCCCCATCGGCCGGGGCCAGCGAGAGCTCATCATCGGCGACCGCCAGACCGGCAAGACCGCCATCGCCCTGGACACCATCCTCAACCAGAAGGGCAAGGACGTGGTGTGCATTTACGTGGCCATCGGCCAGAAGACCAGCTCGGTGGCCCAGCTGGCGGAAAATCTGGCCCGCCGGGGGGCCATGGAGTACACCACCATCGTCACCGCCCCCGCCGGGGCCTCCGCCGCGCTGCAGTACATCGCCCCCTACGCCGGGTGCGCCCTGGCCGAGCACTTCATGTACCAGGGGGACGACGTGCTCATCGTGTATGACGACCTCTCCAAGCACGCCATCGCCTACCGGGCGCTGTCCCTGCTGCTGGAGCGCTCCCCGGGGCGGGAGGCCTACCCCGGCGACGTGTTCTACCTCCACTCCCGGCTGCTGGAGCGGTCCGCCCACCTCAGCGACGAGCTGGGGGGCGGCAGCATGACCGCCCTGCCCATCGTGGAGACCCAGGCGGGGGACGTGTCCGCCTATATCCCCACCAACATCATCTCCATCACCGACGGGCAGATCTTCCTGGAGAGCGAGCTGTTCTTTGCCGGCCAGCGGCCCGCCGTCAACGTGGGTCTGTCCGTGTCCCGGGTGGGCGGCGACGCCCAGACCAAGGCGAAAAAGTCCGCCGCCGGGGCCATCCGGCTGGACCTGGCCCAGTACCGGGAGATGGAGGTGTTCACCCAGTTCTCCAGCGACCTGGACGAGTCCACCAAGCGCCAGCTGGCCTACGGCCAGGGGCTGATGCGGCTGCTGCGCCAGCCCCAGTACGCCCCGCTGTCCCACCACCAGCAGGTCATTGTGCTCACCGCCGCCATGGACCACGTGATGCAGGACGTGCCGCTGAGCCGGATGGATGAGTTCCGGAAGGGGCTGCTGGCCGCGGTGGAGGGGGAGGGCGCGGACCTGTGCGCCCGCATCGACCAGACCGGCAAGCTGTCCGAGGACGACCGGGAGGAGATTCTGGACCTGGCCCGGGCGTATCTGGCCCGGTTCCAGGGCGGCGGAAAGCAGGGCAGCTGACATGGCCGGAACCAAGGAGATCAAGGACCACATCACCAGCGTTCAGGAGACCAAAAAGATCACCAGCGCCATGTACCTCATCGCCTCCACCAAGCTGCGGAAGGCCCGGCAGGAGCTGGACAATACCCGGCCCTACTTCGAGGCCCTGCGTCGGGAGATCAAGCGGATCTTCCGCACGGTGGAGGACGGGGTGGTGGACAGCCCCTACTTTTACCCCCTGGAGGGGGAGCCCCCCCTGGACAAGCCCAGCGCCTGTCTGGTCATTACCGCGGACAAGGGGCTGGCGGGGGCCTACAACCAGAACGCCATCAAGGAGGCCATGAAGCTGCTGGACACCCACCCGGACACCAAGCTGTTTGTGGTGGGGGAGTACGGGCGGCGGTTCTTCGCCGCCCACGGCATCCCCATCGAGCACAGCTTTCTCTATACCGCCCAAAACCCCACCATGGCCAGGGCGCGGGAGATCAGCGCGCTGCTGCTGGACGGCTTTCAGCGGGATGAGCTGGATCGGATTTACGTGGTATACACCGATATGGCCAACGGGATGGCCTATGAGGCCAAGTGCACCCGGGTGCTGCCCTTTCACCGGGCCCATTTTGCCGACACCGCCCTCACCGAGCCGCCGGTGAAGTCGAACTTTGAGTTTCTGCCCGACGTGAACTCGGTGCTGGACAGCATGATGCCCAGCTATGTGTCCGGCTTCATTTACAGCGCGCTCATCGACAGCTTCTGCTGTGAGCAGCAGGCCCGCATGACCGCCATGGACAGCGCCAACCAGAACGCGGAAAAGCTGCTGGGGGAGCTGTCTCTGGAGTTCAACCGGGTGCGGCAGTCGGCCATCACCCAGGAGATCACCGAGGTGTCCGCCGGGGCCAGGGCGCAGCGCAAAAAACACGAAAAGGAAGGCTGATGAGTTTGGAACGAGCGATCATCACACAGATATCCGGCCCCGTGGTGGACGTGGAGATCGTCGACGGCGAGCTGCCCCGCCTCCGGGAGGAGCTCACCGTGGAGAAGGGCGGCATGCACCGGGTGATGGAGGTGGCCCAGCACCTGGACCACAAAACCGTGCGGTGCATCATGCTCTCCCCCAGCGAGGGGCTGGCCCGGGGCCTGGCGGTGGACGTGCCTGGCCACACCATCCAGGTGCCGGTGGGCGAGGCCACTCTGGGGCGCATGTTCAACGTGCTGGGCCAGCCCATCGACGGGGCCGGCCCGGTGCCCGAGGGCACCCCGGTGCGCTCCATCTACCGCAAGCCCCCCGCCTTTGACGAGCAGAGCCCCTCCGTGGAGATTCTGGAGACGGGCATCAAGGTCATCGACCTGCTGGAGCCCTACCCCAAGGGGGGCAAGATCGGCCTGTTCGGCGGCGCCGGCGTGGGCAAGACGGTGCTCATCCAGGAGCTGATCCACAACGTGGCCATGGAGCACGGCGGCTACTCCATCTTCACCGGCGTGGGCGAGCGCTCCCGGGAGGGCAACGACCTGTGGCGGGAGATGCGGGAGAGCGGCGTGTCCGCCAAGACCGCCCTGGTGTTCGGCCAGATGAACGAGTCCCCCGGGGTGCGCATGCGGGTGGCCCTGTCCGGGCTGACCATGGCGGAGCACTTCCGGGATAAGGAGCACAAGGACGTGCTGCTCTTCATCGACAACATCTTCCGCTTTGTTCAGGCGGGCAGCGAGGTGTCCACCCTGCTGGGGCGGATGCCCTCCGCGGTGGGCTACCAGCCCACCCTGGCCAACGAGATGGGGGAGCTCCAGGAGCGGATCACCTCCACCAAAAACGGCTCGGTGACCTCGGTCCAGGCGGTGTACGTCCCGGCGGACGACCTCACCGACCCGGCCACCGCCACCACCTTCGCCCATCTGGACGCCACCACGGTGCTCAGCCGGAAGATCTCCGAGCAGGGCATCTATCCCGCCGTGGACCCGCTGGAGTCCTCCTCCCGGATTTTGGAGGCGGACATCGTGGGGGCGGAGCACTACCGGGTGGCCCGGAGGGTGCAGGAGATCCTGGAGAAGTACCGGGAGCTCCAGGACATCATCGCCATTTTGGGCATGGACGAGCTCAGCGACGAGGATCGCAAGACGGTGGCCCGGGCCAGAAGGCTCCAGCGCTTCCTGGCCCAGCCCACCCATGTGGCGGAGAAGTTCACCGGCATACCCGGCGTGTATGTGCCCCTCAAGGACACCC
>CAJUEC010000012.1:62449-72694 GCA_910585155.1 uncultured Oscillospiraceae bacterium
GTGGCGGAGAAGTTCACCGGCATACCCGGCGTGTATGTGCCCCTCAAGGACACCCTGGAGAGCTTCGCCGCCATCGTGGACGGCGAGCTGGACCAGTACCCCGAGGCGGCGTTCTACAACGTGGGGGCCTGGCGCGACGTGGTGGCCAAGGCCAAAAAGCTGGAGGGCGGCGCGTGATGGATACCTTTCAGGTCCACATTCTGGCCGCCGACCGAACCATGTACGAGGGCCCCTGCGTCAGCCTCACCATCCCCGCCAGCGACGGGGAGCGGGGCATTCTGGCCCATCACGCCTCCATGATGGCCGCCGTGGTGCCCGGTATGCTGCGCTATCAGCCGCCGGGGGAGGAGATCCAGCTGGCGGCGGTGTCCCCCGGCATGGTGAAGGTGGAGGCCAACGAGGTGCTGGTTCTGGTGGACTCCGCCGAGCGGCCGGAGGAGATCGACGAGGCCCGGGCCCGCCGGGAGGCGGACCAGGCCCGGGAGGCCCTGCTGCAAAAGAAGAGCCGCCAGGAGTATCAGCTGGCCCAGGGCTCTCTGGCCCGGGCGCTGAACCGCCTGCGGGTGAAGGGCCGAGGGATGTAGCGGCGGGATAGCCTGCCGCCTTTGGGACAGAAAAAGGACAGTTTCTCCAGCGCGTGGGCGCTGGGGAAACTGTCCTTTAAAATGAATTTGCATCCGGCTGGCTTTTTTGGTATAGTGGAGGCAGCTTTGATATGGATAGGAGGCGTTGTGATGCTGTTCGTGGAATACCCGAAATGCACCACCTGCCAGAAGGCCCGGAAATGGCTGGAGGCGCAGGGCGCCGCGTTTACGGCGCGGCACATCAAGGAGGACCCGCCCGCCGGGGAGGAGCTGCGCAGCTGGCGTGAGCGCAGCGGCCTGCCGCTGAAGCGGTTCTTCAACACCAGCGGGCTGAGGTACAAGGAGCTGGGACTGAAGGACAGGCTGCCCGGCATGGGTGAGGAGGATCAGCTGGAGCTGCTGGCGTCGGACGGGATGCTGGTGAAGCGGCCCATTCTGGTGGGGGACGGCTTTGTGCTGGTGGGCTTCCGGGAGGCGGAGTGGGCCGCCGCGCTGGAGCGGAACGCCCAGAACTGAGAGGAGGAAGTTGGAGCGATGAAATACCGCAGATTGGGGAAAACGGGCCTGATGGTCAGTGAGATCGGCTTTGGCGCGGAGTGGATGGAGCGGCACAGCGCCCAGGAGTGCAGGGCTGTTCTGGACCGGGCGGAGGCGCTGGGCATCAACATCCTGGACTGCTGGATGTCCGAGCCCAACGTGCGCACCAGCCTGGGGCAGGCTCTGGCCGGGCGGCGGGAGCGCTGGTACATCCAAGGGCATATCGGCTCCACCTGGCAGGGCGGGCAGTATGTCCGCAGCCGGGATGTGGACCAGTGCAAAGAGGCCTTTGAGGACCTGCTGGCCCGGCTGGGGACGGACTACATCGACCTGGGGATGATCCACTTTGTGGACAGCGAGCAGGACTGGGCCGCCGCCATGGAGGGCCCCTACCTGGACTATGTGAAGGAGCTGAGGGCCGCCGGGACCATCCGCCACATCGGCATGAGCACCCACAACCCCGCCATGGCAAAGCGGGCGGTGGAGCACGGCCTGGTGGAGATGCTGCTGTTCAGCGTCAACCCGGCCTTCGACATGCACCCCGCCACCGACGACCTGGACACCTATTTCGATTGGGAGAACTACCGCGCGGACCTGGGCGGCATCGACCCCCAGCGGGCGGAGGTGTACCGGCTGTGCGAGCAGCACGACGTGGGCATCACCGTGATGAAGCCCTATGCGGGGGGCCGGCTGTTCGACGCCCAGCGCTCCCCCTTCGGGGTGGCGCTCACCCCGGCGCAGTGCATCCACTACTGCCTCACCCGGCCCGCGGTGGCGGCGGTGATGGCGGGGTACGACACCCCGGAGCACGTGGAGCAGGCCGTGGCCTACGAGACCGCGTCGGAGGAGGCGCGGGACTACGCCAGCGTGCTGGCCCGCGCCCCGCGCCACACCTTTGGCCGGGGGGAGTGCACCTACTGCGGCCACTGCAAGCCCTGTCCTGTCAACATTGACATCGCCATGGTGAACAAGTACTACGACCTGGCCTCCATGCACGACGCGGCGCCCGCCACGGTCCGGGCCCACTATGAGGCCCTGGAGCACCGGGCGGACGAGTGCGTGGGCTGCAAGGCCTGCGAGAGCCGCTGCCCCTTCGGGGTGGAAATCGCGAAGCGGATGGACCAGGCGGCCCGGCTGTTCCGGGGGCAGGGGTAATCCGGCCGGCGGCCCGGGGCGGGACCGTTTTCACAGCTTGAAGCAGGCGCCGACAGGCCCTGTCCGATCTGAGCGCCTTACGGCGGCTGGCTCAGGTTGGACAGGGCCTGTTTTTTTGGTCAGATCACCTGGTGCCCCCGCCACTTGCCCCGGAGGAACCGGACCAGGAACAGGGCGGCCCGGAGCACCCAGTCGGCGAACATGGCCAGCCACACCCCCAGCAGGCCCAGCCCCAGGCCACGGCCCAGGAGGTAGCTCATGCCGATGCGGCAGGTCCACATGGAAAGCATGGAGACCGCCATGGTGAACTTGGCGTCTCCCGCCGCCCGGAGGGCGTGGGGCAGGGTGAAGGACATGGGCCAGAAGATGGCGGTGAACACCGCGTTCCACCGCAGCACCTGGATAGCAATGGCGGCAGTGGCGGGAGTGAGGTTGAACAGGGGCACCAGTGCCGGCGTGGCGAGAAACAGCCCCGCGCAGGACAGGCCCATGGCGAGATAGGACGTCTTGACCAGCTTTTTGGTGTAGTCCACCGCCTGCTGGTGGTCGCAGGCCCCCATGCACTGGCCGATGACCGTCACCATGCTGAGCCCCACCGCCTGTCCGGGGACGTTGATAAAGCTGGCGATGGAGCTGCCGATGGCGTTGGCCGCCACGGCGGAGCCCGCCACCGCCAGATTGACCCCGGCGTCGAAGGAGGTGACCAGCCGCAGCACCATCAGCTTGCCCACCTGGAACATGCTGTTCTCAATGCCGGCGGGCACCCCCACGCGGAGGATGGACCGTACCATTTTCCACTGGAGCCTGGGGCGGAGCAGGCCGCTCACATACACTGGCAGGGTGGGCCGGGTGATCTTGACCAGGATAATGACAGCCGCCGCCACGCGGGAGGTCAAGGTACCCAGACCGGCCCCGGCGGCGCCCATCTGAAAGCCGTAGATCAGCAGGGCGTTGACGGCGATGTTGACGAGGTTGACGATGAAGGAGTTGACCATGGACACCCTGCTGTTGCCCATGGCCCGGAAGAGGGCGGCCCCGGCGTTGTATAGGGCGATGAAGGGGTAGGCCGCCGCCGTCAGCAGGAAGTAGACCAGGGCGGAGTCCATGACGTCGTGGGCGATGTCGCCGAAGAGCAGCCGCAGGATGGCTTGCCGCAGGAGGAGGGCTGCGCCCATCAGGCACAGGGCGGCCAGCAGGGCGACGTACAGCAGCTGCTTGGCCGCGGACCGGGCGCTTTCCGGCTCCCGCCGCCCCAGATACTGGGCCACCACCACCGCCCCGCCGGTGGACAGGGCGGAAAAAATGTTGATGATCAGGTTGTTGATGTTGTCCACCAGGGATACCCCGGACACCACCGCCTCACCGGCGGAGGTGACCATCATCGTGTCGGCCATGCCCACCGTCATCAGGAGCAGCTGCTCGACCACCAGGGGGAGAATGAGCCGGGCCAGGGCCTGGTTGGAGAAAAAGGGCTTGGAAGCCGCTGTGGATTCCATGGGTGCACCTCTTGTTCTGTCCGGCGCGGCGCGGGTGAGACGGGAGCGCCGGCGCCTTGATGTTCCATAGGCCATTGTAGCACGGCAGCCTGCCGGTGGATACCGTATTTTCACACAAAAAAAGGGCGGTTTTTGTCCGGGCCGCTGACCGTTCGAACAGGACGGAACATTTTTTGTTTTATCGATATAATTAGTTGATATTCGACAGAAAATATGATATCCTAACCAAAAGGCTACAAGAGAGAACAGGAATAAAAACAATGGACAACCTTCAAAAAGGGAAAGGAGCAATCATATGGCATGGCAAAAGTTTGAGAAGAAAATCAGGGAGATCGCCAGCCTGCGCTGGAACTGCGTCGCGATCCCGGAGGAGATCGCCGGGGTAAAGCTGGACTGTGTCCTGAAGCCGGAGGAGGACCACTGGATTTTGGTGGAGATCACCGAAAACAACACCCTGGACAAGGTCCGCACGGACATTACGAAGCTCTCCGGGGTGAGGAACGCCCTGTTTCATGAGGACATCTATTGCAAATGCTATATTGTCATGTCAAAAAAGCCCACGGATTCCATGCGGACCAACGGGAATGCGCAAAAGGTTACTGTGATGTCCGGAGAGGAGTTCCAGAACGAGTATTTCGACTATGGCAGCTATGTCTTTTCCCGCAGCAAAATGCAGTTTGGCAGTCTGGTGAATGTGGAGACGGGGAAGCCGGAAAACAACACTTACATCGATGTTTCCTATATGGAAAAGAAGCAGGATAAAAAGCTGAAGGATACCGATGATACGGCGGAAAAAGGAAACAAAAAGGACCACAATATTGCCCCAAAGGATATTGGCAGGCCCAGGAAGGTGGATGAGATCATCGACCTGCTGAAACGGGGAAAGCGGGTGGTGCTGAAGGGCGATTTCGGCTTGGGCAAAAGCCGATGTGTGAAGGAGATTTTTGACAAGCTGACGCGAAACCCGCAGGAAAACCCGTATGTCATTGCCGTCAACTTGAGGGACCACTGGGGGGCAAGGCGCGCGGAGGAGATCATCCTGCGCCATTTTAAGGACCTGGGCCTGGAGGAAAAGAACTTTATCAAAACCTATCGAAGCCCGGGCGTCATCTATTTGCTGGACGGCTTTGATGAGATCGGGACTCAGACTTGGAGCAGTGACCGAAGCAAAATGAAGCACATCCGGGAGATGTCCGTGTGTGGTCTGAAGGACCTGATCGGTCGGGTTCAGGGCGGCGTTCTCATCACCGGCCGGGAGTACTACTTCAACTCTGATCAGGAGATGTTCAAAAGCTTGGGTCTCAACCCTCAGCAGGTCGTTGTCATGGAGTGCCAGCAGGAGTTTACGGATTCGGAGCTGCTGACGTTCATTGAGAAAAACATTCCGGAGGGCGTAAAATCCAGTGATCTGGAACAGCTTCCTCCCTGGCTGCCCAAGCGACCGCTGGTGATCCAGCTGCTGCTGAAATACGCCAGTGACATCTTTTCCGTCAAATACGCCTTTGAGGACATCTGCGGCTTCTGGTACGCCTTTTTGTCGAAGCTGTGCGAGCGCGAGGCGAAGATCCATCCGGCGCTCATCCCGGATACCATTCGGGACGTTTTGCTGAATCTGGCGCGTCAGACCAGAATGAGCAAGGACAACACCGGGCCCATCACCCAAAAAGACCTGTCCAACGCCTTTGTGGAGGCGGCGGGGTTCACGCCCAACGATGAGACGGCCATCATGCTCCAGCGCCTGCCCTCCCTGGGGCGGATCAGCGCCGACTCCCCGGACCGGCAGTTCCTGGACAGCTTCATTTTAAACGGCCTGAGAGCGGAAAACATCATTCAGGCTTCCGAGTCCTGGAATGAAAAGCTCCTGTCTGAGGGCTGGATCTATCCGCTGGACCAGACCGGCCTGAGCATTCTTTCGGAGTACATCAGCAAGGACGTCAAGCGGGTGGATACCTTCCTGTCCCTGGCACTTCGGGCGGCCAACAGTGGGAACAGCGTCCTGGCCGCAGACATTGTGGCCGCGCTGTGTATGCTGGATATGGACAGCCTGGACTTCAAGGGCCTCAATATCTCCGATAGTCATTTCTCCTACCTCTCTTTTGAGGGAAAGGAGATCCACCGACTGACCATCTCGAATTCGGTGATTGACCGGCTGGACCTGACAAACTCGAAGCTCGGCGACAGCACGGGGCTCAGCCAGTGCCTCATAGCCAACGCCTATGGCATCGCCTCCAGAAAAAGCGTACCGGAGCAGGTGGTTAAGTGCGACATTGAAAGCTTTGAGCTGCTGGCCACCACCACGCTGATCAAAAGGGCCCGCTTGTCCGAGCCACAGAAGCTGTTTGTGGAGATGCTCCGCAAGATTTTCTTCCAGCCCGGTGCAGGGAGAAAAGAATCCGCTCTGCTGCGGGGGATGGGCGTGTCGGCAAACAGGCAGCTGGGGGAAAAGATCCTCAAAAAGCTGTTGGATGAGAAGCTGATTGAGCGAATTAAGGGAGATGAGGGAAGCGTGTACAAGCCTGTGCGCAAAAAAACCGGTCGAATCGACAAAATGCTGACCGATCTGACTTTGAGCACGGATCCCCTCTGGCAGGCGATTAGTGAACTGTCATAGCCGCTCCACGCAACTCGCTGTGCTATTTGTAGATGCTGCCCAGAAGGCTGTATGATGCGGTCTTCTGGGCAGTATCCGCATTGGGGCTAGGGGCGGACAGGGCGGAGAGGCGAAAGCGGAGGCTGTTGGCTGGATCTGTTTGGTACGGCAGGTCGGTGAGGACGGCCCCTGAGTCGTCCCACCGGGCGGCGCGCCTCCCTGGCCCAGGCCTCCCGGCGCCGGAGCGCAGACGGGGGAAATGGGGCTTTTTTCCTAATGCCCTCCTCTTTTTTCCAGCTGCCCTTCTTTTATTCGCTGTGTGCCTCTGGAAATATTGACAGGGCGGCTGAGAGTTGATAAAATAGCCTCATTATGTATTTCGTGCGGCGGCATGGGACTGCTGGGCCCGGGGCCGCAAATGTGTACCGCGCGGGACGCAGGGAGGAACGGTTATGTATCACTGCCATGTTCAGATCTATTTGGCCGGCTCGAGCTGTGAAGCGTTTGAAACGGTCAAGGGGATGCCGCCCCTGGAACATTTCAGCCACTCCTTTCTGGAGAGCGCCGGGCTGGACGAGGGGTTGGCGGCTCAGGCAGACTTGATTTTGGCGGATCTGGGGGCCGTGGGGGACGCGGCGGCGCTGCTGGCCTGCAAGCGCCCGGAGGCGGAGTGCATCCTGCTGGCCGGCAGGGAGGATATTTCTCATCTGGTCGTCCTGCCGGGGGTAAGCGATATCTGGACCCTTCCCCTGGAGGTGGAGGAGGCCAGGTTCCGGTTCCTGCGGTGGCAGCAGGCAAAGAAGATCCAGACAGACGCCTGGGAGATCGGCCATTTCCATGAGACGATTATCAACAGCGTTCCGAACCTGGTTTGGTACAAGGATAAGAACGGCGTTCACGAAAAGGTAAACGACAGCTTCTGCCGGACGGTGAATAAGCCCAAGCACAAGGTGGAGGGGCGGCGCCACGCCTATATCTGGGACGTGGAGGAGGATGACCCCGTCTGCATTGAGTCCGAGCGGATTGTGATGGAGAGCGGAAAGACCCAGGTGTCCGAGGAGACGGTGAAAACCGGCGAAGGGACTAGACTGCTCACCACCTACAAATCTCCCCTGTATAACCTGGACGGCAGCGTCATGGGGACGGTGGGAGTGGCCATCGATGTCACCCAGGAGCGGGCCTATGAGCAGGAGATCATCGAGAAGAACCACACGCTGGAGACCATCTTCACCACCATGGACTGCGGTGTGATGCGCCATACCCTGGACGGCGTCCACATTCTGAGCATCAACCGCGCGGCGCTGAAGATCCTGGGCTATGAGACGCAGGAGGAGCTGCTTCAGGACGGCTTTGCCATGGTGGCCAACTCGGTGGTAGAGGAGGATAAGGTCAAGCTCCGGGAGTCCATTGTCGGACTGAAAAAGGCGGGGGACAGCGTCAGCATCGAGTACCGCGTGCAGCACAAAGACGGCGAGAGACTCCGTGTGATGGGCAATGTCAAGCTGGTGCAGGAGGGGGGAGAGCTGTTCTACCAGCGCTTCCTGCTGGACATCACCGCGCAGAAGCTCCTGGCGGAGCGGGAGCGGGCGGAAAATGAGCGGCGGCAGATGGAGCTGGTCCAGGCCCTGAGCACGGACTACAGCCTGGCCTGCTTCTTTGATTTGGACACCGGGATGGGATTCCCCCTGCGCATGGACGACGCGGACCGGCTGAACAGCGTGTTCGGTCGGGAGATGTCCTACCAGGAGAGCATGGAGCGGTACATAGAGCTGTTTGTGTACGTGGAGGACCGGGAGATGCTGCGGGAGGTGTCTACGCGGGAGACGCTGCGGCAGGAGCTGGCGGAGAAGAACATTTTCTACGTCAACTACCGGGCGTGTATCCAGGGCGAGATGCGGTACTACCAGATGAAGGCGGTGCGCGCCGGAAAGTGGGAGGAGCACAGGGGGATTGTGCTGGGCTTCCGCAGCGTGGACGAGGAGACCCGGCGGGAGATGGAGAAGAAGACCCTGCTGGAGGACGCCCTGCTCCAGGCCAAGCGGGCCAGCAAGGCCAAGAGCGTGTTCCTGTCCAACATGTCCCACGATATCCGCACGCCCATGAACGCCATTGTGGGCTTTACCTCCCTGGCCATCTCCCACATTGACCGCAGGGAGCAGGTGGAGGAGTACCTGAAGAAGATCATGACCTCCGGCAACCACCTGCTCAGCCTGATCAACGACATTCTGGACATGAGCCGGATTGAGAGCGGAAAGCTCCACTTGGACGAGGAGCTTTGCAGCCTGCCGGAGATTCTCCACGGCCTGCGCAGCATCGTCCAGGCGGACGTGCACGCCAAGCAGCTGGACCTCCAGATCGACACGGTGGACGTGCTGGACGAGGAAATCTACTGCGACCGCCTGCGGCTGAACCAGGTGCTGCTCAACCTGCTGAGCAACGCCATCAAATACACGGGGGCGGGGGGACGGATCGGCGTTCGGATCATAGAGAAGCCCGGCGTTGAGGCGGACTGGGCCTACTATGAGTTCCGAATCCGGGACACCGGCATCGGCATGAGTGCCGAGTTTGTCAAGCATATCTTTGAGCCCTTTGAGCGGGAGCGGAACTCCACCATCAGCGGCATCCAGGGCACCGGGCTGGGGATGGCAATTACGAAGAATATTGTGGACATGATGCACGGCACCATCGAGGTGACCAGTGAGCAGGGGGTGGGGAGCGAGTTCTCCGTGTGCTTCCCCTTCCGCCTCCACTCCGAGCCCAAGGAGGTCCGGGGGATCTCGGAGCTGAAGGACTGCCGCGCCCTGGTGGTGGACGACGACTTCAACACCTGCGACAGCGTGTCCTACATGCTCCAGCAGATCGGGCTGCGGGCGGAGTGGACCATGTCGGGGAAGGAGGCGGTGCTGCGCTCCCGTCAGGCCGTCGCCCGCAACGACAACTACGATGTGTACATTCTGGACTGGCTGATCCCGGACATGAACGGGGTGGAGGTGGCCAGGAGAATTCGGAGAGAGGCGGGGGAGAGCGTGCCCATCATCGTGCTCACCGCCTACGACTGGACCGACATCGAGGACGAGGCGCGGGAGGCCGGGGTGACCGCCTTTTGCAGCAAGCCGCTGTTTTTGTCCGAGCTGAGAAGCTGTCTGAGCAGCATCGTGGGCGCGGAGGAGGCCAAGCCCGCCCCGGTGAAAAAGCGGAAGAAGCAGCGCACAGGGCGCATCCTGCTGGCCGAGGACAACGAGCTGAACCAGGAAATCGCCATCGCCCTGCTGGAGGAGGCGGGCTTTACCGCCGAGGTGGCGGCCAACGGAAAGATTGCGGTGGAAATGCTGGCGCGGTCGGAGCCGGGCTATTACCGCCTGATCCTGATGGATGTTCAGATGCCCGTGATGGGGGGATACGAGGCCACAAAGGTGATCCGGGCCATGAAAAACAAGAAGCTGGCCGCCATTCCCATTCTGGCCATGACGGCAAACGCCTTCGAGGAGGACAAACAGGAGGCGCTGAAGAGCGGCATGAACGACCATGTCACAAAGCCCATCGATGTGGATATGCTGATGGAGACCATGGACCGGGTGCTGGATTGAGCGCCTGCGGGGATGTGGGATAGACAGACGATGAAAAGGCCCTGGCGGCATTGCCGCCAGGGCCTGATCTGTTGTCCTTCGTCGGCGCAAGCTCCGCATCACTCGCTTCCGGCTGACGCCGAAAGCTCGCTCACTACGCTGCGCCTCCTCTCCCCGCAAAGCCAAAGGACGGCTTTGCGGGGACCCCAACAGCGAAAAATCTCTCGCAAATCGTTCTTGCCGATTTAATCAGCCCTTCCTTAGAAGCTGTACCAATAGCCGAAGTACGCAGACTTGCGAGGAAAAATTGCCGCCGA
>CAJUEC010000013.1 GCA_910585155.1 uncultured Oscillospiraceae bacterium
TGATCCCCATCCTCACCATGCCCGAGGACGACAAGACCCACCCCATCCCCGACCTCACCGGCTATATCACCGAGGGCCAGATCATCCTCTCCCGCTCCCTGTACCGCCAGGGCATCAATCCCCCTGTGGACGTGCTGCCCTCCCTGTCCCGTCTAAAGGACAAGGGCATCGGCGCGGGCAAGACCCGGGAGGACCACGCCAACGTGCTCAACCAGCTCTTTGCCGCCTATTCCACCGGCAAGGACAACAAGGAGCTGATGTCCATCCTGGGCGAGGCGGCGCTGACCCCCACCGATCTGCTGTACGCCAAATTCGCCGACGAGTTCGAAAAGCGCTACGTCAACCAGGGCTATGAGGAGAACCGATCCATCGAGGACACCCTGGCCCTGGGCTGGGAGCTGCTGTCCATCCTGCCCAAGGCGGAGCTGAAGCGCATCAAGCCGGAATTCATCGAAAAGTATCTGCCGAAGAAGGACCAGTAAAGGAGGGGTAAGACATGGCAAATACCGTGGTCAACCCCACCCGAATGGAGCTCACCCGCCTCAAGGGCAAGCTGAAGACCGCCCAGCGGGGCCACAAGCTGCTCAAGGACAAGCGGGACGAGCTGATGAAGCAGTTCCTGGACACCGTGCGGGAGCTGCGCTCCCTGCGCACCCAGGTGGAGCAGGATCTGATGCGGGTGCACAGCTCCTTTACCGTGGCCTCCGCGCTGATGAGCGCCCAGGCCATGGAGCAGGCACTGATGTACCCCAAGCAGTCGGTGGAGCTCACCATGACCTTCCAGAACATCATGTCGGTGAACGTGCCGGTCTACCACTACCAGACCCGCACCGAGGACACCGGCGACATCTTCCCCTACGGCTTCGCCGCCACCAGCGGCGAACTGGACGGGGCGGTGGCCGCCCTGGGCGAGGTGTTCCAGAACATGCTGAAGCTGGCCCAGACCGAGAAGGCCGCCCAGCTCATGGCGGAGGAGATCGAAAAGACCCGCCGGCGAGTCAACGCCCTGGAGTACGTGGTCATTCCCAACACCCAGGATTCTATCCGCTATATCACCATGAAGCTGGATGAGAACGACCGGGCCACCACCACCCGGCTGATGAAGGTCAAGGACATGTTGCTGGCCGAGGCGCAGGAGGAGCGCCGGGCCGCCAGCGACAAGGCCATCGAGGCCTTTGGCTGATCGCCGCCCCAATCGTAGCCTTCGCGGCAACAAAAAAGAGGTGCTTTCCATGCTGCATGGAAAGCACCTCTTTTTCGGCCCTGAGGTCGGAAGGCGAACCCGCCCCTCACAGTACCAGCATAAGGTTGTTATAGTTGAGCTCTTTCGCCCTTTTCTGAACAGAAAACCAATCAATAATTGTCAAAATGCCGCAGCATCCCGCCGTAAGCAGCTTCAAAATCCCCATACCCGTATCCCCCAGCATAAAACGGTCAATGCCCAGGGTGCCCAGGAAAATGGAAATCAGCAGTATGGTCGTGGGATCCTTAAATTCCACCGTGGACGCCAACTGGAATTTCGTCTCATCGGCCTGGAGAAGCTTCTGCTTCAAAAAGACCACCTTTTCCCCGGGCAAATATTTTTGATTGGTCATCACAAACATATCCACCTTATCCTGTGTCATCTTGCTGTCTCTCCTTTCTATTGTGTACCTGGAAAGCATGTGCGCCATACATGGTATACCGCCAGCATGAGGGCATAGCCTGCCAATGCGACATCAAGCCGCCGTCCCTGGGGCACAAGAGCCGTTCCCCTGTGCGCAAAAAGGAACAGAAACACAGGCGTGGGCAGAAACAACAGGTGGTACTGCACCGCCTGACCCCAATCTCCACATAGAAAGCACAGCCAGGCCCTGGTCAAGCCGCAGCCCGGACACATCAACCCCGACCATCGATAGATCGGACAGCCAAAAAGCCCCTCCAGCGCCAACAGGCTGAAGGCAGCAGCGTGCAGTCCCAACGTTCGGTATTGACAATGTCTCAGCCCTGATTTTATGTGACGCCAGCCTCCTCAACAGTACAGGAATACAATACTACAGTATTTATATTTTGTCAAGCAACAGGATACAATAGTATTGTAATTTTTGATTTATGATGCGCTGTGAGGTGACCAAATGCTGAATCAGAGGATACGTCTATTGCGCCAGAGCCGCAATATGAGCCAAGTCGAGCTGGCAAAGCGGCTGAATGTCACCAAACAAAGTGTCTCCAATTGGGAAAACGACAACATCCAACCCTCAATCGAAATGCTGATCAAACTATCAGAGGTCTTTTCTGTGTCCACCGACTACCTGTTAGACCGAGACAGCCGTGAGTATTTGGACGTAAGCGGTCTTCCGCAAAATGTAGTGGCGCACCTGCGTCAGCTGGTGGAAGATTTGCGGGCAATTTAGGATCTGCTGGCAATGTCCAGACAGGCCCTAAGAGCCTGTTTAAAATCTCTCAAAACGCCATTTGGCGGAGCTTTTCCCGCCATGGCTTCGTTGGAATTTCTTGAAATGAACACAATTATTCCTGTAAAATCCCGCCTCGCCTGACGAGAAAATCTCTCGTCAGCCGGCATTCTCCGAGATATTAAACGGGCTCTAAGCAAAAACAACCCAGGCCAAAGGCCTGGGTTGTTTTCTTAACTGACTCTTAAACCTCCATGATAACGGGCAGAATCATGGGATTGCGCTTGGTTTTTTTGTAGAGATAGCCGGACAGGGCGCCCTTCATCTCCGACTTGATGGAGCTCCAGTCCCGGATGTGGCGCTGCTCACAGGTGTTCAGGGCGTCCACCGCCACCTGGCGCAGCTCGTCCATCAGCTCCTCCGACTCCTTCACATACACAAAGCCCCGGGTGATGATGTCCGGCCCGGAGATCACCGAGCCGTCCTCCCCGGACATGGACACCACCACCACCACCATGCCGTCCTGGGCCAGGTGCTGGCGGTCCCGGAGGACCACCGCCCCCACGTCGCCCACGCCGTAGCCGTCCACAAAGACCTTGCCGGCGGGCACCGTGCCGTTGATCTTCACGCTGTCCCGGGTGAGCTCGATCACCCGGCCCACGTCGCTGATGACGATGTTCCGCGGATCCATACCCATGCCCCGGGCCAGCTTGGCGTGGGTTTTGAGGTGGCGCTGCTCCCCGTGGACGGGGATAAAGAACTTGGGCCGAACCAGGGCGTGCATGATCTTCAGCTCCTCCTGACAGGCGTGTCCAGACACGTGAAGGGGCAGCTCACGCTCGTTGACCACCTCAGCCTCCCGGCGGTAGAGCTCGTTGATCACGTTGCCGATGGAATCCTCGTTGCCGGGGATGGCGGAGGCGGAGATAATGACCCGATCACCGGGCTGTATGTCCACCTGGCGGTGGGTGTTGAAGGCCATTCGGGTGAGAGCGGACATGGTCTCCCCCTGGCTGCCGGTGGTGATGATGCACACCTTGTCCGGGGGCAGGGTCTTGATGTGGGCCACGTCCACCACCGTCCCCGCCGGGATGTTCATATAGCCCAGCTCGGTGGACACCTTCATGGCGTTCTCCATGCTCCGCCCCGTCACCGCCACCTTGCGGCCGTACTTGGCGGCCACGTCGATGATCTGCTGGATGCGGTCGATATTGGAGGCGAAGGTGGTGACGATGATGCGGCTCTCACAGCCCCGGAACAGCGCGTCAAAGGAGGCGCCCACGCTCCGCTCGCTCTTGGTGAAGCCGGGGCGCTCCACGTTGGTGGAGTCGCACAGCAGGGCCAGCACCCCCGCGTTGCCCAGCTCGCCCAGCCGGGTGAGGTCGGCCATCCCCCCCTGGATGGGGGTGGGGTCGATTTTGAAATCGCCGGTGTGAACGCACACGCCCACAGGGGTGCGGATGGCAAAGGCCACCGCGTCGGCGATGGAGTGGTTGATGTGGATGAACTCCACGCTGAATTTGCCCGCCTTCACGGTTTCCCCCGCCTCGCAGGTGATGAGCTTCACCTTGTCGCTCAGGCGGTGCTCGTCCAGCTTCAGCTTGATGAGGCCGGCGGACATCCGGGTGGCATAGATGGGGGCGTTCACATCCCGCATGAGGTAGGGGATGGCCCCGATGTGGTCCTCATGGCCGTGGGTGATGAAAATGGCCCGGATCCGGTCCCGGTTCTGGATGAGGTAGGTGAAGTCGGGGATGACCACATCGATGCCGTACATATCGTCGTCCGGGAAGCCCATACCCACGTCCACCAGGATGATGTCGCCGCCGTACTCGTAGACGGTGAGATTCTTGCCGATCTCATTGAGACCGCCAAGAGAAATGATTTTCAGTTTTTCTGCCATAAATACTCCTTTTTATTCTATAAAAATTTGCGCAGGGCATGACAGGCGGTTCCAAATACCCCCGCCCTTTGTCCCTATGTAGACGGCAGAACGCTCCGGACGCGACAAAATACGCGGCGAGATTCCCCGCGTACCATGGGCGGGCCGGCCCCCGCCCAACCGGCCCTGTCTCGCCGGTGAGGTGGAGGGCCCGCGGCCCATGTCGTCCTATGCTGTGCTCTGCCCATCAAAAAGCGCTGCCATCAGCGCTCTACGCCAATTAAAAAAGCTCAACTCCATGTGCGCACCGCTCGCGGCGGCTGGGCGCTTCTTTGAAGGAGCCGTTTTCGGCAGTATACCACATCCAAATGGAAAAGTACAGCTTTTTTTGTCGCCGGCTCAGGCCGCCCATCCGCCCCGCCCCAGGTATAGAAACTGGAATATTTGCCCAAAATTGGCATAGAGTCTTGACAGGGGGACCGCTGTCCCCCCGGTGAAAGGAAGGTGAAGTCCATGGCAGAAGCAGTCCGATTCAGCCGCCGGAAGGCGGCGGAGCGGCTGGAGGAGGAGCGCCGGCAGCTGATGGAGGGGATGCGGGAGACCCGCAGCCAGCTCAACTACGCCTACGCCCAGTTCAACGCCTACAGCGACCCCGATCTGGTGGACGCCTGCGTCTATGAGATCAACGCCCTGCAAAGCCGCTATTCCTACTTTGTCCGCCAGGTCAAGCTGCTGGAAGCGGCCCGAGAGGGGGCGGTGTGAGCGGCTGGCTCTGGGCCGCCGCCGGGGCGGCGGTGCTGGCGCTGGTCCTGTTCCGCCGCCCTCTGGGCGTCCTGTGCCGCCTGGCTGTCCGGTCCGGGCTGGGGCTGGTCTTCCTCTGGCTGTTCCAGAGTATGGGGCCCCTGGTGGGCGTCCACCTGGGGGTGAACCTGCTCAACGGGCTGGTGCTGGGCCTTCTGGGCGCCCCCGGCTTCGCCCTGCTCCTCATGGCCCAGTGGGCCAGCTCGTGAGCGCCCCGGGCTTTGACAATTTGTTCACAATTATTTTATAAAAACTCACATATTTTGGTTGGATTCTCTCCCGACCCTGTGGTATAATATCCGCGAGGCGGATATTATACGTTCAATTTCGTGCCGTATTGTCTCCCTCCCTGCCGGGAGCCGGACAATACGGCGCGTGATACCATCAAGCTGATCTATGGTATCGTATCCGCCCAGCGGATATGATACCTTGATTTTATGCGCCCAGCCCGCCCTCCGGCGGTGGGACGCCCCATATGGCATCGCAGCCCCACAGCACAGCTCAGGGTATCATATCGGCACACGCCGCACCACGCGGCGCAGCGCGGCCCCAAAAAGGGCCCGCGCCGGTGTTATGCCCTGTTTTTTGCGGTCTGCTGCCCCGCTTTTCCGGGCGGAGGCCGTCCATCATACTGGTCTGCGGCCCGCGCCACAGCGGGCCGCCTGGGGGGATTGCTATGGGCGGAAGGAATGGCCACTACGGATATCACGAGTACCGGGGCAGAGGCGGCGGACGGGGCCGGACGGTTCTGCTGTTTATCATCGCGCTGCTGGTGGTGCTGCTGCTGGCGGGCGTGCTGTTTATGGTGTTCATCGGCCCCTACCTGGAGTACTCCCCCACCGGGCTGAAGATCAACTGGCCCTGGGCCCAGGAGGAGCCCCCTGCTCCCTCTCCGCCGCCCATCGCCTCCGACCTGCTGGAGGTGGTCAGCGACCCGCCGCCGGACCTGATTGTGGAGTCCACGGAGCCCACCCCCTCTCCCAAGCCGGAATACACCCCCATCGGCGTCGTGACGGTGACCGCCGCCCAGCTGCGAAACGGCACCGCCGCCCAGACCGCAGCCGCCGCCGGGGGCGGCGCGGTGGTGGTGGAGATGAAGGACATCAAGGGACGGCTGGCCTGGCAGTCCCAGGTGGAGCTGGCCGCCACCCTGGGGACCAATGCCGCCGACAACCTCACCGCCCAGGCGGTGCAGACCCTGTCCCAGACCACTGACCTGTACCTGGTGGCCCGGGTGCAGTGCTTCCGTGACCCCATCCTGGCCCAGAGATGGGTGGGCACCCTGATGACCAAGGGGGGCAACCTCTGGCACGACGCCCAGGGCGTGGGCTGGACCAGCCCCGCCAGCCAGCAGACGGTGGATTACCTGTCCGCCCTGTGCCTGGAGCTGGCCGACATGGGCTTTGACGAGATCTTGCTGGACAGCGCGGGCTATCCCAACTTCGGAGAGGTGAACGTGCTGGCCGTGGGCGACAACCGCCCTGAGGACCTGACGGTCCCCGTGTCCGCCTTCCTGTCCCGCCTCTCCGAAGAGCTGGAGGAGCGGGGGGTGCGCCTGTCCGTGTACACCGATGAGACCCTGGCGACGGGGAGCGCGGTGCTCAGCGGTCTCACCGCCCAGGTGCTGGCCCAGTACGCGGACCGGGTCTGGCTCAGCAGCCAGGCCAGCGCACAGCAGTACACCGCCCTGCTCACCGCCGAGGGCTGGGAGAACCTCTCCACCCGGCTGGTGGTGAAAAACGCCGACGTCGGCAGCTGGTATCAATAAACACCGCAGAGAAAGGAGCGCCCATGCCCCAAGAGCTTCGTCCCCGCAAGGCTGTGCCCGCCTATGAGGGCACCCTGCGCAGTCACATGATCATGATCCCCCCCTGCATCTCCGAGTGCTCCGGCATCCGGGTGTTCGGGCGGCGGATCAAGTCTCTGGCCTTCACCACCGACGTGGCCATCATCCGCAACATCAACGCCGACGCCATCATCGCCGTCTACCCCTTCACCCCTCAGCCCGCCATTCACCGTGCCATCATGCAGGCGGCGGACATGCCGGTGTTTGCCGGAGTGGGCGGCGGGGTCACCCGTGGGATGCGGGTGGTGAACCTGGCCAACGACGCCGAGCACGAGGGCGCCTTCGGCGTGGTGGTCAACGCCCCCACCGACAACCTGGTGGTAAAAATGCTCAAGCAGGTGCTGGACATCCCGGTGGTGGTCACTGTGGTATCCGGCAAAACCGACGTGGCCGCCCGGCTGGAGGCCGGGGCGGACATCCTCAACGTGTCAGGAGCCCAGTTCACGCCGGACATCGTGCGGGGCATCCGGGAGAAGTTCCCCGACGTGCCCATCATCGCCACCGGCGGCCCCACCGACGAGACCATTGTGGAGACCATCCGCGCCGGGGCCAACGCCATTACATACACCCCTCCCACCAACGGGGAGCTGTTCGCCCAGTCCATGGCCCGCTACCGCCGGGAGCTGGACGGGGAGCAGCGCTAGGAGCCGTTTGAACATTGGCAAAGAGCCCCGCCGATTGGACGCGCTGACCATGTGCAAGCAGGCCCTAGCCCCGGCGCAATCCGCGTCTTGACCCATAGCGGCCTTCGGGAAACGCCGGAGGCCGCCCCGCGCCCGTATCTCAAAAAGGAGGCATTACAGTCTATGAACGTCCTCATGCTCAACGGAAGCCCCCGCGCCGGGGGCAACACCTCCATCGCCCTGCGGGAGATGGAGCAGGTCTTCCAGGCGGAAGGTATTGATGTGGAGACCGTCCAGGTGGGCGGCCAGGATATCCGGGGGTGCGTCGCCTGCGGCGGCTGCGCCAAGCAGGGCAAATGCGTGTTTGACGACCTGGTCAACCAGCTGGCCCCCAAGTTTGAGGCCTGCGACGGCCTAGTGGTGGGCAGCCCGGTGTACTACGCCTCGGCCAACGCCACCCTGGTGGCCCTGCTCACCCGGCTGTTCTACAGCACCCATTTCGACAAGACCATGAAGGTGGGGGCCAGCGTGGTGGCGGCCCGCCGGGGCGGACTGTCCGCCGCCTTTGACGAGCTGAACAAGTTCTTCACCATCTCCGGGATGCCGGTAGCCTCCAGCCAGTATTGGAACAGCGTCCACGGCAGGCTCCCCGGGGAGGCCGCCCAGGACGCGGAGGGGCTCCAGACCATGCGGGCCCTGGCCCGGAACATGACCTTCCTCATCAAGAGCATCGCCCTGGGCAGGGAGCGGTTTGGCCTGCCCGAAAAGGAGCCCCGCCAGTCCACCAGCTTTGTCCGCTGACCGCCCCCTCTCCTCCATACGCTGTGACGCCTCTCCCCTGGTTACATTCTCCAAAAAGCCCTGTCCGGCAGTGCCGGACAGGGCTTTTCTTCTACTCCTCCAAAAACTCGTCCAGATTGCTCCAGTCGATCCGCCGGCCGGGCAGCCAGACGTAGTGCCCGTCCTCCAGCTCCACCGCCTGTCCGGGGTCCCCCCCGTCGGCCAGGGTGAGGGCCAGGTCCAGCATGGCCCTGGCAATCCCCCTGCCGTCGTTGAGAATGGTGCCGTACAGCTCCCCCGTGGCCACCGCCTCCAGGGCGGGGGCGGTGGCGTCCACCCCCACCACCAACAGGCTGGGGCCGCCCCAGGCCCGGATGGCGTCGATGGCCCCCAGGGCCATGTCGTCGTTGTTGGAGAATATCACCTCAATGCCATCCCCAAACTCCTCCAGCCACTGGCTCATTTTGGCGGCGGCCTGGCCCCGGTTCCAGTTGGCGGCGTCGCTGGCCAGCTTTTCCACCGCCACCCCGGCGTCGGTGAGGGTCTTGACCGAGTACTCCGTGCGCAGCAGGCTGTCCTGGTGGCCCGGCTCCCCCTCCAGCATCACGTACTGGAGCACGCCGTCCCCGTTGCGGTCCAGCCCCATCCGCTGGTCCCGCCACGCGTCCAGCACCAGCTGCCCCTGGAGGGCGCCGCTCTCCTCCGCCCGGGCCCCCACGTAATACACCCGCTCCCGGTAGTCGATGTCCTCCGCCACCGGCTGCCGGTTGAAGAAGATGACGGGCACCCCCGCCGCCTCCGCCTTGTCGATGAGCACCGCCGCCGCCGTGCGGTCCACGATGTTCACCAACAGCACATCGTACCCCCGGTCCAAAAAGCGGTCGATCTGCTCCATCTGGGTGGTCTGGTTATTGGCCCCGTCCACCACCGAGATATTGATCTTCCGCCCCCGGGCCACCTCGGCCTCCTGGACCATCCGCTCCAGCTCCTGGGTGATTGAGGCGATGAAGGTGTCGTCCTGGCTGTAGACGGCCACGCCCAGGCGCAGGGTCTCCCGCTCCCCCTCCTGGGGGGCGCACCCCCCCAGGGACAGCGCCAGACAGGCCGCCAGCAGCAGGGCCGTCCCCCGGTCAGCCCACCGGGAACAGCAGCTTTTGGTATTCCGGCTCATAGATCTCCTCTCCCCTCACAATGAAAAAGGGCAGCTGCTCCGTCTGGGCGGCCTGCCCCCGGGCCAGGGCCATGGCCCCCTCCACCGCCAGATAGCCCACAGCGAAGTCGCTCCACGCGGCGGCGGCGGAAATCACCCCCCGCTCCAGCCACGCCGCCCCCCTGGCGGTCACCCCCGCCCCGTACAGGGGGAGGTCCAGCCCCAGGCTGTCCTTCAGCGCCGCCGCCTGCTCGGTAAGGGCGGGCTCAAAGGCCATCACGGCGGACAGGTCAGGCTGCTTGAGCAGGTCGGCCAGTCCTGTCCCCGACAGGTCCGTCTCCCCCACCCGCACCCTGGCCCCCGCCGCCTCCAGCGCCTGCCGGGCCCCCTCCAGCCGGGCGGCCACGCCAGCGCTGTCCGGGGAGGCGCTGAGCAGCAACACATAGCCCTCTCCGCCCTGGGCCAGCGCCGCCTCCGCCAGCGCCGCCCCCAGGGCGGCGTTGTCCGGGGCCACGGTGAGGTCCGCCTTCGCCAGAGGGGACTCCAGGGAGACGATGGGGCAGCCCGCCCCCGTCTCCGCCAGCGCCCGGTCCAGCCCTGCGCAGTCCGCCGGGGCGATGACCAGCACCGCCGTCTGCCCCGCCTCCCGGCGGAGCAGATCCAGCTGGCCCGCCCCGTCGTTGTTTCCCGCCGGGGTAAGCACCCGCAGCTCCGCCCCCAGCTCCCCCGCCGCCTGCTCCATGCCCAGCCGCACATTGGACCACAGGGCGGTGTCCGCCTCCCGGAGAATCACCGACACCTCCGCCGGCGGGGCCGCCCTGCGGCGGGCGGCGACCTGGGGCAGCAACATGGTGAGGATCACCCCTCCCCCCAGGGCCAGCAGAATCACCAGCTCAATCCGTGCGTTTCGCTTCATCTTCACGGCGCGTCCTCCTGTTCCAGCCGGGCGGCCTGCTCCCCATCCAGGGCGGGCAGGCGCAGGCGGACGGTGGTCCCCTCGTCCGGCTCGCTGAAAATGGTCAGGCCATAGGCCTCCCCAAAGGTGAGCTGAATCCGGCGGTGGACGTTGCGCACCCCGATACCCGACCCGCTGGTGCGCAGCTGGGGCCGCTGGTCGCTGAGCAGGGTGGCCGCCAGCTCCGGGCGCATCCCCACCCCGTTGTCCGTCACGTCGATGATCAGCTCGTCCCCCTCCCGGCGGGCCTCCACCGAGATGAGCCCGTCCTCCTCCGCGCCCGCCATGCCGTGGTACACCGCGTTTTCCAGCAGGGGCTGAATGGTGAGCTTCAGCATGTACAGCCCCTCGGTACCCGGCTCCGCCTTCACCCGCAGGTCAAACTTGTTCTTGTAGCGGATCTTCTGTATGCTCAGGTAGTGTCGGGCGTGGTCCAGCTCGTCGGACAGGGGGATGATCCGCCTGCCCCCGCTCAGGGCGATGCGGAACAGCCTTGCCAGGGAGGTGACCATCTGAATGGCCTCCTGGGTGCGGCCCGCCTCCGTCATCCAGATGACCGAGTCCAGGGTGTTGTAGAGAAAATGGGGGTTGATCTGGGACTGGAGCACCTCCAGCTCGCTGCGGCGCTTCTGCGCCTCCTGCTGGATGATGTCGTCCATCAGGTGGCGCATGGTGGACACCATGGAGGCGATGGAGTGGCTGAGCCGGCGCAGCTCGCCGCCGCCGCTCTCCTCGATCTCCACGTCCTCCCGCCCCGCCTCCAGCTCCTTCACCGCCTGGTCCAGGCGGAGGATGGGGTCGGAGATGTGCTCCGAGATGCGGAAGTTCAAAAAGGCCATCAGGAAGGCGGAGAACAGCAGGATGGACACGCCGAACAGCAGCAGGGAGTCTCCCTCCCCCCACAGCTGCCCGGCGGGGACCACCCCCACCAGCTTCCAGCCGGTATAGCCCACGGTCTTCACCGTCACCTCCCGCTCCTGGCCCTGGAAGCGCTCGTGGTGGGAGCCGTCTGGGTATCCCGCCGCCGTCAGGTTGTTCTCCTCCAGCAGCCCGGAGTAGATCAGCTGCTGCCTGGGGTGGTAGATCAGCTCCCCGCTGCGGTCGGTGAGGTACACATACCCCCCGTTGGGCAGCTCGATGTCCCGGCAGACCTGGGCGATGCCGCTGAAATTCATGTCCACCAGCAGCACCCCCCGCTCGGTATTCCCGTCCCGGGTGAGCTGCACATGGCGGCTGAGGGACACCACCCAGCGGTAGGGGTGGTCCGGGTCGTCAAACAGCTCCTGAATGTGGGGGGTGGAGAAGTGGAGGTTTTCCATCCGCTCCAGGGCCAGGCAGAACCAGGAGCTCTCGTTGGGGAAGGCGGTGGGCTTGATGGAGGACAGGGGCACCGCCGTCTCCAGCCCGCCCCCCTCGTTGAACACGGCGATGGACACCAGTGCGTCCCGGTTTTCCTCGTAGAGCAGGCTCATGGCCTCCCCCATGGAGCGCTGGGTGAGGTCGGTCTTTTTGATGATCCGATAGTACACCGTGTCAGACACCCGCATCATCCGCCGCAGGTGGCTGTCCAGGTTCATGTTCACCTGGGCCAGCACCCGCTGGGTGGCCTCCTGGGTCAGGCTCTGGGCGGAGTCGGAAAAGCGCAGCAGCAGGCTGGCCCCCATAAAGGCGATGCCCGCCAGGGCCACGGCGGTGAAGGACAGGGACAGCAGCAGCTGGATGCTCATCCTCCGATAGCCCTCCCGCGCCCGCGCGGCCAGCCGTTTGAACAGGGCCATGGCTCTCCCTCCCCGGTCATCCCGGCTGCCCCGCCCGGAACTTGGAGGGGGGCAGCCCGAAGTGCTTTTTGAACACATAGCTGAAGTAGTTCGGATCGGCATAGCCGGTTTGCTCGGCGATGAGATAGGTTTTCTCATCCGTCTCCCGGAGCAGGCGGGCGGCGTGCTCCATGCGCACCTCGGTGACGTAGGCGGTGAAGCTCTTCTGGGTCTCCCGCTTGAACAGGGTGGAGAAATAGGCCGGGGACAGGTGCAGCCGGGCGCATAGGGTCTCCACGCTCAGCTCGCTGTCGCCGTAGTGCTCGGCGATGAAGCCCTTGGCCTGCTCCACCGTCTTCCAGGCGGAGTCCGACCGCTGGCGGCTGAGCTGCTCCCAGAGCCGCAGGGCCCGGTCCAGCAGCCACTCCTCCAGCTCGTCCAGGGAGCGGAAGTCGGTGATGGCCACCCTGCCGGTGAAGCCGGAGCCGAACACCCCCTCCACATCCGCCCCGCTGGCCCGGGCCAGCCTGGTGAGGGCGGTGAGCACCTCCAAAAAGAACAGGTGGCTCTGCGCCAAAGAGAGCCTGGCCTCCCGCACCCGGCCCACCTGCCGGCGGACCAGCTCGGTCACCTGCTCCCGGCTGCCCAGCTTCACCGCGGCGGACAGGGCGCGCTGGTCCGCCTCGTCCAGGGTGAGCGCCGCAGACCGGTCCGGCTCCAGGTCCCCGATGTACAAAACCTGCTCCGTCCCCATGAGCACCCGGTATTCCGCCGCGGCCGCGGCCCCCTCCATGGAGTCCGGAAGCCGCTCCGGCCCCGGGCAGGGCCGCCCCACCCCTACGAACAGGGTCATCCCCAGCAGGGAGACCGCCAGCACGCACAGCCGCCCCAGCTCCTCGGTCAGATCATAGATCCGCTCCCCGTCCTCCATGTGCACCAGCAGCGCCACCGTCTCATTGTACAGCGCGGTGCGCAGGGCGCATCCCTCCAGGGCAAAATGGGCCTGGAAAAAGGCCTGGATGGAGGGCAGCAGCAGCTCCTCCCCGCTGGACCCCGCCAGCACCAGCGCCGCCGTCCAGCAGCCCGGGGCCAGCTCCACCTCATACCGGGCCGCCCGCTCCCTCACCTGCTCCGGGGGGATGCGGCCGTCCAGCAGCCGGGTGTAGAACAGCTCCCGCAGCACCGGCAGGCTCTCCTCATACCGGCGGCGGAGGGACTCGATATCCCGGCGCTCCATGCGCTCGCGGTCCAGCTGCTCCCGCAGGCGGGTGAGCACGCCGCTCAGCTCGGGGGCGTTGATGGGCTTGAGAATGTACTCCGACACATTCATGCCCACCGCCTGCCGGGCGTACTCGAACTCGTCAAAGCCGGAGAACACCACCAGCTTGGAGGCGGGCAGCAGGGGCTTCAGCCGCCGGCACAGCTCCAGCCCGTCCAGGTAGGGCATCTTGATGTCGGTGAGCACCACGTCGGGGCGCAGCTGCTCGCACAGCTCCAGGGCGTCCACCCCGTTGCCCGCCGTCCCCGCCAGGGCGAAGCCCAGGCCGCCCCAGTCGATCTTCACCCGGATGCCCTCCCGGATCTCCTCCTCGTCGTCCACCAGCAAAACCCGGTACTCCTCCACCACAGCCGCCTCCCGTCTCAACATATATGGCGTTTTGCCCTGCAAAACGCCGCCGCCCATGGGCGGTTTTTCATTCCGCTCTCATTATACCATGTTTTTCCTGTGGGCGCAAGGGTGCCGCTCCCTGCGCCCGTCCCACAGGCGCGGGGAGCAAATGGTCCGGAAACTTCACCGAAAAATTGAGCATTTCCAATTGCAAATCGGGGATGAATGTGATAGACTATTCACCGCGAAACGGAACGAGACCGTATGGGTGTACGTTCTCATATGAAAAGGAGGAAAAACGCCTATGGCACGCAAGTTCAAAACCATGGACGGCAACACCGCCGCCGCCCACGTGTCCTACGCCTTTACCGAGGTGGCCGGCATCTATCCCATCACGCCGTCCAGCCCCATGGCGGACAACGTGGACCAGTGGGCCGCCGCCGGCCGGAAGAATATCTTCGGCCAGACCGTGAAGGTCGTGGAGATGCAGTCCGAGGCCGGCGCCGCCGGCACCGTCCACGGCTCCCTGGCCGCCGGCGCCCTGACCACCACCTACACCGCCTCCCAGGGCCTGCTGCTGATGATCCCCAACATGTACAAGATCGCCGGCGAGCTGCTCCCCGGTGTGTTCCACGTGTCTGCCCGCACCGTGGCCAGCCACGCGCTGAACATCTTCGGCGATCACTCCGACGTCATGGCCTGCCGTCAGACCGGCTTTGCCATGCTGGCTGAGTCCAACCCCCAGGAGGTCATGGACCTGGCCGCCGTGGCCCATCTGGCGGCCATTGAGGGCCGGGTGCCCTTCCTCAACTTCTTCGACGGCTTCCGCACCTCCCACGAGATTCAGAAGATCGCCATTTGGGACTATGAGGACCTGGCCGAGATGGTGGACTGGAAGGCCATTGAGGACTTCCGCACCCGCGCCTTGAACCCCGAGCGCCCCGTGATGCGCGGCTCCCACGAGAACGGCGACATCTTCTTCCAGCACCGCGAGGCCTGCAACAAGTACTACGACGCCATCCCCGAGCTGGTGGAGAGCTACATGGGGAAGGTCAACGCCAAGCTGGGCACCAACTACCAGCTATTCAACTACTATGGCGCCCCCGACGCCGACCGGGTCATCATCGCCATGGGCTCCATCTGCGACGTGGCCGAGGAGGTCATCGACTACCTGAACGCCCACGGCGAGAAGGTGGGCCTGATCAAGGTGCGCCTGTACCGCCCCTTCCGCGCGGACAAGCTGCTGGCCGCCATCCCCGCCACCTGCAAGCACATCGCCGTGCTGGACCGGACCAAGGAGCCCGGCGCCCAGGGCGAGCCCCTGTACCTGGACGTGGTCACCGCTTTGGCCAACGCGGGCCGCACCGACATCTCCGTCATCGGCGGCCGCTATGGCCTGGGCTCCAAGGACACTCCCCCCGCCAGCGTGTTCGCGGTGTATGAGGAGCTGACCAAGTCCGCGCCCAAGCGCCAGTTCACCATCGGCATCGTGGACGACGTGACCAACATGTCCCTGGAGGAGAAGCCCTCCCCCAACACCGCGGCCGAGGGCACCATCGAGGTCAAGTTCTGGGGCCTGGGCGGCGACGGCACCGTGGGCGCCAACAAGAACTCCATCAAGATCATCGGCGACCACACCGACAAGTACGTCCAGGCGTACTTCCAGTACGACTCCAAGAAGACCGGCGGCGTGACCATCAGCCACCTGCGCTTCGGCGACCAGCCCATCCGCGCCCCCTATTATATCAACAAGGCCGACTTCGTGGCCTGCCACGTGCCCGCCTATATCGTCAAGGGCTTCCCCATGGTCCGGGACGTGAAGGACGGCGGCACCTTCCTGATCAACTGCCAGTGGTCCGACGAGGAGCTTGACAAGCACATGCCCGCCGTGGCCAAGCGCTATATCGCCGAGCACAACATCCAGGTCTACACCATCAACGCCATCGACCTGGCTATTGAGATCGGCATGGGCAAGCGCACCAACACCATCCTCCAGTCCGCCTTCTTCAAGCTGGCCAAGGTCATGCCCGAGGAAGAGGCCATCGGCTATATGAAGGACGCCGCCACCCACTCCTACCTGAAGAAGGGCCAGGACATTGTGGACATGAACCACAAGGCCATCGACATCGGCGCCACCGCCTTCAGGAAGTTCGAGGTCCCCGCCTCCTGGGCCACCGCCCAGGACGAGAGCAAGGGCGAGAACCTGGAGGGCCGCGCCGCGCTGGTGGAGCAGGTGAAGGACGTCATGGAGCCCATCAACCGCATGGACGGCGACAGCCTGCCCGTGTCCGCCTTCACCAACTATGTGGACGGCACCTTCCAGCAGGGCGCCTCCGCCTATGAGAAGCGGGGCGTGGCCGTCAGCGTCCCCGCCTGGAATCCCGACACCTGTGTGCAGTGCAATATGTGCTCCTACGTCTGCCCCCACGCCACCATCCGTCCCTTCGCCCTGAGCGAGGAGGAGGCCAAGAACGCCCCCGACTGCGCCCAGATTGTGGACGTGAAGGCCGGCAAGGGCAAGGGCGTGTACAAGTACTCCCTGGCCGTGTCCGCTATGGACTGCATGGGCTGCTCCGTCTGTGTGGGCGTGTGCCCCACCAAGAGCCTGTCCATGGTGCCCCTGGAGAAGGAGGCCGTGCGCCAGCCCGCCTTCGACTATATGGTGGCCAAGGTGGCCCCCAAGGCCGACATGGAGGGCAACACCTCCGTCAAGGACAGCCAGTTCAAGCAGCCCCTGCTGGAGTTCTCCGGCTCCTGCGCCGGCTGTGCCGAGACCGCTTACGCCCGCCTGGTCACTCAGGTGTGCGGCGAGCGCATGTACGTTTCCAACGCCACCGGCTGCTCCTCCATCTGGGGCGGCCCCGCCGCCACCTCCCCCTACACCGTCAATAAGGACGGCAAGGGCGTGGCCTGGGCCAACTCCCTGTTCGAGGACAACGCCGAGCACGGCCTGGGCATCCACCTGGGCCAGAAGGCCATCCGCGGCGCCCTGATCGAGAAGATCGAGGCCATGGCCAAGAACTGCGCGGACCAGGGCCAGCCCAACGCGGTCCTCCAGGCCTACCTGGACACCAAGGACGACGGCGAGGCCAATGCCGAGGCCACCAAGGCCCTGGTGGAGCTGCTGGAGAAGTGGGCCCACGACGGCTGTGACGATTCCAAGGCCATCCTGGCCCAGAAGGATTACCTGAACAAGAAGTCCGTGTGGATTTTCGGCGGAGACGGCTGGGCCTACGACATCGGGTACGGCGGCCTGGACCATGTGCTGGCCTCCGGCGAGGACGTGAACATCTTTGTGTTCGACACCGAGGTGTACTCCAACACCGGCGGACAGGCGTCCAAGTCCTCCAACATCGGCCAGGTGGCGCAGTTTGCCGCCGCGGGCAAGGCCATCAGCAAGAAGTCCCTGGCGGAGATCGTCATGCAGTACGGTTACGTCTACGTGGCCCAGGTGGCCATGGGCGCCAACCCCAACCAGACCCTCCAGGCCATCCGGGAGGCCGAGGCCTATCACGGCCCGTCCCTGGTCATCGGCTACAGCCCCTGTGAGATGCACTCCATCAAGGGCGGCATGGCTAACTGCCAGAGCGAGATGAAGAAGGCCGTGGCCTGCGGCTACTGGAACCTGTTCCGCTACAACCCCGCCCTGAAGGCCGAGGGCAAGAACCCGTTCACCCTGGACTCCAAGGCCCCCGCCGGCGGCTATCAGGAGTTCCTGCTCAACGAAGCCCGCTACTCCTCCCTGACCCGCGCCTTCCCGGAGCGCGCCACCGAGCTGTTCAAGCAGAACGAGGAGGCCGCCATGGCCCGCTGGGAGCATCTCCAGAAGCTCATCGAGCTGTACAAGTAAGTTCCGGCATACCAAAGAAACGCCAAAGGGCCCCTCTCTTTCGAGAGGGGCCCTTTTCGCGGGCACAAGGAAGAAAAGGGCAGGGCAGACCGCTGCGGTCTGCCCTGCCCTTGGTCACTTTTTATTGCGCACGAACACCTGGGTGCCCTGGTACTTGGCGTTGTGCCGCTCGTCGATCTCGAAGCTGCCCAAGGCCGCGATAAACCGGGACAGCTTGGCGAAGCCGTAGTTGCGGGCGTCAAAATCTGGCTGCTTTTTGATGAGCAGGGTGCCCAGGTCGCCCAGGTAGGCGTAGCCGTCCTCGTCCGCCAGGTCCTCCACCGACTGGGCGATGAGCTCCTGCACCGACAGGGATGTGGCCTCCGACGGGGGCGGGGATTTCCGCTTGGCCGCCTTGCCCGCGGGGGTGTGGGACTGCTGCTCCGCAGCCTTCAGCGACTCGATGTAGACGAACTTGTCGCAGGCCACAATAAAGGGCTTGGGCGTCTTTTTCTCCCCCATGCCGTATACCTTCATCCCGGCCTCCCGCAGGCGGGTGGCCAGCCGGGTGAAGTCGCTGTCGCTGCTCACCAGCACAAAGCCGCCGCAGTTGCCCGAGTAGAGAATGTCCATGGCGTCGATGATCATGGCCGAGTCGGTGGCGTTTTTGCCGGTGGTGTAGCTGTACTGCTGGAAGGGGGTGATGGCGTGCTCCAGCAGCAGGGGCTTCCAGCTGCCCATGTTGGGGGCGGTCCAGTCGCCGTAGATGCGCTTGATGGTGGCCGAGCCGTACACCGCCACCTCCGCCATGATCTCCCGCAGGGCGGTGCGGGGGGCGTTGTCCGCGTCGATGAGAACGGCAAGGCGCAGTTCGTGTTCCATGGTGGGCGTCTCCTTTTCGCTTCGTTGCGCAATCAGTATATCACAGGCGGGGGAGAAAGGCCAGAGCAAAAAAATTTCTTTTTTCCGCAACGATTGAGCCGCCCAGGGCGTGTTATAGTCAGAAGGGGCCGCGGCGGAGCCACCCTTCAGGCTCTGCGGCGGCGAAAGGGGGGGACGAGATGGACCACTCCAACCGGTTGGAAGAATTGGTCAACAGATATGAGAACACCCTGTTCCGGGCGGCGCTGGCCATTCTGGGCGACGTCCAGGAGGCGGAGGACGCGGTGCAGGAGACCTTCCTGCGCTATCTGGAAAAGCGCCCGGATTTTCGGGACAGGGGCCACGAAAAGGCGTGGCTGCTGAAGGTGACGGCCAACCGCTGCAAAAGCGTTCTGCGCGCCCGGCGGCGGCACCCGGCGGTGGAGCTGCTGGACGTGTATCCCGTCGAGGATGGGGACAGCCGGGAGCTGGTGGAGGCGATTTTGGCGCTGCCAGCCAACCAGCGCTCGGCGGTGCACCTGCACTACTACGAGGGCTACACCTGCGAGGAGATCGGGAGCATCCTGGGCCAGCGTCCCGGGACGGTGCGCTCCCACCTGAGCCGGGCAAGAGAGGCTTTGCGGCGGTATCTATTGGAAGAAACGGGGGAATAATCAGATGAAACGATATCAGCAGTTTATGGACGGCGTAGCGGCCTCCGACACCCTCCACCGGCGGCTGGCGGAGCTGAAGGAGCCGGAAAAGCGGCCGGTGCCGTGGGTGAAGTACGGGACCATGGCGGCGGCGGTGGCCCTGGTGTGCGGCCTGGGGGCCTGGGGGCTGGGGAAGGTCCCGGGCGGTCCCGGCCAGCTGGCGGCCTGCTTTATGCCCACCTCGGCCCCGGAGCTGGGCGGGCTGGATGAGCCCGACATTGCCACGGCGGAGCCCGGCGATGTGACCGAGCCGGGCAAGCGGACCCTGGGGGGCTATGACGTGACCGGGGGCGGGATGACGGCCCACTATATCCTACCCTACATTGAGTACGGTGCGGTGGGCACGGAGGAGCCCAGTGTAAAAATTGCCCTAGACTGGGCTCTGGGCGAGGGCTACACCGAGGGGCCCGTGTCCCAGGAGGAGATCGCGGCGCTGCTGGGCGGGGAGGATGTGCTGTCCACCCACCTGGACTGGGATGGCTATGAGCTGTTCGGCTGGCGGTACGACCGGGCGGACGGCACGCCGGGGCTGATCATGATCAGCGGCAGCAAGGAGGCGCTGGACCATTTTGAATTCTCCCTCATGTACGGGGAGCTGCCCCCCACCTGCATAGCATATCTGGAGAGCGTGGAGCAGGAGGTCAACGGCCTCACCGTCACCGCCGACAAGTACGACGGTGAGTGGGGGTTTGACCGCCGGGTGAGCTTCCTGAAAGATGGCTGGGGATATCGCTTTGATGTGACCGCCGCCGACAAGGACCAGGCGGAGCTGCTGGTCAGCCGCCTGGTGCGGCAGATTGCCGACCAGGGGATAACCCCCCCGGGTCAGGCTGGCTCCTACACCTGCCCCGACTGCGGGGTGTATATCGAAGCGGGCGTGCAGCATTACCACGCCCAGGACGGCAGCCCCCGGGACAGGGGAGAGAACTGGTGCGGCACCCCGGGGGCGGACACCGAGGCTTACCCCAGCTACAACGCCTTCCTCGCCTGCCGGACCTGCGGCGGGGAGGTCCCGGACGGGACAGGGCACCACTGTGTGCCGGACCCGGCGGGCGGCTACGTGTGCGGCATCTGCGGCGAGGCGTTCCCGGAGGGGAAGGTGCACAGCCACGAGCTGTGCGTCCTGCCCCCCGCCCCCACCCCCGGCATCCACACCTGCGAGGTGTGCGGCCAGGACATCCCCACCGGGATGGAGCACAGCCATCAGGAGAACCACCGCTGACCATCTGAGCCCCGCCCCGGCAAAGCCGGGGCGGGGCCTTTTTTGCCGCACGCAGGTTCTCTCAGCCCCGGTGCAGCCGGGCGGAATGTTTTCCGCCCTTGTGCCAGGGAGCGGCATGTGCTATAATATCCCCAAATATCGGACTCTGCTTCTGTTAAAATATAGGGCGAAGGGAGGGGACAGCGATGCCGCAGTCCGCCAATTACAAGCGCAAGCTCCTGATTCTGGCCAAGCTGCTGCTGGAGCGCAGCGACGACGAGCACATCATCTCCCGCCAGGAGATGCAGGCGGAGCTGGAACGGTGGGGGCTGAGTGCCGAGCGCAAAAGCATTTACGACGACATGGGGCAGCTCAGGGAGCTGGGCCTGGATGTGCAGAGCCGCCGGGGCAGGGGAGGGGGCTGGTTTGTCGGAGAGCGGGACTTTGAGCTGGCGGAGCTGAAGCTGCTGGTGGACGCGGTGCAGTCCAGCCGCTTCCTCACCAAGCGGAAGAGCGACGCCCTGATCCACAAGCTGGAGGGGCTGACCAGCGTCCACCAGGCCAGGCAGCTCCACCGTCAGGTGTATGTAGACCGGCGGGTCAAGACCATGAACGAGAGCATTTTTTACAACGTGGACAAGCTCCAAACCGCCATCGCCGCCGGCCAGGTGGTGAGCTTCCGCTATTTTGAGTATAATGCCGTCCGGGAGCGGGTGTTCCGGCGGGAGGGGAGCAAGTACCAGCTCACCCCCTACGGCCTGATCTGGGACAGCGAGCAGTACTACGCGGCGGGGTGGGACGAGCTGCGGCAGGAGGTGCGCCACTACCGGGTGGACAAGATGGCGGACATCGTGGTGTCCAAGGTAAAGGGCCATCCCCCGGGGGACTGGACGGCGGAGGGCTATGCCCGGCGGCACTTTGGCATGTTTTCCGGGAGCCCTTGCCGGCTGCGGCTGCGGTGCGAGAACCGGCTGGCCGGGGTGTTCATCGACCGCTTCGGGCTGGAGGTGTCCCTGGTGCCCGACGGGCCGGACTGCTTCACCGCCGCGGTGGACCTGGTGGTCAGCCCGCCGCTGTGGGGCTGGCTGTTCGGGCTGGGGACCGGGGTGGAGGTGCTGGATCCGGACTGGGCGGCGGCGGAATTCCGGGCCCGGCTGGAGGAGGTGGCGGCGCTGTACCGCAGGGCTCCGGCTGGGGAGGGGGATGAATAGACCGCCCGAAAGGTGGGAAAACTGACCAAAACGGGGTGAACCCGATGGGAGGGCTTTCCATGGACCGGGTGGAGCTGGGACGGGAGTACTATGAGCTGGGGCTGGCGCTGGGGCCCCTGGGCACGGTGGCCATCGGCAGCGGCGGCGGGCCGCTGGCCCGGGCGCTGGCCCGGGCGGCCGGGTGCGGGGTGGCGCTGGCGGGGGGTGAGGCCAGGTTCCACGACGGCGGCTGCGCCGCCTGCGGCGCGTGGCTGGCGGAGTACTACGGCTTCCCTGCCTCCCTCTTCATCCGCCAGGAGGGGGCGCGGGTGGAGCGCTTCCTGCTGAATGGGCAGGGAAAACGCTTTACACCGGCTGTTGTGGAGGGCCCCGCCGCGCCCAGCACGGGGGAATGGGATCTCCTTGCCGGGGCGGACTGCGCCTGGGCCGCCAACCGGGCGGGGGAGTGCCGGACGGGGGGCGGGCTGGCCTGGGTCCAGGGGCCGGCGGCCCTCACCCTGGTTCTGGAGCGGCTGGGCTATGAGGTGGTGGACCGCCCCCTCCCCGGGGCGGCGCGGTTTCAGGCCGACCGGGAGGGCTTCTCCCTCCGGGTGGAGGAGGGGGGCGGAGTCTGCGCTCCCCCGGGGTGCGACGCCCTGGCCGGGGCGGTGGGCTTCGCCCGGCAGCCCCAGGCGGTGCCCGCCTTCCGCCCTGGGGACGGCTTGACACCCCCGCCGGAGGTGTGATAAAATCCTTGCCGGGTCCGTCTCAGACGGACCCGGCCAATTTTTGTGCCCGTCCGGCCTGGAACGGGCTTTTTGACCGCGGATGACCCGCAGGAAAGGAGCGCTATGGAGGAAAACAGACCCCGGCAGAGCCTGTGGACCCGGGACTTCACTATCATCACCCTGGGCAGCGTGGTGTCCATGATCGGCAACTCTTTGTCCGGCTTCGCCCTGAGCATGATGGTGCTGGACTACACCGGCTCCACCTTTCTCTACTCCCTGTTCATCGTGTGCTTCCAGCTGCCCATGATGGTTTGCCCCATCCTGGCCGGGCCGTACTTAGACCGCATGAGCCGGAAAAAAGTGATCTACCGGCTGGATTTCCTGTCGGCGGGGCTGTATTTCGGGCTGTTCCTGCTACTGCGGGCCGGGTGGTTCAGCTACCCGCTGCTGCTGGGGGGCTGCGTGGTGGTGGGGGCCATCAACGGGGTGTACCTGGTGGCCTATGACAGCTTCTACCCCAATCTCATCACCCCGGGGAACTACTCCAAGGCCTACTCCATCTCCAGTATGCTCTGGCCCCTGGCCGCCATGTCCACCCCCGTCGCTGCCCTGGTCTACGATAAGATGGGCAGCGCCACCCCCCTGTTCGCCTTCAACGCCCTGTGCTTCCTCATCGCCGCCTGCTTTGAGCGCACCATCCGATACCAGGAGACCCACATGGACAAGGCGGCCCCGGCGGACGGCCTGGGGGCGGCGAAGCGGTTCGGACGGGACCTGCGGGAGGGGCTGGGGTACATCGCGGGGGAGCGGGGCCTGCTGGCGGTGACCCTGTACTTCATGGTGTCCGGCCTGTCCAGCAGCGGGGCGGGCAGTCTCCATCTGCCCTTCTTCCGCAACAACGCCGCCCTGTTTGCCGCGTGGCCGGTGGCGGCGGTGACGCTCTATACCATCGTGTCCAATTTCGCGGTGGCCGGGCGGCTGGTGGGCGGGGTGATCCATTACCGGGTCAAGTTCCCCACGGAGAAAAAGTTTGCCATCGCCTTCACGGTGTATCTGGTGGTGACCCTGCTGGAGGGCGCCATGCTCTATCTGCCCATCCCCCTCATGGCCGCGGCCTTCCTTTTCTACGGCCTGCTGGGGGTGACCTCCTACAACATCCGCATCGCCGCCACGCAATCCTACATTCCGGACACCAAGCGGGCCCGGTTCAACGGCACCTTCCAGATGCTCACCTCCCTGGGGAACGCGGTCGGCACCCTGCTGGCGGGCAGCCTGGCTGAGTTTATCCCCGAGCGGCAGGTGGCGCTGATGCTGAGCGCGGTAACCTTGTGCGCGGTGTGGCTGTTCATGTTCCGGGGACGGCGGGCGGTGGCCGCCATCTACAACCGGGAGGTGTGACGGCGGGGCGCGGCCCCGGCCCTTGACAGGGCTTGTCCCGCAGGGTAGAATAAAGGAAGCGCTGATTTTGCCGATTTAATCAGTCCTTCCTAAGAAGCTGTACCAATAGATCCCAGCACACAGCCTTGCGGCCCAAATTACCGCCAGGCTGCGTTAAAAAATCTTGAAATACACAAAGTATTCCTGCGATTTTTTGCCTTGTCGGCGGCAATTTTTCCTCGCAAGTCTGCATACTTCGGCTATTGGTACAGCTTCTAAAATATATCATATGGAAGGCAAGGGATATTATGGGAGAGATTATCCTGCTCAAGCAGGGAGAAATGGTGCTCAAGGGCCTGAACCGCCGGGGCTTTGAGGAAAAGCTCATGGGCAACGCCAAGCGGCGGCTGAAAAAATGCGGCTCCTTCAAGGTCTGCACCCGCCAGTCCACCACCTATGTGGAGCCGCTGGACGAAAACGCCGACTTCGAGGGGGCCTGGGAGGCCATGGGGAAGCTGTTCGGGGCGGTGGGGCTGTGCCGGGCCCGGGCCTGCCCCAAGGACAAGGATGCCATCGTGGCGTGCGCCGTGGACTACCTGGGGGACAAGCTTTCCGCCGCCCGTTCCTTCAAGGTGGAGTCCAAGCGGGCGGACAAGTCCTTCCCCATGACCTCTATTCAGCTGTCCCAGTATGTGGGAGGGGAGCTTCATGACCGCTTCCCCCACCTGACGGCGGACATGCACCACCCGGAGCTCACCGTCCACGTGGAGGTCCGGGATTTCGACGCCTACCTCCACGCCGACCCGGAGCCGGGGGCGGGGGGCCTGCCCGTGGGCATGGGGGGCCGGGCCCTGTCCCTGCTGTCCGGCGGCATCGACTCCCCGGTGGCCTCCTGGATGATCGCCAAGCGGGGGGTCATCGTGGACATGATCCACTACTACTCCTACCCCTACACCTCCCCCGAGGCCAAGGAGAAGGTGCTGGACCTGGCCCGGCTGCTGGTGCCCTACACGGGGAAGCAGTGCGTCCACGTGGTGCCCTTCACCAAGATCCAGGAGGAGCTGCGCCGCGCCTGCCCCGAGGAGCTGTTTACCATCCTCATGCGGCGGTTCATGATGCGCATCGCCTGCCGGGTGGCCGAGAAAAACGGCATCCAGGCCCTGGTCACCGGCGAGTCGGTGGGCCAGGTAGCCAGCCAGACCCTGGACGCCATGGTGTGCACCGACGGGGTGTGCACCGTCCCCGTTCTGCGGCCCCTGGTGGGGATGGATAAGGAGGAGATTGTGCGGATCTCCCGTAAGATCGGCACCTTTGAAACCTCCATCCTGCCCTATGAGGACTGCTGCACCGTGTTCACCCCCAAGCACCCCCGGACCAAGCCCAAATTGGAGGAGCTGGAGGAGGCCGAGGGGGTTCTGGACATTGACGGCCTTGTGGACGAGGCGGTCCAAAATATCGAGCGGGTCATGCTCGACCTGTAGGCTCTGAAACATCAAAAAGCCCATCCCGGAGGGGATGGGCTTTTCTGTTACGACAGCGCTGGGGCGGTGGCCTGATACACCCGGCAGTTTTCCTCCTCCATGGCGGTGAGGGCGCTGCGCAGGAAGGCGGAGGCCCCGCCGGAGCAGCTCAGCTCCACGTAGTTCATCCGCTTGGGGGTCAGCCCCCGGATCAGGGCTCCGCCGGAGGCGTAGTCCGTCCCCAGCGCCGTGGCCGACCACACCGCGCACCCCGCCTGGACCAGCGCCTCCCGGCCCGCCTTGTCCAGGTCCGGGGCGGCGGCCACTAGCGCGGGGTACCGGGCGATGGCGGCCAGCAGGCGGCGGCCCTCCTCCAGCTGCTCCAGACAGTTCTCCAGCTCGGACCCCGCCAGCGCCAGGCCCACCGTGTGGCCGGCGCCCACCAGGCGGCGGACCAGGTCGTCATGGACCTCCAGCTCCTCCGGGGCGAACAGGAACAGTGCCCGCTGTCCCCGTCCCTCCAGCAGCCGGGCGCAGTCCTCCGCGCCCTCGCCCCAGCGCAGGGCCAGATAGAGCTCCGCCTGGCTGGGGGCGGCGGAGGCCGACGCCTCCCCGGACGGAGCGGGGTCCGCCCCATCCACCGTCCCCCCCGAGGCCAGGTAGCGGCTGAGGTTGTCCGCCAGCTGGGAGTCGGCCGCGTTCACAAACCCCTGCTCGTTGAGGATGGCCGCGCTGTTGGTCACCCGGATCAGAGTGCCGTGCCGGGTGGAAATGCGGGCGCAGGTGATGATGCCGAAATATTCGCAGATCCAGTCAATGGGCAGAAAAACCGTGGAGTTTCGCATCATGGCCCGCACGGTCAGGCTGGCGCCGGACAGGTCCTGGGCGGTATTGGCCTGGAGGTCGAAGATCACGCCCTTCTGTCCCCCCTCGGAGGACACCAGAACCGTGCGCCGGGTGTTGTTGTACTGGGCGCTCACCCCCAGGTTGAACCCCAGGTCCCGGCTGGACAGCATGGTGTAGGGCACATACAGCGTGCCGTTCACCGTCATGGGCATGTTCTCCGCGGTGGTCTCCAGCACCTTGTCATTCACCGCCATCAGATAGATGGTGCCGGACGTCCCAAAGGCGGGGAGCAGCAGCGCCGCCAGCAGCAGCGCCACCACCGCCGCGGTCAGCCCCTTTTTCCAGTTCTTCATGCCGCCTCCTCCTTGCGATTGTGGTGCCGCCGTCCCCTGCGCGGCTATCCTCGCGTTTCTTGTCGCGCTGCGCCTGCTCGCGACGCGCGGCTTCCCTCCGCCTCAGGCAAAATCCGCCTCCGCTGTGCGGCGGCTGGGCTTTTGCCCTCGCTGCGGTCCATCCGCGCTGCTCGCGACGGCTCCGCGCTTCTTGTTACGCTGCGCCTGCTCGCGACGGCTCCGCGCTTCTATTTTCCCGCCAGCCACCGCCGCGCCATGTCCAGGACGTGGTTGGCCGCCAAAATGCGGATACGGTCCCGCCGGGCGCCGGGAGAGGCCAAATTCAGCTCCTTTACCCAGCAGCCGTCCGGCGCGGCCAGGGCGACGTACACCAGCCCCACCGGGTTGCCCCGCTCATCCGGGTCCGGGCCGGCCACCCCGGTGACGGACATTGCCAGGTCGCAGCCCAGCACCCGCCGGGCCCCCTGGGCCATCTGCTCCGCCACCTGGGCGCACACCGCTCCCCGCTCCTCCAGCAGGGCCTGGGACACCCCCAGCACACCCGCCTTCACCTCGCAGTGGTAGCTCACCACGCCGCCCAGGAAGGCCGACGCCGCGCCGGGCACATCGGTGAGGCGCTTGGCCACCAGTCCCCCGGTGCAGCTCTCCGCCGTGCCCAGGGTGAGGCCCCGCGCCCGGGCCCCCTCCAGCACCACCTGGGGCAGGCCGGACACGTCCGCACCATATACCAGATCCCCCAGCACGGCGCGCACATCCGCCTCCACCGGGGCGATGAGGGCGTCTGCCGCCTCTGCCGTGTCCGCCTTGGCGGTGATGCGCAGCTCCACCTCCCCCTCCTTGGCGTAAGGGGCCAGGGTGGGGTTGGTCAGCTGGTTCATCCTGTCCCGCAGCAGGGCCTCCACCGCCGACTCCCCCGCGCCGAACACCCGCAGGGTGCGGGAGCGGATTACCCCCTCGCTCAGCCGGGACAGCCAGGGGACGGCCCGCTCCCGGAACATGGGCAGGCACTCCCTGGGGGGGCCGGGGAGCATCACCACATAAGTCCCCCCCTCCTCAAAGGCGCAGCCCGGGGCGGTGCCCCAGGCGTTGTCCAAGATGTCGCAGCCCTCGGGGAGGTACGCCTGCTGGAGGTTGTTTTCCGTCATCTCCTTGCCCATGCGGTGGAAGAAGCACCGAATGCCCTCGGCGCACTCGGGGTGGTAGATCAGCTGCCTGCCAAAGCACTCCGCCAGGGTCTGCTTGGTCAGATCGTCGCAGGTGGGGCCCAGCCCGCCGGTGGTGATGAGCACGTCCGCCCGGCTCCGGGCCAGCTCCACCGCCGCCCGCAGCCGCCCCGGGTTGTCCCCCACCACCGAGTGGTACAGCACATTCAGCCCCAGGGCGGACAGTTCCCGGCTGAGGTCCTGGGCGTCGGAATTGACGATGTTGCCCAGCAGCAGCTCGGTGCCCACCGACAAGATTTCTACCGTGTGGCTCATTGGCTCGGCCTCCTTGTGTGTTCTGGCCCTATTTTATCCTCCCGCCCCCCTCCTGTCAAGGGCGGGGGACGGGGGCGGCCCAGCCCAAACGCCCAATCAGCGGGGGAAATATGGGCGCTGCAGCCGCATTTCCCCTTGACATAAGGCGCTCATGTGGTAAAATTCTTCTGGTGAAATGTACACAGAATAAACCAGTTTTTCCCATTAACGGGAATTTACGGAAAGCGATGTGAGCGCGCCCATGAGGGAAAACCAAAAATCCGCGATCCCCCATCTGGTCCTCAGCGAGCAGACCTTCCCCATCATTGAACAGGTGACCGCCGGAATGCCGGGAGGGTTTTTTATCTACCGCGCCGACGGCCGGGGAGAGCTGATCTACGCCAACCAGGCGCTGGCGGAGATTTTCGGCTGCGACAGCATGGAGCAGTTCCGGGAGTATACCGGCTGGACCTTTCAGGGGCTGGTTCACCCGGAGGACTGGGAGCGGGTGGATCAGAGCATCCAGCGGCAGATTGCGGAGAACGGCGATGATCTGGACTACGTGGAGTACCGGATCACCCGCAGGGACGGCAGCATCCGCTGGCTCCAGGATTACGGACATTTTGTGCGCACCAGCCTCTATGGGGACGTGTTTTACGTCTTTGTGGAGGACGCCACCCAGCGCCATCTGAAGGAGCTGAGCGAGGCCAGAACCGCCCGGCTGGCTCAGGAGCGGCTGGAGGCCCTGGAGGCGCTGAAGCACGAGACCACCGCCCTGCGGCTGGTCCACGAGATTCTGCGCTCGGGGATGTGGTGCGTGGACTTTGACCAGCGGGGAGAGATGGTGAGGGCGCGGTGGAGCGACGATTTCCGGGCCATGATCGGCTACCACAGCGAGGAGGACTTCCCCAACAACCTGGAGGCCTGGTCGGCGCTGCTCCACCCGGAGGACCGGATACGGGTGCTGAGCGAATACTACGCGACCATTGAGGACTACACGGGCCGGAAGATCTACGATGTGGAGTACCGCCTCCTGACCCGGGACCGGGGCTACCGCTGGTTCCGGGACACGGGAAAGCTGTCCCGCCGGGCGGACGGCACCCCCGTCACCTACGTGGGAATTTTTGTGGATGTGACCCAGCGGAAGCAGACGGACCAGGAGCTCCAGCGGCAGCGCAAGCTGCTGGAGGGGGCGCTGGAGCAGGCCCGGCAGTCCAACCGGGCCAAGACCGTGTTTCTCAACAACATGTCCCACGACATCCGCACCCCCATGAACGCCATCATTGGCTTCACCAACCTGGCCGCCGCCCACATGGATGACCGGGAGCTGGTGGAGGATTATCTGTCCAAGATCAGCGCCTCCAGCGGCCATCTGCTGTCCCTGATTAACGACGTGCTGGACATGAGCCGCATTGAGAGCGGGCGGGTCTGCCTGGAGGCGGCGCCCTGCCGCCTGTCCCGGATTTTCCGGGAGCTGAACGACATGGTTCAGGCGGATGTGGAGGCCAAGGAGCTGAATTTCTCCATCCAGGCCGGGGAGATGACCCACGACCGGGTGGTCTGCGACAAGCTGCGGGTGAGCCAGGTGCTGCTGAACGTGGTGAGCAACGCTTTGAAGTTCACCCCGCCCGGGGGAAGCGTCTGGGTGGAGGCGGCGGAGACCGGCCCGGGGCCGGAGGAGTCGGCCTGCTATGAGTTCCAGGTGCGGGACACGGGCATCGGCATGAGCGCCGCCTTTCTGCGGCACATCTTCGAGCCCTTCGAGCGGGAGCGCACCTCCACCATCAGCGGCACCCAGGGGACGGGGCTGGGCATGACCATCACCAAGAGCCTGGTGGACATGATGGGAGGCACCATCACCGTGGACAGCCAGCCGGGAAAGGGAAGCCAATTTACCGTCCGGCTCTGCTTTCCGCTGGCCTCCGGGCCGGAGGAGCAGGAGGAGGAGAGCCTGGGCTGGAGCGGCAGGGAGGAGGATTTCCACGGGAGGCGGGTGCTGCTGGTGGAGGACAATCAGCTCAACCAGGAGATCGCCGCCACCATTTTGGAGGAGGCTGGGCTGGAGGTGGCGGTGGCCGCCGACGGGGCCCAGGCGGTGGACATGGTCCGGGCCAGCGCCGGCAGCCCCTACGATGTGGTGCTGATGGACCTTCAGATGCCGGTGCTGGACGGGTACGGGGCCACCCGGGCCATCCGGGACCTGGAGGACCCCCGGCTGGCCGGTCTGCCCATCATCGCCATGACGGCCAACGCCTTCGAGGAGGACCGCCAGCAGGTGCTGGATGTGGGGATGGATGGGCATCTGGGCAAGCCCATCGAGATCGATAAGCTGATGGATATGCTGGGCGCTGTGTTCAGCGGCGAGTCTCTCCCGGGGGGACGGACACGGTACGGCCAGCAGGGCTGAAGGGGCGTCTCTGTTGGAGCTGCACCATAGGTCAAGGCCGTGTCAGCGGCGAATTTTGACGGCAACAGGAAGATAAGAGCAGCGGCGCGGCTCCGTCAGGAGCCGCGCCGCTGTTCATTGACTGGGTATTACTCGTCCTGGGAGGGGACTTCCTCCTCATCGTCGAAGGATAGGGCGAACTTGCCGCCGCACACGGGGCAGTCCACCACCCCGGCGGCCAGGGCCTCGTCGTCCACCACCAGGTCCTCCCCGCAGGTGGGACAGGGGATCTCGAAGAAGTCCTCGTCGGACTGGTCGCCAAAATCGGCGTCCTCCTCGTCCTCGTCGTCAAACACAGCCTCTTCCAGGTCGGCCACAGTGTCCCCCAGGGTGTCCAGCTCCTGGTCGAACTGGTCCATGGCGGTATCCATGCTCTCCAGCTGCTGGCCCACCTCCCGCAGCACGTCCAGCACTTCGGACAGGATGCGGGCCTCGCCGGACTTTTCGCCGTCCAGCCCCAGGCCGTCGTACAGCCCCTGGATATAGGCTACTTTTTCGGTGATGGTCATGATCGGCTCCTTTTCATTGTTGCGTCGTGCCTGTTTGTGGTGCGCAGTTGGGGTCCCCGCAAAACCGCCCTTTGGTTTTGTGGGGAGAGGAGGAGCAGCGGAGTAAACAAGCTTTCGGCAAAGCCGGAAGCGAGTGCACGCAGCTTGCTCCGACGTTGTCACGCTGCGAAGCGGCCAGGGCGCTCGGTCGCTTTCGCTGCGACTCGGGCAAAACCAGCCCCCGCTGCGCGGCGGCTGGGCTTCTCCCCTCGCTGCGCTCCAAGCTCCCTCGCTGTCCGCTTCTCCGCGCTTCTTTGTTGTCACGCTGCGCAGACGCCTGACCGCTCGACCGCTTTCCCTTCGGCTCGGCCTGGTCTGCGGGGCGCTGTGCGCCCCTGCGCTCGGCCTCGCTCCGGTCCAAGCGCTCTCGCAGCCGTCTGCTCCGCGCTTCTGGTTATCCCTTGCAGCGCTCCAGGTACTCCCCGGTGCGGGTGTCGATGCGGATCTTGTCGCCCGGGTTGACGAACAGGGGCACCTTGATCTCCGCGCCGGTCTCCAGGGTGGCGGGCTTGGTGACGTTGGTGGCGGTGTCGCCCTTGACGCCGGGGTCGGACTCGGTGACCACCAGCTCCACAAAGTTGGGGGGCTCCACGCCAAACACGCTGCCCTTGTAGGACATGATCTTGCAGGTCATATTCTCCATGACGAACTTGAAGTTGTCCCCCAGCACGCTCTTGTTCACCGGCAGCATGTCGAAGGTCTCGTTGTCCATGAAGTAGTACAGGTCGCCGTCATTGTAGCTGTACACCATGTCCTTGCGGTCCACAAAGGCCTGCTCAAACTTGGCGGTGGGGTTGAAGGAGGTCTCGGTGACGGCGCCGGTGATGACGTTTTTCATTTTGGTGCGCACGAAGGCGGCGCCCTTGCCGGGCTTGACGTGCTGGAACTCCACCACCTGCATCACCTTGCCCTCCATCTCGAAGGTCACGCCGTTGCGGAAATCGCCTGCTGTGATCATTGCCATTGGTATCGTCCTCCAATATCGAAAATTTTATAGTTTCATTGAAATAAGTCAATGTATTATACCCCATATTCCAACGGATTGCAAGGGTTTTTCCAAAGGAACCCCGCCCTGGGGGGAAATAGGGATTGCCATTTCTCCCCACAGAGTATATAATAATAAAATCAACGTTTTTGCCCGCGTAAAAGCGTCATAGGAGGCACATGCCATGAAAGACCTGCTCCAGCTTTTGGAGGACGACTCCACCCTGACCCACGCCCAGCTGGCGGCCATGACCGGCTCCACCGAGGCCCAGGTGGCCCAGGCGGTGGCACAGTATGAAAAAGATCGTGTGATCTTAGGCTATAAAACCATCATCGATTGGGACCGCACCCACCAGGAGTCCGTCACCGCCCTCATCGAGGTGAGCGTCACCCCCCAGCGGGGGGAGGGGTTCGACCGGGTGGCCCAGCGCATCTACCAGTACGACGAGGTGGAGTCCCTCTACCTCATGTCCGGCGGGGCGTACGACATGACCGTCACCATCTCCGGGCGCACCCTGAAGGAGGTGGCCCAGTTCGTGGGGGAGAAGCTGGCCCCCATCGAGGGGGTCACCGGCACCGCCACCCACTTCATTTTGAAGAAATACAAGGAAAAGCACCTGATCTTCCCTGTGCAGGAGGTCCAGGAGGAAAGGTTCGTGTTTGAATGATGGACTACAGCAAGATCATGTGCCGCCGGGTGCAGGACATCCAGCCCTCCGGCATTCGGAAATACTTCGACCTGCTCCAGGGGATGGAGGGGGGGATCTCCCTGGGCATCGGGGAGCCCGATTTCCCCACCCCCTGGCACATCCGGGACGCGGGCATCTTCTCCCTGGAGAAGGGCTTCACCAAGTACACCCCCAACGCCGGGCTGAGCGACCTGCGAGGGGCCATCTCCCGCTATCTCAAGCGCCGCTTTGACCTGGAATACGCCCCTGTGGGCCAGATCCTGGTGACCGTGGGGGGCAGCGAGGGGCTGGACCTCACCTTCCGCGCCCTGCTGGAGCCGGGGGACGAGGTGATCATCCCCACCCCCTCCTTCGTGTGCTACGCCCCCCTGGTGTCCATGGCCCACGCCGTCCCCGTGCTGGTGGAGACGAAAGCGGAGCACGAGTTCCGCCTCACCCCCGGGGAGCTGAAGACCGCCATCACCCCGAAAACCAAGGCGTTGGTGCTCCCCTTCCCCTGCAACCCCACGGGAGGCGTCATGGGCCGGACCGATCTGGAGGCCCTGGCGGACGTGCTCCGGGGCACTGACATCATGGTCATCTCCGACGAGATATACGCAGAGCTCACCTACGGCGGGCGGCACGTGTCCATGGCCAACCTGCCGGACATGGTGGAGCGCACCGTGGTGGTCAACGGCTTCTCCAAGGCCTATTCCATGACGGGCTGGCGGCTGGGCTACGTGTGCGGCCCCAAGCCCATCATCTCCGCCATGACCAAGCTCCACCAATACGGCATCATGTCCGCCCCCACCACCAGCCAGTACGCCGCCATCGAGGCCCTGAACCACGGGGACGCCGATATCGAGGCCATGCGGGACGAGTACGACGGCCGCCGCCGCTTCCTGGTGGACGGCTTCCGCAAGCTGGGCCTGGACTGCTTCGAGCCGCTGGGCGCGTTTTACACCTTCCCCTGCGTCAAGTCCACCGGGCTGACCAGCGAGCAGTTTGCCGACCGCTTCCTGGCGGAGCAGAAGGTGGCCGTCATCCCCGGCCCCGCCTTCGGCCCCGGCGGGGAGGGCTACGTCCGGGCCTGCTACGCCGCCTCCATGCACGACCTGGCGGAGGCGCTGAACCGGCTGGAGCGGTTCCTGGGCAGCCTCTGACCGGATGTTTCACGTGAAACACTAGTTCTAGACTGAGAGGAGCGTCTGCATGAACATCGTCTGTTTGGATATGGAGGGGGTCCTGGTCCCCGAGATCTGGATTGCCTTCGCCCAGGCCAGCGGCATCCCCGAGCTGCGCCGCACCACCCGGGACGAGCCCGACTACGACAAGCTGATGGCCTACCGGCTGGCCATCCTCAAGGAGCACGGCCTGGGGCTGAGGGAGATCCAGGACACCATCGCCAGGATCGATCCCCTCCCCGGGGCCAAGGAGTTTTTGGACGAGCTGCGCCGACTGACCCAGGTGGTGATTTTGAGCGACACCTTCGAGCAGTTCGCCAAGCCCCTGATGGCCAAGCTGGGCTGGCCGACTTTGTTTTGCAATACGCTGGAAGTCGGTGAAAATGGCGAGATTACCGGCTACCGGATGCGGTGCGAGAAGTCCAAGCTCAACACGGTGAAGGCCCTCCAGTCCTGCGGCTTCGACACCATCGCCGCCGGGGACAGCTTCAACGACCTGGCTATGATCCAGGCGGGCAAGGCGGGCTTCCTGTTCAAGTCCACCGACCAGATCAAGGCGGACTATCCCGATATCCCCGCCTTTGAGGAGTTTTCCGACCTGCTCAGCGCCATCAAGGGGGCGCTGGACTGATGCTGGACCGGGTGAAAAATTCCCTGCTGTTTGCTCTTCTCTGCGGTGCCGGCGCCACCCTTGGGTGCTTCATCATGGGGGTTTATCAGACGCCGGTGGAGTTCTTCCAATTTTTTGCCATTGAGCTCCCTATCGCTTTTGTTTTCCATATCCTGCTTACCCTGTTCTCGGAAAGGTTCAAAAGTGGGAAGCAATAACGCATATCTTCCATTGAAAAGAGGTCATCGCCATGAGCGCTGATTTTACCAACCTCCCCTTCCGTCCCGCCGACATCCTCCTGCCCCAGAACTGCGACTATGACAAGTGGGCGGTGGTGGCCTGCGACCAGTACACCTCCCAGCCCGAGTACTGGGAGCGGGTGGAGGAGCGGGTGGGCCGGGCCCCCTCCGCCCTGCGGCTCATCCTGCCCGAGAGCAGCCTGGAGGGTCCCCAGGTGGAGATGGACATCACCGACATCAACGCCACCATGGCGGCCTACCTGCGGGAGGGCCGGTTCAAAACCCTGCCCGGGGCCATGGTGTACGTGGAGCGCACCCTGCTTAACGGGGCGGTCCGCCGGGGGCTGGTGGGTATGGCGGACCTCACCGCCTACGACTATGAGCCCGGCTCCGACGCCCTCATCCGGGCCACGGAGGGGGTGGTCATGTCCCGCATCCCGCCCCGGATCGCCGTGCGCAAAAACGCCCCCATCGAGCTGCCCCACGCCATGCTGCTGGTGGATGACCCGGCCTGCGCCGTCATCGAGCCCATGGCCGCCCAGACGGAGGGGATGGAGAAGCTGTACGACTTCGACCTCATGGAGCAGGGGGGCCGCGTGAAGGGCTGGCTGCTGGGGGAGGCGCAGCTGAGGCAGGTGGCCGAGGCCCTGTCCGCCCTGGCCGATCCGGAGGCCTTTGCCGCCCGGTACGACGCCCAGGGCAGGCCGGTGATGCTCTTCGCCGTGGGGGACGGCAACCACTCCCTGGCCACCGCCAAGGAGTGCTACGAGCGGCAGAAGCGGCTGGTGCCGCCGGAGAAATGGGATACCCTGCCCGCCCGGTACGCCCTGTGCGAGCTGGTGAACCTCCACGACGCCAGCCTGGAGTTTGAGCCCATCCACCGGGTGGTGTTCCACACCGACCCCCAGGCCCTGCTGGACGCCCTGGTGCGGGCCTACCCCGGCGCCCGCCGGGGCAGGGAGGAGGGGGACGGCCTGCCCCTGCGCTATGTCTGGGCCGGGGGAGAGGGCGTGGTCACCGTGCCCGCCGCCGGGGCCCGCCTGCCGGTGGGCGCCCTCCAGAGCTTTTTGGACGACTGGCTCATGGACCACCCCGGCCGGGTGGACTATATCCACGGCGAGGCGGTGGCCCGGGAGTTCGCCGCCCGGTCCGGCAACATCGCCTTCCTCCTGCCCCCCATGGCCAAGCAGGCGCTGTTCCCCTCGGTCATCCACGACGGGGTGCTCCCCCGCAAGACCTTCTCCATGGGAGAGGCCCACGACAAGCGGTTCTACCTGGAGGGGCGGAAAATTCGATAAAAAACCCCCTCCCGGCCTGGCCGGGAGGGGGTTTTTGTCACATGATGCTGTCGTCGTAGTCGTCGAATTCAGAGGGCTCAAAGCATTTGTCCGCCCGCCGTCCCTCGATTTTGTCGATGACGGTGTCGATCAGGTCCATGATTTGGTCCCAGAATGCCGCCACGGCGCACACAACGGCGGCTACCGCCATGGCAATGGCCACGATCTTCAGGATAAGTCCCACGGTCTTTTTCATTTTGCTACCTCCTTGGTCAGTCGGCGTCCCGGAGGGACGCGCACAGGTGGGCCACCACCGCGCAGGCCACCGCCGCCGCCGTCAGGGCGACCGCCGTGGTCCTCAGGATAAAGCTGGCAATTTTCATAAACGGTCCCTCCTTATACGGATACTCTTAGTGTACACGATTTCGGGGGAAATTACAATACGTATTTTGGAAGCCGCTTACATTTTCGAAGCTGCTGACAAAAAGGCCCCGTCCCCGGTCTGGGGGTTGACAGCGGCGGGGCCGCCGTGCTATACTGGGCTTGATCAAGCTGAAAAGGGTGAAAAGATGCGCAATAAGTAAGTTGAACTTCAAGCTGTGAAATGAGCTGAGGTCCATGTCTCATGGGCCTGTATTTCCATGGCGAGAAGGGCGGCTTACTTGACCGGGGGGCGTGTCATATGCCTCTGCCTTTTCGTCATGTGATCCGTCTTTCTGCCAGGAAAGACGGATTTTTTGCGTAAAAGGAGCGGATGCGTATGTTTCAGGTGAAAAACCTCACCATTACCCATAAAAAAGACCTGACCACCCTGGTGGAGGGGCTGTCCTTTGTGCTGGCCCCCGGCGACCGGGCGGCCATGATCGGCGAGGAGGGCAACGGCAAGTCCACCGTGCTCAAGCTGCTGTATGACCCGGCGCTGGCGGCCCCCTATGTGGAGTGGACAGGGGAGATTGGGGACAGGGGCGCGCGCCGGGGCTACCTGGCCCAGGAGCTGACCCGGGAGGAGCTGGAGCTGAGCGTGTGGGCGTTCTGTCAGCGGTCCCCCGCCTTTGAGGAGGCGGACCCCAGGACCCTGGACCGGGCGGCCCGGCAGGTGGGACTGGACGCCGGGCTGTTCTGGGATGGGCGCTCCATGGCCACCCTGTCCGGCGGGGAGCGGGTGAAGCTGCGGCTGGCCCTGCTGCTGCTGGACGGACCGGACGTGCTGCTGCTGGATGAGCCGTCCAACGACCTGGATGTGCAGACCCTGGAGTGGCTGGAGGGCTTTCTGCTGAGCTGTCAGGCGCCGGTGCTTTACATTTCCCACGACGAGACGCTTCTCAGCAGAACCGCAAACATGGTCATCCACCTGGAGCGGCTGCGGCGGCGGACCGCCCCCCGGTGTACGGTGTCCCGGACGGGGTACGCCCAGTATGTGGAGGAGCGCGCGGCGGGCTTTGCCCGTCAGGAGCAGAACGCCCGGAAGGAGCGGGCGGAGTACGAGGACAAAATGGAGAAATTCAGACAGATCCGGAACGCGGTGGATCATCAGCTCAACACGGTGTCCCGCCAGAATCCGGGCAAGGGGCGGCTGCTGAAGAAAAAAATGCACGCGGTGCAGTCCATGGGGCGGCGGTTTGAGCGGGAAAAGGAGAATATGACCGCCATGCCCCAGTGGGAGGAGGCCATTTTGACCGCCTTTGACGCGGGCCGTTCCGCCTTTCCGGCGGGCAAGACCGTGCTGCGGCTGGAGCTGCCCCAGCTGTCCGCCGGTGACCGGGTGCTGGCCCAAAACGTGCGGCTGTGGGTGGACGGGCCGGAACGCATCGGCATCGTGGGCCCCAACGGCGTGGGCAAATCCACCCTGCTGAAGCTGGTCGCGGAGGAGCTGCTCCCGAGAAAAGACCTGCGGGCGGCCTACATGCCCCAGGACTACGGAGACCTTCTGCTGGGGGATCGGACCCCGGTGGAGGTGCTGGCCCCCTCCGGCCACCGGGAGGACGTGACAAGGGCTCGTACTTTACTGGGCAATATGAAATACAAGGCGGAGGAGATGGAGCACCCCGCGGCGGGGCTGTCCGGCGGCCAGCGGGCCAAGCTGCTGTTTCTGGCCATGGTGCTGAACGGGGCCAACGTGCTGGTGCTGGACGAGCCCACCCGGAACTTCTCGCCCCTGTCCGCGCCGGTGATCCGCCGGGTGCTGGCGGATTTCCCCGGAGTAATCATAAGCGTGTCCCATGACAGATTGTATTTAGAACAGGTGTGTACCCGGGTGCTGGAGCTGGACTCCAACGGCCTGCGGGAGGCGTGACGGCGCAAAAAGAGCCGCCCGGGGTTCCCGGGCGGCTCGGCGGGTTCAGCGGGCAAGGATGTCCAGCGCTTTGTATTCCTGGATGCGCTGGGCCACCGCGCCCCAGGTGGGGCCGGAACAGACGAACTCATAGTCACCCCAAATGCGGTCCAGCTCCGCCTGCACCTGGGGGATGGCCCGCAGGTCGCCCCCCACGGTGCGTTGCCAGTAGTCGGGCACCAGGGCGCAGGGGATCAGTCCGCCGTCGTCGTCCATGGGCTCGCCGGCGAGGCAGCGAAGCTGGCCGTCCAGCAGGCCCTCGATGGACAAAAGGGTGGTGATGCCGTTGAGGTCGAACACCTGGAGGGGGGCGCCCCCCGCGCAGGGGATCTCACCGCCGGCAAAAAACGCCTCGTCATCGCTCAGGGCGTACAGGTCGCTGCACACGGTTTTGATAAAATCGAATTCCTCCTGGGTGATGGCCTCCTGGAAGGATTGGACCACCAGGTCCAGGCACCGCCCCAGGGCGCCCAGCACCTGGCAGCCGGGCAGGCCGCTGAGCCGCTCCCCCACGGGGGTCAGCCGGGCCAGGGTGAGCAGGGACCACACCCGCACCTGGGCGTCTCCCAGCTGGGAGCACTTGTCCTCGACCTCCTCCACAATCTGGTTGGACAGCAGGGGGGCCTCCTCCAGCTCGCCGATCCGGTTTGAGCAGTCGTCGGTGAGTTTTTCCCCCAATGCCTCGTATGTGTCGTCGCTGGCGCTGTAGATGGTATCCGCCCGGCTGAGCCACAGCATGGCGCGGCCCGGGTCCCCCGCCTCCATGGCGGCTTTTCCCATGTCGTAATAGGCCCTGGCCAGCCCGGGGTAGTCCTTTTTCGCCAGGCAGGCGGCCAGCCGCTCCTCCGGGGCGGCGGCACTCTTTTTGAACAGATTGAACATAGACGGTCATCTCCATGTGCGGTTTTGCCTTTCGGCTGGCTCCATTATAGCGCGGGCCCTGGCCGCTGTCAATGTGAGAGGGGGTGGGCTTTACTGCGGTCCATCCGCGCTGCTCGCGACGGCTCCGCAACCTGTAGTCGTGCTGCGCCTGCTCGCGACGCGCGGCTTCCCTCCACCTCAGGCAAAACCCGCCTCCGCTGCGCGGCGGCTGGGCTTTTGCCTTCGCTGCGGTCCATCCGCGCTGCTCGCGACGGCTCCGCAACCTGCGGTTTACAGAAAAATAACCTCCGATTGGTGGCTTGGGGCGGGAAATTTATGGTATGATTGGAGCAGAAGAGGAGGTGGAGCCCATGACGATGGGGCAACGGATCGCCCAGAGGCGCAAGGAGCTGGGGCTGTCCCAGGAGGCGCTGGGGGAGCGGCTGGGGGTGTCCCGGCAGGCCATCTATAAATGGGAGTCCAACGCCGCCCTGCCCGAGATCGAAAAGCTGGTGAATTTGAGCCGGGCGTTCGGGGTCTCGGTGGGCTGGCTCCTGGGAGAGGAGGAGGGCGAGGCCCGGGAGCTCACCCCGGAGCAGCTGCGGATGGTGGAGGAGATCGTGGGGCGGTATCTGGCCGCCCAACCCCCGGAAAAGACCATCATACTGCGGGAGACGGTGGAGCCGGAGGAGGGAGAGAAGACGGCGCCGGAGCCCAGGCCCCCCAAGCGCCGCCGCTGGTCCTGGATACTGGCGGGATTGGCGTTGACGGGGCTGGCGCTGACGGGGACGCTCCTCAGCCTGTTCTCCCGGCTGGACCAGATGCAGCAGGAAAATCAAAACCTCCAAATGGCGGTGGCCAACATACGCTCCGACGTGAACCGGGAGATCTCCGGCATCACCAGCCGGGTGGAGGAGGTGCTCCAGAGCCAGAACACCCTGATAGCGGAGCAGAGCGCCCAGGTGGCGGAGGCCGACTACCGGGCCAACACCGTCACCGTGGAGGCCCGCGCCCTGCCCCGGACCTATGTGGAGGGCATGGAGGCGGAGTTCACCCTGGACAGCGGCGGGGAGGCGGTGACGGTCCCCGGCGTGCTGGGGGCGGACCACGCCTTCACCGCCCGGCTCACCGGGCCGCTGAGCGATGACATCACGGTGTCGGTGGCGCTCCTCACCGGGGGCCAGCGGCAGACCCAGGTGCTGGAGGAGTTTCGCAGCCTGTATTCCGACAGCTTCGCCACCATCCAGATCTCCGGTGGGCTGAAGCAGTTGAGCAAGTCCAGCGGTTCGGTCAACTGGACCGCGGAATTCTCCCCGGTGTATGTGGACTGCTATGGCAAGTATGGCGAGGCGACCCAGGTGGCGAGGGTGCGGGTGGGCCTGTTCCGAAACCAGAAGCTGGTGGCCTGGTTCACCGAGGAGGAACAGAGCGCCGGGGAAGGAAATTACGTCTTTCGAATGGAGCCGGACAGGATGGAGATGGAATCCGACTCCACCTACTGCATCGCGGCGGTGGTGGAGGATGAGTTTGGCCGGGAATGGGTGGAGTTTGATCGGCACAGCGCCGCCAGGTTCGCCGTCGGTGAAAAGGACCGGGCCCCTGATGTGGACTACAGCCGCGACCCGGCGGACTGGGAGTATTGAGGAAAAAGGGCGCACACGCATAGCGTGTGCGCCCTTCTTATAGTTCACGCCCGCGAGGCCTCGCTGTGCGTTACTCCACAGGTACGATCCAGCCGTGGGTGTCCTCCACCGTTCCCCATTGGATGCCGGTGAGGGTGTCATACAGCCGCTGGGTCAGCGGGCCGATCTCCCCGCCGCTGACGGTCTCCCTCCGGTCCTCCCAGGCCAGCAGGCCGATGGGGGACACCACCGCCGCCGTGCCGGTGCCCCAGGCCTCCTCCAGGGTGCCGTTCTGCGCCGCGTCAAACAGCTCCTGGGCGGAGATGAGCCGCTCTTCCACCGGGATGCCCCAGCTGCGGATCAGCTCCAGGCAGCTGCGGCGGGTGATGCCGGGTAGCACCGACCCGGTGAGCTCCGGGGTGATGACGGTGCCGTCGATCTTGAACATCACGTTCATGGAGCCCACTTCCTCGATATACCTGCGGTGGACGCCGTCCAGCCACAGCACCTGGGAGAAACCCTGCTCCTCGGCCCGCTCCCCGGCCCGGATGGAGGCGGCGTAGTTGCCGCCGCACTTGGTGAAGCCGGTCCCCCCCTTGACGGCGCGGACGTCCTCGTCCTCCACGTAGATCTTCACGGGGTTGATGCCCTCGGGGTAATAGGCCCCCACGGGGCAGCAGATGACGGCGAACAGGTAGCTGTGGGAGGCGTGCACTCCCAGGCCGTTGTCGGTGGCGATGATGAAGGGGCGGATATAGAGGGACGCGCCGATCTTGCCGGGCACCCAGGACCGGTCCGCAGCCACCACGGCCTTGACGGCCTGGACAAAGTCCTCCTCGTCGATCTCGGGGATGCACATGCGCCGGCAGGAGGAGTTCATCCGCCGGGCGTTCTCGTAGGGGCGGAAGAGCTGCACCCTGCCGTCGGGGGTGCGGTAGGCCTTCATGCCCTCAAAAATCTCCTGGGCGTAGTGGAACACCATGCAGGACAGCTCAAAGGGCAGGGGGGCGTAGGGCACCACCCGGGGATCGTGCCAGCCCTGGCCGGCGTCGTAGTTCATCAGGAACATGTGGTCGGTGAAGGTGCGGCCGAACACCAGGGTGTCCGGGTCGGGCTGGGGCTTGAGAGTCTGGGCACGGGTGATTTGAATATCCAGCATAGGGACCGCTCCTTTGACGATGTAAAGTACTGATTATTATACCAGCGCCGCCGCCGGGACGCAATGGTGAATTTGCTGAAATATGGGAAAGCCGCCGGGGCGTCTGTCCCGGCGGCTTGGCGGTTATGGGAAAACGGTGTTGATGTTCTCCGGCGTGAAGTCGTGCCACACCGCGTCCGGCTTGATGTCCTGCTGGGCCTGGACGGCGCGGTACTGGGCCTCGGTGGCCTCCAGGTGGTTCACCCAGTAGCTGTCCACCTCCTCCCCCGGGGCGGGGGCGGCCCACATGGCCAGGTCGTCGATGATGTAGGAGCCTCCCTTGATCCGTATGCTGGAGATGCCGCCGGAGGTAACGCTGGTGGGGTCGGTATACTCAAAGGTGCCGTCGGTTTTGAGACCGGAAAAGCTGCGGTGGCCCATGGGCAGGCCCAGCACCTGGCCGTTCTCCTGGTGGAGGATCACATGGCCCCCCATGTCGCCGCTCACCGAATCCACCCGCAGCACCACCTCCAGCACGCCCGCGCCGTCCAGGTCCAGCACGGTGAACCGGCCCACCCTGGCGTAGCCGCTGTTCGGGTCGAAGAGGGCGGGTACGTCGGCGATGTTCACCGGGGTGCGCTCCTCCCCCCCCAGGGCCAGCAGCAGGTCGGCCTCCCCCAGCAGGGCCTGACGGTAGGCCCGGGACTGGTCGCCGGAGAGGCTGCCGGTGGCGGTGTCGTAGTAGGAGACGTACTGGAAGGAGCCGGGGGTGAGCTTTCTTGTGGCGGGATCGACGGTCAGCCTCACCCGGAATTCCCCGCAGTACTCCAGCATCCCCATGTCGCAGCCCAGGCGGCAGGTGAGCGTGTTGTCCTGAAAGTGGTACTCCACATAGTCGCCCAGGTGGATGGCGTCCGCCGGGTGGGAGGTCATGGCTTTGGGGATGGTCACATGGCCCGCGCCGGGGGCGGTGAGGTAGAAGTTGTCCTGGTCCCCGGTGGAGCTGACCTGCCCGATGAGCGTTTCCGTCAGGCTGGAGCAGTCGTACTCCTCCAGAGTGTCCGCGTCAAACACGTGCAGCTCCTGGATCATCACCCCGGCGCCGTGGCGGGGGGTGCAGAGGATCACCACGATCTCGTCCCGGCCGTCCTGGTTCAGGTCGGCGATCTTGGGCTCCACGCCGCCCTGGAACTGGTAGTCCCAGCTGCCGGTGAAGGAGGTGTACTTGTCCTTGTAGGTGAGGCGCAGGTCGGTGCCCGCCTCGTTCACGGCCTGGACCTCCAGGGTGTGGTTGTAGCGGTCCGCCTTCATGGCCTGCTCAAACGCCTGAAGGGCGGCCCGCAGGCTCCAGCGGTCCCGGTGGGTGGGCACATAGGTGGGCTCCCACCAGTCCAGCCAGGATAGGGTGTCCACCAGCTGGCCCTCCTTCTCAAAGGTGGAAAGCAGGTCCTCGTCGGTGTTCAGCAGCTGGACGCTGTGGGAGAGTAGCTCGTTGATCTCGTCCATGAAGGCGGCGATGGCGTCTATGTCGAAGCTCTGGTGGAGCTCGGACTGGAAGTTGATGTCGAAGTCCACCTGGTTTTCCTGTACCATCCGCTCCTCCCCCGTGGGCGACAGGGTGAAGAGCTGATACTCATAGGTGCACCAGCCCTGGCCCATATAGGGGTGGTAGCGCAGCAGATAGTCCTCCCCGTCCAGGGTGCACAGGAACAGGGCGTTGTAGCCCGCGTGGGCAAAATAGCCCTCCTCCTCAAAGAGCGGCTTACCGTTCTCATAGAGCTCCAGCTTCTGGCCCATTCCCTCGTCAAGGGTGGTGAGCCGGATCTCCTCCGGTGCGCCGTCCCGGTCCAGGTCGGGGGTCAGGGCGCCCACGTCCACCAGCCGCCGCTGGGCCAGAATGAGGCCCACATAGTCGAAGAACTGGCCGGGGTCCCCCTCGGGGGAAGGATTAGTGGCGGTGAAATCGGTGAGGTAGCCCAGCGTGCCCACGTCATTTTCCACAAAGACTACATAGGTGCAGTTGGGGTAGGCGGGGCACAGCCAGTTGTCATCGGTGAGGTAGTTTCCCCCCACCAGCAGGTCCTGGGCGGCCTGGGGGGTGGAGGTGTGGAACTCGTAGTTGATCTGCCACACCTCCAGGTCCATGCCGTGGGCCGCGCCCCGCCAGGGGCCGTTCAGGGCCTGCACCCGGCAGCCATCGAACTGGACGGAGCTGCCCGAGGTTCGCAGATAGTCATAGTACTGGCCGTACCGCTCCTGGACGGCGGCCGCCACCGCTTGGAGCACGTCCTCCGGCACGCCCTCCGTATCCGCCGTGAAGAGGGCCAGCAGCTCCTCCTGGTCCGACGGCTCCGCCGCGTCCAGCCCCAGAGCCCGGGCGATCTCCACATAGAAGCGCCCGCTGGCGTTGTAGGGGGAGCAGTCGTTGATGAGGGTGGTGGTGACAAGCTTGCCGTCCTTGAAAATGAGATAGGTGCAGTTGCTGTAGGTGGGGCAGAACCAGTCGTCCTCGGTGAGATACCGCCCGCCCACTAGGAGGTTTTCCGCCTTGTCGGGGGTGGTGGTGTGATATTCAAAGTTGATGCACCAGATGGTGTAGTCCGTCTTCCCCTGGGGATAGCCCCAGGGGCCGTTCATATAGTTGATGCGCGCCCGGTCGAAACGGGCCGCGTGGTCCGGATCTGGGTCCTCCACCGTGTCCCACCGGTCGGTCTCCTCATTGTACTCCCCCCAGGACAGCTTCATGGTACCGCCGGAGGCATCCTGGGCGAACCTGCGGCCCACCCAGGCCCGGGCGGCGTCCAGCACCTCCTCCGGGACGAGGAAGCTGGAATACGCGGTGTTCCCAGCGTGGTCGAAGGCGATTTCCACCGACGCGCCGTTATAGTAGTTCTCCGCCTCCGTCAGCAGTCTGGCGGCAATGCGGGCGGCGCGGACGGCCTCCTCGTCTGAGATGGACTCGGGGTACATTCTGACCTGCGTCCCCTGGGGGAAGGTCCCGGTTTGGGCGTCCATCCGGGTCACGACAGCATTTTCGCCTGACAGGTCCACGGTGAACACCCAGTAGCCGGAGGCCAAGTAGCTGCTGACCGCGGCCATCATGCTGGTATTGATGGTGACCGCCTGACAGTTTTCATCCTCCCAATAGGCCCAGACGATGCCCTCCATGCCGCCGCTGAAGGATGGATAGCGCATGGTCAGTGCGCGGGCGGGCGCACCTGTGGGCTGCCAGTATGTCCCGGACTGCAAGGCCATACCCAGCACGGTGCCTGTGATGCTCACATCGCCGTTTTCGTTTAAGGAGAAGCTCAGCTCGGTTTTGCCGGCCGGCTCCTGTACCGGTTCCTGCGCCGCCTGGCCGAAAGCGCAGGCGCAGGCCAGCGCCGTGGCCAGCACCGCCGCCACCGCCGCCCACAGCCACCGCTTGGGCGCCCGGGCGATGCGGGTAATGCGCTCCTTCAGGCTCTTCTTGTCCCCGGTCATGGTGGTGGCACAGCGCAGCAGGTCCCCTGGGGCGGGCTTGGCCGTCACCAGGGCCAGCAGGGTGCTGCCGTACCCCGCCCGCTCCGCCTCCCCCAGCTCCCGCAGGGAACCCTCGTCGCAGGCCAGCTCCGCGTCCCGCCGGCTCAGCACCACCGCCAGCCACACCAGGGGGTTCCACCAGTGGACCGCCAGCGCGGCGCACCGCAGCAGGCTCCAGATGTGGTCGCCGTGGCGGAAGTGGGTGCACTCGTGGGCCAGCACGTGGCGGAGCATGGCCGGGTCCGCCGCGGCGTCTGGGGTGACGTAGACGGCGGGCCGGACCACGCCGAACAGGCAGGGGGAGGGCAGGCCCACCGCCTCATACACCGGCAGGGGGCAGTCCGGGCGCTCCAGGGGGATGCGCTGCCGCCGCAGGCGCCGGGCGAAGCTCAGGTTGGACAGCAGGAGCACCGCGGCCATGGCCGCCGAGCCCGTCAGCCAGGCCCGCCCCAGCCAGACGGGGAGTCTGGTCAGGTCGGGGGCGGCGGGGGGCTCCGGGGCGTCGGGCAGGCTGGGCGGGTTGGGGACGGCGGGCACGTTCCCCGGTACGATGGAGATCACCGGCTGGCCCAACCCCGGGGCCGCCGGGGCGGTGGGCATTATGGGGAGGTCCGCCGCGTTCTGGGTCACTTCCCGCTCCGTGATCACCCACGTCCCCGCGATGGGGGAGGTGAACAGCTGCACCGGCACCAGCAGCCGTACCAGCACCACCGCCCACAGGGCGTAGCGCAGGCCGGCGCTGATCCGCCTGCCTAGCAGGGCCCGGAGCAGGAGCACCACGGTGATCAAAAATATGGAGGTGAATATCCACTCCAACAGCAGTAAGGTCATGTCAGCTCTCCTCCTTCCTCGATCTGGTCCAGAATGGCCCGGAGCTGGGCGATCTCCTCCCGGCTCAGCTCCTGCCGCCGGGCCATGGCGCTCATCATCAGGCCCACGCTGCCCTGGTACACCCGGTCCAGGAAGCTGTGGGTCTCGGCGGTGGCCGCCTGCTCCCGCTCCACCGCCGGGGTGTAGGATTTGCCCCGGGCGCCCTGCTCCACCCGGACCAGGCCCTTTTCCTCCATGCGGCGCAGGGTGGTGATGGTGGTGCTTTTGGCCCAGCCCACCCGCTGGGCCAGGTCGGACACCAGCTGCATCACCGTGCGGGGGCTGCTCTCCCAGAGACAGGTGAGCACGCTCCACTCGCTGGAGGTGAGCTTGGTCTGGGCGCTGTCTTTTACGTGGTCCATGGTTCACGCCTCCTCACAGGTTTACTTTGTAGTTCTATCATAGCAGATGAGGTCTACAATGTCAACCAAAAAAGAGTGACAATTTGGTTACAGGCAGCGGCGGGAAAAGAAAATTTGAATTTCCTCTTGACAAGCGGCTGGTTTCTTGCTACAATCGCTCTTGTCCGTTGCGAGTGTAGCTCATCTGGTAGAGCGCCACCTTGCCAAGGTGGAGGTAGCGAGTTCGAGCCTCGTCACTCGCTCCAAAACAAAAAGCGCCTGCTTTGCAGGCGCTTTTTGTTTTGGGTTACGCGCCGCGCAGCGGCGCTCCACCCTTCGGAGACAACCGCAGCCGGAACATAGACGCCGGCGATGATGGAGTCAGGGCAAAAAATCGACAATTTGTGGGGGAAACCGTATGATACTTGAAACAGAGAGGTTGTATTTGAGAGAGATGAATCAGGCGGATTTCCATTCCCTGTGTGAAATCTTGCAAGATGAAGATACCATGTATGCGTATGAGGGCGCGTTCAGCGATGATGAGGTGTGGGAGTGGCTGTACAGGCAGATTTCCCGCTATCAAAAATGGCAGTTTGGCTTGTGGGCGGTGATCTTGAAGGAGACTGACCAAATGATTGGTCAGTGTGGACTTACCATGCAGCCGTGGAAGGGGACAGAGGTGCTTGAAATCGGCTATCTCTTCAACCGGGCGTATTGGCACAGAGGCTATGCGGCGGAAGCCGCCAAGGCCTGTAAAAAATATGCGTTTGAGACATTGATGGCGGATGAGGTGTGCTCGATCATTCGAGATACCAATATCGCGTCCCAGCATGTGGCGGTTAGAAACGGCATGACAGCGGCAGATGCTTGGACAAAGCATTATCGTGGGATCGATATGCCGCACCATCGGTATGCCATACGGCGCTCACAGTTCCAGCCGGTCTGAGGGCTTTTGTCTGGGCTGCGGGGTGCGGTCTGGAAAAATCCCGGCTCTGGCTGAAGCAGAGCCAAGTTTTTTCATAGAAATGGAAAGAATTTTCTATCGTTTTCTCCGGAGGAACCAGTTAGAATAATCTCTGCCGAAGGGATGTCCCAACGGCAAATTCTAACGTTTAATAGGAGGAACTTAGAATGAAGAAGAAACTTGCTCTTGCTCTTGCCATGCTCATGATGCTGGGCCTGTTCGCTGGCTGCACCAGCAACAACCCGCCCGCCAACAGCACCGCCCCTTCCACCAACAGCACCGCGCCCGATGACAGCAAGCAGCCCGACCCCGCCCCCGCTGATCTGCGGGTGGACGTGTTCTACTATGACTTCTCCGACGTGTATATCTCCACCGTCCGCGCCTCTCTGGACGAGCAGCTGGGCGCCCTGGGCATCAAGCCCAACAACTGGGACGCCGCCGGCAGCCAGCCCACCCAGTCCGACCAGGTGAACACCGCCATCACCGCCGGCTCCAAGCTGCTCATCGTCAACATCGTGGAGACCTCCACCTCTGACCCCGCCAAGGACATCGTGGAGGCCGCCCGCACCGCCGGCATCCCCGTGATCTTCTTCAACCGCGAGGTGGCCGACAACGACGTGATCAACAGCTATGACATGTGCGCCTTCGTGGGCACCAACGCCCCCGACGCCGGCCACATGCAGGGCGAGATGATCGGCAACTACCTGGTGGCCAACTACGACGCGCTGGACCTGAACGGCGACGGCAAGATCTCCTACGTCATGTTCAAGGGCCAGGAGGCCAACGCCGAGGCCGAGGCCCGCACCCAGTTCGGCGTGGAGGACGCCAACAAGGTGCTGACCGCCGCGGGCAAGCCCGAGCTGGAGTACTATGACGCGGGCGCCGCCACCAAGTACCTGGTGGACACCAACGGCAAGTGGTCCTCCGCCGCCGCCAACGACTATATGGTCACCCTGCTGGGCTCCTACAACAAGGACAATAACAACATGATCGAGCTGGTCATCGCCAACAATGACGACATGGCTCTGGGCGCCATCGCCGCCCTCCAGAACGTGGGCTACAACAACGGCGAGGGCACCACCGTCATCCCCGTGTTCGGCGTGGACGCCACCGACGCCGCCAAGGCCGCCATCGACAAGGGCGACATGACCGGCTCCATCAAGCAGGACAACGTGGGTATGGCCTCCACCATCGTCACCCTGGTGAAGAACGTCCAGGCCGGCGCGGCCCTGATGGACAACACCGGCGACTACACCGTGGACGCCGACGTGGCCAAGATCCGCGTGCCCTACGGCGTGTACGACGCCAGCTCCAAGTAATTGGACGCTCCCCGCAAGGAAAACCGTTAACGACCCACGACAAGCGGGGCTGCCGGTGGGCAGCCCCGCTTGTTTTGGTCCTATTACAGCCTGAGAGAGGAGGAACCGTATGGATCAGCCGGCATTGCTGGAAATGCGGGGCATTTCCAAGTCCTTCCCCGGCGTCAAGGCGCTGGACAACGTGAACCTCACCGTCCGGCCCGGCACCGTTCACGCCCTGATGGGGGAGAACGGTGCGGGCAAGTCCACGCTGATGAAGTGCCTGTTCGGCATCTACCGCCGGGACGAGGGCTCCGTCACCCTGGACGGCCGGGAGGTGGAGTTCAAAAGCTCCAAGGAGGCGCTGGAGAACGGCGTGGCCATGGTGCACCAGGAGCTGAACCAGGCCCTCACCCGCACGGTGAAGGATAACCTGTGGCTGGGCCGCTACCCCAAGGTGGGCGGCTTCATCGTCAGCGAACGCATTATGGACCAGAAAACCCGTGAGATTTTCGACACCTTGGAGGTCACGGTGGACCCCAAGGCCGTGATGTCCACCCTGCCCGTCTCCCAGCGGCAGATGGTGGAGATTGCCAAGGCGGTGAGCTACGACGCCAAGGTCATCGTCTTTGACGAGCCCACCTCGTCCCTCACCGAGACCGAGGTGGAGCACCTGTTCCGCATCATCAACATGCTGCGCAGCAAGGGCTGCGGCATCATCTACATCAGCCACAAGATGGAGGAGATCCTGCGCATCAGCGACGATGTGACCATCATGAGGGACGGCCAGTGGGTGGCCACCCGTCCGGCCAGGGAGCTGACCATGGATGAGATCATCCGGCTCATGGTGGGCCGGGAGCTCACCAATCGGTTCCCCCCCAAGACCAACAAGCCGGGGGAGGTTATTCTGAATGTGCAGCACATGGCGGGCCGGTACACCCGGCTGAAGGACGCCACCTTTCAGCTGCGGAAGGGGGAGATTCTGGGCATTGCGGGGCTGGACGGCTCGGGCCGCACCGAGGTGCTGGAGAACCTGTTCGGCGCCATGACCCGGGAGGGGGGGAGCATCACCCTCCACGGGAAGGACATCCAGAACAGGAGCCCCAAGGAGTCCATCAAGAACGGCTTCGCCCTGCTCACCGAGGAGCGGCGGGCCACCGGAATCTTCGGCATCCGGGACATCAAGGAGAACACCGTGATCTCCAACCTGAAAGGCTACCTGCTGGGCGGCATCTGCCTCAGCGACAAGAAGATGAGGGAGGACACCGACTGGTCCATCCAGGCCATGCGCATCAAAACCCCCAGCCAGAAAACCCAGATCCGCTCCCTGTCCGGCGGCAACCAGCAGAAGGTGATCATCGGCCGCTGGCTACTGACCAAGCCGGAGATCCTGCTGCTGGATGAGCCCACCCGGGGCATTGACGTGGGCGCGAAGTATGAGATCTACCAGCTGATCATTGACCTGGCCAACCAGGGGAAGGGTGTGGTCATGGTGTCATCGGAGATGCCGGAGCTGCTGGGCGTGTGCGACCGCATCATCGTCATGTCCGGCGGCCAGGTGGCCGGCGAGGTGAGCGCCGCGTCCACCAGCCAGGAGGAGATTCTCACCCTGGCCGCCAAATACGTATAAAGAGGAGGAGTCCCCATGAGTACTGAATCCAAGAAGCTGGCCGAGCGGGCCCAGGGGCTGACGCCCCAGAAGGTGGGCGACGCCCTGCTCAACAACGCGCTGATTATCATCATGCTGGTGGTTGCGACCTACGTGGCCATTACCCAGCCCTCCTTCCTGAGCCCCCGCTCCCTGGTGAACCTGCTGAGCCTGACGGCGGCCTACCTGCCTGTGGCCCTGGGCATCGCCGGGTGCATCGTGCTCACCGGCACCGACCTGTCCGCCGGCCGGGCCGTGGGCATCACTGCCTGCATCTCCGCCTCCCTGCTCCAGTCGGCGGACGCCGCCAATAAGATGTGGCCCAGCATCGGCACCCTGCCCATCCCGCTGGTCATCCTCATTGTGGTGGCCCTGGGCGCGTGCATCGGCGCCTTCAACGGCTTCTTCGTGGCCAAGTTCAAGCTCCACCCCTTCATTGTTACCCTGGCCACCCAGCTGATCCTGTACACCATGCTGCTGCTGTATGTGAAAATGGGCAACAACGGCGGGCAGGCCATTTCCGGCCTGGACGACGGCTACCGCGATTTTGTGGTGGGCAAGCCGCCCCTGCTGACCTTTGGAGAGGCGGGGGACCCCAACGCGCTGAGCATCCCCAACTATGTGATTTACGCCCTGCTCCTCACCGTTGTGATGTGGTTTATCTGGAACAAGACCACCTTCGGCAAGAACATGTTCGCCCTGGGCGCCAATGAGGAGGCCGCCCGGGTGTCCGGTGTCAACGTGTTCGCCACCACCATCGCCGTGTTCGCCCTGGCGGGCGCCATGTACGGCTGGGCGGGCTTTGTGGAGAGCGCCCGCATCACCTCCAACACCGCCAATACCGGCGTCAACTACGAGCTGGACGCCATCGCGGCCTGCGTCATCGGCGGCGTGTCCTTCGTGGGCGGCATCGGCAAGATCAGCGGCATTGTCATCGGCGTGATCATGCTGCGGCTGATCTTCGTGGCCCTGCCCCTGGTGGGCATGGACCAGAACCTCCAGTACGCGCTGAAGGGCGGCATCATCCTGTTTGCCTGCGCCCTGGACATGCGCAAGTACCTGGTGAAGAAGTAAGAGCCCGCAATCCCGGCGTCCGTCCGCCATCCGGCGGGCGGGCGCCTTTGCTGTTTTCACGCAGAAAAATCTGTGGTATAATATTTTGAACAGCGGCGGGAGCCCTTGAAAAATCAGGGTTTCCCGCCGCCGTTGTTACTAACGTGTTATTAGTTCAATGTTCAACCGCAATTCTTCTATGGTCTTGTGGTTATAGACCCGGTTGCCGGTATCCTTGGAAACGTGGCCCGTCAGGAGGTCGATGCACTTGCGGTTGGCCCCGGCGCTGTCCAGCAAGCTCTCGAAGGTGTGGCGGCACTCATGGGGCACATGGGCCATCCCCAGGCGGGCCATGATCTCCGCCCAATGCGGTCGTCCTGGAGCAGCGCCTCGGTGATCCGGCGCTTCATCTCGCTCATGGCGTAGTCCTTGGGCTTGCCGATCAGGTCGGACAGCTCGGACCCGTAGTTGCGGGAATAGATGGGGTATGCGTACCGCTCCACGTTCAAAATCAAATAGACCGCCTGAAGCACGGCGTCGCGCTCGTCGGTGGTCCCTCGTACTCGCTGCTGGTCAATGTCCAGCTTGTGGGTATACCCCGGCTGGGTCGCTATTTGAAAGCGCACCAGGTCCAGGTCGTCCCCGGTAGTCGGTAACAGGCCCATTACTCCCTCGCCTCCCATCTGTCCAGGACCACATATTTCTGCCCGCCGTCGCAGCGGAGCAGGATCACCTTCTCGCCCTTTTTCAAGGCGTTGTGTACCCGCCACTTTTTCCGGCCCTGGTATCGGTGCTTGTGGGCCGCAAAGGCGGCATCCCCGCTGCCGCCGCTTTCGTTCTCGGTGTAGTGCGGCCCCAGGCTTTTGCCGGTTCCCTCAATGGTGGACATTTCCACGTTGTAGTCCCGCACGGCGTCGGTTAGGATCAGCTGGGCCGTCCCCAAAATTTTCTTTTGGTCCACCTGGATTTTCAGCGGGGCCGTGGAGAGGACCGTGCCGTAGCATACCGCCATAGGGGCGTCAGCCCTCACGGCCTCCACGGCGGCCTGCTTTACCAGGCGTACCAGCTCGTTAATATCAAGCGACAAACGTACCACCCCGCATCTTCATGTCCATCAAGTGTTGCTCGTTGTTGAAGGTGTGCTTGACCTGCTCCACCATCAGGTAGCTGGACAGGTTGATGTCCCCCAGGCCCAGGGTGACCACCAGTAGCGTCCCGCCCCGCACCCGAATGTCCCCCAGCACGCTCTGGAGCTTGAGGGTCCGGGTCTTGGTGTTGTAGAGGTCCAGCAGGGCGTCGGCCATAGACTTGGCGTTGGCCGTGCTGTCGATCTTCTCGTAATACTGGAGGACACCCCACTGGTTGATATTGGCCCCGTCCTGGGCGATGTAGATTTCCCGCTTGCCGGTTTCCTTGTTCTCATTGTAGACCGTCAGGACCGCGACGTAGGCTCCCAGGGCGGCGACAATGCCGTAAACGATGGGGCCGATCCAGCTCCAGTTGTCCGACACGGCGGTGCCAAAAGCTATGGCCCCCTCCACCATGCCGGTCAGGAGGGAGATCACGAAGCCCAGCATTGTGGCCAGGCCCATGGCCGCCGTTTCGATTTGCGGAAGGTTCTGCTGGAAAACGTTCAATTTTGTGCCTAAGATAGTGGTGGTTGTGCATGGTGCGGCACAACACACTGGTTTGGTTTGGGTGGGGCAACCTGGAGAAACGGCGTCAGGCAACCAATCGGCCATGAGATTTACGATATCTGGAAAAACATTATCATGGTATTTCATTTATTCCTCTGGTTCAGATGCATGGATGAGCAATCAGTGCAATATTAACAACAAACGATACTACTATATTGCCATTGGATAGCAATTTACAAGAAATCTGTTTAACCAATAGCGGCATAATAGTACTTTTTATTATTCACGTTTAATTGATACTTAGGGGCCACTGTCCCGCTGGCATCGGTGCCATAATACCATGAGAGGGTCCGCCACGAGAGTGAAAAATTTACCGATCCAGGTTGGCCCGCCCAAATAAGACCAAATTCGCCGCCAAAGGCGAGGGAATCGCTCGCAACTATTGCTACCAGCTTAGGCACAAAATTGAACGTATCTATCCCGGCGGGCAGGCCCTGCCCCATGGTGCAATCACCCTGCCTAAGCACCCAAACCGCTCAAAATGGGCAGGAAAACCCCATCTATCCCGCCACACTTTCAGAAACGTCAGAATGCTTAGGCAGGCAAATCCTCCATAAACCTCTCGTTTTGGAAAATCGCACCAGAGTAGAGCGGTCTACGTGGAACAGCCGGGCGATCTGCGCCCAGCTGGTGCCCTCCTCCCGGAGCACTCGGATCGCGTCCTCCTTGCCCGTCAGCTTCACCCGCTTGCTCAGCGCTCCCACCGGGCGGCCCAGCTTCACCCCCTCCGCCCGCTTGCGGTCTAACGCCTCTTTGGTGCGCTGGCTGATGAGGTCGCGCTCGATCTCCGCCGACAGCCCAAAGGCAAAGGCCAGCACCTTGGACTGGATATCCTCGCCCAGCCGGTAGCCGTCCTTAATGGTCCAAACCACACAGCCCTTTTGCATACACAGCGACAAAATCTCCATGATCATGAACAGCGAGCGTCCCAGCCGGGACAGCTCCGCGCAGATGATGAGGTCCCCGGCCTGTACCCGTTCCAGCAGCTGGCCCAGCTTGCGCTTGTCATAGTTCTTCGTGCCGCTGATGGTCTCCTCGATCCAGCCGTTGATGGACAGGCCCTGTGCGGAGCAAAACCGGCTGATTTCAAACCGCTGGTTTTCCACGGTCTGCCGGTCGGTGCTCACTCTGATGTATCCATAAGTCATACAAATCAACCTTTCACCAATTTTTTGGAGGTGCGACATGAAGATTATACAGCAAATTTCCGGGGGTGGATGCTCCTATCCGCCCATCCAGGAGGGGAACTTTGACAACGTGCCGGAGGGGTGCGCCCTGTGGCCGGATGAGCTGCCCACCGAGGCATTCTACGCCCACAACGGCTTCGCCCACCTGGACATCCGGGACGTGGACGGCGTGCTCACGGTGGTCTCCTGTGAGCACGCCGTGGCCGAGTGGGAGGCCTGGAAGGCCGGCCAGCCCGAGGAACCCGAGGGGCCCGAGGAACCCCAGAGTGACGTGGACCGCATGGCGGCGGCGTATCGGGCGGGGGTGATGGAGGCATGACCAGTCTGGAAATTGTACTGAGCGCTCTGCGCTCCTTGGGCAGGGCGGACGCCCTGGCCCTGCGGGCCAACGCGGCGGGGATGGACGGCACTGCCATCATCGCCGAGGAGGCTAAGGTGCCCGCCTGGGACGGCGGCAAGGATTACAGCGGCTGGCCCGTAGGCGGGCCGGTGGTGGACGAGGGGCAGGTGTGGACGCTGCTTCAGCCTCATAACGCGGCGCATTATGCGGGCAGGCCGTCCGCCCTGCGGGCGCTTTGGGGGCTGTGCCACACCAGAGACCCGGCCCAGGCAAAGCCCTTTGTGGCGCCCTTGGGGACCAGCGGGATGTATATGGCGGGCGAGTGCTGCACCGACCCCGATGCCGCCGATCCGTCGGCTGTCTACCGCTCCAAAGTGGACAACAACGCATATTCACCCGGGGATTATCCCCAGAATTGGGAACTGGTGAATCCGTAAACAATGGAAAAACCATCTGGGACAAGCGCTGGCTTTGCACCGTGGACGGCAACGTCTGGGAGCCCGGCGTGCATGGCTGGACCGAATATATGGAGGGAGGATAGCGGCATGATGTGATAAAAAAGCCGCCCCGGAGGGCGGCAGGATTTGACAATGCGCGGCGCTGTGTTATAATGGATTGGGCGCTGTTACATATGGCGGTCAGCCACTCCCTTGAGAAAGGGGGTGATGTGGATGGGAAACGGACGCGGGGCGGAAGCTCTGCGGATCGTGGTATGGTTTATCGTCGCGCTTGCGCTGATGATTTACATAGCCCCAAAAGCGTGCTGACTGCCCGGTGGCACGAGCAGTCAGCATAGGTTTACTATTCTGGTTGTAGAGGGCTGACCGCTTGTAACAGCGCCCCTCGTATCCATTATAACGCATCGTCCAGCTTTGTCAAGCGGGACGATGCGATTTTTTATGCAAAGGAGAGCTGACAATGAACGAGACAATCAACCGGATCAAGGCGGCGGTGGCCGGGCTGGCGGGGCTGCTGACGGGGCTGTGGGGCTGGCTGGGGTGGCTGGCGGTGGGGTGGATCCTCGCCATGGCGCTGGACTACCTCACCGGGTCCATGGCCGCGGCCAAGGAGGGGCAGTGGTCCAGCGCCCGGGCCCGGGAAGGCATCTGGCACAAATGCGGGATGATCGTGGTGGTGCTCGTGGCCGCCGGGGCGGATCTGCTGCTGGCCACGGTGCTGGCCAACCTGCCGCTGGTGGCCCTGCCCATCCAGTACAGCGGGCTGGTGTGCCCGGTGGTGCTGGTGTGGTACATCGTGACCGAGCTGGGCTCCATCGCGGAGAACGGGGCGGCCATGGGCGCGCCGGTGCCCCGGTGGCTGACCAAGCTGCTGGCCATGAGCCGGAGTGCCGTGGACCAGGCGGGAGAGGAGCTGGGCGGAGATGAGCATGGGAAATGACCGCTTCCTCTGGGACAAGCTGCTCGCCGCCGGGCGGCGCTGGGGCAGAAATTCTATGACAAATTCGCGGGAGGGGAGACTATGGAATACCTGATGACGGCGGACGAGCTGTGCGCCACGCTGACGGACATTGCGGACAACCGCAAGACGGCCTACATGCTGGGTCCCTGGGGCTGGCCCGCCAACGAGAAGATGATCGCCCGGGCCACCACCCAGGGGAGCCACGCCCAGACCAACCGGCAGTGGCTGCCCCGGGCCAACGCCATCAAGGGTAAGGGCTTTCTGTTTGACTGCGTGGGGCTGATCAAGGGCATTTTGTGGGGCTGGCGGGCCGACCCGGGCCGGACCTACGGCGGGGCGGGCTACGCCTGCAACGGGGTGCCCGACTGCGACGCCCGGGGGATGATCAAGCTGTGCCGGGAGGTGTCCACCGATTTTTCCGGCATCGTCCCCGGTGAGGCGGTGTGGCTGGACGGCCACATTGGGGTGTATGTGGGCGGCGGCGTGGTGGTGGAGAGCACCCCCGCGTGGAAGGGCGGGGTGCAGCGGTCCACCCTGGAAAACGCCTGTGACAAGCTGATTCCTGGCACCGCCGGGAGGCGGACGTGGACCAAGCACGGTAAGCTGCCCTGGGTGGACTATTCCAAGAAGAAGGACGAAAAGGAGGACAAGGATATGGTGTATTTCAAGACGCTGGCCGATGTGCCGGAGTGGTACAGGGGCGCGGTAGACAAGGCGGTGAAGGCCGGGGCGCTGAACGGCGACGGCGACGGCCTGAACGTCTCCGAGGACCTGTGCAGAACCCTCACCATCCTGGACCGGCTGGGGAAGTTGGACTAAGCAAAAGCCCCCTTGCAAGGCTGCAAGGGGCTTTTTGTTTGCGGCAAATTCCCAAACGTCTGGGAATTTGATGATCTCTGTTCGGTTTTCAAAGGGGCGGCGGTTGACTCCCCCTGTGCCAATGGGTACACCCATGAGCGCCCGCCCCGAGCGGGGGCGACTGGACTTGCACCAGCGGCGGCCTTGTCCATCTCCAGGATCTTGCCGTTCAGCCGGTCAATCTCGGCGGCCCGGGCCTGGTAGATTTTCCTCTCGCCGTCACCCTCGACAAAGGCCTTGCAGAAAGCGTCCTTGTCGCCGTTGAAGTTGTAGTATGCCTCCTCGATCTTCTCATACTCGAAGGGCAGAGGCTCAAAGCCGGTGCGCTCCACAAACTCGGACAACATCATAATGAAAAACCTCCTTGATTTTTGTGCCTTACTTTGTTATCATGGAGGCGGCCGGGGTAAGGCTCCCGGTGTCAACGCCAAGCAGAAAATGTCGATTTTCGCCGAAATAGAATGTCATTTTT
>CAJUEC010000014.1 GCA_910585155.1 uncultured Oscillospiraceae bacterium
ACGGCCACATCCTGTATGTGGACGGCGGCATCCTGGCCTATATCGGCAAGCAGCCAAACGGAGAATAATCCAGACATACGGCGGCGGTTCAGCAGCGGTCCATGGACACACTTGCTGAACTGCCGCCACATTAAAAACAACAAAATAGGAGTAAACTGTGATGAAAATTGCTTTGATCAACGAGAACAGCCAGGCGGCCAAGAACGGCACCATCCTGGCGGCGCTGAAGAAGGTGGTGGAGCCCATGGGCCACACCGTGGACAACTACGGCATGTACGCCGCGGACGACGCGGCCCAGCTCACCTACGTCCAGTGCGGCATCCTGGGGGCAATCCTGCTGAACAGCGGGGCGGCGGACTTCGTCGTCACCGGCTGCGGCACCGGCGAGGGGGCCATGCTGGCCATGAACAGCTTCCCCGGGGTGATCTGCGGCCACGTGGAGGACCCGGTGGACGCCTACACCTTCGCCCACGTCAACGACGGCAACGCCGTGGCCATGCCCTTCGCCAAGGGCTTCGGCTGGGGCGGGGAGCTGAATCTGGAGTACGTCTTTGAAAAGCTGTTCGGCTTCGGCCACGGCCAGGGCTATCCCCCGGAGCGGGTGGAGCCGGAGATGCGCAACAAGCGGATTTTGGACGAGGTGCGCGCCAAGACCCTGCGCCCCCTGGTGGATGGCCTGAAGGACATCGACCAGGAGCTGGTAAAAGGCGCTGTGGCGGGGGAGCGGTTCCAGGAGCTGTTCTTCCCCAATTGCAAGGATCAAGCGATTGCGGACTACGTGAAGAGTCTGGGCTGATCGCATTTGTTTCAGTGTGAGTCTCAAACCTGTTTGCGATGAAATGAGGGAATAGAGATGGCAAAACTAAGCATTACCCTATTGAGTGCCGCTGGCGCCGTCAAATGCAGCGCCAGCGGCGAGGATGATATCTGGATGGTGCATCAGGGGGAGTACGAGCCCGGAGACCGAATCCGCTTTTCGACGGACGAGTGCCCCGCCTTTTATGTCATCCGAGTGGACGGAGCCATGGATGAGGCATATGTATATCTCACCCGTGAGCAATATGAATATACGATTCCCTTTGAGCGGGACAACCCCCTGAAGCTGAATATGCTGTCTTACTGCCTTGGATGCTTTGTGGGTGAGCGGCATTACATCACCATGCGCAGGGCCAGGGAACAGGAAAACAGGAACTACCGCAACCTGGCTAAAAACGTGATCGACCAGCACGAGGATACCGGCTGTTATCCCCACGTCCATGCCAACGCGGAGACAAAGGGGCCGGTCGCGCCGCTGTTTACCGCCCAAAACGCCATTGACGGCGTCTTGGCCAATACCTGCCACTGGCCGTGGCCGTTCCAGTCCTGGGGGACGGACCAGCGGGAGGACGCGGAGATCACATTGGAATTCGGCCGACCGGTAGATTTGGATGAGCTTCGCCTGACCACGAGGGCGGACTTTCCCCACGACAGCTGGTGGGTTCAGGCGACCGTGAGCTTCTCGGATGGCACCTCCGAGGTGGTAAAGCTGGGAAAACATGTGGAGCCTCAGACATTTTACGTTCGGCGCAGCGGCATCACCTGGCTGAAGGTGGAGCAGCTGGTCAAGGCGGACGACCCCTCTCCCTTCCCGGCGCTGACGCAGATCGAGGCGTTTGGACGAAATTCTGAATAAAAGGAGGCTGTGGCGATGATCTTTTCCTCTTCCCTTGCGATAGACTGCCCCTGTCCCTATCCGGCGGCCATCCGAACCGCCCTGGAATGGATCGCGGGCCATGACATCGCCGGCATGGAACCGGGGACCTATGAACTTCAAGGGCGGGACATTTACGTGAACATCCAGGATATCACAACAAAACCGATGGAAGAGTGCTTCCCGGAGCGGCATATCGATTATCTAGATCTCCAATACGTCGTGTCTGGCGTGGAGCGGATGGGCTATGCGCCTTATACCGGGAAAGAGACCGTCCAATGGGATATGCGGGATAAGGATATCATCATTTACAGGGATCTGGAAAACGAGAACTTTGTGGATGTGGGCCCTGGAAGCTACTGCATTTTCTTTTCTGACAGCATCCACCGCCCCTGCTGCGCCGCCGGAAGCCCCGGCAGCGTGAGAAAAGCGGTAGCGAAAATCAGGCAGAGACTGCTTGAACCAACTTAGCGAAGAGGAATGATGCCGCCATGTCAATAAAGAGCAACGACCTGGGAAATGACAGCGTAGGCCGTCTTGTGGTCCGTTTGGCGGTTCCGGCCATCGTGGCCCAGCTGGTCAATGCGCTGTATAACATTGTGGACCGCATCTACATCGGCCATATTGCCGACGTGGGAGATATTGCCCTGACAGGGCTGGGCCTGTGTTTTCCGATCATCATGTTTGTCTCTGCCCTGGCGGCGCTGGTGGGGATCGGCGGCGGCTCCCGCGCCTCCATTCTGATGGGGGACGGCGATTTGCACGGCGCCAATGAGATATTGGGGAACTGCGCCGTGCTGATGCTGATGATCTCGGTGGGCTCAACGGCTCTGTTCCAGCTGACCAAGGAACCTCTGCTCTACCTGTTTGGCGCCAGCGGCAATACAATCCCCTATGCGCTCAGCTATCTTGAGATCTATCTGTGGGGAAGTATTTTTGTGCAGATCGCGCTGGGGATGAACAATTTCATCACCATCCAGGGCTTTTCCACCATCTCCATGGCCACCGTCCTGGTGGGCGCGGCGGTGAACATCGCGCTGGACCCGATTTTCATTTTCGGGCTGAATATGGGCGTCCGAGGGGCGGCGCTGGCCACCGTGATCGCCCAAAGCGTGTCCGCCGCCTGGGTGATCGCGTTCCTTGTGGGAAAACGGACCAAAATGCGGCTCCAGCTCGCCTTTTTCCGGCTGAAGCGCTCCGTGATCCTCCCGGTGGTGGCGCTGGGCGTGTCCCCATTTATCATGCAGTCCACCGAGAGCCTGGTGACCATCTCGTTCACCTCCTCGCTGTACCGATACGGCGGAGATGTGGCGGTGGGGGCCATGACCATCTGCTCGTCCATCATGCAGTTCCTCTGCATGGTGTTCATGGGGCTGGCGCAGGGGGCCCAGCCCATCATCGGCTTCAACTACGGGGCGGGCAAGGCAGACCGGGTAAAGCAGGCCTTTCGCATATTGATTCTCAGCAGCTTGGTGTACGCCGGGTGTATGTGGGGGCTGATCATGGCCCTTCCCCAGGTGTTTGTGGGCCTGTTCAACAGCAAAGCGGAATTGGTTGAGATCACCGTCTGGGCCCTGCGGATCTATTTGGCCTGTTTCTTCCTGCTGGGCATCCAGTTTTCCTGTCAGCAGACCTTTGTGGCTTTGGGACAGGCGAAGGTATCCCTTTTCCTGGCCCTGCTGAGAAAAGTGATCCTGCTCATTCCCCTGATCTTCATTTTGCCCCAATTCGTCGGCGACAAGGTATTCGCGGTGTTTCTCGCGGAGCCAGTGGCGGATTTCCTGGCCGCCGCCGTGACAGGGACGGTGTTTTTCGTCCAGCTCCCCAAAATCTTGAAGGCCAAGGCCGGCCAGTCGGCATAGCCCCCATCCCTCACCTGTGCCCGGGGCCGGGCTGAGGCGGCTGGGACGGCTTTTGAAGGAAAGGAAAACAAAACGATGCGTAACACGATCAACATAAATCAGGGCTGGAAATTCATCCGGGAGGACGCGGGCCTGCCCACCGCGCTCCCGGAGCACTGGCAGAGCGTAGAGCTTCCCCACACCTGGAACGCGGTGGACGGCATGGATGGCGGCGGAAACTACTACCGGGGCCGCTGCTGGTACGCGCGCACCTTTGAGACACCCAGGCAGCCCCTGCCCGGCGGCCGCGTGTATGTGGAGATCCTGGCGGCGGGCCAGCAGGCCGCGGTGTACGTCAACGGCAGGCAGGCCGTCTATCATGAGGGCGGATACTCCAGCTTCCGGGCCGATGTCACCGAGCTGTGCAGGGAGGACGGAGAAAACCTGCTGGCTGTGGCCTGTGACAACTCCAATAAGGACAGCGTCTACCCCCAGTCCGCCGACTTCACCTTCTATGGCGGGCTGTACCGGGGCGTAAACCTGATCAGCGTGCCCCACACCCATTTTGATCTGGACCATTTCGGCGGGCCCGGCCTCAAGGTGACCCCCAGGCCCTGCCCCTGCGGCGGTGCGAAATTCGAGCTGGAGAGCTGGGTGACCGACCCGGACGAAAATTTCACCGTCATGTACTCCATAAAAAACGCGGAAGGACATGAGGTCGCCTCCGCCGTCCGGCCTGCCAGCGATCCCAACGTGACCGTGGCGGTCCCCAGCGCCCGCCGCTGGAGCATGGACAACCCGTACCTGTATATCGTCACCGCCATCCTCCAGCGCCGGAACGAGGCGTATGACGAGGTGTCCGCCCGGGTGGGCGTGCGGGAGTTCTCCTGTGACCCGCAAAAGGGCTTTATTCTCAACGGCGCGGCAACTCCGCTCCGGGGCGTCAGCCGCCACCAGGACAAGCTGTACCAGGGGAACGCCCTCACACGGGCAGACCATTTCGAGGACGCCCGGATCATCAAGGAGCTGGGGGCCAACACCATCCGGCTGGCCCACTATCAGCACTCCCAGGACTTCTACGACGCCTGCGACCAACTGGGCTTCGCTGTCTGGGCGGAGATTCCCTTCATCAGCGTATTCAACCAGGACCCCGCCGCCCACGAGAACTGCGTCAGCCAGCTGAAGGAGCTCATCATCCAGAACTACAACCACCCCTCCATCTGCTTCTGGGGGATCTCCAACGAGATCCTGATCGGCGGTATCTCGGACAAGCTGGTGGAAAACCACCATGAGCTGAACAAGCTGGCAAAGGAACTGGACCCCACCCGGCTGACCACCATCGCCCATGTGTCCATGACCCCCACCAGCGGCCCCATGCACCACATCACCGACGTGGAGAGCTACAACCACTACTTTGGCTGGTACGGAGGGAAGATGGAGGACAACGGCCCCTGGCTGGACAAATTCCATGGGGAGCACCCGGATATCTGCCTGGGCCTGTCGGAGTACGGCTGCGAGGGGATCGTCACCTACCACGGCCCCGAGCCCGCCTGCAGGGACTACAGCGAGGAATACCAGGCGCTTACCACGAGCACATGGCCAGGGTGCTGGATGAGCGGCCCTGGATCTGGTCCAGCCACGTGTGGAATATGTTCGACTTCGGCTGCGCGGCCCGGAACGAGGGCGGCGTGGCGGGCCGGAACAACAAGGGCCTGGTCACCATAGACCGCAGGACGAGAAAGGACAGCTACTATATCTATCAGGCGTATTGGACAAAAACTCCCATGGTCCATATCTGCGGGCGGCGCTACGCCCAGCGGGCGGGGGAGGCTGTTGAGATCCGCGTGTACTCCAACCAGCCCCAGGTGGAGCTGCTGATCGACGGCGAGAGCGTTGGGAAGCAGGCCGGGGACAAGGTGTTTGTGTTTGCCGCGGCCCTGGAGCCGGGGTTCCACATTGTGGCCGCCAAGGCGGGGGATGCGATGGATTCCATCACCCTGGAGAAGGTGGAGCAGGAGCCCGCCATCTACGTGCTGCCCGAGGTGAAGGAGCGGGCCGAGGGGGTGGCCAACTGGTTCAAGCTGGCAGGCAACCTGGACCTGACCGCCCCCATGGAGTTCCCCGAGGGCAGGTACAGCGTAAAGGACTCGATGGAAACGCTGGCCCAGTCACCGGAGGCGCTGGAGGTGGTGCGCAAGGCGCTCAAGCTGGCCACCAACTTTGACCTGACTCCCGGCGTGGGCATGTGGGATATGCTGCGGAAATCGTCGCCGGAGCGTATGATGGGCATGGCCGGCGGGATGCTGCCCGAAGGGTTCCTTGAGAGCCTCAACGCCAAGCTCATTCAGATTGACCGCTTATCATAGAGCACGCAGCAGTTAAGAGGCTGGGCAGACTGCCCAGCCTCTTAATGCCTCTATAAAGGTCAAAACCAATGGAGCAGTAGGGCTTGTTTGAACATTGTCAGCACGCCCAAACGGAGGCTCCTTTTCCACCATACTTTGCCAATTTTCCTTGGAATACGCGAAGTATTCCCGCGTCAAACTGGCTTCTGTCCCGCAGGGGAAAATGTCGGCATGGGCTCACCTTGGCTGCAGCAGCGCCCGCGCCCGACCCAGGCGGGGGAGGGCATAGGAGAAAAAGTCGCAGTAGGCGGCACAGTAATAATTCCGGCCCAGCCCGCTGGCGCCGGCGAGCCGGTCCCGGCGGCACCCATTCCGGCACAGAGGATACCACTGGCAGGCTTGGCACTCGACCGGAACACGCTGGGAATCCCGGATGAAGCCCAGCGTTTCCCTGGCCTGGTCCAGCTCCGCCCAGGTGTTTTGCAGGATGTTCCCCAGCCGGAACTGGTCCAGTCCGTAGAAGTCGCAGGGGTAGACGGTCCCATCCGCCTCCACAAGATACTGGGGTCCGCAGCACCCCACCATGGAACACTGCTCCGGGGCGTGCCCGTCCAGCATCCACAGCAGGTTGTCAAAATAGCGGATGGACCAGTACCGGCCCCGCTCCAGCTCGCTATACCACAGGTCAAACAGCGTCTTTAAAAATTCCCCGTACTGGGCCGGGGTCAGGGAATAGGCCTGCCCGCCCCGCTCCCCCTCCAAGGGGTCCAGGCAGGGGATATACTGCTGGAACCGGAAGCCTGCCCCGCACAGAGCTGAAAATACGCTGCGGATATGCCGCGCCAGATACCCCGTCACCACGGTGAGGACGTTGAACTCCACCCCGTCCTGCTCCAGCAGGCGGGCCGCCCGCAGTACCTGGTCATAGGTGCCCTTGTCCGCCCCGTCCCGGCGGAATCGGTCGTGGCAGGCTCGGTTTCCGTCCAGGGAGAGGCCCACCAGGAAGTGGTTTTCCCGGAAAAACCCGCGCCACGCCTCGTCCAGCAGGGTCCCGTTGGTCTGGATGGCGTACCGCGCCTCCACCCCACGCGGGATTCGTTGCCCCGCATGGGCGACGAAATCCCGGTAGAAGTCCAGCCCCGCCAGGGTGGGCTCGCCGCCCTGGAACAGAAAGGAGACGGAGCCCTCCGCCGCCCCCGCCGCCTTTTCGATGAGCGCGTGGCTCACCTCGCTGGACATCAGGCCGTAGTTGGGCACGGCGCGGGCCCCGGCCTCGTCGGCGTAAAAGCAGTAGGCGCAGCGCAGGTTGCAGGCGCTGGAGGCAGGCTTTAAAAGAATACTCAGGGGCGGCACGGCGGTTTCCTCCCTTGCTCCGTCAATTTTTCCGCTCAAACGGGGGCCACAGTCCGGCCCAGATAAATTTCCGGCGCCAGCACGTAGGTATAGCCCAGGTCGTCGCAGTCCTTGTTCCGGATCATCCGCATCAGGCGGGAGGCCACCTCCCGGCCAATGCGGCGGCCCTGGTGGACAGAGCAGGTGACCCCCTGCTCTTCCCAGTCATCGTTGGAGTAGTCAAAGCACACCAGGGAACAGTCCTGGGGCACCCGCTTTCCCTGCTTGTCCAGCACCTGGCGCACCAGCTGGTAGATCATGTAATTGCAGCACACCACCGCCGTGCATTGGGGAAGGCGCTTCAAAAAATAGTCGATGGAACGGGCAAAGCGGGCGTCGTGGGCCTCGTTGGAGACACACCACTTGATGTAGTCATCCTGGTACTCCACGCCGTTTTTTTGCAGAACGGCGGCCATCCCCTGGAATTTCTCGATGCTCTGGTAATTGTCGGACACAAAGATCCCCGCGATATTCCGATGCCCCACCCGGATCAGCAGACCGATGAGCTCCTCCGCGCACCGCAGATCGTTGACCACCACCCGGGGACATTTCAGATTTTTATAATAGTTGTTGTAGAAGATAACGGGAATTCGCTTCTGATAGATCCGTTGGTAACAGTCCAGATTGGGATTGAGCAGACTGGCCTTTACCCCGTCCACAATGAAGCCCTGAAAACCCTGGTCCATCACCGCGTTGAGGCAGCGGCGCTCGTTGGCGAATTTATTGTCGGTGAGAAAGGTGCGCAGATCCACCTGGTCGGGGGGAAGGATGCTGCGAATCCCCTCCATCAGGCTGGAGTTGGCGTTGCCGTCCTGCCCCTGGAGAATCAGGCCGATTTTGAGCCTGCCGCCGCTGCCCCCCAGCTCCCAGGACAGGGCCGCCTCCTTGTCGATGTAGGTGCCGCTGCCCCGCACCCGACGGAGCAGGCCCTCCTGGGTCAGCCGGTCCAGCGCCCGGCGCACCGTCTCCCGGCTGACGGACAGCCTCCGGCTCAGGGCGTTCTCTGAGGGGATTTTTAAGTTGCTGGAGAATTTATTCTCCTCAATGTAGGCCCGCACCCAGAGGTATGCGGTTTCTGATTTACGGTCCGTGCCGCCCATAAGCTCCCCTCCCTGGGCATAAACCCAAGGGCGGCATCTGCCGCCCTTGGGTTTTGATTTAGTCCGTAATAACGGGCCGCGCACCCTCCGCCCGCTGGATCCAGCCGAGCAGGCGCTCCCGCAGCTCCGCCTTCACCGGGGCGTAGGCCGGGTCGGCCACCACATTGTTCAGCTGGTGGGGGTCCTTCTTGATATCGTAGAGGAAGTCGTCGGCGTATGCGTCCGCCGCTGCCTCCTCGCCGCCGTTGACGCCGGGGGCGTAGACGGCGTACAGGTAGTCCGGTGTCCGCAGGCACCGGCCCACCCGGCTCTCCGAGATCTGGGCAAAGGCCTCGTTGGGTCTATTATCGTCCTTTTTCTCCGCCACGTCAAGGAGATTTTCCCCGATCATGGCGTCCCCCACGTCCACCCCGGCCAGGGCCAGGATGGTCTTGGGCAGGCTGGCGGTGCTGACAATGTCCTTCACAGCCATGCCGCCCTGGAAGGGGCCGCCGGCGATGACCAGGGGCACGTGGAGGGCCGCGTCGTGGCAGGAGCGCTTATAGTCGTCGTAGCCGTTCAGGTGCCCGTCCCGGTTGCGGGTCATGAAGTGGGAGCCGTGGTCGGAGGCGAAGATGATCACCGTGTTGTCATACAGCCCCTCGTCCTTCAGCCGCTGTACCAGCCGGCCCAGGTTCTCGTCCAGGCTGGCGCACTGGCCCAGGTAGTCGGGGTACTCCTCCGCCGCGTTGCCCCCCAGGGCCTTCAGGTCCTCCGGCAGGACGAAGTCCTTGAACCGCTCCTTGGAGCCGTCGGGCCCCTCGTAGTGCTTTCGGTCGTTCTGGTGGTGGGGCTCGATCTGGGAGATGGTCATGAAGAAGGGCTTCTTCTTGTCGTAGACGTCGAAGAAGTGCAGGGCCAGATCGTTGATGCAGTCCGCCCGGTAGCCCTTGAAGTCCACCCGGTTGTTGTCCTCGTCGAACACAAAGCCGTCGTAGCCGTGGGAGGTGAACTCCAGCACGTCCGCCGCCCGCCAATAGCCGGTATACCCTCCCCGCAGCTCCCGGGGGATGGCGGTGACGGTGTGGTCGATGGTGGGGGGCTTTTCCAGCTCGCCGTCGCTGGCCAGGTGCCATTTGCCGATGTAGGCGGTCTCATAGCCCGCCTCCTCGATATAGCTGCCCAGGGTCTTGACGTTGGCCGGGAGCATGATGTTGTTGCGGAAGCAGCCCGTTTCGGTGGGCCATTTGCCTGTCTGGAACAGGGCGCGGCAGGGGCCGCACACCGGTTGGGGGGAGAAGGCGTTGTCGAACTTGACCCCCTCCCGGGCCAGCGCGTCTAAGTTGGGGGTGATATCCAGGGGCTGGCCGAAGCAGCCGCAGGTGTCCCACCGCTGTTGGTCGGTAAAGTAGAAGATGATGTTATTGGGCATGGATCAATGCTCCTTCCCGGCGGCCTGGGCCGCCTTGCGCTCGTTCAGTTTGCCGCGCACGATGGTGCCCACCGCCACGACGATCAGAACCAGGAAAATAATGCAGTAAATGCTGCTGAAGAAGATGGAGGGATTGCCGTCGGAGATGTGCAGGGCCCGGCGGAAGTTGGTCTCCGTCATGTTGCCCAGCACCATGCCCAGCAGGATGGGGACGGCGGGCATATCCAGCTTGCGCAGCACCCAGGCGATGATGGCGAACACCAGGGCCACCGCCACGTCGAAATAGTTCTTGTTCACGGAGTAGGCCCCGGCGAAGCAGAAGATCACAATAACGGGGGTGAGAATCTCCTGGGGGATGGACACCACCTTGGCAAATAGCCTGGTGAGGAACTTGCCCTGGAGCAGCATGAACAGGTTCACCAGGATCAGGCCCAGCATGATGGCGTACATGATGTCGCCATCGGTGGTGAACAGGCTCAGGCCGGGGTTCAGGCCGTTGATCATCAAAGCGGACAGCATGATGGCCACCGTGCCGTCCCCGGGTATGCCCAGGGTGAGCAGGGGGATCAGCGTGGCCCCGGTGACGGCGTTGTTGGCGGCCTCGGCGGCGGCGATGCCCTCCACTGAGCCGTGGCCGAATTCCTCTGGGTGCTTGGACATGTTCTTGGCCGTGTTATAGCTGAACCAGGAGGCCTCGGACGCCCCGGTGCCGGGGATAATGCCCACCAGAGAGCCGATGATGGAGGACAGCAGCACCGGGCGGGCGATCCGTTTGTACTCCTCCTTGGTGATCACCCCGTTGTCCTCCATCTTTTTGGCGTCCAGGCGGAGGGCGTCCGGCTTCAGCTCCGCCTTGGCCAGAATTTCCACCAGGGCGAACAGGCCGATCAGGCACACGGCCAAATCTAATCCCATATACAGCCGGCCAACCCCGAAGGTGAGCCGGTCATAGCCTGTCATGGGGTCGGTGCCGATGCAGGAGAGAAGCAGGCCGATGCAGGCGGATATGATGCCCTTGATCATACTCTTGCCCGATACCCCGGCAATGATGGTCAGACCGAACAGGCACACCATGAAATACTCTGCGGTGCCCAGCTGGGCGGCCACCCGGGCCACCTGGGGGCCCAGGAACAGCAGCATCAGGGCGGAGAAAATCCCGCCGAAGGTGGAGGCATACAGGGCGATCTTCAGCGCCGCCTTGGTGCGGCCCTGCTTGGAGAGCGGGTGGCCGTCCAGCATGGTGGCAGCGGCGTGGGGGGTGCCGGGGGTGTTGATCAGGATGGCGGACACGCTTCCGCCGTAGCCTCCGGCGCAGTAGATGCCCAGCAGGAACATCATACCGGGTATGGCGGTCATCTGATACGTGAGGGGCAAAAACAGGATGACACACAGGATTACGGTCAATCCGGGGATGGCGGCGAACACCGAGCCGATAAATACGCCGATGTTGATCCAAAAAATATTTTCCAGCGTGAACAGCAGGCCGCTGGCCGGGCCGATAAACTCCAGCACTGCGTTTCCCCTCCTCTCAGAAGCTTACGCCCAGGCCGAAGCGGAAGGCGCACCAGATGCCCGCCGCCAGCCCCAGGGTGATGACGTAGTAGCTCCGCTTTCTGCACCGGAAGAACACCAGAAATCCCAGCGCGCAGAACACCGCCCCAAGGACAAACAGGCCAGTGTATTTGCACAGGAGGTAGGTGACCAGCAGAATGCCCAGGATCACCAGGGCCTTCACCTCCACCAGCAGGTTGACGGTTTTCCAGGTGATGGGCTGCTTCCGGGCCAGCTTCACCAGCTCCTTGCCGATGAGGGCGGCGCAGCCGGCCAGCATGACAATCATAAGCAAGGCGGGGAAGGCCCGGCCGTCCACCACGTCCCCGCCGGTGACGGTGATTTGGCTGGGCATGGCCAGCAGCATGAAAATTCCCACCAGGGCGAACACGATCCCCGCCGTCAGGTCGGACGGAAAGCGGAACTCCCGCCTCTTCAGCGCCTCACCCCAGGCGTCCAGGCGGGCGTCTACGCGGTCGATAAACTGCTTCAACGGATCTCCCTCCATTTCATTTATCTGCAAAGCCTGGGGGAATGGGGATACCCCCATTCCCCCAGGCAGTTTAACAGGGATCAGCCGGCAACGATGTCCTTGTACTCGTTGACGATGTTCTTCACATTTTCGATGTGGTCCTCCACGTCCTCCACAGACATGGTGTCCACCTCCAGGAGCATGGTTTCCTGGAGCCACTCGGCCACTTCCTTATCGGCCAGGATCTTGCCGTACAGCTCCTTCAGCGCGGAGACCTTGTCCGCGTCGGTGCCGGCGCGGGCCATGATGAAGCAGCGGTTACGGAAGAAGGGGTAGCCGTGTTTGCCCACGCCCTCGACCCCCTCGAAGGGACCGGCGGTGATGTCGTCCTGGTCAAAGGCGCACACGATGGTGACGCCGCCCTGCTGATAGGTCTCCAGAATCTGGGACTGGTGGGAGACGGCGAAATTGGTCTCGCCCTTGGCCACGGCCTGGGCGGCCTCAGCGGCGGACTGGTAGGGGGTGAGCTTCAGCTTTTCGCCCGCGCCCATAGAGCCGAACAGGGCTGCGGCCAGAAACGCCTCGGAGCCCATGGCGCCGTTGACGGCCACGCTGATCTCATTGCCATCCTCCACGTAGGCCTTCAGGTCGGCCACGCTTTTGATGTCCAGCTTGGCATCGGCGGACAGAACGAACACGGAGGAATACAGGTTCTCCACGAACACAAAGTCCTCATAGGTGAATTGCAGCTTGGCGGGGTCCAGGATGGAGGTGATGGACAGCAGGCCCTCGCCGGCAAAAACCAGCTCGGTGTCGTTGGCCTCGGTGCCCATGATCCAAGTGTTGACGGTGGCGGCGTCGCCCTTGACGGCCTCGGCCACCAGGGTGATATCCTGGGAATACTCGGTGGACTTGGCGGCGGCCTTCTGGCTCACCATAGCGGCCACGCCGGAGGGGGCCCAGGGACAGGTGACCTTCCAGGTGGCGCTCTTGCTGCCGCAGCCAGCCAGCAGGGAGGCCAGCAGCACAAAGGCAAGACTCAGGCTAAGCACTCTCTTTTTCATTTTAATGACTCCTTTTTGTGTTTTGTCAAGCGCGGCCCATGCCGGATCCCACCGCGCCTGTAATAATTTTACTGTAACACAAAAAATGGCATTGATTCAACATCTTAAAAAATAAAAAGCAGAAAGTTGTCTGATTATTGTTCTAGTTGTTAAAACTTGTCTGTGGTTTTCAAAATTTCCATGCGTTTTATACAAATACCTGAACATGACGGCGGCATCGGAGATGACTGCCTGCCCCCGTGCGATGGGGAAGGGGCGCCGGGCGGTCTCCGCCGTGCCGCCCCCGTAAGGGCCCGAGCCTATGGCGGAACGTCCTCCCGCCAGGAGCGCACCGCCACCAGAACGGCCATAACCGCCACGGCCAGGCCGATCAGCACGTCGGCCGCGGTGAGCCACACCATCCAGGGCGCGGGGGCGTAGTGGATGCGGGAGCCGGGGGCGGCGCCCTGCATTAAATTGGAATTGGCCAGGACATAGGAGATGTTTTTGAGGGAACGGCGCAGCAGATGCCGGGCGGTGGGGGACTGCGTATCTGTGGGGAGGAGCCGCGCGCCGTAGCTTGTGGTGAGCAGGGCGTCGCACCCCGCCCGGAGCATCTTGTCCAACTGGGCCCCATTGCCGTTGAGGTGGATGTCGGACAGAATGAAGCCCTGAAAGCCCCACTCGCCCCGCACCACCTGGGTCAGCAGGGCGTAGTTGGCGGCGGCCCACTCGCTCCCGACGGCGCAGTCCCCGGCCATAATGAAGTCCCCCGCCCGCATGGTGCGCCGGGACAGCGCTCCGTCCCCGTCCACGTAGGCCACGGTCTTTTCCGCGTTTTTCAGCGCCAGCTCAAAGGGCCGCAGGTAGATCTCCCGCAGGGCCTGCTCGGTGAGCCAGACGGTGGTGTGGGGGTTGCGGTGGGCCTCGGTGTCCATGGGCCCCAGGTGCTTCACCGCGCAGGAAAGCCCCGCGTCGCCCGCGCCGGAGACCACCCGGGCCCCGAGCATGCCGGCGAGCAGGGGGTCCTCGCTGAAATACTCCGAGCACCGCCCGTTGAAGGGGGAGCGGTGCAGGTTCAGCCCCGGGGCATACCAGCCGTTGATGCCGCACAGCAGGGCCTCCTGCCCCACCATCTCCCCGAAGGCATAGGCCAGCTCCAGGTTCCAGGCGGCGGCCAGCACCGGGGAGGCCGGATAGCCGCACACCCCGCTGATCCAGTTTTTCCCCGACTGGTCGGGAAGGGTGAGGCCCTGGGGCCCGTCCCGCTCCAGGGAGACGGGCTTGCCGATGGACTCCACCGCGCCGGTTCGATAGGCGCACTCAAACAGGGCCAGCCGCAGCTCCTCGGCATCGGAAAAGGCGAGCTGATCCAAAAGATCGCTCCACATGGGGTCGTCGTAGTCCTTTCCCCGCAGGTCGGCCAGGACCAGGCCGCTGTCCGCCCCGGAGGCGGGGGCGGTCTTCCGGTAGACGGCGCTGCCCGGGACGCTGCCCAGCAGGGGGTCGGTCTGACAGTCAAATTGCGTGGAGTCGGCCTGGGCGATCCACCGGACCACCGTGTCCGACGCATGCCGGTCCTCCCCGGTGGGAGCGGTGGGCTGGGTGCCCTGCCAGTCGTTCCGGGACAGGATCACCGCGCCGCTCACCGCCGGATCGGACATATAGGCGTCCAGCTGGGGGAAGCGGTTGACCGCCGCCTCCCCCTCCCCGGGCCGGGGGTTCTGGCCGTCGTACCAGATGGTGGCGGGGATTGTCACCGTCCGCTGGTCCAGCACCGTATGGGAATCGGAGCGGAGGGAGACGGTATATGCGCCTGCCTCCAGCAGATAGCAGCCGGAGGTGCCGTCCCCGTTGTCCCGGGCGGAGCAGTAGGAGGCCATGTCCGCCACGGCAAAGCATACCGTCACGTCCTCAAACTCCCCCGGCGCCAGCAGCCCGGTTTTGCCGAAGCCGGCCAGCACGGCGGCGGGCTTTTCCACCCCCAGCTCCCGGTCCAGTTGGGTGTAGGGGGCGGAGAAGTAGACCTGCACCACGTCCTTGCCGGCGTGCCGGGTCCCGGCGTTGGTCACCCGGACGGTGAGCCGGACCTGGTCCCCCGCCGTCTCAAAGGAGCGCAGCTCCTGATGAAAGGCGGTATAGGACAGGCCGTACCCGAAGGGGTAGAGCACGCCGCTGCGGCGGTTGTAAAAGTCCGTCAGCGTCCCCTCCTGGCAGGCGGTCTCGTAGTAGCGGTAGCCCAGGTACACCCCCTCCTCATACTCCCGGAAGGGGGTGCGGGCCCTGTCCCGCCAGCCGTCGGAGGACACCATGGTGGTGAGGGCGTTTTCATACAGGAAGCGGCGGCTGCCGTCGTCCTGGTTTGGGAAGGCGGGGTCCCGCTTAAAGCTGGCCGCCCAGGTGTCCGGCAGGCGGCCGGAGGGGTTTACCCGGCCCGTCAGAATGTCCCCCAGGGAGAGGTAGCCCGTGCTCCCCGCGCCCCCCAGCCACAGGATGGCGGACACGCCGGGGTCGTCCTCCCATGCGGCGGTCTCCATGGGAGAGGGGCTGGCCAGCACCACCACCACGGCGGCGCAGGCCCGCTTGGCGTAGTCCACCGTGGCGAGCTCGGCGGCGGTGGGGGCCAGCATATGGGGGGTGCCGTCGCCGTAGGGGAGGGTGGACGCGTCCTGATTTTCCCCGGTCTGCCGGCCGATGAACACGATTCCCACCGTCCCGGCGCAGGATGCCTCCGTCCCCTGGTACACCGGCGGGGCAAACTCATACAGCGCCTGGTCCCCGGCGGAATCTCCGCCGGGGCGGCAGACGGCGATCTGCCCATTTTCCCCCAGCGCCGCCCCCGACCCCAGGGCCTGGGCATACCGCCCCTCCAAAACGGCGTTGACCTGGGCGAAGGAGGCGGAAAGCCCGTCCGCCGGGGTGGCCACCTGGCCCTGGCCGCTGCCGATGGCGGAGGAGCCGGTGCCGCCGTAGAAGGGCTGGACATAGCGCAGGCCGAAGGGGGAGACGGCGGCGTCCCCCGCCAGCGGGAGCAGGCCGTCGTTTTTCAGCAGGACGATCCCCTCGCCGCTGATCTGCCGGGAGAGGGCGGTGGCGGCGCTCAGCGCCTCTTTTTTGCTGTCATAGCGCTGTTCGTAGTAAGCGGCGTCCAGGTGCTCCCTGTCGCTGAGAGGGGTGACCGTCCGGGCGCCCCGGCCAAACAGCTTGTCCAGGGTGTCGGCGTTTGCGTACATGCCCGCGGTCACGGTGAGGGCCAGCGCCGTCAGCAGCGCCATGGCGGGGAGGCAGACCTGACGCAGCCGCCGGGCGCTGGTCCGTGCTCTATGCTCCATTCCGCAACCTCCTCAGCCGCGCAGATATTTGCTGGGGTCCAGGGGGAAGAGGATGTTCACGTTGAACACCTGGCTTTTGGCGTGGAAGCTGATGGTGCCGCCGTATTTCTCCACAATGAGGGCCATGCTCTTCACCCCGAAGCCGTGGTAGCCCGTCTTCGCCTGGTCGGAGACGGGCAGGCCCCGCTCGATGCGCACCTCTCCGCCGTAGTAATTGTGGGAGTTGATGGACAAAAGGGCGCGCTCGGCCCTGACGCTGAAGCTGATCACCCGCTTGTCCGGCTCCAGAGCCGTCACGCTGCGGATGGCGTTGTCCAGCAGGTTGCCGAACAGGGAATAGATGTCGCTGTCCGTCATGAAGTCCAGCTTGGCACCGTCGGCGATGCAGCTGATGGTGACGCCGCTTTTCTGGCAATAGAGGTTCTTTTCGGCCAAAATGATGTCCAGGGCCTGGCTGCCCGTTTTGACGATGGTGCCGTAGATGGAGATGACGCTCTCCATCTCCTCCAGGGCGGCGGGGTCGATGGCCGCCTGCCGGCTGATGGCCCGGATCTGGTGCTTCATGTCGTGGCACTTGACGTTGATAAGGTCGATGGTTTCCTTGGAGATCTCGTACTGCTTCTGCTCCTGCCGCCACATTTGATAGACCACCTCCAGCTCCGCCTCCAGGGACTTTTGGAGCAGAAGGGAGAACAGGATCACCAGCACCGACAGGCTGCACACCACGTTGGCCAGGGAGGCGGCCAGGTAGTAGATCAGGTCCAGGTTCTCGTATTTGCGGTAGATGACGGCAGCGTTGAGGACGATTTCCACCAGCACCGTCAGCGCCACCAGCACCAGCAGGGAGGGCCGCTGAATGGCCACCTCCCCGTCCCGGTTTATCCTGCGGCCAAAAATCTGGTAGAGGGCCCAGTACACCAGGGCGTACACCTCGAGGAAGATGGCGGTGGGGATGGGGTCGAACCGGGCGGGGGCGTTGGAATACACCTGGGTGGTGCCGGAAAAGCCGGCGATGGTGAGCACCAGGTCATAGCACACCGAGGCCAGGTGCTGCACGCTGTACCCCGCCACGGTGCAGAACACGCACCCCCGCCAGCTCACGTCAAAGCACAGCTATCCCTCTGAGGTGGTCATCGCATCCACCTTCAACGTGGAGCTGGTGCGGCGCATGGGGGAGATGGTGGGCAACGAGTCCATCGCCAACCAGGTCAACGGCTGGTACGCCCCGGCCATGAACCTCCACCGCTCCCCCTTCGGCGGGCGCAACTTCGAGTATTACTCGGAGGACCCCCTGCTGTCCGGGGCCATGGGGGCGGCCTGCGTGTCCGGCGCGGCCTCCAAGGGTCTGTACTGCACGGTGAAGCACTTCGCCGTCAACGACCAGGAGACCAACCGGGTGAACGGCGGGGGCATCAGCGTCTGGGTCAATGAGCAGGCCCTGCGGGAGCTGTACCTCAGGCCCTTCGAGTACACGGTGAAAAACGCCTCCGCCTCCGTGAAGTACATCTCCGACAGCCAGGGGACCATGGCTGAAAAGGAGCTGCCCGCCTGCACCGCCATGATGAGCTCCTACAACCGCCTGGGGGCCGCCTGGGCGGGGGGCAGTGAGGCGCTGCTGGACGGGGTGCTCCGGGAGGAGTGGGGCTTCCGGGGGCTGGTCATCACCGACTTTAACCTGTACGAGTTCATGTACCCCGACCAGGCCGTGGCCGCGGGCTCCGACCTGATTTTGTCCACAGACGCCATGAAGAGCCTGGAGGATGCCAAGAGCGCCTCGGCGGCGCAAAATCTGCGCCAGGCGTGCCGCAACATCCTCTACACCGTGGCCCACTCCCACGCCATGAACGGCATCGTCCCCGGCACCATCATCTCCTACACCGCCGCCCCCTGGGAGGGCTGGCTGTCCACGGCCAACCTTGCGGTGGGCGCGCTGCTGGCGGCGGGAGCCGCCTGGGTGGTGTTCCGCGTGTGCAGGCATAAGCGGGACGGCGGCTGAGCACATGAAAAAGCCCCTGCATTCACAATGAATGCAGGGGCTTTTGCCAAGCGGTCAATCCGCCAGGGCGGCGGTGATGATGGCCATGGAGTACACCTCCAGGGCGTTGCAGCCCCGGGACAGGTCGTTGATGGGGGCGTTCAGGCCCAGCAGAATGGGGCCGTAGGCGTCGAAGTTGCCCATGCGCTGGGCGATCTTGTAGCCGATGTTGCCCGCGGAGATCTCCGGGAAGATGAAGGTGTTGGCCCGGCCGGCCACATTGGAATTGGGGGCCTTCAGCCGGCCCACGGTGGGGGACACGGCGGCGTCGAACTGGAATTCGCCGTCCACGGGGAAGTCCAGGTCCAGGGCCTTGAGCTTCTCGCAGGCGTGGCGCATTTTGTCCACCGCGGGGCCCGAGCCGGAGCCCATGGTGGAGTAGCTCAGCATGGCCACCCTGGGCTCCACGCCGAACCGGCGGGCGCAGGCCACCACCTCCTGGGTGATCTCCACCAGGTCGTCCTCAGAGGGATCGATATTGATGGCGCAGTCGCCCATGGCCAGCACCTGGTTGCCGCCGGTGGCGAAGGGGCGCACCAGGATGAAGCAGGAGGACACAATTTTATTGCCCGGCTTGGTCTTGATGAGCTGAAGGGCGGGGCGCACGGTGTCGGCGGTAGAGTAGGTGGCGCCGCCCAGCAGGCAGTCCGCCTCCCCCATGGCCACCAGCATGGTGCCAAAGTAGTTGCCCTGCTGAAGGGCGGCCTGGCACTGCTCGGGGGTCATCTTCCCGCGGCGCAGCTCCACCATTTTCTCCACCATGGCGTCCATTTTGTCGTAGGTGGAGGGCTGGAGAATCTGCACGCCCTTGATGTTGAGGCACTCGTCGTCCGCGACCTTGTAGATGGTCTCCGGATCGCCGATGAGGATGGGGGTGAGGAAGGTGCCGGACAGCAGGCGGGCGGACGCCTCCAGGATGCGCGGGTCCTCGCCCTCGGTAAAGACGATCTTTTTGGGGTTCTTTTTCAGCTTTTGGATGAGAAGTCGGAACATGAATTGGTTACCTCCAGTTGGGGCGGGGCCGCGGGGCGGCCCGGCCGGGATCGAGTTTCGGTGAACTTGCGAAGCTGTAGGCGCAGCTCCAGTCTGCCGTCTGGGGGCTGTGTCTTCCCACCGTCCTGGGTAAATTTTCCGGCCATACACACAGGTGCGTCCGCGAAAATTTGCCCTGCCCGGCGGGGAGCTCCCCCGGCCATCCGGCGCTTTTGGCTGTGAATACAGTTCTTACTTATCTAATTTATCACTGCCCGCCGTGTTTTTCAAGAGGGATATGGTCAAAATCACAAAAAATAGCTGGAAATTTCCGCCGCATTCCTGCGGGAAGAACTCTTTACAAACCGTATTGGCCCCGTTATACTATACTTGCTGTGTTAGGCCTTGTTTGAAAATCGGCGGCGGACTGGCCCGGAGGGGCGGCGCTGGCGGCGTTCCAATCAGGCCTGATGGGAGGGACTGGCCCGGTCCCGCAAAGCGACATTAGAGGAAAGGGGGAGATCAGGATGACCAATTCTGATTTCGCACGAACCCTCTCCCTGCTGCGGCAGGAGAAGGGTATTTCTCAGCGGCAGGCCGCAAAGACGCTGGGTATATCCCAAGCACTGCTTTCCCATTATGAAAACGGGGCGCGTGAGCCCGGCCTGATGTTTGTGGTAAAAGCCTGTGATTTCTACAGCGTGTCCGCCGACTTCCTGCTGGGGCGCACCCTCAGCCGGGACGGCACCACCATCCTGGACGCGGACACCCTGTACGACGTGTCCGACGAGCGGGACAATGTGCTGCGGGGCTCGGTGCTGGCCACCCTGTCCAAAAAGCTGGTGGTCAACTCGGTGGGGCTGCTGTTCGACCTGCTCAGCCGGGTGGGCAGCAAAAAGGCCATCCGGGCGGCGGCCAACTACCTGTCCACCACGGTGTACATCCTGTTCCGCCACCTCCACCTGGCCAGCCCCAGCGGCAACGACGACATTTTCTCCATGCCCAGGGAGTGGTTCGTGGCCGGGCTGTCCCGGGCGGATATGCTCATGAGCGAGGCGGAGTATGTCTCCGCCCTGTCCAGCCCGGGGAAGAACGCCAAGTTCCCGCCCCTGGACCACGAGGCCATGAAGTCCGCCTATCCGGGGACCTACCAGTCCCTGCTCCAGATTGTACACACCTGCGGCGAACGGCTGAACAGCGAGATGGCCAGCCACATGGAGAACACCCGCTGAACGGCGCACAGCCGAGTGAGGAGACGCGATGAACGTACAAAGCCATCTGTTCGTGCTGGCCTATCTGCCGGCGGTGCTGGTGCTGTGGCGGCTGCTGGGGGAACGGCTGGGCGGCCGGGCCGCCCAGGGCGGGCTGGTGTGCGCCGGGGTGCTGTTCTGCGGCTGGGGAGCGCCCCTGTCCCTGCTGGTGCTGGGGGCGGAGGGGGCCGCCAGCTACCTGCTGGGCCGGCGCATCGCCCGGGACCCGTCCAAGGGGAGGCCCCTGCTGTGGGCGGGGGCGGGGGGCCTGCTGGCGGTGCTGGCCTTTTTCAAGTACACCGGCTTTCTGCTGTCCCTCACGCCGCTGGAGGGGCTGTTCACCCCTCCGGCCTGGCTGGCCCCCCTGGGGCTGTCCTTCGTCACCTTTCAGCAGATTCTCTGGCTGAGGGATTGCTATGATGGGGAGGCGGGGCCGGAGGTGTCCCCCCTGGACTACGCCTGCTGCCTCACCTTTTTCGCCACCGCCACCTGCGGGCCCATCACCCGGGTGGGGGAGCTGGCTCCCCAGATGAGGAAGCCCGCCCCTTTCTCCTGGGAGGAGCTGTCCGCCGGGCTGTACTGCTTCGCCCTGGGGCTGGCCAAGAAGGTGCTGGTGGCGGCGGTGTTCGCCAACGGGGCCAACTTCGGCTACGCCAATGTGGGCAACCTCACCCCCATGGACAGCGCGCTCACCATTTTGTGCTATACGCTGCAAATTTATTTCGACTTTTCCGGCTACTGCGACATGGCCGCCGGCATGGCCCGGATGATGGGCCTGTCCCTGCCGGTGAACTTCAACAGCCCCTATCAGGCCCTGTCCGTGAAGGACTTCTGGGGCCGGTGGCACGTGTCCCTGTCCCGGTTCTTCCGCCGGTGCGTGTATATCCCCCTGGGGGGCAGCCGCCGGGGCACCGCCGTGACCGTGGGCAACATCCTGATCATCTTTCTGCTGTCCGGGCTGTGGCACGGGGCGGGCTGGGGCTTTTTGATCTGGGGGGGCCTCCACGGGCTGGCCCGGGCGGGGGAGCAGCTGCTGAAGGGGAGGCTGTCCCTGCCCAAGCCCCTGGCCTGGGTCCTCACCTTTGCCTTTGTCAACCTGGCCTGGGTGTTTTTCCGGGCAGAAAGCCTGGACCAGGCCTTCGCCCTGCTGGGGGGGCTGTTCCAGACCAGCTGGGGCCTGCCCACCAAGGAGTTCGCCGCGGCCCTGCCCCCGGCGGTGGTGGGGAAGGCGCTGGGCTTCCTGCAAAACGCCCTCCAGGAGGGGGGCCGGGCGCTGATCTACTGGGCGCCGCTGCTGGCGCTGCCGGTGGGTCTGGCCCTGCTGGCCTGCCCCAACCCCCTGGCGCAGACGGAGCGCTTTTGCCCCACGGTGTGGAAGGCGGCGCTGGCGGTGGCCTGCGTGGTGGGGTCGGTGATCTTCTTCTCCGGGGTGGATACGTTCATTTACGCGAATTTTTAGCAAGAAGCGCGAGGATAGGCGCACAGGGGAGCTTGGACCGGAGCGAGGGCGAGGGGAGAACCGCGAAGCGGGTCGGACATCAGCCCGAGACGGAGGGAAAGCGACCCGGCCGTGCGCCCAATCCGAGCGTGACAGGGAAGCGCGGAGAAGCGGACAGCGAGAGAGCTTGGAGCGAAGCGAGGGCAAAAGCCGAGGGCCCGCAGGGCGGGACCGGGTTTTGTCCAAGGCGCAGCGAAAGCGACCGAGTGCCCTGGCCGCTTCGCAGCGTGACAGCGTCGGGGCAGGCTCCATATCCTTCGCTTCCGGCATTGCCGAACGCTCACTCATTGTGCTGCCCCTCCTCTCCCCGCAAAGCCAAAGGACGGCTTTACAGGGGGCCCAGTAGGGAGCGCCCGGGAGCAGCCGCACAGCAGCATCAACAAAGGGGGACGCCATGAAAGCAAAAACCTTTTTTATCACCGTGCTGGCGGGCATTCTGCTCTGCTTTGGGGTGTTCATCCTGCTTTTGTCCATGGAGGACCCCTTCTTTGTGCTCCACGGCATCGACGAGGGGGAGACCGCCCTGTTCGACAACCAGCGCTACCAGATGGCCGGTCTCATCCGCCACCAGGACTATACCCAGGTGGTGATGGGCACCTCGCTGGTGGCCAACTACCGCTCCAGCTGGTTTACAAAGGGCACCGGGCGGGAGACGCTGAAGATCACCTTCCCCGACGGCTGGATCTCCGAGTTTGACACCGCCCTCCAGCTGGCCTTCCGCAGCCACCCCAAGCTGGAGCGGGTCTACTTCTGCCTGGACCCCAACATCCTGGTCCGCCCGGACAGCGAGCGCACGGTGGAGCTGCCCAGCTATCTCTACAATATGAACCCCCTGGACGACGTGGAGTACCTGCTCAACGCGGACACCTACGAGACCGCCCTGCGCACCTGGCTGCACCGGGAGTCGGAGCAGACGGTGACCCTGGACGAGGCCTACGTGTGGGACGGGACGTACAGCTTCAGCTGGGACGACGCTTTGAAGGGCTACCCCCGGCCGGAGGTGAGAGACCCCCTGCCCGCGGACGCCCTGCTGGCGGCGGCGGAGGAGAATCTGGACGTGGTGTGCCGCTGGGCGCAGAAGCACCCGGACGTTCAATTTGTAATCTGGTTCCCCCCCTACAGCATCCTCTACTGGGATATGATGATGCGGGAGGGGCGGGCGGAGGCCATCCTGTCCGCGGTGGAGTACGCCGCCGGGCGGCTGCTGGAATACGACAACATATCCCTGCACAGCCTGCTGTACTGCGGGCCCATGACCAACCTGAACTACTACACCGACCACGTCCACTGCTCCGGGGAGGTCACCGCCTGGGCGGCCCTGGCCCTGATGAACGGGGAATTCAGCTGGACGCAGGAGGACTACCGTGAGCGGCTGGACGAGCTGCGGCAGTTCGTGATGGGGTATGACTACAAAATCTTGTTTGACCGCCCCGGCCAGGAGGAGCAAAACTGATGACTGACCAATCCAAAATCCGCAGCTTTTCCATCATCGCCCTCGTCGGCACAAGCTGCACTCATTCGCTTCCCCCTGCGGGGAAAGCTCATCCGTTTCGCTGTGCCTTCTCTCCCCACCGGACCCGCTTCGCTGGGCTCCGGCGGGGGCCCCATTTGGTACGGAGGGTTTCGCTATGACAGAACAATCCAAGATCCGCAACTTTTCCATTATTGCGCACATCGACCACGGCAAATCCGTTCCCCACAAAATCTGACAATTTTGCGGGGGCCCCTTATGATTTCAAATTCTCGGGCGAAGTGAATTCGCCCTGCGAAAATTCTCCGCCTGCGGCTCCGAATTTACGGCGCATTCGCGCCGCCCCACCTGTCGGCGGGGCCCCAGGGTGGATTTGCCTACGGAGGGTTTCCCATATGACTGACCAATCGAGAATCCGCAACTTTTCCATTATTGCGCACATCGACCACGGCAAATCCACCCTATCCGACCGGATGATTGAGATCTGCGGCGCGGTGGAGCAGCGGCAGATGGCCTCCCAGCTGCTGGACAACATGGACCTGGAGCGGGAGCGGGGCATCACCATCAAGGCCCGGGCCGTCCGCATGGACTACACCGCCCAGGACGGCCAGACCTACTGCCTCAACCTCATCGACACCCCGGGCCACGTGGACTTCAACTACGAGGTCAGCCGCTCCCTGGCGGCCTGCGAGGGGGCGGTGCTGGTGGTGGACGCCGCCCAGGGGGTGGAGGCCCAGACCCTGGCCAACACCTACCTGGCCCTGGACCACGATTTGGAGATCCGGCCGGTGCTGAACAAAATCGACCTGCCCGCCGCCGACCCCCAGCGGGTGAAGCACGAGATCGAGGACATCATCGGCCTGCCCGCCCTGGACGCCCCGGAGATCTCTGCCAAGCAGGGCATCAACATCGCCTCTGTGCTGGAGGACATCGTACAAAATGTCCCCGCCCCCGCCGGCGACCCCGCCGCGCCGCTGAAGGCCCTCATTTTTGACAGCCAGTACGACCCCTACCTGGGGGTGATCGTATACTTCCGGGTGATGGAGGGAACTCTGAGCCCGGGAATGCAGGTGCGCCTCATGGCCTCCGGCGCCCAGTACACCGTGCTGGACTGCGGCTGGCTCCGGCCCCTGGGCATGGAGTCCGCCCCCCAGCTGTCCGCCGGGGAGGTGGGCTGGTTCACCGCATCCATCAAGACGGTGAAGGACACCCGGGTGGGGGACACCATCACCGAGGCCGCCCGGCCCACCCCGGAGCCCCTGCCCGGCTACCGCCCGGCCCAGGCCATGGTGTACTGCGGCGTGTACACCGAGGACGGCTCCAAATACCCCGACCTGCGGGACGCCCTGGAAAAGCTCCAGCTCAACGACGCTTCCCTCTCCTTCGAGCCCGAGTCCTCCATCGCCCTGGGCTTCGGCTTCCGCTGCGGCTTTCTGGGGATGCTCCACATGGAGATCATCCAGGAGCGGCTGGAGCGGGAGTTTGACCTGGACCTGATCACCACATTACCCTCGGTTATTTATGAGGTGACGAAAACTGACGGGACTCTGGTGCGGGTGGACAACCCCCACAATTACCCCGACCCCGGCTCTATCAAGGAGGCCATGGAGCCCTACGCCAAGGTGTCCATCATCTCTCCCCCGGACTATGTGGGCAGCATCATGCCCCTGTGCCAGGACAGGCGCGGCGAGTACAAGGACATGCAGTACCTGGACACCAACCTGGTGGAGATCCGGTATCTCATGCCGCTGAACGAGATCATCTATGACTTTTTCGACACCCTGAAGGCCAAGACCCGGGGCTATGCCTCCCTGGACTACGAGCTGGACGAGTACCGCCCCTCCGACCTGGTGAAGGTGGACCTGCTGCTCAACGGCGACCAGGTGGACGCGCTGAGCTTCATCGCCCACCGGGAGAAGGCCTACAAGCGGGCGAGGCGGATCTGCGAGAAGCTGAAGGAGAACATCCCCCGCCAGATGTTTGAGGTGCCCATCCAGGCGGCCATCGGCGGCAAGGTCATCGCCCGGGAGACGCTGAAGGCCCTGCGCAAGGACGTGCTGGCCAAGTGCTATGGCGGCGACATCACCCGGAAGAAGAAGCTGCTGGAGAAGCAAAAAGAGGGCAAAAAGAAGATGCGCAGCCTGGGCACGGTGCAGATGCCCACGGAGGCGTTCATGGCAGTGCTGAAAATCGATGAGGAGGGGTGAAGGCGCAGCTTTTTGCCCTCTGGGGCCCCGCAGGGCGGGGCGCGCGCCAGCGCGTGCAAGGTTTTGGCCGCAGGCCAAAACCTTGGCGCAGGCGGAATTCATTTCCGCCGAGCAATGAAATGGGAGGGGGCCCCCGCGCGGGCCCAGCGCAGCGGGCCGCGTGGGGAAGCGGCAAGAAGAAGATGCGTAGCCTGGGCACGGTGCAGATGCCCACGGAGGCGTTCATGGCAGTGCTGAAAATCGATGAGGAGGGGTAGGGCGGAGTTTCCCTGCCCAATATGAAAACGAAACCGGCGTCCCCGCGCGGCTCAGCCGCGCGGGGACGCCGGTCCGATCAGAAAGGAGTGGGCTCATGCCCAGCAGCGTAGCGGTCCAATACTATCAGGCGGCCCTGAAACAGGGCCAGCGGGAATACAAAAACTGCGTCCACCGGGGGCTGAACCCCAACATCCAGGCCCTGGGGGCGGAGCAGCTCCAGCTGTCCCAGGTGAAGCTGGGAGAGATGGAGGTGCCCATCTATCTGGTGGTGGGCTCCGCCCAGGATGCCCGGTGCAATTCCTTCTCCCCCAGCTTTTACCCCCTGCTGGGGCCGGACACGGAATTTGCCACGAAATGGGTCAACCTGTGCGCCGCCCAGCTGGGCGAGGGCATCCACGACCCCATCAAGTGCTTTGAGTACCTGGGGCGGTTCTATGTCCAGGAGGGGAATAAGCGGGTGAGCGTGCTCACCTCCATGGGCTCGACCACCATTCAGGCGGATGTGACCCGGCTCATGCCCGCCCCGGCGGAGGACATCACCACCCAGATCTATTTGGAGTTTTTGGAGTTTTACAACAACAGCAGGTGCTGGGGGGTGCACTTCAGCGACCTGGGGGGGTACGCCAAGCTCCAGGCGGCGCTGGGCTTCGCCAAGGACGAGGAGTGGTCCGAGGACTACCGGCGAAAGTTCAGGGCCCGCTACTTCAGCTTCCGCAGCAGCTTTTACCGGCTGGGCGGGGGCAGCCTGGGGCTGACCACCGGGGACGCGCTGCTGCGCTGGCTGGAGTTCTATACCCCCCAGGACCTTCTCTCCATGACCGAGGGGGAGTACCGCCAGACCCTGAGCGCCATCTGGAAGGAGCTGTGCGTCCACGGGTCCACTGCCCCCATTGCCGTCAGCCTGGCCCCCGCCGGCTCCGGGGAGGGGGAGGAGCGAAAGCGGGGGGTGTCCGCCCTGCTGGGGGGAAAGCGGCGGCTGCGGGTGGCCTTCCTCTTCCAGGGCACCCCCAGCGCCAGCGGCTGGACCGCCGCCCACGACAAGGGCCGGGAGTACCTGGAGCAGAGCCTGGGGGACAGCGTCAGTGTGCTGTGCTACTATGACGTATCTCCCCAGGGGACGGAATCCGCCATCGGGGAGGCGGTGGAGAAGGGCGCGGAGCTGATCTTCACCACCTCGGTGGGGCTCATCGACGCCACCCTGCGGGAGGCGGTGAAGTACCCCAAGGTGCGCTTCATGAACTGCTCCATCGACCAGCCCTATGTGAATGTGAAGGCCTACTACTGCCGGGTGTATGAGGCCAAGTTCATCACCGGGGCCATCGCCGGGGCCATGAGCAAGACCGGGCGGATCGGCTATGTGGGCAGCTACCCCATTCTGGGGGTGCCCGCCAGCATCAACGCCTTTGCCCTGGGGGCGGCGCTGACCAACCCGGAGGCCTGTATCGACCTGCGCTGGCACTGTCTGCCGGGGGACTATATGGGGGAGTTCCGGGAGCGGGGCATCCGCCTGGTGAGCGACCGGGACTATGTCGCCGAGCAGCCCTATGGGGCCCAGGGCCTGGCCTGGCTGGGGCCCAACGGGGAGCTGGGGCAGCTGGCCTCCCCCAGCTGGCACTGGGGGGAGTTCTATGTGCGCATGGCGCGGGAGATGCTCCGGGACCCCAGGACCATCCCCCTGGCGGAGGACAGCAGCCGGGCCATCAACTACTGGTGGGGGATGAACAGCGGCGTGGTGGACCTGCGCATCAGCCCCGAGCTGCCCGAGGGGGTGCGCGCCCTGGCGGAGATTTTGCGGCAGGGCATCCGGGCGGGGACCGTCCAGCCCTTCCGGCGGCTCATCCAGACCCAGGACGGGCGGGTGGTGAACGACGGGTCCCGGGACCTGACCATGGAGGAGATTTTGAAAATGGACTGGCTGTGCGACCGGGTAGACGGCCGCCTGCCCGCCTATGAGGAGCTGCTGAGCGTGGCCAAGCCCACGGTGCGGCGGCTGGGGGTGGACCGGGAGCGCATCCCGCCGGAGGAGGAGAGAGATCAGTGAAGCTGCTGGTGATCTCCGACGCCCCGGACCCGGGGCTGTGGGACTATTTTTCCAGGGAAAAGCTCCAGGGGGCGGACGCCATCCTCTCCTGCGGGGACCTGCCGGCGGCCTACCTCTCCTTTCTGGTGACCATGGCCAACAGGCCCCTGTTCTATGTCCACGGCAACCACGACGTGCGCTATGAGCAGCAGCCCCCCGAGGGGTGCGAGTGCATCGACGGCCGGGTGGTGGAGTTCAAGGGCTGGCGCATTCTGGGCCTGGGGGGGTGCATGGCCTACAACGGCGGCGCCCACCAGTACACCGAGGGGCAGATGCGCCGGCGCATCGCCAAGCTGGGGTGGGCGGCGAGACGGGGCGGAGTGGACATTCTGGTCACCCACGCCCCCGCCCAGGGGCTGGGGGACATGGAGGACGCCTGCCACCAAGGGTTCGCCTGCTTCCGGGACCTGATGGACCGGCACAGCCCCCGGTATCACGTGTACGGCCATGTGCATCTGCAATATGGGGCCGGTCTGCCCCGGGTCCAGCGGTACGGGCAGACCACGGTGGTAAACGCTTCAGGGAAATACTTCCTGGAGCTGCCGGACCGGCCCTATGCGGCTCCCGCCCGGCGGGGCGGGCTGGGCTGGCTGAATAGTCCCTAGGAAGCCTCGGCCTCATCCCAGCAACGCCCCCATGATCCAGTTTGCCGCCTGCGTGGGGCGCGCGCCCAGCGGGCCCACTGCGGGGGGGACGCCAGCAAAAAGTCCCGGACCGTACAAAGGTACAGTCCGGGACGAAACGGTCAAATCATTTTGCGGCACCACGGTTCTCAACGGAAAATTTTCCGAGTCAGTCTGGCCCGCTGTGAAAAAATGTGGTACAATGGGCAAAGAAAGACGGATCGGAGGGATGGACCCATGCCAAATTGGGAAGAATTGGAGCGGCGCTGTCTGGCCTGCCAGCGCTGCGCCTTGGCGGACACCCGCACCAACGTGGTGTTCGGCAAGGGACCCAGGGACGCCCGGGTCATGTTCATCGGGGAGGGCCCCGGTGAGAACGAGGACCTTCAGGGAGAGCCCTTTGTGGGCCGGGGCGGCCAGCTGCTGGACGAGATGCTCTCTCTGGTGGGCCTGAGCCGGGAGCGGAATTTTTACATCACCAACATTGTCAAGTGCCGCCCGCCCAAAAACCGGGACCCGCTGAACACTGAGCAGGACGCCTGCATCGGCTACCTGGAGGAGCAGATGGAGCTGATCCGGCCCCGTGTGGTGGTGTGCCTGGGGCGCATCGCCGCCATGCGCATCATCAAGCCGAACTACCGCATCACCAGGGAGCACGGCCAGTGGGTGGAGAAGGACGGGGTGTTCTACACCGCCATCTACCACCCCGCCGCCCTTTTGCGGGACCCCACCAAGAAGCCGGAGACCTTCGCGGACCTGCGCTCCATCCGGGCGAAGATCAGGGAGCTCTGCCCGGAGGTCTACGGCTGAGGAGGCGGGCCGTCCCATTCGCGCTGCGCGCCTAACCGCTTGCCTCCGCGCGCTCCGCGCTGTCCAGCAGATTCATTACGCTGATCTCAAACGCCGTGCGCTCCACCTGCTCGCCGTCGATCAGCTTGTGGTACCGGCGGCTTTGCAGCCGGCCCTCCAGACGCAGGGCGCTGCCCACCGGCAGAGCGCCGCAGTGGGCGGCCAGGGAGCCCCAGGCGATGCAGGGCAGGTAATCCGCCCGGCCATAGGGCCGGTTTACCGCCAGCAGCAGATCACAGATCTCCCGGCCCAGGGGGGTGCGCCGGACCACCGGCGGACGGCAGAGCGCTCCGGCCAGCGTCAGGCGGTTTTCCCCCTCCTCCAGGTCGGCGGCCTGGACGGACCGGGCCAGCACCGTGATGACCAGCTTGCTGCCCTGGCCGGAGCGGTTGTTGTAGGACCGCACCTCTCCCTGTATGCACAGCCACCGGCCGGGGGCCCACAGCACCGGGTCAGGGTCTGGGGTGACGATGTTCAGCACGTCGTCCACCCCGGACAGCCGGGGCACCCGCAGGGGCGCCAGGTAGTAGTCCACCCCGTGGTTCCGGTGGGAGAGGACGGGCTGGCCCGCCCCCTGTCCCCGCAGCAGAATTTTGTTTTCCCCTCTGTACTCCTCCATGGATATCACGCTCCGCTTATCAAATGGTTTCCTGCCCTGACTATATGATGGGGCGGGGGCGGGTATGCCTGCTTTTGAGGGCCGGGGGCCATCAGGAGGGAAAAGCGGCAAGTATGCCCATTGACAAGCGGGGAGCGGTCTGTATAATATAAGGCGGAGCGTCCGGCGGCAGGCCGGGCGGCGGATCACCAGCCGAAGGAGGGCTCAGAATGGAACTGGAACTGACGCGCAAGCAGCTGCGGCGGCTGCTGGACATGGTGTACATCGGAAACTGGATTCTGAACTCCACCCGGGGAGAGGATCGGTTCAAGGACTACGACGAGGTGGAGAGCCTTCTGTTTGCCAAGGCCGCCCAGGAGGGGATGTCCACCCTGTCCGAGACCTATCAGGGGGAGGTCATCCCCTCCCGGGCCTTTGCCGAGGGGGGCATCCACGAGGCCATCATGGAGTACGAGAACAACGTATTTTTTGAGATATTGGCGGAGGACCTGGCCCGCCGGGACATGGACGACGTGCCCATCGACGAGAGCAACTACGACGAGCTTACCCAGCGCATCGACGCCTATATCGATGAGTTTGAGGCCCACGGGACCGATAATATCACAGTGGACTGCTGAACAAGGCCGCGGATTTCTCCGCGGCCTTTTCGCGCCCGCTGCCGGACCTGTCCGGCTATATTTTTTTCATATGCTGGGCGGTGAACTTCAGCATCAGGCGCTTGGTGCCCACCGTGTCGAAGGCGATTTCCAGGAGCACGTCCCCCCCCACCTTCTGGGTGGACAGCACCATGCCCCGGCCAAAGGCCTTGTGCTCCAGCATGTCTCCCTGCTGATACTGGGGCAGGCCGGCGGCGGGCTGGGAGAAGGAGCTTGGCCTGGGCTGAGGCCGGGGGGCGGCGGGCTTTTGGGGGCGGCTGGGGGAATAGACGCCTCTCCGCTCCCCGCCGGGGGCCGGGCCGGGCTGGGGCGCTGCCTGGCGGTAAGGCTCCCGATAGGTGGACACACGGGGGGTCTGGTCGAACTCGTCCCAGTTCCCGGCCCCCGCCGTGGGCGTGGGGTCCAGGTAGGACCGCCCCGACTGCTCCAGCAGCTCCCCGGGGATCTCCCCCGCGAACCGGGAGGGCCGGTTGGTGCTGGTGCGGCCAAACAGCATCCGCTGGCCCGCGCAGGTCAGGTACAGCCGCTCCCTGGCCCGGGTGAGGGCCACGTAGCACAGCCGCCGCTCCTCCTCCATCTCCTCCTGGTCGCCGATGGAGCGGATGCCGGGGAAGATGCCCTCCTCCATGCCCACCACGAACACCGTGGGGAACTCCAGCCCCTTGGCGGAGTGCATGGTCATCATCACCACCGCGTCCTCGTCGGGGTCGTGGTTGTCCAGGTCTGTGTACAGGGCGATCTCGTCCAGAAAGCCCGCCAGGGAGGGCTCCCCCTCCGCGTTTTCCATGTAGCCGTTGATGGAGGTGAGCAGCTCCCGCACGTTTTCCAGCCGGGTGCGGCTCTCGATGTCGTTTTTTGTCTGGAGCATGGCGGCGTAGCCGGTGCGGGCCACCGTCTCCTCGTAGAAGGCGGGCAGGTCCATGGTGCGGGACAGGGCGGACAGGTCCCGGATCAGCTGGGCGAACTGCTCCAGCCGGGGGGCGGCCTTTTGCAGCTCGGGGTGGTTCCGGGCCTGGGAGACCACGTCCCACAGGGAGAGGCCGTCCCGGTCCGCGATGGCCAGGGCCCGCTCCACGGTGGTCTGTCCGATGCCCCGGGGGGGATTGTTGATGATGCGGGTGAGGCGCAGGTCGTCGGCGTGGTTCTGGATGGCGCACAGGTAGGCCAGCATGTCCTTGACCTCCGCCCGGTCGAAAAACCGAGTGCCCCCGATGACCCGGTAGGGGATGCCCAGCCGCTTGAAGGCCACCTCCATCTGGTTGGACTGGGCGTTCATGCGGTAGAGGATGGCGTGGCTGTTCCACTTCTCCCCCGCCTGGAAGTCCTCCATCAGCCGGTCGGCCACAAACCGGGCCTCGTCGTGCTCGTTCATGGCGCTGTACAGCTGCACCTTGTCCCCCTCCGCCCCGGCGGTCCACAGCTCCTTGCCCTTGCGGCCCTGATTGTGGCGGATGACGGCGTTGGCGGCGGCCAGGATGCTCTTGGTGGAGCGGTAGTTCTGCTCCAGGCGGATGGTGCGGCAGCCCTTGTACTGGTCCTCAAAGGACAGGATATTTTCGATGGTGGCCCCCCGGAAGCGGTAGATGGATTGGTCGTCATCCCCCACCACGCAGATGTTCTCCCGCCCCCCGGCCAGCAGGGAGGCCAGCAGGTATTGGAGATTGTTGGTGTCCTGGTACTCGTCGATGAGTACGTAGCGGAATTTTCTCTGGTAATATTCCAATACGTCATCGTACTGCTGAAGCAGACGGACGGTGTGAAGGATGATGTCGTCAAAATCCAGCGCCCCCGCCTCCCACAAACGCTTTTCGTAGGCGGCGTAGAGCTGAGCGACTTTTTGCAGGCGGTGGTCGCCCGCCCGGTCCGCCTCCTCGGCGAAGTCCCTGGCCAGCTGGAGCTTGTCCTTGGCCCGGGAGATGGTCCCCAGCACCGAGCGGGGGGGGAACTGCTTGTCGTCCAGGCTGAGCTCCTTGATGCAGTCCTTCATCACCCGCAGAGAGTCGTCGGTGTCGTAGATGGTGAAGGAGGAGGGGAAGCCCAGCTTCTCAATGTCCCGGCGGAGGATGCGCACACAGGCGGAGTGGAAGGTGGAGGCCCACACGTCCCGGGCGGCGGGGCCCAGCATCCGCTCCAGCCGGTCCTTCAGCTCGCCGGCGGCCTTGTTGGTGAAGGTGATGGCGATAATGGACCAGGGGGCGGCGGGGTCCAGGGCGCACAGCCGCTCCGCCTGCAAGCGGTTTTCCTTGTCAGGGTGGGCGGCGCAGCGGGCCAGGAGGGCCAGATCGTCCTCAGAAACCCACTCAGGCACCTCCAGGCAGTCCGAACCCCGGCCATAGCGGATCAGGTTGGCCACCCGGTGGATGAGCACGGTGGTCTTGCCCGACCCGGCCCCCGCCAGTAGCAGCAGGGGCCCCTCGGTGGCCAGCACGGCCTTTCGCTGCTCTGGGTTAAGGGTTTGGTAGTCCTGGCCGATGACCTCCCGGCGGAGGCGGCAGAATTCCAGCGCTTGCTGCGGTGTCAGCATGGTATCATTCCTCTCTCTTTCCATAGGCTACAGCCCTGTCAGGTCAAAGCTGGGGATAAAGCCCTCCCCGCTGGAACCCAGCTCCTGGACGTATCCCGCCAGTCCCAGGTTCTCCATATACGCCCCGGCGGCCCGCAGCTCCGACGGGCGCAGGGTACGGCGCAGCTCCGGGAAGCCCTCCAGCGCCCCCACCGGGGTATACTGGGCCATGAGGGAGAACAGCACCGTCCCCGGCGGGAAGGACGCCCCCACCCAGTCCATCACCCGCTTGGCCTCAGCCACCTGCCCGGGCAGGATGAGGTGTCGGATGAGCACCCCGCTTTTCAGAAGGCCCCCCTCCAGCCGGACCGGGCCCCGCTGGCGGACCATCTCCCGGATGGCCGCCTTGGCCGCCTCCGGGTAGTCCGCCGCCCCGGAGTACCGCTCCGCCAGGGCCGGGGTGACGTATTTCAGGTCGGGGAGGTACACGTCCACCCTCCCCTCCAGGGCCTGGAGGGTCTGGGTCCGCTCGTACCCGCCGCTGTTCCACACCACCGGAAGCCCCCCGGGGACGGGGCGGGAGAGCACCCGGGCCAGCACGTGGGAGAACTGGGTGGGGGTGACCAGCTCGATGCAGGCGGCCCCCTGGTCCGCCAGCCGCTGAAAGACGGCGTACAGCTCCTCCTCCGTCAGGACCTTTCCGAAGTTCTCCCGGCTGATGGGGCGGTTCTGGCAGAACACGCAGCCCAGGGTGCAGCCGGAGAAGAACACCGTCCCCGCCCCGGTTTCCCCGGAAATACAGGGCTCCTCCCAGCGGTGGAGGGCGGCCCGGGCGCACACGGGCAAGGCGGGCATACCGCAGAAGCCCTGGCCGCCGGCCCCGTCCCGGGGGGCGGCGCACCGGCGGGGGCAGAGGGAGCAGATCATGGCCTGGGTTCCGGCGCCGGCCAGCGCGGTCTGCCGGTTCAAGGTACACGCTCCATTCTCTTTCGGACTAGCCGCAGCGCCCCCTCGAAGGCGCTGGGCACGGCGTAAAGCTCCTTCAGCTCCCGGGCGCTGGCCCATACCCAGCCGGGGGGAAGCGCCGGCCCCTTGGCCTCTGCGGGTAGGATGGACATATGCCACTCAATGTGAGTAAAGATGTGCTTGGCCAGGGATCCCCACTCCTGGAGCTCGGCGTCGATGCCCCACTGCTCCGGCCCCTGCCCGCCAAACATCTCATTGGGGAACTCCCACAGCCCCGCCAGCAATCCCCTGTCCGGGCGGCGGCGCAGGGCCACGCGGTTTTCCCAAAAGATGAGCCATACCGCCCGTTTTTCCACCCGCCGGGCCTTTTTCGGGGCCTTTACCGGGAGCTCTCCGATGCGGCCCTGGCCCAGGGCGGCGCAGAAGCCCTTCGCCGGGCACCGTTCGCACAGGGGCGCGCCGTTGGGCAGGCAGACCGTGGCCCCCAGCTCCATCAGCGCCTGGTTGAACGTCCCCGCCGCGTTCAGTGGGATGATTTCTCCCACAGCCTGGGTGACCTTCTGCTTCATTTGCGGGGCGGTGATGTCCCCATCATCCCCCATAATTCGGGCGTACACCCGCAGCACGTTGCCGTCCACGGCAGGCACTGCCTGGCCGAAGGCGATGGAGCACACGGCCCCGGCGGTGTAGTCCCCCACCCCCGGCAGGGCGCGCACCGCGGCGTAGTCCGCCGGGAACACGCCGCCGTACTGCTCCACAATCACCTGGGCGGCCCGCTGCAGGTTGCGGGCCCGGGAGTAGTAGCCCAGCCCCTGCCACAGCTTCATCAGCCGCTCCTCCGGGAGGGCGGCCAGGGCGGGGACGTCCGGGGCCTGGGCGAGGAAACGCCGGTAGTAGTCCAGCACCGCCGCCACCCGGGTCTGCTGGAGCATGATCTCCGACAGCCACACGTGGTAGGGGGTGGGGTCGTCCCGCCAGGGCAGGGATCGGGCGTTGTCCCGAAACCACTCCAGCAGGGGGATGGGCAGCTGTTCCAGGGGATTCACGGCGGACCTCCCTTTCGATGAATTGACCACGGCGGGGCGCGGTTTCGGCTTGAACCGGCGGGCCGGGTGTGGTAGGATGGATGGCAAGGAAAGAGGTGAGCGTATGGAGATCAGGCAGATCCGGGACCACAAAAAGCGATACCTGCCCCTGCTTTTGCTGGCGGACGAGCAGGAGGACATGATCGACCGCTATCTCAGCCGGGGGACCATGTATGTGCTGGACGACGGCGGTGTGCGGGCCCAGTGCGTGGTCACCGACGAGGGGGGCGGCGTGCTGGAGCTGAAGAGCCTGTCTGTAGAGCCGGCGTTCCAGGGCCGGGGCTGGGGGAGGGCCCTCATCAAGTTCCTCTGCGAGACCTACCGGGGCCAATTCTCCGTCCTACAGGTGGGCACCGGCGACAGCCCGCTGACCGTCCCGTTCTACCGGCGGTGCGGCTTTGTCCCCTCCCATGTGGTGAAAAATTTCTTCACCGACCACTACGACCACCCCATCTTTGAGGGCGGGGTCCGGTTGGTGGACATGGTATACCTGCGCAGAGAGCTGTGACGGGAGGCCGCCCGTAGGCTACGCCGGGTAATAGCGGAACAGGACCTCCTCCTCCGTCCAGACCACCCGCCCGTGGTGGGCCAGCCAGCGCAGGTGGGACAGGGTCTCCCCCATGGCGAACCACTTCTGGTGGGGCGGGAACTGCTCCCAGCCCAGCCCCCGGGCGGACCAGGTGATCCGCCCCGCCAGCTCATAGGCCGTGGAGCCGGGGCAGGCGGCCACCGCCTGGAAAATCTCCTCCAGCCGCTGGGCGTGGTGGGCCTCCAGCTGGCCGATGCGGCGGTATACGTCCTCTCCGCCGCCCCGGTGGGCGGGAAAGGTCCTCTGGACGTCCAGCCCCCGGAGCTTGTCCAGGCTGGCCAGGTAGTCCGCCAGGGAGTGGGGCACTGTGCTCCACACCGCGATGTTGGGGGTGATGTCGAACAGGATGTGGTCGCCGGAGAAGAGCAGCCGCTGCCGGGGCAGGTAGAGGACCATGTGCCCCGGGGTGTGCCCGGGGGTGTGGATGCAGCGCAGCTCCAGCCCGGCCAGCTGGAGGACCTGGCCGTCCTCCACCGGCTGGGCGGGGAAGCCGGGGGCGGCGGAGTACCTGCGGGCCTGGTTCTCCCTGGCCTGCCGGTCCAGCACGGCCTGGGGAAAGCCCTCTTGGCGGAAGAGCCCCTCCATAAAGGTTATGTTGCGCCGGTTCTCCAGGTAGTCCAGGTCGATCCGCCCCATGTAGACCGGGCAGCCCCGGTCTACAAAGTCCCAGACCAGGCCGCTGTGGTCGGCGTGGAGGTGAGTGAGAAAGAGGCTGGTTTTTGTCAGATCCAGCCCCAGCTCCTCCAGGCCGCGCCACAGGTCCTCCCGGCACTCGGGGCGGTTGAAGCCGGTGTCGATCACCAGGTTCCCCTGGGGGGAGGTGATCACGTAGGAGTTCAGGGCGCGCAGCGGGTTTTCAGGCAGCTCCACCTGAATGCTGAAGATGTCCGGGTTTTCCCAGAGCTTTGTCACCAATCGGTTCACCTCATTTGTCGTGGCTGATTTTGCGAAAGAGCGCCCCGCCGGACCTCGGCGGGGCGCTCCTGCTGTGTCTTCGGAAGGGGAACAGACGCTTACTTCACGCCCATCCAGCCGGAGATGACCATCCGCTGGACCTCGGAGGTGCCCTCGTAGATCTCGGTGATCTTGGCGTCCCGCATCATGCGCTCAAAGGGATACTCCCGGGTGTAGCCGTAGCCGCCGGTGAGCTGGAGGGTACGGCGGGTGACATCGGAGGCGGTCTCCGCGGCCACCAGCTTGGCCATGGCGGCCAGGTGGCTGTGGGGCTCGTGATCCTGCTTGGCCTGGGCGGCACGGTACACCAGCAGCCGGGCGGCGTCCACGCTGGCCTGCATGTCGGCCAGCTGGAACTGGGTGTTCTGGAACTGGCTGATGCGCTTGCCGAACTGCACCCGCTCCTTGGTGTACTTCACGCACTCGTCGATGCTGGCCTGGGCGATGCCCAGGGCCTGGGCCGCGATGCCGATCCGGCCGCCGTCCAGGGTGGTCATGGCCACCTTGAAGCCCTTGTTCAGCTCGCCCAGCAGGTTCTCCTTGGGGACGATGCAGTCCTCAAACACCAGTTCACAGGTGGAGGAGCCGCGGATACCCATCTTCTTCTCGTGGGAGCCCACCTTGAAGCCGGGGAAGTCCTTCTCCACGATGAAGGCGGAGATGCCCTTGGTGCCCAGGGACTTGTCGGTCATGGCGAACACCACGAACACGTTGGCAAAGCCGGCGTTGGTGATGAAAATCTTGGAGCCGTTGAGCAGCCAGTGGTCGCCCTTGTCCTCGGCGATGGTCTTCTGCATGGCGGCGTCGGTGCCCGCGCCGGGCTCGGTGAGGCCGAAGGCGCCCAGCCACTCGCCGGAGCACAGCTTGGACAGGTACTTCTGCTTCTGCTCCTCGGTGCCGTACTGGCTGATGGGCCAGCAGCACAGGGAGGTGTGGGCAGACACCATGACAGAGGTGGTGGCGCAGTGCTTGGCCAGCTCCTCGCAGATGCCGATGTAGTTCAGGTAGCTCAGGCCCGCGCCGCCGTACTCCTCGGCGAAGGGCACGCCCATCATGCCCATCTCGGCCAGCTTGTGCCAGGTCTCCTCGGGGAAGCGCTCGTTCTCGTCCACCTCAGCGGCGATGGGGGCGACCTCCTTCAGGCAGAAGTCGTGGAGCATGTCAAGGATTTCCTGTTCCTCTTCGTTAAAGTGGAAATTCATAGCGCATCTGTCCTTTCATACTTTATTCAGAGCCTGCGTCCGCGGCCTCAGGCCGCGGATGCAGGTTCTCGGCTCACAAAAGCCGGGGCGAAAGAGCTGGGGCGGCTCAGCCCCGGGCCTTCTTGATCTCGTCCACCAGGACGGGGAGGACCTCAAAGAGGTTGCCCACCACGCCGTAGTCGGCCACGTCGAAGATGGGGGCGTCGGGGTCCTTGTTGATGGCCACCACCACGTCGGAGCCGCTCATGCCGGCCAGATGCTGGATGGCGCCGGAGATGCCGCAGGCGATGTACAGCTTGGGACCCACGGTCTTGCCGGTCTGGCCCACCTGATGGGCGTGGGCGATCCAGCCCGCGTCCACGGCGGCGCGGGAGGCGCCCACGGTGGCGCCCAGCACGTCGGCCAGGGCCTTGATGGTGTCGAAGCCCTCCGGGCCGCCCACGCCGCGGCCGCCGGACACGATGATCTCAGCGCCCTCCAGGTCCACGTTCTCGCCGCCCATCTCGCGGATGAGCTCGATCACCTGGGTGCGGATCTGGTCCTCGGACACATGGATGTCCTCCTTGATGACCTCGGCATTGGCGGCGGTGACGTCGCTCTTCTTGAACACGCCGGGGCGGACGGTGCCGATCTGGGGACGGTGGTCGGGGCACAGGATGGTGGCCATCAGGTTGCCGCCGAAGGCGGGGCGGGTCCAGGCCACGTTGCCGGTCTCGTCGTCCACGTCCAGGCCGGTGCAGTCGGCGGTCAGGCCGGTGTGCAGGCGGCAGCTGACGCGGGGGCCCAGGTCGCGGCCGTTATTCGTCGCGCCGATGAGCATGCTGGTGGGGCCGTACTTCTCCACCAGGGTGCACAGGGCGATGGCGTAGGCGTCGGTGCTGTAATGCTTGTACTCGGGGCCATCGACGACGATGACCTTGTCCGCGCCGTGCTCAGAGGCGGCCTTGACCGCCTCGTCCACGCCGCTGCCGATGACCACCGCCACCAGGGCGCCGCCCTGCTTGCCCGCCATCAGCTTGCCGGGGGTCAGCAGCTCAATGCCCACGTTTTTGGCGGTGCCGTCCTCGTTGGTCTCAACAAATACCCACAGATCCTTGGTCTTGGCTTCCATTGTTCTGCCCTCCCTTAAATAATGCTGGCGCCGCTGAGCAGCTCAAACAGCTTCTTGGCGGAGGCGGCGTTGTCCTCCTCCGCGATCTTCACCCCGCCGGTCTTCTTCTGGGGGACGAAGGTCTTCTTCACCTTGGTGGGAGAGCCCTTCAGGCCGGCCTTCTCCAGGTCGATGGTGGGCAGGTCCGCGGCGGTGAGTGTGGGAATCTCGGCCTTGTTGGCGGCCATCTTCCGCTTGATGGTGGGGTAGCGGGGGTCCCAGGCGGGCTTGGTGAACGTGACCATGCAGGGAATCTTCACCCCGATGACCTCAACGCCCTCTTCCACTTCCTTCTTGACCTTGACGGTGTCCCCGTCCACCTCGGCCTCCAGGCCGTAGGTGACCTGGGGCAGGCCCAGGTGCTCGGCGATCTCGGGGCCCACCTGGGCGGTGTCGCCGTCGATGGCCTGCTTGCCGCAGAAGATGGCGTCGAATTTGCCCTCCAGCTCCTCCACCTTTTTGATGGTCTCGCTGATGATGTAGCTGGTGGCCAGGGTGTCGGAGCCGCCGAAGGCGCGGTCGGACACCAGGTAGGCCTTGTCCGCAGCGATGGCCAGGCACTCCTTCAGCGCCGCCTTGGCCTGCTCGGGGCCCATGGACAGCACCACGATCTTGGTGTCGGGGTTCTTGTCCTTGATGCGGGCGGCCGCCTCCAGGGCGTAGCCGTCGAAGGGGTTCACGATGCTGGGCACGCCCTCGCGGATCAGGGTGTTTTTCACCGGATCAATCTTGATCTCGGTGGTGTCAGGCACCTGCTTGACACAGACGAGTATGTTCATGTGAATTCCTCCTATGCGGATTTTTTGCGCGGTGTATAGATTACTGTAGTAATCTCGACCGTTTTTTGTTTGGACTTAAGGGCGATAACAAAAATTTTTTTGGAATATCTGCTGAATTTTTCCTGCTACTCCCTGGCCCGGAGCAGACCGGACTCCGCCATGGAGACCATGTCGCCGCCGGCCATGATCAGGTGGTCCAGCAGCAGAATGTCCGCCTGCTCCAGCAGCCGCTTCAGCCGCAGGGTGGTGTCCACGTCCGCCTGGGACCAGAAGGCCACGCCGGACACGTGGTTGTGGGCCAGCACCACCCGGCTGGCGTTGCAGCCCAGGGCGGCCTCCAGCACCTTGCGGGAGGCGATGTTCACCGCGTCCACCACCCCCTCCCCCAGCTTCCGGGTGGCCAGCACCTTGTTCTTCCCGTCCATGCACACCAGGTAGGCCAGCTCGCTGCGCTGGCCGAAAAACAGGGGGGCCAGCAGCTCCCGCAGCTGCCAGGTGTCCACCACCTGACCGTCGAAGCTGGCGCTCTCCGCCAGATACCGGGCGGCGACGGCGGGCACCAGCTGGAGCAGCACCGCCGTGTTGGGGCCGATGCCCTCTACCTCCAGCAGCTGCTCATAGGTGGCGTGGAACACCCCCTGAAGCGAGCCGAAGCGCTCAGCCAGGCGGTGGGCCAGGGGGTTCACATCCCCCTGGGGGATGGCGTAAAACAGCAGCAGCTCCAGCACCCGGTGGGCGGGCAGGCCGTCCAGACCCCGGGCCAGAAATTCCTCCTTGGTGCGCTGGCGGTGGCCCGCATGGATAGAGGCGGGCTTTTTACCGGCCACAGCGGTCAGGTCTGGGGGCCGTATTGGGCCAGATAGTCCTCCATCCGGCCCAGCATGTTGTCGTCGATGTACACTTTGCCGTCCACCGGCTTGTTGTGGAGGCAGCGCATCACGTCCCGGATGGTGACGATGGGGAACACCTGGATGCCGTAGTCCTGGCGCAGCTCGTCCAGGGTGGTGCAGGTCCGGGTGCCCCGCTCCATCCGGTCCACGCTGACAAACAGGGCGGCGAATTTCACGTCGGCCACCCCACGGAACAGCTGAATGGTCTCCCGCACGGCGGTGCCGGCGGTGACCACGTCCTCGATGATGGCGATCCGGTCCCCGTCCTTGGGCTGATAGCCCACCATGGTCCCGCCTTCGCCGTGGTCCTTGGCCTCCTTGCGGTTGAAGCAGTAGGGCAGGTCCCGGCCATGGTCCCGGTACAGGGCCGAGGCGGCGGCCACCGCCAGGGGAATGCCCTTGTAGGCGGGGCCGAACAGGGCGTCGATGCCCTGGGGCATGTGCTCCTGGATGCAGGCGGCGTAGTACTCCCCCAGGCGGGCGGCCTGGGCTCCCGTCTTGTAGTTGCCGGTGTTGACGAAATAGGGGGTTTTCCGCCCGGATTTGGTGACGAAGTCCCCAAAGGTCAGCACGCCGGAACGGACCATAAAATGGATAAATTCCTCCTGATAGGTCACAGATTGTCTCCTCCTTCCTCTGCCGTCTCCCAGTATACCACTTTTTCTCACCTGGGGCAAGGGACTTTCTGCGGGAAATCGGGCAAAATAAGGCGAAGGGCGGCGGGATTCGCCCCGCCGCCCGTGTAAGGTCAGAACAGCTCCAAAAGGTAGAGAATGATGCCGTAGAGCACGCTGGCGGTGATACCGTAGGCCAGCACCGGGCCCGCCTCCTCCTCGCGGACTTTGTATCCCTCGCCCCGCCCGTAGGGCAGGGCTCGCTCACGGCGTCGCTCGTCGTCTCCCAGCCGCCGCGGGAGGGCGCGGCGGCTGGGGCCCCGCCGTGGCAGGCCCTAAAATAGCTCCAAAAGGTAGAGAATAATGCCATAGAGCACGCTGGCAGTGATGCCATAGGCCAGCACGGGGCCCGCCACGGTGAACAGCTTGGCCCCGGTGCCGGTGATAAAGCCCTCGCTTTTGAACTCCAGGGCGGGGGACACCATGGCGTTGGAGAAGCCGGTGATGGGCACCAGCGTCCCCGCCCCGGCCCGCTTGGCGATGTTGTCGAACACCCCCAGCCCGGTGAGCAGGGAGGCCAGAAAGATCAGGGTGATGGACGTCCAGGCGCCTGCGTCCTCCTTCCCCGCCCCCCAGCTCTGGTACAGGGCGGTGAGCCCCTGGCCCCCGGCGCAGATGGCCCCGCCCACCAGGAAGGCCCACAGGCAGTCCTTCCACAGAGGGGAGGGCTTGGCCCGGCCGCTGACGTACTGGTTATACTGTTGGTTGGTCATATCCATAGCGCTTCACCTCCCTGCCAGTATGCCCAGGCCGGGCGCTCCTATCCGAAAACAGGGAGCGGACCTCAGTCCGCTCCCTGTTTTGTGAAGAAAATTACGACATCAGATCCAGCCGGGGGAGCAGCAGCGCCTTCTCCAGGGGGTAGACCTCCACCAGCAGCTTGGCGATGGCGGCCCGGTCGATGTAGTCGCCGGGGAGCAGCAGTCCGTTGCTGCCCCCCACCACGTTCAGCGCCACCAGGGTCTGCACATGGGGCAGGGCCCAGTCGCTGACCAGAGCCGCGTCGGGGAACTGGGACAGGTCGCAGGGCTGGGAGGCCGCCAGCACCCGGCCTAGGATGGTCATGGTCTCCTCCCGGGTGATGTAGCTGTTGGCGTCGGCGTACAGCAGGCCCTGGTTCTCGCTGCCCCGGAGCACCCCCAGGGTGTACATGGCCTTCACGTAGGGCAGCGCCCACTCCTCGATGAGGTCGATGTCGGCAAAGGGCAGCTCCACCGCCTCATAGTAGACCGGGTCCACCCCCAGCAGCCGGGTGATAAAGGCCAGCAGCTCCGCCCGGGTGAGCTGTCCGTCGGGGATGTATAGGGCGGTGCCGTCCTCCTGGCCGTAGCCGGTGGTGAGCCCCAGCTTGTACAGCTGGGTGACATAGTTCGAGCTCCAGTGGCCCGCCATGTCGGTGAAGGGATCGCCCCGGTCCACCTTCACGGGGATGGTGATGGTCAGCCCCCCCGCGGCGGCCACGATGGTCCCCTCGGCGCTGTTGGGTCCGGCGATAAATCTGCCGTTCTCAATCATGCCCACTTCCGGGCTTACCCCCCAGGCCACGTTGCCCTCGTCCATGGCCACGGGGAGGTTCATCCAGGAGCCGGAGGCGGTCAGCTCCACCTGGTCTCCCGGCTCCAGATGCAGCGACTCCACCACAAGGCCCGACTCCTTCCGGGACACGGTCAGGGAGGTGAGGGTGTCCACCACCCGCACGGGCATGTCGCCCCCGCCGCCGGCGGAGATGGCGTAGACTCCGGGGACCGCCCCGGCGGTGTAGGTTGCGCCGGTCTCATTGGCCTGGATGAGGCCGCCGGAGGCCGACCAGTTCAGCGGAGCGCCCGGCAGGGGACGGCCGGACAGGTCGTAGGGGGCGGCGGACACCGCCAGCCCAGCCCCCGCCAGCACCACGTTCCGCTCGGCGGTGACATAGGCGCCGCCGGGCAGGCCCGTGCCGGTCCCCCCCTCCTCCACCAGAAGGATGGTGTTGTTGATCCGCCGGTCGGCGGTGGAGGGGCGGTTGACGATGGAAAAGCTCTCGCTCCCCGGGAGGGTGGCCCCCAGGGTGGTGGAGCCGCCGCCGTCCAGGGCCACGGCGGACACGCAGCCCAGCTCCTGGAGCCGCTCCGCCACCTGGGCGTAGGTGGCGCCCACGGAGTAGCCCTTCTGCCGGCCGTCGATGGTGTAGAAGATGGCGGAGCCGTCCGCCTTCAGGCCCACGGCGGTATAGGGGTGGGCCTCGGTGGGCAGGCCGGTCACAATCTCCCCGTCCCGCAGCAGGGTGTGCCGCCCGCTGAGGCCAAAGGCCGCGTCCGCCCACTGCCCGCTGGCGCCGCTGACGCTCACCGTCACCTGGCTGCCGGGGAGGAGCCCCCGCAGGGCGGCCAGCAGCTCCGGGTTCTCCCGGTCCTCGGCGTAGAGCATGTAGCAGCCCTCGGGAATCTCGCCATTGAATGCCACCCCCTCCTGGGTGGCGTCGGTGACCGAGACCACCTGGAGGGTCAGAGAGCTGTTCATCCGCAGCCCATCCTCCCACATGGGGCGCAGGATGGCGGACACGCTGGCCCCGCCGCTGAGCACCCGGGAGGAGAAATCCTTGTTGTAGAGGTACAGCCCGCTCAGATAGCCGGCGTTGCGGTAGGCGTTGAAGCCGGCCAGGGGGAAGGTGCGGGGGAAGCCGTCCAGCCCAGTCCAGACGGCGCTGGCCTCGGGCTTGCTCTCGTCGATGAACACCCGGCCGTCCTGGGTGAAGCCCAGCAGGGCGTAGTTGTCCACATCCAGAGCCCGGAGCACCCCGTCGGTCATCAGCATGCCTACGATGGTGCCGTCGGTGTTGAAGAAGCCGCCGTTGACGGCGGCGGTCACCCGGAGGCCCTGGGACTCCATCTGAGCGGCGGCGGCGGACACCGTGTTGGTGCTGGCCACATAGGTGCCGCTGAACACCACCGGCCTGACGCCGCCGCCGGGGGTGTATGTAACGTAGTGCTCGGTGCGCAGGTCCTCCTTGGAGTTGGACCACAGGGTCTGGGTGGTGAGACTGGTCCCCTCCGCCAGGGGCACCGTGCGGTCCATGAGCTCGTCGCCCAGGGCCCAAGAGGCCCGGGCGGGCCGGGTCAGGGAGGCCGTCAGGGCCAGGGCCAGAACCAGCGCCCCGCCCCGCTTCCAAAATTTTTTCATGGGTATCTCCTGTCTTTGACGCGGGGGCGCGCCCCCTGGATTTTGCCGAACTCCCCCTTGGGAGCTTGTGCTATGTTAACATAAAAAGGACCCCTTGTAAATGGGCATTTCCGCCAGAGGGGCCGGGAGCCCGCCCTCCAGCCCCCGGACGCGGCGGCGCGGGTGGCGCGGGGCGGGCTCTGGGAGCGGCGCCTGCCGCCCCTTGGGGGTCACTCTCTGGGGGGAAGCTTGCCGCCCCTTGGGGGTCACTCTCTGGGGGGAAGCTTGCCGCCCCGGATCTTCTCCAGGGTGTTGGCCAGGGTCTCCACCTCCTGGAGCTCCATCAGCTCCCCGATGAGCCGGTTGGATAGCAGGAAGCCCTCCGGGGTAAAATGCCATCGGCGGCCCGACCGCACCGCCCAGCCCTTCTGCTCGTACTCCGACAGCTTGGCCGCGATGGGGTCAAAGTTCATATAGTACTCCCGGCGGTACTCCCACTCCTCGATGCCGTGGATGGTGCGCAGCCGGAGCATCAGGTATTCGCTGCCCCGCTCCCGGGGGGGAATCTCATCCATCTCGTCCAGCAGCCTGCCGTCCCCCAGCACCCCGCGGATGTAGCCCTCCAGGTCCCGGACGAAGGAGTACCGGCAGCCGCCGAAGTCGGAGTGGGCCCCCGCCCCCAGCCCCACGTAGGGCCGGCCCATCCAGTATTTCAGGTTGTGGCGGGACTGGCACCCTGTTTTGGAGAAGTTGGACACCTCGTACTGGTCAAACCCCGCCTGGGCCAGCCGCTTCACCGTCCACAGGTAGCGCTGGGCCTGCTCGTCGTCGTCGGGCAGGGCCTCCCCCTCCGCCACCCGGCGGGCCAGGGGGGTGCCCTCCTCCACCGTCAGGCCGTAGCAGGACAGGTGCTCCGGCTCCAGGGAGAGGGCGGCCTCCACCGAGGCGCGCCAGCTGGCCTCCGTCTGGCTGGGCAGGCCGTAGATCAGGTCCAGGTTCAGGTTGCGCAGCCTGGCCGCCCGGGCGGCCTTTACCGCCGCCTCCACCTGCCGGAAGGTGTGGGGCCGGTGGACGGCGGCCAGCTCCCCGTCACAAGCGGACTGCATCCCCAGGGACAGCCGGGTCACCCCCGCCCGGCGCAGGCGGCGCAGCATCTTCTCATCCACGCTGTCCGGGTTGGCCTCCAGGGTGAGCTCCACGTCCTTGGACAGGGTAAAGCGCTTTTTCACCGCCCCGATCAGCTCCAGCAGCCGCTTTTCCCCGTACCAGGTGGGAGTGCCGCCGCCGATGTAGACGCTGTTGACCACCTGCTTCTTGGCCCGGGGGGCGGTGTCGGCGATCTGGCGCAGCAGCGCCTGCTGGTAGTCGCCCATTCGGTCTTCCTGGCCCGCCAGGGAGTAGAAGTCGCAGTAGTCGCACTTGCTGCGGCAGAACGGGATGTGCAGGTACAGGCCCAACGAGTTTTCCATGGTCGTCCCCCTCAAAAAGCGGGCCCGGCGGTGCGGGTATCCGACAGAATGCCACTATTATACTCTGCTTTTTCGGAAGATTCAATCCCCCATCTTTCGGCAGCCTCCGCATAATATAATTTTAATAATTAGATTTCGTGATTTCGACTTGACGTAACACGCTGAATGCATTATACTGGAGATAATTAGAAAGGTGGTGCTCGTATGGAGCAAGTATTATACCGCGATCCCTTTGACAGCGCGCCCAGCCGCCGGGCCCGTCCGGTGGAGCGGGGGCGGGACCCCTACGACGGCCTGCGGCCCTGGTCGGCCATCACCCACGGGGTGGGGGCGGCGCTGGCGGTGGTGGCCACGGCGGTGCTGGCGGCCGGGGCGGTCGGTCTGGGCGATGTGTGGAAAATCGTGTCCTTCGCCGTCTACGGGGCGTCCATGACGGCGCTGTACACCGCCTCCACCCTGTACCACTGCGTGAATACCACGGTGGCCGGGCGGGTGGCCCTGCGCAAGCTGGACCACTCCTCCATCTATTTTCTCATCGCCGGGTCGTATACCCCGATCTGCCTCATCGCTTTGCGGGGGGCCTGGGGCTGGTCGCTGTTCGGCGTCATCTGGGCGCTGGCCATCGCCGGGGTGGTGATGAGCCTCACCTGGATCAACTGCCCCCGGGTGGTCACCTCCACGGTGTATATCGCCATGGGCTGGCTGGCGGTGATCGCCATCTATCCCATCTGGCAGGTGCTGGGGCTGGGGGGGGTGGCGTGGCTGCTGTCGGGCGGTGTGCTGTACACCGTGGGCGGCGTGCTGTACGCCCTGAAGTGGCCGGGTCGGGACAATCCCCGGTTCGGCTGCCACGAGGTGTTCCACGTGTTCATCCTGCTGGGCTCCATCGCCCACTTTGTCATGATGTACCGGGTGCTGCTCCCCCTGTGACCTACTTTTTCTTGAAAGAAAAAGTAGGCAAAAAGAACGTTAACTCGTTACCAACGCGGTCAAGTATTGTCAAGCTTTCCCTCGGCGACAAGACGAGTGGGTAACTGTTGTCCCCGTTTCTTGAAAGAAAAAGCAGACAAAAAGAACTTTAATCCGTTACTAACACAGTCAAACATTGTAAAGCCTTCCCTCGGCGGCAAAGCGAGGGGATAAACGCTGCCCCCGCCCGGGCTGTGCCCGGGCGGGGGCTTGCGTCTGTTGGGCAGGCCGGGAGGCTTGCGCCGCTATCCGCCTAAATAGGCCTTTTTCACCGCCGCATTGTGGAGCAGCTCGTCCCCGGTGCCGGTGGCCACGATTTTGCCTGTCTCCAGCACATAGCCCCGGTCAGCCACGGACAGGGCCATCTGGGCGTTCTGCTCCACCAGGAGGATGGTGGTGCCCGCCTTGTGGAGCTGCCGGATGATGTCGAAGATCTGCTCCACCAGGATGGGGGCCAGCCCCATGGACGGCTCATCCAGCATCAGCAGCTTGGGGCTGCTCATCAGCCCCCGGCCCATGGCCAGCATCTGCTGCTCCCCGCCGGACAGGGTGCCCGCCACCTGGCGGCGGCGCTCCTTCAGACGGGGGAACTGCTCATAGACCCGCTCCAGGTTGGGGGCGATGGTGGAGCGGGGCTGGGTGTACGCCCCCATCTCCAAGTTTTCCTCCACCGTCATCTGCTGGAACACCCGCCGCCCCTCTGGGACGTGGGCCAGCCCCAGCTCCACAATCCGGTGGGCGGGGACCGCCCCCAGGGGCTGATCCAGGAACGCAAGGGAGCCGGTGCGGGAGTGGAGCAGCCCGCATACCGTGTTCAGGATGGTGGACTTGCCCGCGCCGTTGGCCCCGATCAGGGTGACCACCTCGCCGGCGTTCACCTCGAAGGACACCCCCTTGATGGCGTGGATGGCGCCGTAATACACATTGATGTCGTTTACCTTCAGCATATCAGTCCGCGCCCCCTTCCCGCTGCTTGCCCAGATAGGCCTCGATCACCGTGGGATTGGACTGGATCTCCTCCGCGGTGCCCTTGGCAATGATCTGGCCGAAGTTGAGCACGCAAATGCCCTCGCAGATGCCCATGACCAGGCTCATGTCGTGCTCGATGAGCATGATGGCAATCTGGAAGGTGTCCCGGATTTTCACGATGTTCTCCATCAGCTCCGCCGTCTCGGAGGGGTTCATCCCCGCCGCCGGCTCGTCCAGCAGCAGCAGGGAGGGGTTGGTGGCCAGCGCCCGGACGATCTCCAGCCGCCGCTGGGCCCCGTAGGGCAGGGAGCCCGCCGGGTGGCCGGCCAGGTCCTGCATGTCGAAGATGGACAGCAGCTCCAGCGCCCGGTCATGGGCGGCCTTCTCCTGCCGCCAGTACTTGGGCAGGCGCAGGATGCCGGAGAACATGGAGTACTTTTCCTGGTTGTGCAGGCCGATTTTTACATTGTCCTCCACGCTCAGGTTGGAGAACAGCCGGATGTTCTGGAAGGTGCGGGCGATGCCCATGCGGTTGACCTGGGCGGGGGTCTTGCCGTGGGTGTCCAGCCCGTCCAGCAGGATGGTCCCCCGGGTGGGCTGGTACACCTTGGTCAGCAGGTTGAACACGGTGGTTTTGCCCGCGCCGTTGGGGCCGATGAGGCCGGCGATTTCCGTGCGGCCCACGGTGATGTTGAACTCGTTGACGGCGGTGAGGCCGCCGAAGTCGATCCCCAGGTGGCTGCACTCCAGGATGGGGGTCTTGCCCAGGTCCCGCTCCGGGATGATGGACACGCTGGGCACGGGCACCATCCTGCTCTTTTGGAACTGCTTCTTCTCAGCCATTGGCCTGGGCCCCCTTTCGCTTGGGGATGATCCGGTCCAGCAGGGCCTTGAGCTTGTCGTTGTTGGTGGCCAGCATCACCAGAATCAGGATGACGGCGTAAATCAGCATACGGTACTCGGCGATGTCCCAGGCCCGCAGCAGCTCCGGCAGGACGTAGAGCAGGGCGGCGGCGATGATGGACCCCCGGATGGAGCCCAGTCCGCCCAGCACCACGAACACCAGCACCAGGATGGAGGTGTTGAAGCTGAACTTGGAGGCCGCGGTGGAGGAGTAGTTCAGGCCGAACAGCGCCCCGGCGCCCCCCGCCAGGGCGGCGGAGGTGACAAAGGCCATCAGCTTGTACTTGGTGACGTTGATGCCCACGCTCTCGGCGGCGATGCGGTTGTCCCGCAGGGCCATGATGGCCCTGCCCGACCGGCTGTTCACCAGGTTCTGCACCACCAGCAGGGTGATGAGGATGAGGACAAAGCCGGCGGTGAAGGAGGCCAGCTTGGTCACGCCCACCGCCCCCATGGGGCCCTTGATGATGGCGGTGCCGCCGAGGGCCAGCTGAAAGCGGTCCGAGCTGGCGGCGATGTGGAGGCCGTTCTCATCCACCCCCACATAGAGCACCATGATGATGTTCTGGATGATCTGGCCGAAGGCCAGGGTGACGATGGCCAGGTAGTCCCCTTGGAGGCGGAGCACCGGCACGCCCACGATGACGCCGCCCAGGGCGCCGAAGGCCGCCCCCACCGCCATGGACACCGCCAGGCGCAGGGGGGCCATGGGGATGGCACTTTGCAGCAGGATGGAGGCGGTGATGCCGGAGAAGGCCCCCAGGCTCATAAAGCCGGCGTGGCCCAGGGACAGCTCGCCCAGGATGCCCACCGTCAGGTTCAGGGACACCGCCATGACGATGTAGCAGCAGGCGGGGACCAGCAGGCTCTGGAGGGAGTTGGACAGCCGGCCCGCCCCCAGCAGGAGTTGGAGGACCAGAAAGGCGGCGGTGACAATGCCGTAGTTCACAAACCCGCTGAGGGAGGTTTTGTTGATCCTTTTCATGGCCGCCTCACACTTTCTCGGGCACGTATCTGCCCAGCAGTCCGGCGGGGCGCACCAGCAGCACCACGATGAGCACCGCAAACACCACCGCGTCGGACAGGTCGGTGGAGATGTACGCCTTGGCGAAGGTCTCGATCACCCCCAGCAGGATACCCCCCAGCAGTGCCCCGGGGACGGAGCCGATGCCGCCGAACACCGCGGCGGTGAATGCGCGTATGCCGGGCATGGAGCCGGTGGTGGGGGAGAGCACCGGGTAGGCCGAGCACATCAGCACCCCGGCGATGGCCGCCAGGGCGGAGCCGATGGCGAAGGTCATGGAGATGGTGGAGTCCACATTGATGCCCATGAGCTGAGCCGCGCCCTTGTCCTCCGAGCAGGCCCGCATGGCCTTGCCCAGCTTGGTCCGGCCGGTGAACGCCGTCAGGGCCGCCATGACCACCACGCAGCAGGCCACGGACAAAATGGCCACGTAGGAGATGGACAGCTGTCCGGGGACCAGCACCAGGCTACCCGTCACGATGGGGGGAAAGGTCTTGGTGGCGGCGCCCCAGAGGATCTGGGCGCCGTTTTGCAGCAGGTAGCTGACGCCGATGGCGGTGATCAGCACCGCCAGGGAGGGGGCGGAGCGCAGGGGCTTGTAGGCCAGGCGCTCAATGGCGATGCCCAGGGCGGTGCACACCGCCACCGCCAGCAGCACCCCCGCCACAGGGGGCAGGCCGGCGCTGCTCATGGCGAAAAAGCACACGTAGGCCCCCACCATGATCACATCGCCATGGGCAAAGTTCAGCATTTTGGCGATGCCGTACACCATGGTGTAGCCCAGGGCGATGATGGCGTAGATGCTGCCCAGGCTGACGCCGGTGATCACGTTGTTCAGGAAGGACATTTCCGATCTTCACCTCTCTGTCTATCCATCGAAAAAGGCTGCGCCTTTTCCGATGGATGGGAATGCGGCCCGACTGCGCGCGCCCTTCGGGCACACTTGCGGGCCGAGCTGTGTTTTTGGGGTCAGCAAAGCCGCCCCAAAAACGGATTAAACTTTTTTCGCGCCTGCGGGCGCGAGCTCTGTGAGGCTTGCCCGCAACCGGAGAATTGCGACACAGCCATGGCAATTCCATTGCCATGGCTTAAAAAAGAGGGGGCTGCCGGAGCGATCCGACAGCCCCCTTGGCGTTCTGTTTCCTTATTGGGCGTCCACGTAGACGCCGTTCTCCACCTTGAAGATCAGCGGGGCCTTGTCGATCTCGCCGGTGTTCTTCCAGGTCATGCCCTTGCCGGTGAGGCCGTCCACCTTGAACTCGCCGCCGCCGAACAGGTCGGACAGGGCATCGCACAGCTGGGCGCTGTCCATGTCGGCGATGCCGTCGATCTGGCAGCAGGCCTGGTAGATGGCGTACATGCAGTCGTAGCCGTCAGCCGCGAACTGGTTGGGCAGGATGTCGTGGGCCGCCTGATACTTTTCCACAAAGGACTTGGTGCGCTCGTCCTCGGCGCCGGCGCTGAAGGGGGTCATAAGCAGCAGGCCCTCGGCCAGGGACTTGTCAAAGCCATCCATGTCCAGCATACCGTCCATGCCGTCGCCGCCGATGAACAGCGGGGCGTAGTCCATCTGCTTGGCCTGGGCCAGGATCAGGGAGGCGGGGGTGTAGTAGATGGGCAGGAACACCACGTCCGCCCCGGCGTCCTTGCAGGCGTTGAGCTGCACGGTGTAGTCGGTGGTCTTGTCGTCGGGGTAGGTCTGGGTGGACACCAGCTCCATGCCCAGCTCCTTGGTCTTGGCGATGAAGGCCTCAGCGATGCCGGTGGAGTAGGGGTCTCCGTTGTTATAGATGACGGCGTACTTGGTGCCCAGGCCCTTGTTCTTCAGGTACTCCGCCCCGGCAGTGCCCAGGTAGGGGTCGGTGAAGCACATCTGGAACACGTTGTCCTTGCCCGCCACCACCTCGGGGGAGGAGGCGGAGGGGGTGAGCTGGAAGTAGCGGTCGCTGTAGGTCTCGGCGGCCACCGCCACACAGGGGGTGGTGGTGGTGCAGCCGTAGATCACCAGGGGGTCGTCCTTGGCCCAGTCCTTCAGCTTGTTGTAGGCGGACACGGCGCTATCCGCCGCGCCGGTGTCGTCCTGGAAATCATACTCCAGCCGGATGGGGCCGTTCTCGGCGTTGATCTCGTCCACGGCGATCTGGGCGCCCCAGGCGGTGGCGGTGCCGTACTGGGCGTTGTCGCCGGTGAGGGGGCCGATGCCGCCCACCTTGATGGTGACCACGTCGCTGCCGGTTCCGCCGCTGGGAGCCTGGCTGCCGGGGGCATCGCCGCTGGAGCAGCCGGCCAGAAGGCTCAGTCCCATGGCGCCCGCCAAAAGCAGGGCCGCAAGCTTCTTCTTTTTCATTCTGGTTTCCTCCTATACTGATGTATGCGCGATCTCCTTAGAACCTGTATTCACAGCCGAAATCGCCGGATGGCCGAGGGGTTTTCCCGTCAGGCAAGGCGAATTTTCGCAGGAATAATTATGTTTATTTCAAGAAAATTCAACGCCGCATGACGGGAAAAGGCCCGGTCAGATGGTGAATTGAGGTTGTGAATACAGGTTCTTAATATCGAAGGGGGCACGATTGCGCCCCCCAGATTGTTGACAATTATATACTCATTATTTTCCTATGTCAACCGCAAAAATTCACAAGGAGAATCCCGGAGAAAACCCGGCTGTGGGATATTGTGACGGGATTTGTACTCAAATTACCCAGCCGCCATTGGGGGCCAGCACCTGGCCGGTGAAAAAGGAGGCCTGGTCGGAGGCCAGAAAGTCGATGGCGGCGGCGGCCTCCTCCGCCGTCCCGATGCGGCCCAGGGGGGTCTCCTCCGCCAGGGCGGCCAGGTCGTCGGGGGACAGCTGGGCGTTCATTTCTGTGTGAATGACCCCGGGGGCCACGCAGTTTACCCGGATATTGGAGGGGCCAAGCTCCTGAGCCAGGGCCTTTGTATAGGCGATGACCGCTCCCTTGGTGGCGGAGTAGGCCGCCTCGCAGGAGGCCCCCACCTGCCCCCACATGGAGGAGACGGTGACGATGGAGCCGGATTTGCGCGCCAGCATATGGGGCAGCACCGAGCGGCAGCAGTGGTGGACGCCGTCCACATTGACGGCGAACAATCGACGCCATTGCTCCTCGTCAATTTGACTGATGAGGCCCTGGTGGGAAATCCCAGCCGAGCACACCAAAATGTCAAGTTGACAAAAGTTTTCTAACACATTGTCAATCATCCGGGCCACCTGGTCCCGGTGAGCCACGTCGGCCCGGACGGCCAGGGCGGGCGCGCCCAGCGCCTCCAGCTCCCGGACCAGGGCCAGGGCCCGGTCCTGGCTGCGGCAAAAGCCCACGGCCACCCCCCAGCCCCGCCGGGCAAACAGGCGGGCGGCGGCGGCCCCGATGCCCCGGGAGCCGCCGGTGATCAGCGCGTATTTCATGGTACGCCTCCTCCGTATGTTTTGCGAAAAGCTGTGCCAATCGCCGATGGGCATAGCTTCTGAATGTCTGAATGCAGATTCTTAGTATACCACGGGAAAAAAGCCTTGACAAGCGCCGCCGGGGCCGTTATAATATGATGCGTTGAGCCAGTACAACAGAAAAGCCGGACGATTAGCTCAGCTGGTATGAGCATCCGCTTGACGTGCGGGAGGTCACAGGTTCGAGTCCTGTATCGTCCACCACACTTGAGAAATCCGAACCTTATCCCAATCGGGAATGGGTTCGGATTTCTCGTTTTCATTGAGGATATTGGCGAGGTATGAACACAGGGAGGGAAGTGATAGCTTCCCTCCCTGTCAGTCATTTCTGTTCCTGGCGTTTCTCCCACTCCGCCAGTTCTCGCTGTCCTTCCTCGCTCTCGTAATACTGCTGGAGCATCGGAAGCATACATCGAGCAATTCGCTGGATTGCGTAGTCTGGGATTTCCAGATCGCTACTGGTTTTATGTTTGTACTGCCGCTGGGCCATTCAGTTCCTCCATGTTGTCGATATGAAATTTTCAAGGTACAGTGGTGACTGCGCTGCTATGTTCCAATAAACATTCCTCCCCCGGAAATGGAATGTGCAGGCGGTGTCAAGATAGTCTTGACTTCGCCTGCACTTTGCTGTCTGTATGAAATTTACAAAATTATTGTATCGAATTTCCAGCGGTCTGTCAAGCCTTGCGCTGGTAGAAAAAGTAAGGCCCAAAAGGCCCTATGCCGCAAGAGATTCATGCCCGGAATTTGAGACTGTCATATGATTTCTTTTAGCGCCCCCAAAACGGAGGTTACTCTTTCTTCTTCGCTGCTCTGTATCCAATCCTGCCAGCGTGGACATTTAGAGCCTCACAAACCCTTGCGCCGCAAGGATTTCCCGGCGTCTATCAGTGGTGGGTGGTATAGTTGGCCCCGGAACAGTAGAAATGCGGTTTTAAGCGTCTACGCTGTCCGTAATTGGGGACTTAAACTGCCTTGAAAAAGGAGAAAGTTGTCGATATTTACCTTGAATTTCACAGAGCCGTATGCTATAATCACAATACTAATATCATGGAGGATAAGTAACATGCTGACTCCTCAGATTTCATATGAGTTTATAGCAGAAAAAATTCGCGCAATGAAAGATACATATCCATCACTGCGCAGCAAATCAGATGCGCATGTATTTTCTGCCCTGTGTGTAAAATCAAATTTCTATAAAAACCCAGCTCTCATCCTTAGTGAAGCAGAACTTGACGATATTATAGTTGACGGGCAGTACGACGGAGGGGTAGATTTTCTGCTGAGCGATCCCAATACTGAAGGGGCCGATCTTGTTATTGGACAATCAAAGTTCTATGCAGCAATACAATATGATGATGTTCTAAACGCTATGATAAAGATGGCGTTGTTTTATAAAGACATGGTTCGGGGGCAGTATGAGCAAGTAAATGCTACAGTACAGCATAGATTTATGACGTTGCAGTCAGATGTTGGCGACGAGTCGAAAATTCATTTTGTGTTTTATACAAGTGCCCCTCAAGCAGGAATTCGCCGTGATAGAATTGAAAAGAAATTTCGCGAACAGTTTACGGGAATTAGTAATATTGAAGTGTCCATCCTGTTTGCCGATGATATTGTGGACGAGATTAAAGAGTCAGAATCTAGGCGTCCGACAGTAGAAGCAGGAAAAATCCGTATTGATGAACACGATAATTATCTTCTTTATGGGGATGGAGCTGCGGTTGTAAATGTTTCAGCATATTCAATAAAGCAGTTGTACGCACAACATAATACAAATCTACTTGCTCGCAATCTGCGTTATCATGTAGCTGGACGCGATATTGACAACGCCATTAAGGAAACAATCACTAAAGACCCAGATTCTTTTTGGCTCAAAAACAATGGCATTACTATTATCTGTGATGATTTTGAAATTGATGGTAAAGAAGTTAAACTGAAAAATTTTTCAATTGTTAACGGAGGGCAAACCACGTACCTACTACATAAGAGTACAAACATAAGTAGCGAAAATGATTTATATCTTCCTTGCAAAATTATAAAAATTATTGGTAATACTGAGGATGAAAAAAACCGTTTTACCCTGTCCATAGCAAAAGCAACTAATTCTCAGAAAGCAATAAAGCCCGTTGACTTGAAGGCAAATTCACCAGAGCAGATTCGCTTTTCACAGGCGATGCGTGAGGTTGGTATATTCTATCAAACCAAGCGTGGAGAAACGGTGCCTCGTATGTATAGGGAGCCATATCTTAATACGGATTTGGTTGAAATTGGTAAATCATGTTTAGCAGGCATATTTCAGGTGCCTTGCTTAAGCAGAGCCAAGCCGTCATCTCTTTACCAAGAGAAATACTATGAGCCAATATTTAATGGCAATCTATCACAAATTGCCAAGTTATGTAAAGAACTGCTTTACATAGATCACTATTTCCGTACTGTGTACCAGAAGAATTTTGATCGCGAAAATAATACTCACCCAAATGCCAGTACAAGAATATCCCTTGCCCATAATGCAAGAACAATTTGTGTTGCGTTTGTAGCGTTTGCATCGAGATACAGACAAGAGAATATATCTGTTCAAGACTTAGCCCCCATCTTCGGACCTTCTTCATCGGAAAGCATTTTAGATGCGCTCTATGAAACCTTTCGGGATCTTGGACAACTTCAGTATTTTATACCACCGCAAGTGTTTGATAATAAGGAGCAGTATGACAAGATATTGAGCAAGCTATTTTCCGTTATCATCGAAGCCGGCATTACCAGTTATTCCATCGAGTGCCGCCACGATTCGACCCTTACGGCTACAAACTACCTTAAGAAGGACAAAAACTATTATGACATCCTTGGGGCGCAATGGTCCAGAATACATGAAGATATTATTAGAATTTTTGACGAAATTGAAATGTAAACTTTGAAGAGTAATCTGAGAGATCGAATACCGTTGAACCTATTTACGGGCAATGCAAGTATGGCCACACAATGTAAACTGGCAAGCAGGGCAAAGCGGTACCCACTTTGCAAAATTGAGCAATCACGCCACAGGCGTGATTGCTCAATTTACTTGTTGGGGCCAGCCCAAAACCCGGAGTGCACAATAAATTGTGCGGCTGCGCATCCCTGACGGGACGCTTTTTTGTTCGGATAAGGTAAGATAAGTTGCGCAAATTGAATCAGAGCAAAAAAAGACATGGTTT